>CADCVR010000108.1 GCA_902806205.1 uncultured Solirubrobacteraceae bacterium | reverse complement strand
CGACGAAGTGGTTGTAGAGCTTGGCCTTCGGGTCCAAGGTGAACGGCTTCCCGTCCTTCGCCAGCCCCAGGGTGTCGATGCCGGTGCTGTTGCCGGTGGCCCAGATGACAACGTCGGCCGGCAACTCTGCACCGTCTTCGAGGACGACTGCGTCCTTCTCGAACGCGACCGGGTTTCCGATCGTGTACGGAATATCTCGCAGCTGTCGGCGCTGCGTCGGGCTAAGAACCCCACCGTGGAAGCGAGTGAAGTCGGTGTGCGGGCGACCGAGGGCGTGCAGGTGGCCCGATGACCAGTGCAGGATGGCTCCGAACCGTCGTGAGACGCCGGTGAAGACGACAGTCGCGAGGTACGTGAGACCACGCAGCTTGTTCATCGGCGATGCATCGTGCAGCAGCGCCTCGAACTTGTAGAACAGGTAGGGCCTGCGCATCACCCACGCGAAGTTGTCGTGACCCCCGTGGCGGAGGCCCAACGCGACGTCGCAGGCAGCTTTGCCTCCGCCGATAAGGACGACCCGCCGGTTGTGGCGCACGATGTCGTCGAATTCGGCATCTGAGAAGGACACCGTGTGCAGCTGCCGACCCCGGAACTCCTCCGCTCCGGCAAGCTGTGGGATCGGGCCGAAAGCCGCCATCGACGCCCAGATCACGAGGTCGTAGGGTCCAGCGGTCCGCGCCTCGCCCGTGCGGGTGTCGGTGACGGTCAACGTCCCGGTGCGGTCGGCGGACGAGTAGCTCAGCGACTCGACATTGCTGTTGAGCTGACAGTGCGAAGCCAATTTCCGCGCGTCGGCGAAGCGGTGGATATAGCGGTCGACCTCCTCGGCCATGACCTTCCCGCCCTGCACGTCGGGGTCCTCGCTGTAAGGGAACCCATCGAATGAGGTGACCGTCATGCTGGCGTGGGTCTGAAGCCCGTGGTAGCGCAGGTGCGGACTCCACGTGCCGCCGACGTCGTCGTAGCGCTCGAACACATCGACCTGCTCGACGCCGATCTCCCGGAAACGCTGCAGACACTGCAGGCCACTCCAACCGCCACCGATGACGGCGATGCGCAGGTCCGCCGGCGAGCGGCGGTAGCGCAGCGTCTTGCGCCAGATCCGGCGGCCGACGATCGCGGTCAGCAGCAGCGGGGACAGCGCCAACAGAATTGCGTAGAAGACCAGGCTCGTAACGGCGATGAGCAACCAGCCGGCCGGCGCCCACCAGGGTCGACGCTCGTCCGGCGTGCCGATCTTGGACCGCGGCGTGATCTGCGGCAGCCGATAGAACGGCGTGACGGACGCATCGGAGACGACCTCCGGCGGCGGATCAGAGACGATCTCCGGCGGCGCATCAACGATCGGCTGGTCGACCACTCCGACATGCTGGGGTACGCCGTCCGCGCCGGGCAGGACGCCGTCGTCTCCGTCATGGTCGGCGCCTGTCGTCGTGTATTGAGATTCCCGCACGCCCAGTTCCACGGCCAGATTCCTCCTTATGTCACGGACCGAAGTCCCTGCCGCCAACCGTGCAGCCGACCCGTGAGACTAACCGCTATGCATTCGTCGGGGCACCTTTCCGGGGTGGCAGTACCTGGCCCGAGCGTAGTGACCGTTGCTCGTTCAGGGAACAGGACCTAGGTCCCGTGTGCGCGCCTGTCGCCTGCATCGTTGTCGCTCCACGGGCACTGAGCGGGTCGGTCCCGGGACCACGGGGAGTCGGGTCGGGTCCGTCGTGTCTGCATCGCGCGTTCGCCTGTCGGCGCGATCCCCTCTGAACCGTCTTGGGCTCAGCCCGCGAGGTGGCGGACGGCGGCCAGCACCCGCCGGTGCTCGTCGGTTGTCGGCGCAGGCCGAGCGCGGCGTGGATGTTCGAGCAGTGCTAGACCACCGCCTCCTCTGCCGGCGGGCCGGTCGCCCACGAGCTCACGCGCGTAGCGGCGCTGCACGTGCTGGGACAGCACAAGCACGGCCGTGTGGGGCCACCGGCGGCGGATCTCGATCGGCTCGCGCAGGCCGTCGTCCTCGACGCGCCGACGTCATCGCGCCGGTGGCGACACCGTGCAGTTCCCCGCGGGCGCGACGCGCCGCGTGGCCGCCGTCAACGACGCGCGCGTCCTCGTGGCGAGCCCCGCCGCGCCGTCGGGACCACGGGGGACGGGACCACACGACCGCCCCCGGGGGCCGCCTGAGGCCGTGCATCGCGCTGGAGGTTGCAGCTCGGCACCGGCCCAGACGAACGCGACCCGCAAGCGCCGTCGCGGACGTATCACGGGTGATACCATAGACGCCATGAGCGACGTGTCGATCCGTGAGCTGCGCAACCAGGGCGGCGAGGTGGTCGACCGCGCCGCACGAGGCGAGGAGATCACGATCACCCGCGCGGGGCGGCCTGTAGCCACGCTGCGCCCGGTGGCGCCGGCCGCGCTAACCGCCGAGGTGCTCCTGGCTCGTTGGAGCACGCTGCCGGCCGGCGACCCGGAGGCACTGCGTCGTGACCTCGACGTGGTGCTGGACGCGACGCTGTGAACAACGCTCATCCCCGCGCCGTCCTGGATACCTCTACGGTCATCCAGCTTCCGCTGCTTCGCGACCCGGCCGCCCTGCCCGGCGAGCCGCTCATCACCGCGATCACGTTGGCCGAGCTGTCCGTCGGCCCGCTCGTCACCGACGACGCTCATGAACGGGAGATCCGTCAGGCCCATCTCCAGCAAGCCGAGGCCGACTTCGACCCGCTGCCGTTCGATGACCAGGCCGCGCGAGTCTTCGGCCGCGTCGCCGCGTCCCTTCGCCGCTCGGGCCGCAAATCGGCCGCGCGCGCCTACGACGCCCTCATCGCCGCCACCGCCCTCGCACACGGACTGCCCGTCTACACAACCAACGCCAGCGACTTCGACGGCATCGAGGACCTCCAGGTCGTATCCGTGGAAGTCACTCGGCGCCCGGAGGTCTGACCGGCCAGCCGCTCACACCGCAGCCAGTCGGGTGCCCGCTGGCGATCACGAGTCAGGCCGCTGCGGACGCCGGGTCCGGGCGGACGACGACGGTCTCGTCTACCGCAACGATCTCGATGACGGCCGGTTCGGCGCACGCGGCGCGGCGACGGATCGCATCCGGGCTGAGGGCCTCGCCGATATCGCACCGCCCGCGGCAGAGGCGCACCGCGTGCTTGCGCCAGGCGGCCGCTGGGCACTGGCCGAGACCGTCGGGGGGCCCGCCGGCGATCCGTCCTTCCCTGTCCCTGGGCTGACGGCCGCCTAGGCGATCACCTGCGCAGGCGTCGGGTCGACGATGACCGCGACCGCGTGCTCGCTCCGCGCGCGACGGTCGTCGTGCCGAGGCCGGTGGCCGTACGGCCTGTCAGCGGCGCTCCGGTTAAGAACCTTGCTCGAGGGAGAGCCCGAGATGCTGCGCGATCTCAGGTTCGTCGAGCCGCGGCCGCGAGCCAGCGGGGGCGAGCCGCGCGACGCGCAGCTCGGCCGGGGTCTTGCTCGCTGGTCGGGTCCTGCAGTCCCTCTTCGCAGGGGCTGCCTGCCTCGGCGTCTCAGACTGATCTGCGTTCGCAGCGAGCGGCGCCCGCGGAGCGGACCGCAGCCGAGGTGACCGCCCCCCCGTCCGCGTATCGACCGCTCGTCGCGAACGCGAGAGGCCGTAGAGCGCTCCGCCCAGTGCTCACCGGCGTTCTCGTGCCGAATTGATGCCACTCCGGGGCCACCGTGGCATCTGGTGACACGTCGATTTGGTTCGCTAGCGACCCCCCACCCCAGCGAACCGTAAGAATGGCGGACAGTCGGTTCTCCAGTGGGCGCGGCGGGTTTCGAACCTGCGACCTCTCGCGTGTGAAGCGGTAGGCCCCTGCCTCATCAGCCCCCGAATGCCTGCAAATCGACACCTTCAAGTTCGCCTGGTTTCTCATCTGTAGCGATCTGTAGTCGCCATTGTGGCCATTTCGGTGCCATTTTCACGCGGCCTCGATGGGTACGGCGGAACGACTCAACTGCCCGGCGGCGACACCCCGCGGCCCCCAGCGCATCGGCGCTCGACCCCTGTCGATCGCCCCGTCGGCGCCTTCTCGCTGGGGAATGGACCCTGCGATGAGTGCGGTCAGGCGCCGAGCTGGCCGCGCGCGTCGTCGCGCACGGCGGCGAGGTCGGCGTCGCGGAGGCCGAGGGTGTCGGCGGCGCCCGGGGTGGCGGTGAGCGCGTGCAGGAGGTGCATCGGCGCGAGGTCCGGTGCGCCGCGCCGGCGGGCCTCGGCGCTGGTTCGCTGCATCGCGGACATCGCGGCCGGCGACAGGCGGATCGTGTCGCCTGGCGAGCTCGTGGCGTGCGCGCCGGCCAGGATCGCCGCCACCGCGTGGCGCGACGTGTCGAGGGTCACCCCGTGGCGGTCGAGAAGCCGCGCGGCGGGCTCGTCCTCGTCGGCGAGGATGGCGAGCAGCAGGTGCGCCGAGCCAACGACGTCGTGGCCGAGGTCGCGCGCCTGCGCGGCAGCCAGTCGCAGGACCGACGGGGAGCGCGCATCGATGGTGTAGCTGGGCTCGCGCGGGCCGCCCCGCCGCTGATTGAGCGGCATCCACGGCGGCGGCTCGGCGCCGCCGACCGGATCAACGCCGAGTTCCTTCGCTGGATCTGGTCGTTCTGCCACACCGCGCGACCGCGCGTTCTCGAGCTGCTCGACCAGAGCCCATGCGAGGTCGTGTTCTGGGCAGCCACCGGCAGGCCCGCAGCTTCCTGCACTCGCTCCCGGTTGCATGCTGACCCGCGCGGACGTTGCCGCCGGCGCGAGATCTCGTGTCGACCGATCCCCTGCGGGCTGATCTGTCCGCATTCAGAGCTAACGGTGTGAGCAGGCGCGGCGCTCCCTCAGCCGGAAGTCGCCGTCCGCGGGCCACGTCTCGCCCGGGCCCTTCCCCTTCGTCGTCACAAAGCTCGAGTCGATGAAAACCAGATGACCAGGCCATTTGCAAATCGCCACGGGCGGTCAGCGATCGAGGTGCTCAGTCACGAAGTCGCGCGGTGTGAGTATCGGCACGGCTGGATCGGCGAGCTCGAGCAGGTCGAGATCACCGGTCACGATCGCCGTAGCGCCTACGTGTGTCGCCAGCGCGAGGAGGTAGTCGTCGGCCGGATCGCGGCAGAGCTCAGCGTGCGGCGCGGGAGCATCGGAGACCAGCAGCGTCTGGGAAGCGAGATCGGCCACGTAGCGCTCGGCCTCGTCTGCCGACAGGTACCGCCGCAACCGTGGGCGACGCAGCACCGAGAAGATCTCGGCGAGCAGCGTCGGCGACGTGATCAGGGACACGCGCCCGTCGATCGCCGCCTCGAGGATCCGCGCTGACGGCGCATCCGGCGAGCGCGCCAAGGCCGCTGAGATAAGGACGTTGGCGTCGGCCAGGACGCCGTTCACGCGGCTCGCTCGGCCCTCGCCGCTCGCAGCTCAGCGTTGACCAGCTGCAGCGCGGCATCCTCATCGAGCTCGCTGCGCTGGCGGATCTGCGCGACGAGGCTCCTCAGATCCATCGCGCGGAGGGCCCGCTCAACGAGCTCGCCCTCGGAGATCTGAGCCTCGGCCGCACTCGCCGCCAACAGGGCAGCCACCTCGTCGTCGACCTCGATCGTCACGCGACGCGCCATCAGCTGAGGATACCTCCGGCGGTGGAGGCCTGGAGGGCACGCTCCTCTCGGTGCGACCTCAAGTCACCGACGCGAGAGATCGCTGAGCGGAACGCCCATGAACGCTGGAGGCTTAGTGGTCTGGTTCGGAAGTTCGCGCACGTATCATGCGGCGTGTGATGCAGGTTTGGCTGTGTCGGTCTTGGCGAGCAGTTTGTGGAGGTCGTCGCGGGTGAACTTCCATTCGAACGGCGCGGCGATCTGCTCGTAGCGGCGGCCGAAGGCGAGGAGGTGGGCTTCGAGGGTGTCGAGGTCGGCGAAGTCGTTGGGGGTGACGACCTTGCGCTGGACGACGGAGAAGTAGATCTCGGCCTGGTTGAGCCACGATGCGTGAACCGGGATATGCACAGGGATCAGGTTGGGCCAGGTGCCGGTGAGGCGGTCGATGCTGCGCTTGCCGCGGTGCGCGGAGCCGTTGTCGATCACCATGAAGACGCGCTGGGCGGCCTTGTAGGGATGCTGGCTCATGAACTGATCGACCAAGGCGTCAAACGGCACGATGCCGTCCTTCGGTGCGCAGCGGTCGAAGATCTTCGCCCGCCTGGTGTCCCACGCAGCGAGGTAGCACAGCGCGCCCTTGCGCTCGTACTCGTGCTCGACCTTCTGGCCCTCGCGGGGCCGGGCGGGCAGCGTGGTGGCCTTGCGTTTGCGTGCCTGGATCGACGGCTTCTCGTCGGCGCAGATGACGTAGTCACCGGGATGCAGCAGTTCGCCTTCCCAGCGGCCTTGGTAGAGGTCGAGGATCGGGCCGGCACGTTCGGCGAAGCGGGGGTCGCGGGGGAAGATCGAGGAGCGGTGCTGCCACGGCTTGATGGCGTCTGTGAGAGTTAGCGCCAGACCGTCACATCGCTGATCTGTTCGCAGATCCCGCGCGTGACGGCTTCGCGCGCGAGTTCGGCTGAGGACCAGCGCGACAGCGGCACGCCGTGCTCGACGGGCAGCGAGCAGGCCATCGCGATCACTTCAGCGCGGACCTCAGGGGGAAAAAGTCGGGGGTCGCCCCCGCCGCGGACGGTCCTCGAGGCCGGCCAGACGCGACTCGAAGAACCGCTTGCGCCATTGCGAGACGACCTCGCGGCGGCAGTCCAACCTGGCGGCGATCTGGTCGTTACGCAGCCCCTCCGCAGCCAACAGCACCATCTTCGCCCGCGTCACCTGCCAATACGGCAACGTATACGAGCGCGCCAGCGACTCCAACACCCCGCGCTCGTGATCGCTGAGATCGATCCGGTACGGACTGCTTCTAGGCATCAGAACCCCCACACCAGCGGGACAGGATGCCACAGACGCTACGTCCACCGGCGGACGCTAATACGTGCGGTTACTTACGAGAGCGACCACTTAGACGACGCGGTCGTTGAGTGGCGCTGCCTGCACGGCGAGGGCGGCTGCGGCGAGGGCGGCTCGGCCGGCGGGGCGACGTGAGAAGCGGGACAGGCCGGCGGTCTTATCTCCTCGACCTCGTGGGCTTCGGCGTCTTCTTCGGCTTGACCTTTATGGCTTTGAGGCGCGCGGTGGCTGGGCGTCCTACGCGGCCGTCTTTGCCGACGGCGAACACGGAAACCTTGGCGGTGTCAAAGCCGGGGACGGTGGGGATGACCGCGACGCGTCGGCGCGCGGTCGCGGGCAGTTCGAGTTTGCGCCCGTCGAGCAGGACCGCGCGCACGACGTAGCGTGACGCGGCGGTCGCCGGTCGCCATGTCACTCGCACGCCGGCGAGCCGGCCCTTGCCGCGCCGCAGCTCAACGCGGGAGGGGCGTCCGAGGGCTGGAGTGCCGGGCGCTGAGAAGGAGCTGACGACCGGGGCGGTCAGCGGGCCGGCCTCGCCCTCCACGCGGGCGATGACCTGCCGGCGTCCGCGCCGGCCGCTCGTCGAGGTGAACCGCACGGTCCCGCGGCCGCTGGGCAGCGGGCGGGCGAGCCGGTTGCCGGCGGTGTCGAAGAAGGTCACGCGCGCCGCCGGAGGCAGGGCGGCCTTGTAGTCGATCGAGAAGGTGCGGCCGGAGACGCGCCGCACCTTGGCGGTGACTTTCGGGGCGTCGCCGCCGGCCGCGCCCTCGACTGCGGTAAACGGCGCTGAGTCGGGGGGCGGCTCCAGACGCCAGAGCCCGGGCGCCGGTCGCTTGACGGTGATCGAGGCCTGACGTAGCGCGTCGTCGGTGAAGGCCAGCGCGCCGCCGCCCACGCCCGCGGTGCCCTGCGCGGGCGTTGTCGTCGGGTAACGCGTCCCGTTGGGCGCGACGAGCGTGAACTGTGGCGCCCGGTCGGCCGCGCGGGCGACGAAGGTCTGCACCTCGGTGCCCTCGGCGACCCTCACCGTCGCGGCGGGTGGCGTGGCGCCCTGCGCCGCGCGCGCCTGCGCGAAGCGTCCGGGGATGAGGTCTGACACGTCGCAGTTGGCGAGGTAGATCGTCAGCCCGCGTTTCCAGCGGTACTTGGCGCCCGCGTCCACCTTGGTCGGCAGGAGTTCACCGGCCGGGGGCACGATGTCGAGTTCGGCGCAGGCCCCGATGCCCGTCGATCCCACCACGGCGGTGACTTTGGCGGGCTTGTAGTTCAGGACGCTCACTTCCACCTGACCGCGCGCGTAGAAGTCCCCGTTGTCAAAGGCGATCGCCCCGTCGATACCGCCGCTCAGGCCGTTGGTGCCCGAGCCCAGCCTTACATCCGCGCCGAAGGTGAGCGTCCCGTCGGTCACGTACTGGACGAAGACCTGCGCGACGTTGAGGTTCACGAGCTCCCCGCTGCCTTCGATGCGAAAGACCCCCGGACGGTTGCAGGAGCCCTCGGGCAGCTTGTAGCCGGCAGACCCCCTGACGGCGAGCAGGGAAGATCCTTCGACCTGCGGCCCGGCTGAGACGCGGCCGTTGATCTTGAGCGCCGTGGGGTCTGTGCAGGACTGGCCCTTGTGAACGTGCAGGCCGACCTGCGTGAGGAACGCGAAGCCGGTGAGCGGGATGGGCGGCACCGGCGTGTACTCGGCGGTCGCGTCGACGAACTCCCCGTCGCGCAGCAGCAGGGAGGCCCGAACGCCGCCGCCGATGAGCGGCAGCTTGATGCCCAGGTCACCCTGGAAGACGAATGGATCAGCGTTGTAGGTGACCTTAAACGGGCTGATCTCCGCGATCCCGAGCGACACCTTGGGCACCTCGATGCTCAGCGCGCCGCGGCCCAGGCGAACGCCGACGCCGTTATCGGTCGTCAGCGTCACATTGTCGGTCAGCGGGCCGCCGGTCAGGCCGCCCAGCGGAGAGGGCAGCTGGAGGTTCATCGGCAGCTTGGCCGTGCCGTCGGGTAGGAAGCTGGGCAGCACGAGTCCAGAGGCCGCCAGTCCGAGTACGCGCTGCTTGATCGAGGCGGCGTCGAGCTTTGCCGGCTCGCGCGTGACAGCGTCGAGCAGCTGACCGCCCGCGGGAGGGACGTACCAGTTGACAACCTGGCGCCCGAGGTCGACCGCCGACGCCGACGCGCGCCACTGGCCGGTGGTCGTGATGGTGTTCTTGGCCTGGTCGAGCACGATCTCGACGGCGGCGGGGGCGGCGGCGGCGCGGGCGTTCGCCGGGGCGGGGGCGAGGTCGATACCGTTGACGCGCACCGGGCCGGTCGAGCGGTAGGTCGAGCCGCGCCGCGTAAAGCAGCCCACCGTGGCCAGGGCGCGCACGGCGCCGAAGCGGGCGGTCGCGCAGGCAGCCGGCGGCACCGGAACGGGGGGGCCGGGCGGCCGCGGCGGGCCGGGTCCAGCGGTCGCGGGCGGGCCCGGCTGCGCCAAGGACGCCGCGATCGACGGCAGCCGCACGAGCTGGGCGCCGCTCCCGAGGCCGGGGTCGGCGCGTCCGAGCGCGACCGCGTCGCCCGCCGAGTTCGAAGCGATGCCCGGCCCGTTGGTGTTGGGCAGATAGAGCTGCCTGCCGGCGTCGCTGTAGTCAAACAGCCGGATCGGGTTGGTCCACGTTTGACCGCCATCGACCGACACCGCGCTGTAGATGCCGTCAGGCGCTCCGGGATCGGTCGGGGTCCGGACAAACGTCCACAACGCCCGCAGGTTGCCCGCGGGGTCCTGGGTGAAGGCGATGGGTCCGCCGCGGGAGACCGTGTCGCCGTAGATGCACGAGGCGCCAGCGTCGGTGGCACGCGGATCGACTGCGACCGGCTCGCCGAACGTGCCCCCGTCATAGCGCGCGGTCACAAAGCGCCGACCACACCCCGACTCCTGACGTTCGATGAAGCCGATAAACAGGCCGCGTGGACCGCTGGCCAGACCGACTACGCCAAGGTTGGAGATGCCGCGCGGGGGGTCGGTGACCGCCATCGGCGTCCACGACGCGGCGTCGTTGACCGAGCCCGACCCCGTGAAGCGCCGCGAGAACAGGCGCGACCCGTTGCCCTCGTCGGTCTCAAAGACCACCACCGGGGTGGTCGAGTCGGCACGGCCGACGCCCTCCCAGAACGTGGTACTCGACGAAGGCTGGGGCGCCTGGAGCCTGGCGGTCGCCGACGTCGCCCCGCCCCCGCCGGCAAACTGCGCCGATTGCAAGAAGCCAGACGACAGGCTCGAGAAGCTAAAAGCGCCCGGCCCGTGGACGTACTGCGTGCGGCCCGTCTGAGTGGAGTTGACCGCGACCTTGACCGCCGCCGCGAACGTACGCCCGCCATCAGACGAGCTGCGCGCGTAGGTGACATAGTCCGTGCCCTCCGTGCGCCGGGCCACCGCGTAGACGCTGTCGGGGTCACCGTCCGGGTCGGGCTGCAAAAGCGCCGACTCCTGCTGGGGATTGTCACCCAAGATCGTCGTCGGCGGCCCGCCACACCCCGCGCCGCCCGGCGGGATGCGGCACGCCAGAATGCGGCTCTGGCCGCCCGGCACACCCGATTCGTCGTGGAACCACTGAGCCAGGATCGCGCCGTCGTCAAGCACCACGGCACGGGGATGATCGCTTCGCGCTCCGAGCGAGATGGCCTGCGGCCGCGTCGGATCGAAGCGATCCGCCGCCGCCATCGCGGGCACCGCCAAGGCAATCCCCACGACCAGCATCGCCGCGCACACGCGCCACGAGCGTTGCGAGCTGGCGCCTGCCTCTCCGCCCTCGGGCCGATCGTACACCCGGCCGCTCCCCAGCGGGCGATTCTGCTCTGACGTCAAGGCTTCACCCGGTCGCGGATTGCGAGGGTTGACCCTCATGTCGAGACCGGCGTTGCTGACGTCTAAGTTCTCAACGCTGATCGTCTGCATTGCTGGCTGCTCCTGCGTCTGGCGGGGGTTGACGTGTTGGTGCGCGGCGCAGCACTGCGAGCAGGGTGAGCAGGGTTGCTCCATCCTCTCCCCCGACTCCTGTCGGAGCGGCTGCGGCAGCGGCATGTCTGCGAGGATCGCCGCTGGGCAGCCACTCCGCTACAGGGGTGACCCTAAACCGGGCCCTGGGATCAAGACCCGTGACGTCCCAGCGAGCGGATTGACGCGTCATGGCGCGCGGCGCAGCACCGCGACCAGGGGTGCGAACCGCTGCTCGGCGAGGTTGCGCCCGAGGCCTGCCATCCGCGCGTCGCGGTCGGGCATGATCAGGCCGATGTCCGGGAGTGGGCGTGTCTCCTCGGGCTGGGCTGCGGCGTGGGCGGCGGCGGGCGCGAGCGCGGCGGGCCCGACCTCCCAGACCTCGGCGGCGAAACCGGGGCGCTCGAGGGTGGTGCGCAGCGACTCGGGTGCGAGGAGGTGGCTTTCCTTGGGGCCGTCGGCCCAGGGGACCGGGAAGTACAGCTCGCCCCCCGGCCCGGCGACGATCTCGCCCAGGGCCCAGCGACCGCCCGATGCGAGCACCCGGTGCGCTTCGGCGGCGACCGGCGCGAGGTCGGCGACGTTGGGCAGCACCGCCTGGGTCCAGACAAGATCGAAGGACTCGTCGTCGAACGGCAGCGCGTGGCCGTGGGCGTCGACGAGGTCGATCTTGTCGGTCAGGCCGGTGGCGGCGTTGAGTTGTGCCGCGAGGCGGCGGAAGCGCTCGGTCGGTTCGACGGCGGTGACGTGGGCGCCGAAGCGCTCGGCCAGGACTCGAGCCGGCCCGCCGATCCCGGCGCCGAGGTCGAGTACGCGTTCGCCGGGCTTCAGTTCGGCGAGCTCGGCGAGCGCGAGGGTCGCGGGCAGACCGAGCGCGTGGAACTGGTCCATGGCGGCGAGGTCTTCGATGCGCAGGCGCTCGGGGTCAACTCCCGCATCGCGCAATGCGTCGCGGACGCGGCCGGTGAGGTCGGGTCCGTCGTAGTAGGACGTCAGTTGTGTGGACATGCCCGCAAGCATCGGCGCGCAGCGCGCGCTTCGCATCAGGGGCCGCTGGTGATCTTTGCTCCGAGGGCGTCGCGCAACTCCGCCCTGGCGTGGACGCCGAGCTTCTGAAAGGCGTGGCGCAGGTGCGTTTCCACGGTCGCGACGGTGATGTACAGCTCGTTGGCGATCTCACGGTTCGCGCGCCCCGTGGCGGCGAGCTCGGCGACGCGCCGCTCGCTTGGGGTGAGCGCGTCGGCGCCCGTGCGAACGAGACGACGCGGCCGCGCGCCCGTCGCGTGCAGCTCGGTGCGCGCGCGTTCGGCGAGCCCGGCGGCGCCGCATCGGTGCGCGAGCTCCATGCCGCGCTCGAGCGGTTCCCGCGCGGCGCTGCGCCGGCGCCCGCGGCGCCGAGCGGCGCCCAGCTCGACGAG
>CADCVR010000107.1 GCA_902806205.1 uncultured Solirubrobacteraceae bacterium | reverse complement strand
GCGTCGGTATCGGGACCGCGGGGGCGGCCGGCAGCACCGGTGCGGGCACGGGCGCGGGCGCCAACGGCGTACCGACGGCGGTGGCCGACGCCCCGGGCGGCGTCCGGTAGGCCACCGCCGCGAGCGCGACGTTCCGCGCGTTCGGCGACCTCGGGTCCAATTCGAGTGCCCGCAGCGCCGCCCGCTCGAAGCCCACCCGGTCGGCCAGCAGGAACGCGGAGCCCGCGAGGTTCAGCCACGCCTCTGCGGAGTCGGGCTGGCGCTCGACCGCCTCGAGGAGGAACCCGCGCGACTCGAGCAGCCGGCCGCGGCGCCGCGCGATCGCCGACGAGGCCAGCAGCGGCCGCAGGGCGAGCGGATCCAGGCGGGCGGCGAGGTCGGCCTGCGCCGCGGCCTCCGACAGCGCCGCCTCGTCGGAGCCGGCGCGCACGGCGACCTGTGCGTCGGAGGCCTTCCCATCCGCCCACGCGGGCAGCACGGCGGAGGCCGCGACGAGGCTCAGCACGAGTGCGGCACCCACCACCGCGAGCGCCGGAGAGCTCGCCTCGCGCGCCCGCAGGCCCCCGCCCGACGCGCCTGCGACCACGCCGAGCAGCACGAGCGCCGGCAGGGTGGCGCCGGGGATGTTCCAGTCCCAGTCGTAGAACCCGTGCACGACCCAGGCGGCGACCGCCGCCAGGCCGGCTGCCGCGAGGTCACGCTCGCGGCCACCCGGCAGCCCCCGGAAGTGCCTGACGGCCGCTGTCCCGAGCGCGCCGATGGCCCCGGCGAAGAGCGCGAGCCCGACGAGCCCGGTCTCGGCGAGGAACTGCAGCGGGACGGAGTGCGCCTGGGTGACGGAGAGCTGGTCGACGCGGTAGCGCAGATGCGTCGCCCGGAAGGAGCCCGCCCCCCAGCCGCCGACCGGCCTGTCGGACCAGGCGCCGACGGCCTCCTTCCACCACACCCAGCGGTTGCCCGAGGTCGTCGTCACGAGGCGACCGGGCTCGGTCACCTCGTCCCGGCTGGGCTCGGTGAACGCGCTCACCCGATCGGAGACCGATCCGGGCAGGCCGCGATCGGAGACCGCGAGGCCCGCGACGGTCAGCAGGACCCAGAACGCGGCGAGGGTTGCCGCGACCCGGAAGACGGCGCGCGTGCGGCCCTCCGTCCAGCGGATGCGCGGCTCCAGGCGCCAGAGCGCCAGCGCTCCGGCCACCAGGGCGCCCAGGCACACGACGAAGGCCACCAGGAGCACCCGCCCGTCGCGCGCGCGGATCGCGATCGTCACGCCGTTGTCGGAGGTCCCCGGCAGGCTGAAGGCGACCGCGAGCACGGGCAGACTGGCGAGCCCGAGCGCTGCGAGCACCATCAGACCCCGAAGCCGCGCACCGCCGAGCGCGGCGAGGACGACAACGGCCACGCCGACCGCGAGGAGCCCTCCGCGCGAGTACGTCAGTCCGACGACGACGACGAGCAGGAGTCCGGCTGCCAGCGCGAGTGCGCGCTCGCGGCGGCGTCGGCTCGTGTCGCAGGCGACCCGTACGGCGATCGGGACCCCGAGCGCGCACACGAGTGCGAGCGCGTTCCAGTATCCGAGCGGAGCCCGCAGGCGGCTGAGGATGCCGGACTGGTCGAAGTCGAAGAGCCCGGGGACCGAGACCCCGGGAAGCGCCTTGGTCGCGAACGCGTAGAGCGCCACGAGCACGGCGCTCGCGAGCAGGAGCAGCGCCATCCGCTCGATCGCCCGCGGATCGCTCGCCCCCACGGCGAGCGCCAGCGCGACCACGAGCGCGTAGGCGAAGGCGCGATTGGCCTCGAGCCACGTCTGGTCCGGCGTGATGCTCCACAGCAGGCTGAGCGCGGACCAGGCCGCGAGCAGCACGAACAGCAGGAGCCCGCCCGTGGCCGCGCGGCTCGTGGTCCAGCGGACGCCGCCGCCGCCGGCCCAGCTGACGACCGCCCCGAGCGCGGCGACGACGAGGATGAGCTCGAGCCGCGTCTCCTGCGGGTAGCGCGTCGCGCCGGAGGCGAACGCGGCGTAGGTGCTCGCGAGTGCGAGCGCGAGCGCGAGGATCACCGGATGCCCATGCCGTGCGCCCACGAGCGCAGCAGAAGCCGGCGTCCGCTCCGCGGCCGCCGGTGCACGGGTCGAAGCGGCCATGGATCCGGGCCGCCGACGCTAGCATCCCTGCCCTGATGCGGCGCCTCTGCACGTTCCTCTCAATTGTCCTCGCTGCGACGCTGCTGGCGCCGGCCGGCGCACGCGCCGGGTCGAGCGAGGACTTCCTCGACGTGTACAAGGCCTACCAGGCCGCCGGAGTCGTCGACGGCTGCAAGTTCTCCGCGAAGAAGCTCGCCTCGGCGAAGAAGGGCGTCCCGCCGGATATCGAGACCTACGCTCCGGACTTCCCCGCCTCGCTCGACGCGGCCCTGCGCAAGCGGGCGAGCGGCGACTGCGAGAAGGCCGCGACCGTGGCCCCGAAGGGTTCGCAGAACAGCGCGAGCTCTCCCGCGACGGGCGGCTCGACGCCGGCCGCCGGGGCCCCGACCGCCGCGGCGCCCGGGGGCGGCGTGTCCACCGGCGCACCGACTGCCGCGACGACGACTACGACCCCCGCACCCGCACCCGATGCCGTGGCCGCCCCCGCGGCCGCCGACGGCTCCGTCGCGTCGGCCGCGAGCCGCAACGCGAGCGCGACCACCGCCGACGACGCGCCCCTGCCGCTCGTGCTGCTTGCCGTCCTCGCGGGCATCGCGCTGCTCGCCGGGCTGCTCTGGGCGCTCGGCCGGTACCTCGCCTTCGATCCCCCGTGGCTGGCGGCGAGTCGCCACGCGACGAGCGAGGCGGGCTGGCGCGTGTCGGCGTCGTGGGCGGAGTTCACCGACTGGGTGCGCCTCGGGCGGTAGGGTCTCGTCGCCATGGACGACGCGACCCAGCGCCGCATCGGCGGGAACGAGGCGGCCTTCCGGAAGCTCAACGAGACGCTGCGCGCGGGCAAGCCGCTCGCCGACGCCGAACAGCTGTTCTGCTTCCGTTGCGAATGCGGGGTGCTGGGCTGCAACAAGCTGCTCGAGCTCACCCTGCCGGAGTACGAGGCGGTGCGCGCGTGGCCGACGCGGTTCTTGGTCCTTGACGGGCACGAGATCCCCGAAGCCGAGCGCGTCGTGGAGCGCCGGGAGCGCTTCAGCGTCGTGGAGAAGGAGGGCGACGGCGCTCGGGTCGCCGTCGACACGGACCCGCGTGCCTGAGCCCCCGTCCGCGTACGACCGAGTGGGCGTCTGAAGCCGCGTTCTCCGGGTAGCGCGGGAGGAGTGCAGGCCGCAGCCGTCAACTACGACCGGCTCGTGCTGCGGCTCCCCGTGCGGGCCGCCAGCGTGGGGATCGGCCGAAGCGCAGCCGCGCAGTTCGCCGAGGAGGCGGGCTGCGATCCGATCACGCTCTGGCGGGTGCGGCTGTCGGTCTCCGAGGCGATCTCGAACGTCGTGCTCCACGCCCATCCGCCGGACAAGGACCAGCAGCATCACCTCGCGCTGGTGGCCGAAGCCGACGGCGGGGCGGTCCGGATCACGATCTCCGACGAAGGTCACGGGCTGCGCTCGCGTACCGGCTCGCCGGGCATGGGCCTCGGGCTCCCACTGATCGCGAACTCCTGCGACGAGCTGGCCCTGGACACGGGCGACGACGGCGGCACGGTCGTGCGCATGACCTTTCTCCGCTGAACGTGGGAACGCCGCAAAAACCCCTATAATGCGGGTTCAATCGTTCCGTCCGATGGCGCGTGTGACCTACCGTCTTCGAATCGTCGAACGAAGTCGCGCAGATGACCGCGCAGAGGAGATCGCCCGAATGGACGGCGCCCCGCAGACCCCGACCCACGACGTGAACGCCGGTGAGGCCCTGGCGGTTCCCCGCTACTTCACCACGCCGGGAGTCCACCCGTTCGACTCCGTCGCGTGGGAGATCCGCGACGCGCGCATCGGCTTCGGCGGCAACGTGTCCTTCGAGCAGACCGGGGTCGAGTTCCCCTCGACGTGGTCGCAGAACGCGACGAACATCGTCGCCCAGAAGTACTTCCGGGGCAAGCTCGACTCACCCTCGCGCGAGCGCTCGGTCAAGCAGATGATCGGCCGCGTCTCCGGCACCATCGCCGACTGGGGGCGCCAGCGCGGGTACTTCGCCTCCGCAGAGGACGGCGACGCCTTCGAGGCGGAGCTCACCTACATCCTGCTCCACCAGATGGCGGCGTTCAACAGCCCCGTGTGGTTCAACGTGGGCTTCGAGGAGAGCCCTCAGGCTTCGGCATGCTTCATCCTCTCCGTCGAGGACACGATGGACTCGATCCTCGACTGGAACACGCGCGAGGGGCGCATCTTCCGCGGCGGCTCGGGCTCGGGAGTCAACCTGTCGAACATCCGCGGTTCGATGGAGCCGCTGAGCAAGGGCGGCACCGCGTCGGGCCCGGTCTCGTTCATGCGCGGCGCCGACGCGTGGGCCGGCACGATCAAGTCGGGCGGCAAGACGCGCCGCGCGGCCAAGATGGTCGTCCTCGACGTCGACCACCCGGACATCCGCGAGTTCATCTGGTGCAAGGCCAAGGAGGAGGACAAGGCCCGCGCGCTGGCCAAGGCCGGCTTCGACATGTCGCTCGACGGCGACGGGATGATCTCGATCCAGTACCAGAACGCGAACAACTCCGTCCGGGTCACCGACGAGTTCATGCGCGCCGTGGAGGACGGTGACGAGTGGCGCACCACGTCGCGCTCGACCGGCGAGCCGATCGGGGAGCCGATCGACGCCCGGGAGCTCATGCGACAGATCGCCGACGCGGCGTGGCGCTGCGCCGATCCCGGCATGCAGTACGACACCACCATCAACAAGTGGCACACGTCGCCGGAGTCCGGACGTATCAATGCTTCCAATCCTTGCTTCCCCGCGGAGGCACGCGTGCACACGACGCGCGGCCTCATGCGCATCGGTGAGCTGCACGAGCGTTGGACGAACGGCGAGACCGGCATCGAGGTCTACACGCACCGCGCGACCGCAGGCGAGAACGGCTCCGCGCCGCGGGCCGCGGGCGAGGGCGTGGTCGCCACCACGCCGCTGCGCGTGGTCGAGAACGGCGTCAAGCCGATCGTCCGCCTGCGCTTTGTCAGCGGGCAGCAGCTGCGCTGCACGCCCAATCACAAGCTGTGGACGACGAACCGCGGCTACGTCGCCGCCGAGGACCTGACCACGGAGGATCGCGTCCTGTTCTCAGACTCCGCGACGCCGGCGACCGCGGCATCGTGGACGCTGCCCGTGGCGGTGGAGGCCTCGGCCCGAAGCTCGGCCCGGGGCGGCTTGATCATCGAGCGCCCCCTCCCGCGAAGCTGGAGCGAAGGGCTCGGCGAGCTGCTCGGTCACCTCACCGGCGACGGCGCCCTGACCGACTCGTCCTCGGTATGGGTGTACGGCGGCGACGACGTCGCCGATGGCCTCGACGAGTCACACCGCGGCATGCTCTGCGAGCTCGTCGGCCACGCGTCGCGTCAGCCGATGGACAACGGCTGCGTCCAGTTGCGCGTCGAGTCCTCTGCGGTGCGCGAGCTGCTGACCGGACTCGGCGTGACGACTGCCCGGGCACGCGACAAGCGCGTGCCCGAGTCGATCTACGCGGCTCCGGTCGAGGTGCAGGCCGCCTATCTTCGCGGACTGTTCGGTGCCGACGGATGCGTCGCCCGAATCGAGGGCGGCGGGAAGGCGGCCCGTTACGTCGGTCTCGGCAGCCGCAGCGACTGCCTGCTGCGTGACGTCCTGCGGCTCCTGAGCGCGTTCGGCGTCCGCGGAACGATCTACCGCACCGCGGACGCGCGGGAATCGACGTTCTCCTACGTCCGCGCTGACGGCAGCCAGATCACCTACGCGACACGGGAGGCGTTCGACCTCCGGATCTCGGGCACGGACATGGAGCGCTTCGCGGAGGCGATCGGGTTCTCGACTCCGCGCAAGAACGCGGCTCTGGCGACGCTCCTGGAGACCACGACGCGGTACCAGACCGAGCTCGGCTCGGCTCTGGTCTCGCGAGAGGACGACGGCCAAGAGGTCGTCTACAACCTCTCCGAGCCGCTGCATCACTCCTACATGGTCGACGGCGCGGTCGTCGCCAACTGCTCGGAGTACATGCACGTCGACGACTCGGCCTGCAACCTGTCGTCGCTGAACCTCATGAAGTTCCGCCGGCCGGACGGCGCGTTCGACGTGCCGAGCTTCGAGCACGCGGTCGACATCATGCTCCTGGCCCAGGAGATCATCGTCGGGCCGTCGAGCTACCCGACCGAGGAGATCGGCGTCAACGCCCGCGCGTTCCGCCAGCTGGGCCTGGGCTATGCGAACCTCGGCGCGTTCCTGATGGCCAACGGCCTGCCCTACGACTCAGACGCGGGACGTGGCGTAGCGGCGGCGATCACATCGCTGATGACCGGTCGCGGGTACCTGCAGTCCGCGAAGGTCGCTGCGGCGATCGGGCCCTACGAGCGCTACGCGGAGAACCGCGACGCGCACAACGGCGTGATGCGCATGCACCGCGACGCGTCCTACGCGATCCCGGACGCCTCGTGCACGGACACGGCGCTGCTTGAGGCCTCGCGCACGGTCTGGGACGAGTCCGTGTCGCTCGGCGAGGTTCACGGCTACCGCAACGCCCAGGCGACGGTGCTCGCCCCCACCGGGACAATCTCCTTTTTGATGGACTGTGACACCACGGGCGTGGAGCCGGACTTCTCGCTGGTCAAGTACAAGACGCTGGTCGGCGGCGGCAACATGACGATCGCCAACCGGACAGTGCCGCTCGCGCTCGAAACGCTGGGCTACGCCCCCGAGGAGATCGAGCAGATCGAGGCACATGTCGCCGAGCACAACTCGATGACCGGGGCCCCGGGCCTCAAGAGCGAACACGCACCGGTCTTCGACGTGGCCGTCGGGGAGAACGCGATCTCCTACCTGGGGCACATCACGATGATGGGCGCCGTCCAGCCGTTCCTCTCCGGCGCGATTTCGAAGACGGTCAACATGCCGGCCGAGTCGACGGTGGAGGACATCGCCGACGCCTACATCCAGGCCTGGCGCCTCGGCGTCAAGGCCCTGGCGATCTACCGCGACGGCTCGAAGAACACGCAGGTGCTCGGGAACACCGAGACGATCGACGCGATTGTCGACATCGCGGGGATCGCGGCGCGGCAGGGCTTGTTGACCCCGGACGAGGTCGAGGCGCGCGTCGCCATGGCGGTCGCCGAGGCCACCGCGCAGGCGGCGACCACGGCCGTCGCGGCGCCCGCAGCGCCCGCGATCGCCGCGGGCCGCGTCGCCGAGCGGCGCCGCATGCAGCGCGAGCGCCAGTCGATCACCCACAAGTTCTCGATCGGCGGTCACGAGGGGTACATCACCGCCGGCATGTACGAGGACGGCACCGTCGGGGAGATCTTCCTGACCGACATCGGCAAGGAGGGATCGACGATGCGCGGGATGATGAACTCCTTCGCGACGGCGATCTCCATCGCGCTGCAGTACGGCGTGCCGCTCGAGACGCTCGTGCAGAAGTTCGCCTACATGCGCTTCGAGCCCGAGGGGATCACGCAGAACCCGGAGATCCCGTTCGCGAAGTCGATGCCGGACTACATCATGCGCTGGCTGGCCTCCCGCTTCCTCGACGCCGACGACCAAGAGGAGCTCGGCATCCTCACCCCGGAGGTCCGCCGCCGCAAGGCCAGCCAGGACGCCGGCCTGTCCTACACCTCGGACACCGCCGGCCCGGCCGGAACGACCACTCCCGCGACCGCGACGGCACCGACGACGCGACTGACCGACACCCCGCCCCCGTTGCCGGCCGTCCTCGGAGCGAAGGGGAACTTCGGCGCCCTCGAACTCGGTCCCGCCTGCGGGCAGTGCGGCGGCATGATGCAGCGCACCGGCTCGTGCTACACCTGCCCGGGGTGTGGCAATAACACGGGCTGCGGCTGATGAGCCCGTGAACTGTCGGGTTGTTCAGCGCACTGTTGTCGGGTGTCGCGGGGTGTTCCGCAGCGCGCTTTACCACTGAAGCCGCATCGCGTCGGCGGAGTGGCCTCGGGCCGGGCCTGACGGGCCGAGCGGGAGCCCGAGCGCAGGCTCAGCTTCTCGAGGCGGAGGACCACATCCGCCGGGAACTCGTGGGACTCGTCCAGCCTGGTGCTGCGCCGGGTTGGCAGAGTGCCGGCTGGCCGTTCGCTGCCGCGAGCGGCCGACTATGGCGCCCGGCCCACCTCGAGAGCGACCGGAGAGGCCGAATCACGCGATCGACCGTCGCGCCGTCGTCCGACTCGACCGCGTACGAGCCGCCGCTTCGCTGGGCGCACACGGTGGTGAACGGGGTTGACCCCGATGCCGTCGAACGTCAGCGACCAGGGGTGAGACAGTCGCACACGCCGCGGGACCGGCTTCACCTCGCACCGGGCTCACGCGCTCATGCGGCCGCCGGACTGAACGACCTCGTAGATCCCGGCGTGGGACCTCGTCCCGCGCTTGAGGATTTCCTGGAGATCCTGGGGCATCTCGCTCGGGGGCCCCTGGTCCATGACCGCGTCGACCTCGCGCGCGTTGGCTGCCGTGTCGTACAGGCCGATTCCGAACATCCGAGCGTTCTCACGATCGAGCAGGGTCATCGAGCCCTGGTAACCGGCGAGATGCTGATTGAGCGTCTCGCCGTGCTCCTGAAACCACTCCGCGACCGGCTCCCAATTCTCGACATCGATCTGCTCGTACATCGCGACTCGTGCGAACACTGCGGCCTCCTCTTGTTGAGTCTGAAGTTTGAAATCGCCTGCTGTCCCCGCGCTGGATCCCTGGTTCGAGACGTTCTCTTGTGTTTTCTGCGCTATCGCCCTGCGTGGTCACGTGGCTGCCCTAGCCATCGACGAAGATCGCCGGGGAGATCCGTTCGAACGCGATGCCCGCGCGCTTGAACGCTTCGCGCGCCAGCAGCTCCGATGCCGCCTGCAGGACACACTGGAAGTACTCGTCGCCCGGCACGATCGTGGAGCTCACGAACGCGACGTGCTCGCCCTCGCGCTGCATCTGCATGACGGTGTCGCGCACTCCAGCGCTCAGCTGCGTGAGCGCGTCGACCCGCACTCCGGGCCGGTAGAGCTCGATCAGATACGTCCCAGTCGCATCGCCGCCCGGTTGATCTGCCATCGCCCGGACGCTACGTCCGTGGCCGGGCGTCGGCATCGGTGGTCTCCACACGAATTGAGCGCCCCGGGCGGTCATGCGACCGGTGTCTCGAGCGCGATGCGCCGGGGTTTGCGTGCAACCCGTATGAGAGGCGGCTGGTCTGGAGTGTCGCGAGTGATCTGAGAGACTCGCGCGGTGATCGGATCCGTGGTCGGGCGCGAAGCCGAGCTCGCGGCGATCGACGGGGTGCTCACCGAGGCGCGCGAGAACCTGCGGTTGCTCGTGATCAGCGGTGACGCGGGTATCGGCAAGACGACCGTCTGGCGGGAGGGAATCGAGCGCTCTGCCGCGCACGGGTTTCGGGCGCTCTCGTGTCGGGCGGCGCAGGCGGAGTCGCGGCTGTCGTTCGCGGGCCTTGGCGATCTGCTGGGACCCGTCGAGGAGCAGGCGTTCGCGGCGCTGCCGGCCCCGCAGCGGCGCGCGCTCGAGATCGCGTTGCTGCGCGTGACCGCCGAGGGCTCCGCGCCGGAGCCGCGCGCGATCGCGACCGGGCTGGTCTCGTTGCTCTCGAAGCTCGTGTCCGACGGCCCGTTGCTCTTGGCGCTGGACGACGTGCAGTGGCTCGATCGGCCAACCGCTCGCGCGGTCGAGTTCGCACTGCGGCGCATCGAGACCAAGCCGGTGGCGGTCCTGATGACCGTACGGGTCGACGAGCGTGAGCGAGTGGCCGGGTTGCTGTCGGCGGTCCCCGGTGAGCGAGTTCGCCGGTGCAGCCTGGGTCCTCTGAGCCTTGGCGCGCTGTACGAGGTCGTCGGCGCGCAGCTCGAGCAGCCGCCGACGCGCCCGCTGCTGGCCAGCATCGCGCGCGCCTCGGGTGGCAGCCCGTTCTACGCACTTGAGCTCGTGCGGGCGCTGGGAACGCGAAAGCTCGGCGGGGCCGGTCAGCCGCTCCCCGTCCCGGAGGACGTCCGCGACCTCGTCGCGCGCCGCCTTCGCCGCCTTCCGCGGCGGACTCGCGAGGAGCTCGTGAAGGCGAGCGCGATCGCCCAGCCCACGGTGTCGCTGCTCGATCTCGAGGCACTGGAGCCGGCCCTCGAGGCCGGCTTGGTGCGGCTCGGCCCCGACGACACGGTCGAGTTCGCTCACCCGTTGTTCGCCGGAGCGCTGTACGCCGGGGCCTCTCGCGAGCGCCGACGGAGCCTGCACCGCGAGCTGGCAGAGCAGCTCGCAGACGTCGAGGAGCGGGCACGGCATCTCGCCCTTGGCACCGAGACTCCCGACGAGCGTGTCGCCACTGAACTGGAGCGGGGCGCCGATCTCGCGCATCGGCGCGGGGCGCCCGAAGCCGCGGCTGAGCTCGCCGAGCAGGCGGCGCAGCGCACTCCCGCCGACGCGGACGCGGAGAGGTGGAAGCGGTCCCTGCGCGCGGCACGCCTGTATTTCAAGGCCGGAGAACGCGAGCGGGCCGGCCTGCTCGCGGAGGAGCTCGTCGCCGCCTCGGATCGCGCGCCGCTTCGCGCCCGGGCGCTGCATCTGCTCGCGGAGCTCCGCGGCGTGCAGCGACCGGAGGCGGCGATCGCGCTGCTCGAGCAGGCGGTCGCGTGCGTCGGCGACGACGCGGCGCTGGCGGCGCAGCTCGAAACGAGCCTGGGGATGATCTGCATCTCGCTGCTTGACGTCACCGGCGCCGAGCGTCATCTCGGCCGGGCGGTCGAGCGCGCCGAGCTCGCGGAAGCGACGGCGGTGGTGGCAGAGGCCACGGCGCTACGAGCGCTGACGGCGGTGGTCGCCGGTCAGGGCGTAGACGAGCAGGCCCTGCAGCGGGCACTCGCGCTCGAGGATCCCGACCGCGAGGTCCCCTTTCAGCTGCGCCCCTCCCTGAACGTCGCCCGGGTGTACGAGTTCACCGGACGAATCGGCGCCGCCCGCGAACTGCTCGATGCGCTGCGCGAGCGAATCGTGGCGCGCGGGGAGGAGAGCGACCTACCGTTCGTCCTCGCGCTTCTGGGCGACACGGCCATGCTCGCCGGAGAGCTCGATGTGGCCGAACGCGAGCTCGACGACGCGCTGCGCGTCGCGACGCTCAGTGAACAGGAGCTCTTCTGTGCCTACGCGCTCGCGCTGCGCGCGATGGTGCGGGCGATCCGCGGCGACCGTGACGGCTCCAGGACAGACGCTGCGCGGGGGCTCGCGCTGTTCGAGCACGTCGGCTCGCCGCACGGCATCAGCCAGGCCCGCTGGGCGCAGGCGGTTCTCGCGCTCTCCGAGGACGACGCGCCGGCAGCCGCGCACGCGCTCCTGCCGGTCGCCGACCTGATCGAGCAGCTCGGCGTATACGAGTGGCCGATCGCGATGTCGCTTCCCGACGCGATCGAGGCGCTGGTGGCGACGGGCGACCTCGAGCGCGCCGGCCGACTGACCGCTGCGCTTGGCGACTGGGGCCAGACGTTCGACCGGCCCTGGGCGCTCGCGCTCTCCGGGCGTTGCCAAGCGTTGGTTGCGGCCGCGGCCGGTGATCTCGCTGCGGCTGAGAGTGCGGCGCAGCGTGCGCTCGTCGAGCACGAGCGGCTCCCGATGCCGTTCGAGCTCGCCCGCACGCTCGTTGTTCTCGGGCGGCTGCAGCGCCGCATGGGCCAGCGGCGCGCCGCACGGACGTCGTTGGAACGTGCAGTCACGCTGTTCGACGCGATCGGCGCGCCGCCGTGGGCCGAGGCAGCCCGCCGCGAGGCGCGTCGGATCGGAGTACGCCGTGCACCGACGGAGCTGACCGAGAACGAGCTGCTCATCGCCGAGCTCGCCGCGGGCGGATTGACCAATCGTGAGATCGCGTCGCAGCAGTTCGTCAGCCCCCGGACCGTCGAGGCGAACCTCGCGCGCGCCTACCGCAAGCTCGCCATCAAGTCCCGCGCGCAACTGGGCGCCAGCCTTGCCGAGCGGTCGCACGACACGCGTTCCTGACCGCCGCGACGCGCCAATCCATGTGGCGATGACCGATGCGAGCGCCGGGGGCCCGTGCGTAGCGTCCGGCGCATGGAGAATCAACCGACAGACGCAGCCACCGGAACCCGACCCGGCACCAGCGAGGCGCGTCGCGCGCTGGGCGAGCGCTGTCGGCTCGCGCCCGCACCGGTCGCGATCACGAACGGCCGCACACGGACGCTCATCGCCTGTGTTGCCGTGCTCGGTGCGGGGGCACTGGTCGCCGGCTGCGGCGACGACGAGGACGAGCCGGCGTCCAAGCGGGCTGCCCCGGCTGCCTCTGCGGCCCCT
>CADCVR010000106.1 GCA_902806205.1 uncultured Solirubrobacteraceae bacterium | reverse complement strand
CGGTGATCACGCTCGTCGGCTGGGCGCTGCGGTCGGCCACCGACCGGCCCGCGGCGCTCGAGCTGCTCGGCTGGGCGGGGAACTCCCTGCTGGCCTCGGGCGCCGCGGCGGCGGTCGCGACCGTCGCCGCGCTGCCCGTGGCGGCGCTCGTCGTCCGCCGTCCGGGGCGGCTCGCCCGGGGCCTGGAGCGCGCGACGTTCGCGTCCAACGCGCTCCCGGGGATCGTCGTCGCGCTCGCGCTCGTGTTCTTCGCCACGCGGACGGTCACGCCGCTCTACCAGACGCTCCCGCTGCTCGTGTTCGCCTACGTCGTGCGCTTCCTGCCGCAGGCCCTCTCGGGCGCGCGCGACGCGCTCGGCCGCGTGGACCCCGAGCTCCAGCGGGCTGCGCGCGGGCTCGGCGCGGGGCCCGGCCGGACGTTTCGCGACGTCACCTTCCCGCTCGTGGCACCCGGGCTGCTGGCCGGCGCCACGCTCGTGTTCCTGTCGACGATGAAGGAGCTGCCGGCGACGCTGCTGCTGCGGCCGATCGGGTACGACACGCTCGCGACGGAGGTCTGGAGTGCGACGGGCACGAGCTCCTACTCCGCCGCGGCGTTGCCGGCGCTCGCGCTGATCGTGCTCTCGGCGCCCGTGGTCTACGGGCTGCAGGTGCGCCGCGGGGAACGTGCCGTCGCGCCGGGCGGCTGACGTTTCCGTGGCAGCATCCGGGCGACCCATTTCGAATCCTGCGACGTGAAGGGGCAACCGGCCTGCCTATAGACGCCTTGCCTTCCCGCACACTGCGGGGGACACTAATCGCCCCTCGTTCCTGCGTCGGGTCCGCGAGCCGACGACTTGGTGAACTTCACCCCCACGACTGCGATGGCCAACACCGCGGCCACGGCGAGGCAGATATAGAGGAAGTGGTCCAAATCGAGGCCAAGGACCGTCGCAGCTGTGATCGATGAGGTCGTCATGCTCGGAGAGTCCCCGGAACTCGGCTCCCACGAACGCCGGGGTCATGCAGCCGACACGCGCTTGGGGCGGGCCGGCGCGAGAAATCACCGAGCGCGCGCGGATTCCCCCGGGACGGCGCCGGGCAAGGGGCAACCATGCGCCTGCTCGTCCTCTCCGCTGACCCCGTCGACGCTGCCGCCGTCCGTTCTGCGCTCGGCCCGGGAGCCGAGCTCGACGGCGCTGACGTGCTGGTCGTGTCCCCCGCGCTCAACCAGAGCGCGCTGGCCTTCTGGGTCTCGGACCCCGACGAGGCGATCGCCGACGCGGAGTCGGCGGCGCAGAAGACGGTGGTCGCACTCGCCGACGGCGCGGGCCGCGTACGCGGCGAGGTGGGCGAGAGCGAGCCCCTGCTCGCGCTGCAGGACGCCATGGCGACGTTCCCCGCGGACCACATCCTCATCTTCACCCGTCCTGACGATCAACAGCGCTACCGCGAAGACGACGTGGTCAACGAGGCGCAGCGCCGCTTCGGCGTGCCGGTCGACGAGCGCAGCCTGGACGCCTGACCTGTCGCGCGGGTTCCCGACGGTCCTGCGGGGGAGCCCGGCTCAGTGCTCAGATCCGTACGTTCCGTCGCGGATCCGGCTATATGGAACTCTGGAATGGAGCACGTAGATGAGCGGACGCGATCCCGACGAGATCTGGGACCAGAGCGCAGAGGAGGGCCGCAGGCGCCTGAGCCGCGGGGCGACCGGCATGGCGGCGACGGGGCTGGTGGGTGGCGTCGACGTGATGCTCGGCGTCATGGCGCTGAGCGTCGTCTCCGGCGCGCTGGCGGTGTCCCTCCCTGAGCAGATCGCCCACGTCGGCGGGTCGCTCTTCTTCGGTATCGGGTTGGTGCTGCTCGTCGTCGGCCGGTCCGAGCTCTTCACGGAGAACTTCCTCGTCCCGGTGGCCGGCGTCCTGCGCGGCCGCTCGGGCATTCCCGATCTGCTGCGGCTGTGGGGCATCACGATGGCCGCGAACCTCGTCGGCCTGCTCGCGGTCGCGGCGATGCTCACCCGTGCGGGGCTCGTTCCTCCCGACACACTCGACGCGGCGGGCTCGATGGCGGACACGTTCGCCGAGCGCGACCTCGTCAGCGCCTTCATCAGCGCCGTGCTCGCCGGAACGACGATGACGCTGTTCACGTGGCTGACCCACGCCGCCGAACGCGATTCCGCGCGCGTGCTCATCGCGATGCTCATCGGGTTCCTGCTGGCGGCCCCGAGCCTCAACCACGCGGTCGTCTCCGTGGGCGAGATGGCGTTCGGGATCTTCGCGGGCACGCCGCAGAAGGCCACGTGGACCGATCTGGCCCAGAACTTCCCGGTCGCCGTGGTGGGCAACCTCGTCGGGGGGCTGGGGTTCGTGACGCTCTCCCGCGCGCTGCAGGTCCGCGGCGAGCCCACCGGGGAGCAGACCCGCTGACCGGTGGGTGCGCCGACTGGCGGGTTTTGCCGCCGGGTCTCCGGGCAGCCCAAAGTCATGACGAGCTCTGAGCAAGCGGGCGCCGAGCAGGCCGCCCCCGCCGTCGGCCCGGTCCGCCTCGCGGACGCCCTGGGCTGGGGCAGCTCGGCGCTCGGCGCTCCGATGACCCTGGCGCCCCGGCGCTTCCTGCGCGCGATCGGGGTGGCCGACGATTCGAAGGCCGTCGCCTGGACGCTCGGTGTCGGCCTTCGCGAGCATCTGGCCACCCTCAACGTCATCGCGATGCGCCAGCGCCGGATCGGCATCTGGTCGCGGGTTGCGGGCGACACGATGGACATGACGCTGCTGGCGGCCGCCTACCGGCACAAGCGCGAGGACCGCACGCGGCTGCTCGGAGCCATGGGCGTCGTCGGCGGCCTCCTGGTCCTCGACACCTTGACCGCCGTCCAACTCACGCGCGCCGACGGCGCGACCGTCGAGGACGGCAGCGGCAGCCAGGGCGTCGGCGCCGATCACGACGCGGGCGGCGGGCCGTTGCGGGTCCGGACGGCCGTGACGATCCGCCGGCCCGAGCAGGAGGTGCGCGACGCGCTTCGGGATTTCGCCTGGAGCGCCTTCGACCCGGCGGCGCTCGAGGCCTCCGGCGAGCTGCGGATCCTGCGGGCGCCGGGCGACCGCGGGACCGAGGTGCACCTCGACCACGAGCCCGCGCCGCGCGGTGGGGTCGTCGGCGCCGCGGCGGCCAAGCTCGTCGGCAAGGCGCCCGATCAGGTCATCCACGACGAGCTGCGGCGCTTCAAGTCGCTCGTGGAGACGGGCGTCATCGCGCGGTCCGACACGAGCCCGGAGGGGCCGTCCTCCACCCGTCAGATCATGCACAAGCGACAGCCGGCCCAGCCGGTGACCGAGGAATCCTGATGCGTGCCACCTGTTGGAGCGGACGCAACACCGTCCAAGTCGAGGAGGTTCCCGACCCCAGGCTCCTCACGGACCGTGACGCCATCGTGCGGATCACCTCGACGGCGATCTGCGGATCGGACCTGCACCTCTACGACGGCTACGTCCCCTCGATGACCAAGGGCGACATCCTGGGGCACGAGTTCATGGGCGAGGTCGTGGAAGTCGGCAAGAGCGTGGGCGGCCTCGGGGTGGGCGATCGCGTCGTCGTGCCGTTCCCGATCGCGTGCGGCAGCTGCGGCATGTGCGCCCGAGGGCTCTTCGCGGGCTGCGAGAACTCCAACCCGCACGCCGGGATGGCCGAGAAGATGTGGGGCCATGCGCCCGCGGGGATCTTCGGCTACTCGTCGATGACCGGCGGCTACGCGGGCGGTCAGGCCGAGTTCGCCCGGGTGCCGTTCGCCGACGTCGGTCCGATCAAGATCGAGAACGAGGACCTCACCGACGACCAGGTCCTCTTCCTGTCGGACATCTTTCCCACGGGGTACATGGGCGCCGAGCTGTGCGACATCCAGCCCGGCGACGTCGTGGCCGTCTGGGGTGCGGGCCCCGTCGGGCTCTTCGCGATCGCCAGCGCGATCATGCTGGGGGCCGAGCGCGTCATCGCGATCGACCGCTTCGACTACCGCCTGGACAAGGCGCGGGAGGCGGGGGCCACCGATGTCATCGATTACACGCAGGTCGAGGTTCCCGTCGTGCTCAAGGAGCTGACGGGCGGCCGGGGCCCGGACGCGTGCATCGAGTGCGTGGGCATGGAGGGTCACCACGCGCACCCGATCGTGCACGGGTACGACCGGGTCAAGCAGGCCACACGGCTCGAGACCGAGCGCCCCCACGCGGTCCGCGAGGCGATCCTGAGCTGCCGCAACGGCGGGACGGTCTCGATCATGGGCGTCTACGGCGGGTTCATGGACAAGTTCCCGATCGGCTCGCTGATGAACAGGGGCATCACCATCAAGACCGGGCAGTGCCACGTCCACCGCTACCTGCGGCCGCTGCTCGCACGGATCGAGAGCGGCGAGATCGACCCGAGCTTCGTCGTCTCCCACCACCTGCCGCTCGAGGACGCGCCCGAGGGCTATGAGCTGTTCAAGCACAAGCAGGACAACTGCACCAAGGTCGTGCTGCGACCCTGACGTCAGGATCGGCCGCGGCGCTTCGGCCGTCGCCCGGCACGGGTGCGCCCGGCGCTCGCTAGCCTCGATGGGGTGAGCGCGCCCGTCGAGGAAGTCACGCCGCCCGCGCCGGACGCCCCGCCGCCCCAGGTCGATCCGCGCGCGTTCTTGAAGCGCACCGACCTGCTGGTCGACTCGGCGCTCTCCCCGGCCGTCTTCGTGGGCGTCAACCTCGCCGCCGGGCTGAAGCCGGCCGCGATCGCCGCGCTGGCCCTGGCGGTGCTCATCATGGCCTACCGTCTGGCCAAGAAGCAGGACGTCACCTACGCGTTCGGCGGCGTGTTCGGCACGGGCATCGCGGTGGCGATCGCGCTCAAGACGGGCGACACCGAGGGGTTCTTCTGGCCGAAGGTCCTGACCAACACGCTGATCTTCCTCGGCCTGGCGGTCTCCGTGGCGTTCAAGAAGCCGGCGATCGGGTTCCTGATGGAGACCGTGATGCAGACGCCCAAGAAGTGGTGGCAGCACCCCCGCGTGCGCCCCGCACTCTCCGAGTGGACTATGGTCTGGGCGCTGAGCGCCGCGATCAAGGCGGTGGTGTACCTGTTATTGATCCTCGCGGGACGCGAGGGCGCGCTGCTCGGGGTGAGCGTCGCCTTCGGCTACCCGCTGACCGCCTTCCTCGCCCTCGGCGGCTACGTCTACATCCGCGCGCGCCTCAAGCGCCTCGGTGCGCCGGAGATGGACGCGTTCCGCACGCCCGCGCCCGCGCCCGCCTGAACGACGGCGGGCACGAGGAGAGGTGATCGGTCGACGGGGTCATCCCCGACCCGGTCACCGCGACTTTCACCCTCGACACCGTCACACCGCTTCCCGATAGCCCGGCTCGCCCGGCAGCACGATGCGGGCGACTTCCCCCTCGACCACTACCTGCGGCAGCACGGGGAGGACCTTCCGTCCCCGCGCGTGTTCCAGCAACGCGTCCGCGGAGGAGAAGGCGCCGAACTGCTGCAGGTGCTTGATCGTCGGGAAGACGAGCGCCAGCTCGCCGCGCTCGCAGGCCGCCAGCGCGTCCGCCGGGCCGAACCACCCGAGGTCGATGCACTCGTCACCGTCGACGGCAGGCTCGATCCCGTCGGGAGCGGGGGCCAGGAAGAAGTGGGTGTCGAAGCGGACGCTCACTTCCCGCGGGGTGATCCAGCGCGAGAACTTCACGAGCTCGCCCGGCCGGACGCCGCCGACAGCCGCCTCCTCCTCGAGCTCGCGCACGGCCGCGCGCCGGTGCGCCTCGTCGCCCTCACCCTCGTGCGCGTCGACCGCACCGCCCGGGAACACCCACACGCCGGCCATGAAGCGCGCGGCGTGCGTGCGCTGGACCAGCAGCACCTCGAGCGCTTCAGACCCGCCGCGCACCAGGATGACGCTGGCCGCCTGGCGGGGGACGACGTCCTTGCCGTTCTCCGCGCTCGTTCCGCCGCGCCGGCGCAGCTCACCGGGCATCGCACGGCGTGCGGCTCGCTCGTCGGCCATCACGAAACCCTATCCGGCGGGTACGCTGCACCGGGTGAGCGATCAGGCGACAGTGCAGCGGTGGATCTGCGAGGCGTGCGGCTTCATCTACGACCCGGCGGACGGCGATCCCGACGGCGGCATCCCGCCCGGAACGGCGTGGGAGGACATCCCGGACGGGTGGTTCTGCCCCGTGTGCGGCGCGCGCAAGAAGGACTTCGTCGCCTACGAGGAGTAGGAGCCTGTTGAAGAATCCACGCATCCGCACCGAACCACCTCGCGCGCACCAGCCGCCACCGGATGACTCATCGATCCAACCAGGATCGATCACGTCATCGGTCGTCGCCTGGCACGGGCGATGCGGCCCGCTGCGCCCACGTGGCGATTCATCGACAGGCTCCTAGGCCGGTCACGGGTTCGGCGGAGCTGCAGGCGCTCGACCGGCGCCACGTCTGGCACCCCTACGGCGCGATGCCCGCCGCGACGCCGGCCCTCGCGGTCGAGCGCGCCGAGGGTGTCCACCTGACGCTTGCCGACGGCCGCCGGGTCATCGACGCGATGAGCTCGTGGTGGTGCGCCTGCCACGGGCACCGGCACCCGCACATCCAGGCGGCGGTCGCCGCGCAGCTCGAGCGCATGCCGCACGTGATGTTCGGCGGGCTGACCCACGAGCCCGCGGTGCGGCTGGCCGAGCGGCTCGTGGCGCTGGCGCCCGACGGGCTCGAGCACGTGTTCTTCGCGGATTCGGGCTCGGTGAGCGTGGAGGTCGCGATCAAGATGGCGCTGCAGGCCGGGCGGACGGGAACATCGTCCCCGCCGACCCGCCTGCTCGCGCTCCGCGGTGGCTACCACGGCGACACGTTCGGGGCGATGGCCCTGTGCGACCCCGTCGGCGGCATGCACCACCTCTACGCCGACGTTCTTCCCCGGCACCTGTTCGCCACGCGCCCGCCGCCCGGCTTCGCCGCCGCGGTCGATCCCGCCTGGGTCGCGGAGCTCGAGCGGCTGCTCGAGCGCCATGCGACGGAGCTCGCCGCGGTCGTCGTCGAGCCGGTCGTCCAGGGCGCGGGCGGGATGTGGTTCTGGTCGCCGGCCTATCTGCCCGTGCTGCGCGAGCTCTGCGACCGCCACGGGGTGCTGCTCGTGCTCGACGAGATCGCGACGGGCTTCGGGCGCACCGGAGCGCTCTTCGCCGCCGACCACGCCGGGGTGACCCCGGACATCATGTGCGTCGGCAAGGCGCTGACGGGCGGCACCATGACGCTCGCCGCCGCCCTCTGCACCCCGGCGGTCGCGCAGGCGATCACGGCCGGCGAGGGCGGCGCGCTGATGCACGGGCCGACGTTCATGGCCAACCCGCTGGCCTGCGCCGCCGCGCTCGCGAGCACCGACCTGCTGCTCGACGGGAGCTGGGAGGGGCGGGTCGCGCAGGTGGAGCGCGGCCTGCGCGAGGGGCTCGAGCCGGCGCGGGCGGTCGACGGCGTGGCCGACGTCCGGGTGCTCGGCGCGATCGGCGTCGTGCAGCTCGACGGCCCCGTCGACGTGCCCGCGGCGACTGCGGCGGCTCTCGCCGAGGGCGTGTGGCTGCGCCCCTTCCGCGACCTCGTCTACACCATGCCGCCGTTCGTCTCCGCTCCGGGGGAGGTCGCCGCGATCGCTCGGGCGGTCGTGGCGGCGGCGCGCGCGTCGGCAGCTGCGTAGCTCGGTGCTCCTACCCCCGCCGGGCGTGCGGAAACGCCGCTTCGCGGTTCTGGAAGGAGAGGATGCGCGGGTTGCGCACCACCCCGTCCTCGATCTCGATCGCGCGGTGGATCGTGGGGTCGGCCTCCCAGCTTTCCGGGCCGCCCGCAACGGTCTCGAGGTGTCCGAGCAGCGCCTCGCCGATCACCCACGAGGCCGAGTCCCACAGCAGCGACGGACTGTGGTCGACGGCGTAGTAGTGCACGCGGTCGCCGACGGTGATCATCGGCACGGCGAAGCTCGTCGCGCGCGCCCAGCCGAAGCCCATGCCGGGATCGATCGAGACGTCGACCACGATCGTGCCGGGGGCGAGGCGCTCGAGGTCGTCGGTGGTGGCCAACGTGAGCGGCTCCTCCGGGTCCTGCAGGACGCAGTTGACGATGATGTCGTGCTCGGCGAGCTCCTCGATGAGCGGCCGGCTGGCGCCGTCGCGGGTGACCGTGCGCGCCTGGGCCGGATCGGTCTCGTCGCGCTCGAAGCTGACGAGCCGCATCGACGTGAACGGTGCGGCGACGGCGGCGACGTCGCGCTGGGTGAGCACGGTGACGTCCTGGACGCCGGCCGCGCCGAGCGCGCGCACCGCCCCGCGCCCGGTCGCGCCGAACGAGATGACCGCCGCCCGCAGCGCCCGCCCGTAGTGCCCCGTGCGGCCGGCGAGCTGGAGCGCGTGGCCGACCGAGCAGAAGCCCGCCAGCTCGTTGTTCTGGTGGAAGACGTGCAGCTCGAAGTGCCCGTCGTCGCTCCAGTGGTTCATCGCCTCCCAGGCGACGAGCGTCAGGCGGCGGTCGATCGCCACCTGGGTGAGCCCGGGGTCCTGCACGCAGTGCGGCCAGCCCCAGAGAACCTGACGGGCGCGTAGCTGCTCGAGGTCGGCCTCCAAGGGCTTCGGAAGCACGACCACGTCGGCGCCCGCGATGACCTCTTCCCGGCGGGCGACGCCGAACCCCGCGGTGGCCAGCGCGCCGTCGCCGACGCCGAACCGCTCGCCGTAGCCGGCCTCGAACGTCATGTCACCGCGCAGCTCGGGCGCGATGCGGTCGAGCTGGCGGGGGTGGAGCGGGAGGCGGTGCTCGTGGGGCTTACGCGAGCGACCGAGGACGCCGAGGGTCAGTGCCATGCCTGCACCCTGTCAGCCCTGGTGGCATCGACGGCGGCCGGTGGCCCGCGCTGTGCGGTATAGTTGCTTACGCAACGACATTGTCCGCGACAGACAAGGGCCCGCCATGAGCATCGCCGCACCGTTTCCCAGGGAGTCCGACGCGAAGGGGGCCTTCGTCCGCCAGCAGTCAGCGTTCCGCGGCCGCGTCACCGCCGACGGCGCGAGCGGCTTTCCCGCCGAGGCCGGCCGCTACCACCTCTACGTGTCGCTGGCCTGCCCGTGGGCGCACCGCACGGTCATCGTGCGCAAGCTCAAGGGCCTCGAGGACGCCATCTCGCTGAGCGTCGTCGATCCGCTGCGCGACGAGCGCGGCTGGCGCTTCGGCCCCGACTTCCCCGACCCGCTGAGCAACGGCTGGAGCTACCTGTCGGAGGCCTACCACGCGACGGATCCCTCCTTCGAGGGCCGCGTGACGGTGCCGACGCTGTGGGACACGAAGACCGGCCGGGTCGTCAGCAACGAGTCCGCGGAGATCATCGTCATGCTCAACGAGGAGTGGGACGCCTTCGCCGACCACCCACGTCTCGATCTCTACCCGGCCGCGCTGCGCCCCGAGATCGACGAGCTGAACGCCTGGGTGTACGACGAGATCAACAACGGCGTCTACAAGTCCGGCTTCGCCGCCACCCAGGAGGCCTACGAGGCCGCGGTTCATCCGCTGTTCGCGGCGCTGGGCCGCCTCGACGAGCGCCTCGCCACCCGGCGCTACCTCGTCGGCGACGCGCCCACGCTCGCCGACTGGCGCCTGTTCACCACGCTGGTGCGCTTCGACGCCGTCTACGTCGGCCACTTCAAGTGCAACCTCAGGCGGATCGCCGACTTCGAGCACCTCAGCGGCTACCTGCGCGACCTCTACCAGCATCCCGGCGTCGCTCAGACCGTCGACTTCGACCACATCAAGCGCCACTACTACATGACCCACGGCTCGATCAACCCCACGGGCATCGTGCCCGCCGGCCCGCTCCTCGACCTCGACGCACCCCACGGCCGCTAGCGCAGCCGCACCGAGGTCCGCGGTGACTGTTTGCGGGCGACCACCGTGTTGCCGGCGAACGTCGCCTGGATGCGCAGCGACCGCGGGTTCAGGCGCCGCGGCAGCCGGAACGTGACCTGGGAGCGGTAGGTGCAACCCTTGCTCAGGTTGATCCTGCGGGTGGAGATCGTCTTGCTCCCTGCCTTGATCTGGACCGCGACGACGCCCCTGCAGCCCAGCGACGACGTGACCGACGCCGGGAGCGTGAGCTTCCCGGTGGTGGTGAAGCGGTAGGGCGCGCTCGCGTCGGTTCGAGGCGTCGTCGCGGCCGACAGCTTCGTCGCGGTGAACCGCGGGACCGTCACCGAGCGCGTCGCGAAGCTGGTCTGGCCCTTGCCGTCCACGGCGACGGCCAGGAGCGTGTTGCGGCCCACGTCTTCACCGCGCGGCTGATAACGGCACGTGTAGGGGGCGGCGGTCGCGGTGCAGACGACCCGTTCGCCGACCATGAACAGGACCTGCCTGACCTGGAGGTCGTCGCTCGCCGTCGCCGAGAGCGTCGTCGGCGTGTTGGCGGCGATGGTGGCGTCCGGTGCCGGAGCGGTGAGCGTCACCTTCGGCGGGGCGTCGTCGGTCGCGGTGACGGGGCCGGGGTTACCGGGGTTGCCGGCGTTGTTGGCGTTGCCCACGTCGGCGCGGTCCACCCTCTCGCAGTTTCCTCCGAGCACGTCGAGGGTGTCGACGATCGCCGTGTCGGTGTCCAAGCCGCAGTCCACGCGGTCGGCGAAGCCGTCACGGGCGAGAATGGTGTCGTTTCCGGGCCCTCCCCGGAGCACGTCGTTCCCCGCGCCCCCGTCGACGGTGTCGTTGCCGCCCCTTCCGTTCAGGACGTTGAACCCCGCGGTGCCGACGAGCGTGTCGTTCGCGGCATCCGTGGCGACGTCTTCGACGTCGGAGCCGACGTTGTCACCCTCGCCGGCCGCGCCGTCGTTGGCGATGTCGTCGAGGGTCACGCTCAGATCGAGCGCGAAGGATCTTCCCTGCGTCGTCCCGATCACGTCGGCGGAGTCGATCCCGTCCCCGCCGCGGTAGACGTCGGCTCCGCCACCCCCGTCGAGCGTGTCCTCACCGGCGCCGCCGTCGAGCAAGTCGTTGCCCTCGTCGCCGATGAGGGTCTCGTTGCCTTCCCGGCCGGTGATCGAGTCGTTGGCAAGGCCCCCGAAGATCAGGTCGATCGAGCCCAGGAGGTTGTCGCCTTCGCCCGTCTCGCCGTCGTTGGCCTGGTCGTCGAGGGTGATCGTCAGATCCCGGGCTCGATCGAAGTAGACGACGAAGTCCTCGCCCGGGCCGCCCAGCATCCGGTCTGCGCCGGTGCCTCCGTCCATGAGGGCGGACCCTTCCCTCGATGTCGAACTGTTCAAGACGTCATCGCCGGGGCCGCCGGACAGACTGTCCTGGGCGAGGGTCGAGTCGGACCGCGTCGCCGCGAACAGGACGTCGTTGCCTTCGCCCCCGGATGCGGTGACGGACAGTTGCGTTCCCCGGAGCACGTCGTCGCCGGTCCCGCCTCTCTGGTTGACGACGATGTCCGTCAGGTTCACGAACGTCGTCTGGTCGTCGTTGTCCAGCAGGGTGATGACGATGGAGCCGAACCCGCTCGGGACCGAGCAGGTGACCGAGTTCCCCGGGCCGGTTCCGTTCTGGACACACAACACGCCACTTGCGTCGATCTGGTTGCCGGCGTCGCTGTAGGTCACCGTCGTGGTGGAACCGGACAAGCCCTGGGTCACCGTGAGGTTGTTCGTCTCACCGCCGGCCGCCAGGAACCCGTTCGAGTTGACCGCGGCGGCGGATGCAGTCGGTGCAACCCAGGCAGCCATGCCGGTTGTCACGATGACGGCGAGGGCAAAGCTGCGCGCTCGCCCTGCGCGGTGGAACTGCGGGACCATGGGTCTCCCTTGGATGGTGTGTCCTGCGCGTCACCTGCAGAGCCTCGAACCGAAGGTGCGACCGTAGTGGAAAGCTGCCATTGAAGTGACGGCCCCCACCCGGATGGCCGCTCGCGTCGTCGGCTGGTCGTGGAGGTCAGTCCGGTGCTGTCGCCGCACCGATCCAGCGGTCGACGGGCAGCTCTGCTCCCGCCCGCGCCAGTGCGGCGGGCGTCAGCGCCGCCGCGCGCGGGAGGTGGCTGACCGTGACGTCGCCGAGCGACGCGATCGTCACCGCATTCGAGCGCTCCATCGCGGAGGGTACGGCGGGCCACGGTGTGAGCACCACTCCCCGCACGTCGAGGCCCGCCGAACACGCCGCCTCGATCGTCAGCAGCGCGTGATTGATCGTGCCCAGGCCGGGACGCGCGGCGATCACGACCGGCAGCCCGAGCGCGCGGGCGAGCGCGCGCACGTCGTAGCCCCGCTCGTCGAACGGGACGAGCAGCCCGCCGACTCCCTCGGCGACGAGCACGCCGTCCCCGGGAGCCGCGGCGCGCGCCGCGGCCTCCAGCCTCGCGGGCTCCAGCGGCGCGCCGGCGGCCGCGAGATGGGGTGAGACGGCCGGGCCGAACGTGTGCGGGCTGACCTCCTCGGGACGCTGGCCCGTGCACGCAGCGAGCAGCACGTGGTCGGGGGGGATGCCCGGCTCGGGCTCGGCGACCCCGGTGACGACCGGTTTGTAGGCGGCGACGTGCTCCCCGCGGGCACGAAGGACCGCACAGATCGCGGCGCCCAGCACCGTCTTGCCGACTCCCGTGTCGGTCGCGGTGACCAAGACGCCGCGCACGAGACTAGACCCTATGTAGCGGTCGCTCGGGCTTCGGGTTGACTGCCGGGGCTGGTGGCCGGACGCTCCTCGCGGGGGCTTGTCTGGCCGGAGAACGGCTCCGGCTGACTCCAGAAGAATGAGGAGGTCCGGCCATGAGCCAGACAATGACGTGGGTGGGTCTTGATGTCCATGCTCGTTCGACGCACGCGGCGGCGATCAGCACGCTGACCGGTGAGCTGACGCGCGCGCGGTTCGGGCCCGGGGTCGATGAGCCGGTCGCGTGGCTGGCCAAGCTCGAGGCCCCGGTCCGCGCCTGTTACGAGGCGGGTCCGACCGGCTACGGGCTCTACCGCGCCGCCGCGGCGGAGGGCCTGGCGGTGCAGGTGATCGCGCCGGGCAAGACGCCACGCGGACCATCTGATCGCGTCAAGACCGACAAGAAGTACGCCGAGCTGCTCGCGCGGTTGTTGCTGGCGGGCGGGTTGACGGCGGTCGTCGTCCCGCCCCCGGAGGTCGAGGCCGCCCGTGATCTGATGCGCGGCCACGACGCCTGCCGGCGCGATCTGATGAACGCCCGCCATCGCGTCTCAAAGCTACTGCTGCGCCACGGGCGCGTCTACGACGGCGCCACCACATGGAACCGCGTACACCGCACCTGGCTGTCACGTCAGCAGTTCTCAGAGCCGGCGACCGAGATGGCCTTCGCCGATCTTGTCGCCCAGGTCGACGGGCTGACCGCGCGCAAGGCAGCGATCGCGCTGCGCCTGAGCGAGCTCGCGCTCGATGAGCGCTGGTGGCCGCAGGTCGCCCGGCTGCGCGCGTTCCGCGGCATCGACACGCTGACCGCGTTGGCGTTGCATCTCGAGCTCGGCGCCGACTGGAAGCGCTTCGAGCGCGCGCCGCAGCTGGCCGCCTGGCTGGGCCTGACGCCGTCGCTTTCGCAGTCCGGAGAGTCCTCCCGGCAAGGCCAGATCACCAAGACCGGCTCCATCTTTGCCAGGCGCCTGCTCGTCGAATCGGCCTGGCACTACAGCCGCGAGCCACGAGTCGGCGCGACGCTTCGCAACCGCCAAGAAGACCAGCCCGCCCACGTCCTGGCCATCTCCAACCGTGCCCAGCAGCGCCTCTACCGCGTCCACCAGCGGATGCGCGCCCGCGGCAAGCCCGCCAACGTCGCGGTGGTCGCCTGCGCGCGCGAGCTGTCCTGCTTCCTGTGGGCCGCGGTGACCGCCGACTGACCCGCCACGGCTGACAACGAAGTCCCGGTCGGTGGGCCGGGGCGCCGGGGCCACAGGCGGCCGGCACGCGCGACTCTTCTATGAGCAGCGCCGACTCCCGCTCAGCGAAGGGGAGAACGCGCCACGCTCGTTCCTAGACAGCGCTCGCCGGCAGCACGAAACCCGGGCCCTGGGGTCACCAATCCCCGCATCATCAGACTGGCAACGCCGACACCGAGCCCGGCGCCCCGCCGCACCGACCAACCGCTCCACCAGCCCGCCCCGCGGACACGATCACCTACGCCCACTTGACAAACCGCCGCCCATATCAGTAGTAGGAGGGGGCGGCTGCCACGACCGGTATCCCTTCGCCCGGGCGTAGGCCCGCCTCCTGCGCGGCGCGCCCGAGCGTTCGCGCCGCCTCGCGCAGGTCCTCTGCGGTGTGCGAGGCCATCACCGTCAGCCGTAGCCGGGATGTTCCGGCGGGGACCGTCGGTGGCCGGATCGCCTGCGCGAAGACGCCGCGCTCCAGCGCCGCCTCGCAGATGGCCATCGCCTGGGCCGCCTCGCCGATCACGAGCGGCACGATCTGCGTCGTGGAACCCTCGACGTCGAAGCCCTCGCGCGCGAGCTCGTCGCGTAGCGTCCGCGCGTTGTCCCGCAGCCGGTCGACGCGCTCGGGCTGCTCCTCGAGCAGCTCGAGCGCCGCCTGGGCTCCAGCGAGTGCGGACGGCGGCGGCGCGGTGGAGAAGATGAACGGGCGGGCGGTGTTGACGAGCAGCTCGCGCACCGCTGCCGAGCAGGCGGCGAAGGCGCCGTAGGCGCCGAGCGCCTTTCCGAGCGTGCCGACCACGACGACGTGCTCCTCGCCGTCGAGCCCCGCCTCGGCCACCGCGCCCCGGCCGCCGGGCCCGACGCAGCCCGTCGCGTGCGCCTCGTCGACGACGAGCCGGGCCCCGCGGGAGCGCGTCAGTGCCGCCAGCTCCTCGAGCGGTGCGACGTCTCCGTCCATCGAGAAGACGGAGTCGGTGACCACCACGGCGTGGGGCTCTGGGGCCTGGTCGAGCAGCCGGCGCAGGTGCTCGACGTCGCCGTGGGCGTAGACCGCGGTGCGCCCGCGGGCCAGCCGGCAGCCGTCGACGATCGAGGCGTGGTTGAGCTCGTCGGAGCAGACGAGCGTCCCGGCCTCGCCGAGTGCGCCGATCACTCCGAGATTCGCGAGGTAGCCCGAGCCGAACAGCAGCGCCCGCTCCGAGCCCTTGAACGCGGCGAGGCGCTCTTCGAGGCGCTGGTGGATCGTCATGTTTCCGCTGACCAGCCGTGAGCCGCCGGTGCCCGCGCCCCAGCGCATCGCGGCGTCGGCCGCCGCCTCGCGCACCCGGGGGTGACCGGCCAGTCCGAGGTAGTTGTTCGAGCAGAGCAGCAGGACGGGCCGGCCGTCGAGCACCACGCGCGGTCCCTGCGGACCGCCGACGAGCCGCGTGCGCCGCCGCAGCCCGGCGGCCTCCAGCTCGGCCAGTCGCTGCTCGATCTCGGCCGACACGCCGCGCTCCTTTCAGACGCCGTGCGGCAGGCCGGGGGCGGCGAGCTCCTGCCCGTCCGGCCAGCGGTTCGGCGCGCCGTCGGGGCGGGGAGGGATGGCGCCCTTCTTCGCGAAGCGCAACTGCTCGGCCGGATCCCACAGCGTGACTTCGATGCCTGCCGCGACCGCGTCCTCCTTCGTGTCGAGGAACTCCTCGACGGCGGTGGGCGTCTTCCCATCGAGCCAGCCCGATCGGTTGTCCGGCCGCGGGTTGGCGCCGTTGTCGGCCTGGCGGGCGATGTTCAAGCCGAGGTCGGTGAACAGCTTGCGGTCCTCGTCGGGGGTGGCGCCGAGCGTCGTGAGGAAGTTGCCCATCATCACGCCGTTGAGTCCCGCCTTGACCGCCAGCGCCTGCAGTTCGGCGATGTTCTCCACCCGGCCGCCGCAGAGGCGGAAGAGCGCCTCGGGCAGGATCAGGCGGAAGATCGCGATCCACTTCACGGCTTCCCACGGGTCCATCGCGTCGCGGTCGCCGAACTTCGTGCCCGGGCGCGGGTTGAGCAGGTTGATCGGGACCGACGTCGGGTTGATCGCTGCTAGCTCGAAGGCCATCTCGACGCGCTGCTCACGCGATTCCCCGAGGTTCAGTATGCCGCCGACGCAGGTCTCCAGCCCGGCCTCCTCGACGGCCTTGATCGTGCGCAGCCGGCCCTCGTAGCGGACGGTCGAGGAGACCTCGGGGTAGTAGCTCTCGGCGGTCTCGACGTTGTGGTGGACGCGCTGGATGCCGGCGTCCTTGAGCGCCTTCGCGCGTGGGACCGACATGTGACCGACCGAGGCGCAGCGCTTGAGGTTGGTCTGCTCAGCGACCAGGCGGGCTCCTTCGAGGATCTTCTCGAAGTCGCGTTTGGAGAGCCCCTGGCCCTGGGTGACCATGCAGAAGCGGTGCGCGCCCGCCGCCTCGGCCGCCTTGGCGTGTTCGAGGATCTGCTCGGGCTCCATCATCGCGTGCAGCGGCGTCTCGGCCTCGGCGAAGCGCGACTGCGCGCAGAAGCCGCAGTCCTGCGCGCATCCGCCCGACTTCGCGTTGACCAGCGAGCAGAGGTCCGTCGCATCGCCGAACTGCTCCTGGCGGGCCCGCCACGCGCGCTCGACGAGCGACTCGATCTCGTCGTGGTCCTCGATCTCGCCGAGCCGGCGAGCTTCTTCACGGGTGATGAGCGGCGGCATCGGCGTGAAGCCTAGGCAGCCGGACGGACGGGTGCGTCGCGGGGGATCAGCCACGCGTGATGCTGCGCAGCCTCGGTCGCCGACGTCCGTGAGGCGTGGCCACCTAGCCCTGGCTGAGCTCGACGACGAGCGGTGCGTGGTCGGAGGGCTTCGTGCCCTTGCGGTAGTCGCGCTCGATGCCCGCCCGCAAGAGGCGGTTCACGAGACGCTCACCGACCAGCGCGAGGTCGATGCGCAGCCCGAGGCCGCGGTGGAAGTGGCCCTGGCGGTAGTCCCACCAGGTGTGGTGCGTGCGGTTGGGATCCTCGCCGCCGACCGGGTACAGCGTGCGGTACGCGTCCACCAGGCCCCCCGCGGCACAGATCTCCTCGAGCGCTTCGCGCTCCTCCGGCGTCACGTGCGTGGAGCCCGCGAAGGCCGCGGGGTCGTAGACGTCGGCGTCGTGCGGCGCGATGTTGAAGTCCCCCATGACGACGAGCTCCTGCGCGCGAAGCGCGGCGAGCCGCTCGCCCATCGCGTGAAGGAACTGCAGCTTCTCGGCCCACGGCTCCGAGCCGACGGCCTGCCCGTTGACCACATACACGCTCGCGACGCGCAACCCGCCGACCGTCGCCTCGATCCAGCGTGCCTGGTCGGCGCGCGCCTCGCCGGGCAGCCCGCGCTGGACGTCCGAGATCGCGAGCCCTTCGCGGGCGAGGATCGCGACGCCCGCCCGGCCCCCACCCGAGTGGTGTGCGGCGGTGTAGCCGGAGCGCGCGAGCTCCTCGGCGGGGAAGGCGCCGGCCTCGGTCTTGGTCTCCTGGAGGCACACGACGTCGGGCGCGTGCCGGGCGAGGAGATCGAGCACCCGCGGTCCGCGCACCTTCAGCGAGTTGACGTTCCAGGTGACCAGGCGCACGTCCCGGGCAGGCTACGCGTTCGCTTCGGGAAGGCGGGCCGGAGTCTTGAACGCTGAAGGGGCTCCACGCCGGTCCGGCTGGGTCGCCTACTCCCCCGTGGCGACCGTCAGCGCGCCGAGCAGGGCCGGATCCTCCGAGACGCCCCCATGCCGGCTGCGGCCGATGAGGTCGTCGCGTCCCGCGCAGGGAACCGCGACCCCGCCCACCTTCCTGATCTCCGCACGCCGCGCCAATACCAGATGACGGATGCCGTTGGGCGCCAGCACCAGCGAACCCTGGCTCGTGGTGAAGCTGAACGTCGCCCCGTCGGCGAGCGCGCGTGATCCGTCAGCCGCGGGCCTCACGCCCGCCATGCGCCCCTGCAGATCGCCGAGCGCCCGGGTCAGGCGCTCCTGGTTGCGAGGACCGGGGTCGAGCGTCACCTCCACCGCCGCCGCGGGGAGCCGCACGCCGTGTGTGCGCGCGGCCAGGGTGCCGACCAGTACGAGCGCCACGTCCCGGCCCACGAGCGCCGCGAGCATGGGCCCGGGCCGCAGGTTCTCGGCGTCCGGCTCCGCCGAGGCGGCGGCCGGCGGAAGCGGGGCGGTCTCGATCCATCCCGACTCGCCGAGACAGGCCAGCAGTCGCGACACCGCTTCGACGCTCGCGGAGACCTCGCCGCGCTCCACCTGCGAGATGTAGCCCTGGCTGGTTCCCGCCCGCACCGCGAGACGCCGCTGTGAGACACCGTGCCGCTCCCGTGCCGCTCGTATCACCCCACCGCCGTCCATGTTGCCACGATACGAGATGGCGGGTCTCGCCGCCTATCAGCGGCTTGCCCTGGGCATCGGAGGAGCAGCTCCAGTCACTCGAGCACGACGAGCGTGTCGCCCTCGCGGACGGGCTTGCCCTCCTGGCAGCGGATCTCCTTCACCTTGCCCTCGTCCTCGGCCTCCACGGGCATCTCCATCTTCATCGACTCCAGGGTGACGACCGTGTCGCCTTCGGCGATCTTGTCGCCGACCTTGCACTCGACCTTCCAGACCGTGCCTGTGATGTGGGCCTTGACGTCCGCCACTTGGTGCCTTCCTCGCGCTGGGGGTTTGTGTCGAGCCGCGATGCTATGTGAGCGCTCCGACGGCCCGTGGATCGACGCTCACTCGACCGCGGGGCGAAGGACCCCCGGCGATTGTTCGACCGGCTGTCCATGGTGTCCGGGAAGCACCCGGCGTACCTTGCCCACATGCTCTGAGGAGGCGCCCAAGCGGATCGCCGCCCGCCCCCTCCGTGACGAACGGCGGCCGTTGCCTGCTCAGAGCAGACTTCTGCACCCCGGCCCTGACCCCGCCGGCGGGAGCAGAGAAGGCGGTGTTCCACTTCGGTGGGCGTGTATCTCCCGCGCGTGACGCCGCCGCATCGGTGAGGAGGGCTGGGGCCGAGGGCCCGGGTTCGAGGACTCGCAGAGAGCTTCGAACCGGGTCTGGCCCCGGCCGGCCCCGCACCGGGGAGATAGGCTCGCCGCCCCGATGATCCTCGCGATCGACCAGGGCACCACGGGGACGACCTGTCTCGTCTTCGACGCCGAGATGCAGCTCGTCGGCCGCGCCTACCGTGAGTTCGGCCAGCATTTCCCCCGGCCGGGATGGGTCGAGCACGACCCCGCGGAGATCTGGGCCGTGACGCAGGCCGTGGCCGGCGAGGCGCTCGAGGACGCGGGCTGCGCGCGGGGCGGGCTTCGTGCCGTCGGGATCACCAACCAGCGCGAGACGGTCTGCGTCTGGGATCCGCGCACGGGCGAGCCGCTTCACCGGGCGATCGTCTGGCAGGATCGGCGGGGGGCGGCACGCTGCGACGAGCTGCGCGCCCAGGGCCACGAGGCGCTCATCCGCGCCCGCACGGGCCTCGTTCTCGACCCCTACTTCTCCGGGACCAAGATCGAGTGGCTGCTCGAGGAGGTCCCTGGCCTGCGCGAGCGCGCGCGTGACGGCCGGGCGGTGTTCGGCACCGTCGACAGCTGGCTCGCCTTCAAGCTCACCGGGGAGCACGTCACCGACCCGTCCAACGCATCGCGCACCCTGCTGTACGACATCGCCGAGGGCACCTGGGACCCCGAGCTGCTCGCGTTGCTCGGCGATGTCCCGGAGCGATCGCTGCCCGAGGTGCGTCCGTCCGTCGGTACGTTCGCCACGACGCTGCCCGACGCGCTGCACGGCCACTCGGTGCCGGTCACGGGCATCGCGGGCGATCAGTCGGCCGCGCTCTACGGGCAGGCCTGCCTCGATCCGGGCCAGGGCAAGAACACCTACGGCACCGGCTCCTTCGTGTTGCAGAACGCCGGAGGCGCGCGGCCGAAGGCGCCGTCCGGACTGCTCATGACGGTCGCCTGGACCACGGCTGCGCCCGCTCCACGGACGGTCTACGCGCTGGAGGCGGCGATCTTCGTCACGGGGGCCGCGGTCCAGTGGCTGCGCGACGGCCTGGGGATCATCGGCGAGGCGGGGGAGACCGAGGCGCTCGCCGCCTCGCTCGAGGCCAACGACGGTGTCTACTTCGTGCCCGCGCTCACCGGTCTCGGGTCCCCCCACTGGGATCCCCACGCGCGCGGGACGATCACCGGGCTGACCCGGGGAAGCGGCCGCGCGCACCTCGCCCGCGCGACCCTGGAGGCGATCGCCTATCAGACCGTCGACGCGGTTCGGGCGATGGAGGCGGAGAGCGGCACGCCGCTGACCGAGCTGAAGGCCGACGGGGGCGCCACGGCCAACGGCTGGCTCATGCAGTTCCAGGCCGACGTGCTCGGCGTACCGGTCGTCGTCGCCGAGATCGCCGAGACCACGGCGCTCGGCGCCGCACTGCTCGCCGGAGTCGGTGCGGGCGCGTTCGCCGAGGACGCCGTCGGACGCGGCCACCGCGCCCGTGTCGCGCTCGAGCCGCGCATGGGCGAGGACGAGCGGCTCTCCCTGCTGGCCGGCTGGCACGCCGCGCTGGCGCGCGCGCGTGGAGATCGGTGGGGCGGGTAGGATCGCGCGCAACGTGATGGCCGCGCAGGAGCACCGATGACCGACGAGCTCGTCCCGATGAAGGAACAGGTCTACAAGGACCCGCGCCCCGAGGCCTACTTCGACCAGTACTACGAGCGCTCCCAGACCAAGCAGCCCAACTGGGTCTACGAGGTGGTCCGGGTGATGACCGCGATCTACGCCTTCGTCTTCTTCCGCGCACGCTGCATCTCCTCCGACAACGTGCCGCTGAGCGGGCCGGTGATCCTCGCGCCGAACCACTTCTCGTTCATGGATCACTTCTTCGCGGGCACGTTCACGCGCCGCAAGGTGCGCTTCATGGCAAAGTCGCAGCTCTTCAGCGGCCCGCTGCGGCACGTCTACACGCACGGGGGCGTCTTCCCCGTGCGCCGCGGCTTCCGCGACGAGAAGGCGTTCGCCACGGCGAACATCGTTCTGCGCAACGGCGGCGTCGTGTGCATGTACTGCGAGGGCGGGCGCTCGCGGACGGGCCAGCTCGCCGCGCAGGCCAAGCCGGGCATCGGGCGCCTCGCGCTCGAGTCGGGCGCCACCGTCGTGCCCGTGGCCATCCACGGCTCCTCGAAGATCCGCAACTGGAAGCGCCTCCAGTTTCCCAAGGTCACCGTCCAGTACGGCGAGCCCTTCCGCTACGAGCTGACCGAATCGCCGACGCGCAACCAGCAGCAGGTCGTCGCCGAGGAGATCTTCACGGAGATCAAGGCGCTCTACGCGGGGCTCGACCAGCTCGGCCGCGCGGGGGTCGCCCGGCGGGTGCGCGCCGAGCGGCGCGCCGCCCGGCGCGGCTCCGACGCCGCCACGGCGTAGCCCTGCCGGCCATGTCACACCCAGGGCGACATCGCGCGGCCGGGCTCCGTCGCCTGCTCGCCGGTCGGCGCGCGTTCCTCGCAGGGGTGGCGGCCGCCCTCGCCGCTCCCCCGGTGGCCGGCGCCGCCCCCCTCTCGCTCGTCTCCGTCGGCTCGTTCGAGCAGCCCACCTACGTCGCGGCTGCTCCCGGCGATCGCAGTCGCCTCTACGTCGTCGAGCGTCGCGGGACGGTCAAGGTGCTGCGCGACGGCGCGACCCGGACGTTCGCCGACCTCACGGGCCTCGTCTCGGGCCTGGAGGGCGAGCGCGGCCTGCTGTCGATCGCCTTCGCTCCCGACTTCGCGACCAGTCGGCGCTTCTACGCCTACTTCACCTCCAAGCCTCCGCTCGTGCCCAGCGCCGGGGACATCGTGATCGCCCGCTTCGTCGCCGCGGGCCCCGAGAGCGCGGACGCTGCCCCCGAGGTGTTGGTCAGCGTCCCGCACGGCGCGGCGAGCAACCACAACGGCGGTCAGCTCCAGTTCGGCCCGGACGGCTACCTCTACGCTGGAACGGGCGACGGCGGAGGGGGCAACGACCCCGCGGGCAACGGTCAGAACCTGGACTCGGCGAGCCCCGCGCGGATCAACGGCATCGACCACCATCCGCTGCTCGGGAAGCTGCTGCGCCTCGACGTCTCGCCTGACACGGGCTACGTGACCCCGTCCGGGAACGCGTTCGGTCCGGTGACGAAGGCCCCGGAGATCTTCGCCTACGGCCTGCGCAACCCGTGGCGCTTCTCCTTCGACGCGGTCACCGGCGACATGCTCATCGGCGACGTCGGGCAGAGCGAACGCGAGGAGGTCGACTTCATCGCCGCCGGCGATCCGCCGGGCGCGAATTTCGGCTGGAAGCTGTGGGAGGGCACCCGGGGCAGCGGGGACCGCACCGGCTTCGTGTTCCCGGTGCTGGAGTACGGCCACCGTGCGGGCGCCTTCGGCAACACGTCGGGCTGCTCGGTGACCGGCGGCTACGTCGTCCGCGATCCGCAGGTGCCCGAGCTCGCCGGCCAGTACGTCTACGGCGACTACTGCGCCTCCCGGCTGCGCGCGGCGCGGGTGTCCGCCAGCGGCAACACCGAGGATCGTGAGCTGCCGCTCCCGGCGTTCCGCGGCAACTCGCTGATCTCCTTCGGCCAAGACGCCTGTGGTCGTCTGCACATCGCGACGCTGGACGGGACCGTCCAGCGCCTGGTCTCCGGAGGCGGGGAGTGCGTCGAGCAGCGCGCGGCACCTCAGGCACCCTCCGGCGCGGCCCTGCCCCCGCCCGCGGTGCCGCCCCGGGCCCCGGCGCCCACGACGCCGGCGGTGGCCGTAGGCCGCCGCGCCCCGGTCCTCACCGTCCGCGGCACCGCGGCACAACGTGTGATCGCCGCCGGCCGCCTGCAACTGACTCTGAGCTGCGACGTCCTCTGCGACGTCCGGGCCGGCGGCCTCTTCCTGCTCGGCCGTCAGCAGGCGGGGTCGCCACCGCGCCTGGTGATCGGGCAACGCCGCGAGCGCCTCGACGGCAGGGCACGCGTGCGCGTCGCCCTGCGCCCCTCGGCGCGCACCAGGCGCACGGTCGCTCGGGCGCTGCGTCGCGGCCGCACGGTGACCGCGCGCGTCGTCCTGCGCGTCACGGCCTCCGGCCTGAGCGGCCGTACGCGCGTCGTGCGGATCCGCGTGCGCCGGTGACCGTGCTCGTCACGGCGCGCCTGGAGGGCACGCCGATCACCTCCGACGCCGGGCCGCTGCTGGCCGGCCTGCTCACCGACCCGCGCGTGGCGCGGACGCTGGGCGGCGTCCCGTCGCCGGACGCGCTGGCCGGGATGGTCGCGCGACAGGCCGCGCACTGGGTCGCCCACGGCTTCGGCTACTGGCTGTGGCGCGACCGGGCGACGGGCGCGGTCGTCGCCCGCGGCGGGCTGCACCACGTCGTCGTCGGCGGTCGCGCCGAGGTCGAGGTGGGCTGGGCGGTCGACGCGGACCGCTGGGGCGAGGGCCTCGCCTCAGAGCTCGGAGCCGCAGCCGTGGCGTTCGCGTTCGGCCGTCTCGACCTGCACGAGATCGTGTCCTTCACGCTGCCGGCGAACATGACCTCCCGCCGCGTCATGGAGAAGCTCGGCTTCGCCCGCGAGGGCGCTCAGGTCGAGCACGCGGGCATGGACCACGTGCTCTACCGCCTGCTGGCGCCGAGCACGACGACCGGACCGCAAGGCGAACTGGCCTAGCGCTTGGCGCGTTTGTGCGCCGACGAGCAGTCCGGTTGGGCAGAACGCCGCGCCCGATCAGCGCCGGACGTCCTCGCAGTCCGGGTTCAGCGTGTCCTCCACGTCCGCGAAGACGACGTCGTTGCCCGGTCCGCAGCTCACGACGTCGCGGCCGCCCGTGACGACGTTGATCCGGTCGTCGCCCTCGCCGCCGTCGATCGCGTCGTCGTCCAGGTTGCCGAAGATGGTGTCGTTGCCGCTCTCGCCGAAGATCGTGTCGCGCCCGCGGTCGCCCGTGATGTAGTCGTCGCCTTCGTTGCCGAGGATGCGGTCGTCGTCCCCGCGCCCGTGCAGGCGGTCGTTGCCGAGGCCGCCGCGCAGCAGATCGTTGCCGTTCTCCCCGTCGACGTAGTCGTCCCCGTCGTTGCCGAAGAGCTCGTCGTCGCCGTCGGAGGCCAGCATCGTGTCGGCCGCGGGGGTGCCGTTGAGGACGTCGGCGCCCGCCGTGCCGCGGATGACGGTCGCGGGCGGCGGCTTGTCGCTGGCCGGCTCGGCGGGAACCGGGATGACCGTCTCGCAGGAACGCAGCGCGTCGCGCTGCGGCGCGTCGGCCTCGACGTAGGCCGTGTCGCGGCCCGAGGAGCAGTCGATGACGTCGGCCTCGCCGTCGGCCGCGCGGATGACGTCGTTGCCCTTGCCACCGGTGACGGAGTCGACGCCGGGCCCGGCGGTGATCTCGTCGTTGCCGTCGGAGCCCGAGAGGCGGTCGTCGCCCGACCCGCCGTCGAGCGTGTCGTCGCCCTCCGAGCCGAAGAGCGTGTCCTTGCCCGCGTCGCCCGCGAGCACGTCGTCGCCCGTGCGGCCGAGAAGCTGGTCGGAGCCCGTGCCGCCGTCGATGCCGTCGTTGCCGGCACCGCCGTCCGCGGTCTCCGAACCGGCGCCGAGGAGGATCTGGTCGTCGCCGTCGCCGCCGACGATGCGGTCGGTTCCGCGACCGCCGTCGAGGAAGTCGTTGCCCGGGCCGCCGTCGATGAGCCGGTCGTTGCCGAAGCCCGCCTCGACGATCTTGTCGTCCCCCTCGCCGCCGAGCAGCGTGTCGTCGCCATCCCCGCCGTCGAGGAAGTCGTTCTCGGTTCCGCCGTCGAGCTCGTCGTTGCCCGTGCCGCCGTCGAGGGCGTCGTTTCCGGGCCCGCCGCCAAGCGTGTCGTTGCCCGCCGAGCCGACCGCGCGGTCCTGGCCGTCGCCGCCCGTGACGACGTCGTCGGCCGGGCCGCCCGACAGGATGTCGTTGCCCGTGCCGCCGTCGAGGGCGTCGTTGCCGCGCCCCCCGCTCAGGCGGTCGTCGCCGCCGAGGCCGACGAGGCGGTCGTCGAGGCGCGTCCCGGTGATCACGTCGGGGCCCTCGGTGCCGATGCGCACGGCGAGGCCGGGCTGCACCGCCAGGGCGAACGGCCTGGCGCCCCGTCCGAGTGGCAGGCGCTTGAGGCGCTTGAAGGAGAGCTGCGAGAGGACGCTGAGGGCGCCTTCGCTGCGGTCGGCGATGTAGATCCTCAGCCCGTCGGGGGAGATCGCGGGGAATCCGGGACCGGCGCCCGTCCTGACGCGCGCGACCTGCCTGCCCGCCTTCAGGTCGACGATGCTCGTCACCGTGCCGCCGCCCCGGGCGCCCACGACGGCGAAGCGCCCGTTCCGGGTGATCGCGGCACCGCCGCCGACGCCCGCGCCGAGCTTCAGCTCGAGGCCGGCGCGCGCAGTCTGCGCGTCGAGGGTCACGAGCCGTGCCCCGGTGTCCTGGCGAGCCTTCCGGCGCTGCTTGCGCTTTGCCGGTGTCGGGTCGCCGAGGGTCACGACCCGGGCCAGCGAGCCCGAGGGCGGGAAGGTGACGCCCGTCGCGCCGGCGAGCGCGACGCGGCGCACGAGCCGGCCGGCGGTCAGGTCGAGGACCCCGACGCGCTTTGAGTCGAGGAGCACGACGGCGCGGCCGCCGTCGGCGGAGATCGCGATCGCCTCGGGCCTGGATCTCCCGAGCTGGATCGCACGGACGGTGGTCATCGTCGCGGCGTCGATGACGTCGACCGCTCCCCGGCGCGTCGCGTAGAGCTTCGTCCCGTCGGGGGAGATCGCGAGGGCCAGGAGCCGCTTCTGCGTCAGGACCTGCGCGACGACCTGGTTGGAGGCGAGGTCGATGGCCACCACACGGTCGGCTCCGCTGACGTAGCCGCGCGAGCCGTCGGGGGCCACGGCGGCCCCGCGGCTCTGGCCGCCGACGTCCAGCCGGGCCTCCAGCCGGCCCGAGCTGACGTCGACGAGCTGCGCGGCGCTGTCCCCGTTCGCGACGACGATCGAGCGCGCCGTGGCGCTCGCCGGCACGGCGGCGGCCACCGCCGCGGTGAGCAACGGCAGGGCGAGTCGCGTCGATCGGAGCATCGCGTCCCCTAACGCGAGCACGCTCGCCGGGGTTGCGGTCCGCGGGCGAGAAGACGTGCGCGCCGCTCGGCCCCCGGGATCCGGGCGCAGGCGTCGAGGCCGAACGATCCGACAACCGTCATCCATGGGGGCTTGGGCTTCAGGGACGCCATCTGTGGCCCCCAGGGCCCAAGCCCCCGCCCTCGCCCCGCCGCGAACGCGCCAGCCAAGACCAGGTTCACCAGCTATACGATGCCACGACACGGATGTGAGCGGATGTCCAAGCACCTCATCGATTGGACGAGACAGCCCTGAACCGGACCCGGGCGGAGCTCGGGACGCGCACGATCAACGACACCGTCAACGAAGCGCTCAGGCAGGCCACGGCCGGTCGCGAGGCGCGCGTCAGGGCGATGCTCGACCCGCTGAGCGCCGCTCGGTTTGACGACCGGGCCGACGCGTGGCGCTGACGTACCTGATCGACACGAGCGTCGTCGAGCGACTCGGCCAGCCCACGGATCGGGAAGTCGTCGAGCCCCTTGCCCTGCCGGCTCCCTCGGCCGCCCCACGGTCAGTGACCTCGAAGTCGGCTACTCCGCACGCGACGCCTCAGAATGGGACGACCTCCTCAACGCGCTCGACGGCTCCGAGGCCGTGACCAGATAACGTCCGTCGCGCCCTTCAGGTGCAGCGTCTGCCCGCTGAGCGCAGCCAGCGCGGGCGCAAGATCCCCGGCCTGCTCATTGCCGCTGCCGCCGAGCAACTCGACCTCACGGTTCTGCTTTACGGCAGCGACTTCAACTTGATCGCGGATGCCACGAACCAGCGCGGCCAATGGGCGGAACCCGGCGGAAGCGTGGCGTGACGCGCGGTTGGGTCCGAGCACCCAGTCGATCCCAGCGCGGTCCGGCGGACGAGCCCCCGCCAGGCCGTCGGCGTCGGGGTCGGCGTCGGCGGGCACTGCGTACTCACGTCATCAGGGCACCGTCACCCTGAACTCATCGATCGACTTGACGGCAGTCCGCTGGCGTTCCAGGCGTCGTACCGTGATTGCTCCTAGGGTCGCCGAGCCCCCTTGGCGGCCAGCCAGCGCCGCGAGCGAACGTGCGGTCCGCGGCCCGAATCGCACAAGGATCCGCCGCATGCTGCCGGCGGCGATCCTCACACCGACCGGGCGGGTACGGTAGACCGCGCGTGACCCCTCGTACGGAGGGTCGGCGACCCGGACGGTCCCGACGCACGGACGTCCCGTCACCCGCGGGCACGCGACGGGCACGACGAGTTCACGACCTCGGAGGCGTAGGCGCCGGATGTCGACGACCATGGGGGCGCCGCACCCCTCGAGCACGTCGCGCGAGTCGAGCTGCGGCGCCGTCGTCAGGCCCTGCTCGTCGCACCGCGCCCGATCGGCCTCGCCGTCGCGGAGGCGCAGGATGTTGCGCGCGTCGTCGACGAGCACCTGATCGCGGCCCGGTCCACCGTCGATGATGACGCCAGGCTGCCGGCCGCCGGTCGCCAGGCGATCGTCGCCGGCACCGCCAGACAGCAGTGATCCCGGGCCGCCGTAGAGCGTGAGCGTCTCCGGCGCCGCGCTTCCGAGCAGTCGCGCGCGCCCTGCGCCGACGCCAAGGTCCACGCGCTCGAGCCCCTCATAGGAGTTCATCGGGCCGAAGCTGTCGACTGGCTCGGCGTCAAGGTCGACAACGAACGGCAGTACGGACGCCCCGATGCCTCCCTTGTCGATGCCGGGGCCGCCCTGCAAGACGTCGCGCTCGCCGATCGCGGCTTTGGCGCGCAGGGTGTCGTTTCCTTCACCGGCGTCGAGAAGATCCGATCCGGTGTCACCGTCGAGAAAGTCTGCGCCGCCGAGCGCCCTGACGACGTCGTCTCCGGCGCCAGCCTCCAAGCGGTCTGTGCCTGGCCCACCGGTCAGCTGGTCTGCGCCCTCCAGGCCCCGCAACTGCGAGCCGTCGTGGTCGGCGACCAAGACGTCGTCGCCCTCGCCGCCGAGGGCGCTCCCCACGCGACCCACGTTGTCGCCCTCGGCCGCCTCACCGTCATTCGCGAGGCCGTCGTAGCTCACGGACACAGACGCGATCCGCTTGGCATATCTGGATACGATCTCGTTGCTCCCTGATGCGCTGTCGGCTCCTGGACCACCCGCCCAACTCACGTAAATGTCACCGTCGACGACGAGTTGATCGTCGCCCGAGCCGCCGTCGACGTCTGCGCCACCGATCCCGTCCAGGGTCAGTCGGTCATTCCCGCCACCCAGCGAGACGATCCGCTGAGTGATCACAACACCTCGAGGCAAGACGCAGCGCACCTCGCCCACGGCTGCTGCGCGGCAGTTGACGCCGGGCGTGGGAGCAGGCGTTCCGCGGAGCACAAGCTCGGCGCCCTGCCCGCGCAGTTCCAGCACGTCGTCGGCGCCATCAGGGTCGTCGATCTGCAACAGGCCCTCCGTGCCCGAACATTTGTAGGTGGAGTTGCACCCGACCTCTAAGAGGTCGATCCGGGCCGCCGACGCCTCCGCCGCGGGCGCAACGGCGGCAAGCAGCACAACCCAGCAGAGCGAACGCGACATCAGGGGTGCAAACGGTCCCGTCACCCGGGGGTTGCGCCGGCGTTCCGATCAGTCGCGGCCACGCCAAGCGTTTTCGCATGCAGCGAAAGGCGAGGCGGCCAGCACGCGTGCGCCGTTCAGGAGGTCATCCCCGTCAACTGGCCGCCCGTGACGTTCAGCACCTGGCCCGAGACGAAGTTCGACCACGGCGAGCAGAGGTAGAACACCCCGCCGGCCGCCTCCTCCGCGGTGCCGGGGCGCCCGAGCGGGATCAGCATCGGGGCCATCGCGCGCATGGGCTCCGGAATGCCGAGCTGCACCGTCTCGCCGGCGATCTCCATCGTGTTCCCCTCGACCTTGGCGGCCGTGAGGCGCGTCTCGATCCAGCCGAAGGCAACCGCGTTGACATTGATCTTGAACTGACCCCACTCCTTGGCCAGCGTCTTGGTCAGCCCGACGACCGCGCTCTTGCCCGCGGAGTAGTTCGCCTGGCCGGCGTTGCCCATCGTGCCGGAGATCGACGAGATGTTCACGACCTTGCGGAACACCTCGATCCCCTGCGCCTTCTCCTGCTTGGCCGGCTCGCGCAGATGCGGCGCCGCGGCGCGCAGGACGCGGAAAGGGGCGATCGTGTGGATGTCGAGCATCCGCTGAAACCAGTCGTCGCTCATCTTGTGGACGGGCGCGTCCAGCGTGTAGCCCGCGTTGTTCACGATGATGTCGATCCTGCCGAAGGCGTCGATGGTCGCCCGGACGAGCTCGTCGGCCGCCTTCTCCTGCGTGAGATCGCCGGCGTGGACGGCGGTCTCGCCCGCGATCTCCGAGGCGGTCTGCCGGGCGGCGTCGGCGTCCAGATCGTTGACGAGCACCTTCGCGCCGTGCTCGCAGAGCAGCTCGGCGGTCGCGCGGCCGATGCCGCGGGCCGAGCCCGTGACGATCGCGACCTTGTCGTCGAGAACTCCCATGCGTGTGCTCCTTCGAGGTCTTGGCGATTGAGGGAGGCGCGCAGGCTAGTGACGCCGACCGCGTCCGGGGGCCGCAAGCTCCTCGACGTACGTGCCTCTATTGACCAAAAATGAATAGTGGTACTGCCGATTTATTGCTCAAGACAGCCCGCGGTATGGTCCGCGCGGTGAGCGCAGCCCCCGTCACCTACGCCGTCTGCGGCGCGATCGCCACCGTGGCGATGAACCAGCCCGACACGCGCAACGCGCTGTCTGACGAGATGCTCGACGCGCTGATCGCGGCGTTCGTCCGCGCCCGAGAGGACGACGCGGTGCGCGTCTGCGTCGTGGCCTCGACGCACGCCACGACGTTCTCCTCCGGCGGCAACCTCGCCGGCCTGGGGGCCGACGTGCCCCTCGTCCACCAGCACGCCGGCAACGCGCGCTTCCCCGAGCTGTTCCGCACGATCGGCACGCTCGGCAAGCCGACGATCTGCGCGGCGGGCGGACACTGTCTCGCGGGAGCACTCGGCCTCGCGCTCGCCTGTGACCTCATCGTCGCGAGCGACACCGCGACCTTCGGCACCCCGGAGATCAACGTCGGGCTGTTCCCCTTCATGATCATGGCGCTGATCTACCGCAACGTGGGGCGCAAGAAGACGACCGAGTTGCTGCTGCTCGGCGACCGCATCGGCGCCGCGGAGGCCGAGCGGATCGGGCTGGTCAACCGCGTCGTGCCCGCGGCGGGCCTCGACGCCGCGGTCGCGGAGTGGGCGGGCCGCCTGGCCGCGAAGTCGCCCGTCCTGATGGCGCTCGGCAAGGACGCCATCTGGCGCCAGCAGGACATGGCGCTGGAGGAGGCGTGGGACTTCCTGCGCTCCCAGCTGACCCTCGCGCTCTCCACGCAAGACGCCCAGGAGGGCGTCGAGGCGTTCCTCGCCAAGCGCAAGCCCGTCTGGACGGGCCGATGACCGACGTCGCCGCCACGGCGCTGCTGTGCCGCACCTCGGACCGCAGCGCCGAGGGCTCGCTCGGCGCGGTCGGGCTCTCCGCGCTGACGGGTGCGCGGCAGATCGGCGCGCCCGCGACGCCCCGGGTCGGCTCGTGGGACGTCGATCTACGCGACTCGCGCGGCTGCCTGCTCGAAGCCGGCGGGCAGGTCGACGACGCGCTGGACTCCGGGCGGCGGCCCCTGCTGCTCGCAGGGGACTGCTCCGTCGCGCTGTCCACGCTGCCGGTCGTCGTGCGCCACCGGCCCGACGCATGGGTCTGCTGGATCGACGCCCACCCGGACTTCAACACGCCCGAGACCTCGCCGAGCGGCTTCCTCGGTGGCATGCCGCTCGCGGCGGCCTGCGGGCTGTGGGACAGCGGCTTCGGCGCGGGCCTGGACCCGGCGCGGGTGGCGATGCTCGGAGTTCGCGACGTCGACGGGGGAGAGCGCGTGCTCCTCGACACCAACGGCGTCGGGCGCCCCGACGGCCCCGAGGCGCTCGCGGGCCGGCCGGTCTTCGTCCACCTCGACCTCGACGTGCTCGATCCGTCCGTGCTCCCCGCGACCTTCGCCGCGCCGGGCGGCTGGAGCTTCGAGCGCCTCGCGCAGGTGCTCGCCGTCGTGTCGGACGGCGGGGAGCTCGTCGGGGCCGAGGTCACGAGCGCCCATCCCGCGCACGTGGAGCAGATCCACGCGGCGATCTCGCCGCTGCTCGAGTGAGCCGCCCCCAGAGGATTCCACGGATCCGGTGGCGCCCGCTCGACGTTTCGGCTGGCACCTGACACCACCCCATCGCTTGCCCGGCCGTACAGGATCGGCTGCGGAAATCGTGCGGCGTCAGCCATCCACCCGAACCGCCGATCGACGGGACCACCTCGTGCAATCAATCATCTAGCGCTTGTCGAGATACACCTGAAAGCCCGGGTGATCGGTCCAGTTCAAGCGCATCGTGCGCGTGGAGACGAAGCCGAAGTGCCGCTGGGTGGCCATCACGTGCTGCACGTCGCCGTCGCCCTTGCGGAACATCCCGCCCGGGACGAAGTCCTGCGCGTTCGGGCTGCCGCCGAACTTGAGGTTCCAGTCGCCCCCGAGCAGCGTCCGGACCCCCGCACGGGCGTAGCCCGCGAGGACGTTCTCCATCTGCTGGGCCTGCTCACCCTGCTTGCCCCTGGAGTCCAGGTGGGTGACGCAGACCCGGACGCCGCCGGCGTCGACGCACATCAGCGTCCGCTGCTCCGCCCCGCCCTGCTGGGCGGCGTAGGCGATGCGCCGGATCGCAGCGATGCGGACACCCGGGGCGAACACCACGCCGTTGCCGTAGGGCTGCCCGTTCCGGCAGCGCTGGCTGCCCGACTGGGAGAACGCGCCGCGGTAGCCGCCCGTGGCGTTGCGGATCGTGGCCAGGTCGTTGAGGCACATCTCGTTGAGCGTGACCACCGAGGGACGCCGGGCCCGGATCAGCTCCGCGGCCTTGCCGGCCTTGTTCGCGGACCCCATGCCGAAGCACGCGGCCAGGCCGCTGCCGCAGAGGTTGACCTGCAACAGGCTGTAGGGCGCTGCCGACGCGGTGGCGGCCCCGCCGAGAACACAGGCGGTGGTGGCGGCGGTCGTCCGCAGCAGGCGTCGAAGCATGGCGGGCGGAGTCTACCCGCCCTCGGAGGGGCTCTGAGCCTCTGAGACCTGCTTCGCCGGCCGGACCGAGCCCTCGGCCGGCCTCAGGCGAACGGGATCAGCGGGATGTCGTAGAGGATCGCCAGCACCACGAAGGCGCCGATGCCGCACGCGATCGCCAGGGCCGACAGGATCCGCTGGCGCGGGGTGGTCTCCTGCGCCCGGCGCTTGGCCTCGTCGGCCTTCACGAGCGAGCGGTCCAGCAGGTTCTCCGCCCAGGCGAACTCGAGCGACAGGATCGCCAGGCCGATCGGGATGACCACGAACGCCGGGCCGGGCAGGACGAGCATCGCCGCTCCCCCCAGTACCAGGATGAAGCCGGCGACCACGAACGCGCCGCGGTAGAGGCGTCCGTGCTCCTTGAAGCCCCTGCGGCGCTCACGCACCTTGGTGACGAGCTTGGGTTCGGAATTGGTTTCCGGCGGCGGCTCGGTCACCATGTCCTCATGCCTCGGATCGTCGTACTTCTGGCGGTTTCCGCCTGCCTGGGGGCAGCGGCGCCCGCGAGCGCCGTGGTGGGAGGCAAGGACACCCAGCGAGCGTACCCGCACATGACCTCCGTCGAGCGCGACGGGGGATTCATCTGCGGCGGCTCGCTCGTCGCGCCGGACTTCGTGCTGACCGCGGCGCACTGCGTCGCCGACGCGCCCACCGCCAAGTACCGCGTCGGGCTGGGAAGCGTGAGCTTGTCGGCGCCCACCGAGCGGCTCGAGGTGGCCGCCGTCACCGTCCACGAGAGCTACGGCAAGCCCCAGGCGGCCAGCAACGACGTCGCGCTGCTGCGCCTGGCCGCGCCGTCGAAGCAGGAGCCGATCGAGCTGCTGCCCGCCGCGGAGATGGGTCGCTGGGCACCCGGCCGGCCCGTGACCGTCACGGGCTGGGGCGCGCGGCTGACCTTCGACGTCCTCGGCGTCAGCGCCACCGACCGGCTGCAGGAGGTCACCACCACGCGCCAGTCCGACGCGAGCTGCGCGGCCTCCAACGGGGGCGACTTCGACGCAGGGTCCGAGCTGTGCGCAGGCGAGGTGACCGGCTTCAGGGACTCCTGCCAAGGCGACTCCGGCGGCCCGCTCATGGTCGACGGGCCCGGCGGTGCAACGGCGCTCGTCGGCGTCGTCTCCTTCGGATTCGGCTGCGGCGTCCCGACGCAGTTCGGGGTCTACGCACGGGTGGCGGACACGCCGCTGCGCGACTGGGTGACCGCTCGCCTCCCCGCCCCGGCGGCTGCTCCCCTCGCCGCCGTCGCCACGCCCGCCGCGGCGCCGCGCAAGGCACGGGCCCGGCGCAGCGCCGCCCGCCGGCGTGGGGCGTGCTACGCCAAGGCCGACCGCGTCCGCTCCAAGCGCGCCCGCCGCGCCGCGCAGAGGCGCTGCGCGCGCATCTACGGCAAGCGGCGCTGACGGCGGGCGTCGCTGCCCGCGCCCCGGCCGCCCGCTGCGGCCCCCGCCGGATGTGCGCGTCCTCACGCCCCGACGGCGCCCTACGACCTACCCTGGAGATGTGGCATTGCGCCTCCGTCCCATTCGCTCGAACGACAAGCCCGCGCTGGAGCGCTTTCATCGGCGGCTGTCGGACGACACCCGTTACCGTCGCTACCACGCGGCCAAGGGCGAGTTGACCCGAAGCGATCTGCGCTACCTCACCGAGGTCGACGGACACCATCACATCGCGCTCGTCGCCGAGGTCCTGCCGCCGGAGCCCGACGGGGCCGGCGAGCCGACTGCCGGGCGCGCGTCGGCCCCGCAGCTCTCCGATCTGGTCGGCGTCGTCCGCAGCGTGGAGGATCCTGCCCATCCCGGCGAAGCCGAGATCGCGATCGTCGTGCGTGACGACGTCCACGGCCGCGGCCTGGGCGCCGAGCTCATCGAGGGCGTGCTCGCCCGGGCTCGCTGCGAGGGCGTCCACTGCGCCGTCGCCCAGGTGCAGGCCGACAACCACCCCGCGCTTCGCCTCTTCCGCGGCCTGGGCTTCCGCCGGCGGTCCGGGCACGGCCCGGTCGTCGAGCTCGCCCGCCGGCTCGACTGACGGTCGCGACGCCGCGGGCGCGCCACGGACGAGTGTGGTGTGCGCCGGCGGACGCACGCTGCCCCCGTGCCTCCGCCGGGCCGCGTCACGCGTGGGAAGCACGAGGATCTCGTGCGATGGTGTCTGCATGAGATGTCTCGTGTCCCTCGGCCGTGGGCAGCACCTCGGGACCTTGGCCGGCCGATGAGCGCGCTCCCGCTCGAGGGCATCCGCGTCCTCGACCTCTCGCGCCTGCTTCCCGGCCCCTTCTGCTCGCTGCTGCTGGCCGACTACGGCGCGGACGTCGTCAAGGTCGAGGACACCGGCCCCGGCGACTACCTGCGCTGGTCACGTCCCGCGGTGGACGGCGTCGAGGACTCCGCCAAGGCCGTGCGCTTCCTCGCGCTGAACCGCAACAAGGCGTCGGTGCGGCTGAACCTCAAGGAGCCGGCGGGCCGGGAGGCGTTCCTGACGCTCGTCGACGGCGCCGACGTCGTGCTCGAGTCCTTCCGCCCCGGGGTGATGGACCGCCTCGGCGTCGGCTACGACGCGCTCCGCGAGCGCAACCGGGGCATCGTCCTCTGCTCGATCTCGGGCTACGGCGCCCAGGGCCCGCTGACCGCGCGGTCGGGTCACGACATGAACTACCTCGCGCGCGTCGGGCTGCTGGGCCTCTCGGGAGACGCCGACGGGGCCCCCGTGCTCGCCGGCGGGCAGGTCGCCGACGTGGGCGGCGGCGCGCTGATGGCGGCCTTCGGGATCCTGGCGGCGCTGCGCGAGCGCGACCGCTCCGGTGAGGGCCAGTTCGTCGACGTCTCCATGGCCGACGGCGCGCTGAGCTGGCTGGCGATGGACGCCGCGCGTGCACTGCAGGGTGAGAAGCTGCGGCGGGGCGCGATGGAGCTCGGCGGGCGATTCGTCTGCTACCGGCCCTACGCGTGCGCCGACGGGTACGTGACCCTGGGCGCGCTGGAGCCGAAGTTCTTCGCGGCGTTCTGTCGGGGCGTCGGTCGCGAGGACCTCGTCGAGCAGCAGTTCGAGGCGCCGGGCTCGGCGGCGCACGCCCAGCTCGAGGAGGTCTTCAAGGAGCGCACCCGGGCCCAGTGGGCGCAGTTCGCCGGCGAGCACGACTGCTGCCTGGAGCCCGTGCTCGAGCTCGAGGAGGCGCTCGGCTCAGAGCTCGTCCGGGAGCGCCGCATGGTCGTCGAGCTCGACCAGCCGGGCGCGCACGAGCCCGTCCGGGTGCTCGGCCCGCCCGTGAAGCTCTCCCGCACGCCCCCCGAGCCCAACCGGCGCCCGGCTCCCGGCCTGGGCCAGCACACCGACGCCGAGCTCGCGGCGGCGGGGCTGGGCGTGGAGGAGATCGCGGCGCTGCATGCCGCGGGCGCCGCGGCCGGGCTGCCCGACGCGGGCGGTCGGGGCGCCTTCTCCGCGTCGTGAGCCCGGCGGGCGGCCTGCTCGGGCTGGCCGAGCCGTCCGGGGCCTCCGGCGTCTCGGCAGACACGATCGAGCACCAACGCGAGGGGCCGCTTCGCTCCGGCTTCCGCGCGGGAGGCCACGACGGGCGCCTCGGCTTCACCGTCGTCGAGACGCTCCGCGACCGGCTGGCGGGGAGAGGTCGAGCCGGGCGGCGCCGGGCGCCGCCGCCGCCGCCGTGACTGATCCGGGGGAGCTCCTCGACGTCTACGACGAGCGCGGCGGGTGGGTCGGCGTCGAGCGCCGCGACGTCGTGCACCGCGACGGTCTCTGGCACCGCTGCTTCCACCTGTGGGTGGTCTCGGGCGACGGCGTGCTGCTCCAGCGCCGCGCCCGCGACAAGGAGGCCTTCGGAGGGATGCTCGACGCCACCGCGGCCGGCCACCTGACCGCGGGCGAGTCGGTCGGCGACGGCGTCCGTGAGGCGGAGGAGGAGCTCGGCGTGACGTTCGCGCTCGCCACGCTCGAGGACCTCGGGATGCGTCCCGTGGTCGATCATCCGACCCCGGCGACGACCAACCGCGAGTTCCAGCATGTGTTCCTCACGCGCGACTCCCGGCCGCTCGAGGCGTGGACGGGCTTCGACCGTGCCGAGGTCGCCGGCCTGGCCTGGATTGTCGTGGAGCACTTCGCCGAGCTCGCCTGCGGCGCGATCCCCGGTCCCTGGCCCGGACGCGAGTGGGACGGACGGGCGGTCACCGCGACGCAGATCGCGCGCCAGGAGCTCGTTCCCGCGAGCTACCTGCCGGCGCTGGCCCTCGCGCTCGAGCGCTTCGCCCGCGGCGAGCCGCCGCCGGCGATCTGACGCGCTACCCGGCCGCCGCGATGCGCCAGGCGCCGTCGATGCGCTCGAGCGCGAGGGCGCGGCCGAACGGCTTGCCGCCGGGAACGAGGAGCCGATCGCGGGGGATCGTCGCCCGGTCGCCGGCGATGTCCACCTCGACGACCCGTGCCACGCGCAACGTGCCCGCGTCGAAGCCGAAGCCGAACGAGCGGACGAACTCCGCGCAGCTCAGCGTCCCCGTGCGGGCGGCCGTGGCCTGGCGGGCGGCGGGGGTCAGCAGCGCGCAGGCGTCCGTGCCGCGGCGCTCCTGCACGGCCTGCGCGAAGTCCTCCACCGTGTCGGCGATCCGGTCTGCGTCGGTCGGCTGAGGTGCGGCCACGATGCCCAGCACCGCCACGATCGCCGCGATCGCGAGCGTGAGCAGCGGCAGGGCCGGCCAGGCGCCGTCGATCGGCCGGCGCTTCACGCCTGGCACACCGCCACGAGGTCCAGCACCCCGTCGAGGTCGTCGCGCACCAGGCTGAAGTCCTCGGGGGTGATCCCCGCGCCCGCGGCGGTCGTCCGGCGGCGCGTCACGGTCAGCGCGATGTCGTAGGCGCGCTGCATCACCCGGCGCGGCAGGCGGCGGCGCAGGCCCAGCGGGTCGAGCCGCAGCACGCGCTCCATGCGGGCCTTCTCCCGGCGGTCGAACTCGGCGTAGCGCGGCGACCCGGCGATCCCGAGAAGTTCCACCGCGGTGAAGGCCTGCGACAGGAGCGCCGAGAGCTGCGCGGCGTCGTACTCCACCCAGTGGTAGGGGTCGATGATCTCGTCGGGTCGTCCGAAGGTCAGCCGGTTCGGGGTCACCCAGACCGCCGTTCCGCCCGGCTCGAGCACCCGCCGCGCCTCGGCGACGACCCGCTCCGGGTTGCCGACGTGCTCGATCGACTGCACCGCCAGCACGCTCCCGAAGCTGCCGTCCACGAACGGCAGCGCGCGCATGTCGGCGGCCACGGTCTCGCGCGGCTGGCCGTGCAGGGCGTCCGCGTCGAGGTCGACCCCGACGCTCTCGCGCGGCGCCAGCTCGGCGAAGGAGTGACCCGCCCCGCAGCCCAGGTCGAGCACGCGCCCGGGCGGGCCGGGCAGCAGGGGAGCGCACAGCCGGTAGGCGGCGACGTGGCGCTGGAACGTCGGGTTGAAGCCGCCGGCGGCGGTCGTGACCCGTTCGCCGCTGACCATCACGGCGAGAACTTCCGGCTGCGCAGCACGCCGTTGCGGTGGAGCACGAGGCGCCCGGCGGCACCCAGGGTCTTGATCCCGTAGACCGTCGAGGCGCGCAACCCGATCGACGACGCGTCGTCGAAGTAGATCGTCCGCGTCGGGACCTCCCCGATCCGGTAGCCCAGGTGAACGGCCTGCATGAGCACCTCCGAGTCGAAGGAGAAGTCGAGGGCGTTGCGCAGGAACGGGATCCCCATGAGCAGCTCGCGCGAGTAGGCGCGATAGCCCGTGTGCATCTCCGACAGCTCCGTGCCGAGCACCCGGTTCTCGATCCGGGTGAGCCCGCGGTTGGCCAGCCACTTCCACCAGGGCATGCCCCCCGCGCGCGCCCCGCCGGGGTCCGCGAAGCGCGACCCGAGGACGAGGTCGTGCTCCCCGCGCAGGATCGGCGCGACGAGCTGCGAGATCAGCGAGGGCTCGTACTGGCCGTCGGGGTGGAGCATCACGACGACGTCGGCGTCCTGCTGGAGCGCTTGGAGGTAGCACGTCTTCTGATTGCCGCCGTAGCCCACGTTGTGCGGATGCCACAGGACGTGCAGCTCCGGCAGGGTGCGCGCCAGGCGGACGGTCTCGTCCGTGGAGAAGTCGTCGACCAGGATGATCTCGTCGACCCAGGCGCGGTCGATGCCCGAGACGGTGTTCTCGAGCGTCCGTGCCGCGTTGCGCGCCGGCATGACGACGACCACCTTCTTGCCCTCCTTGAGCGAGAGCTCGGGTGACATGACGGGTTCAGGGGTGGACACGGCGGGCCTCGACGTAGGTTGTCCCCGCTCGGCGCAGGGCGATCTCGGCGGCGGCGGCGACCCCCGCGAGCGGAGCCAGAAGCGCTCCGGCGGCCAGCGCCCGGCGGCGTTCGGTCTGCCCCTGCGCCCGCAGCCTCGCCCCCGGGCGACGGACGGCATCGTAGAGGTCAGGGCGGCCCGGGAGGCGCCGGACGAGCCCGTGCAGCATGCCGAAGCCGACCTGCCCGCCACGCCAGCCGCTCACCCGCTCCACCGACAGGCCGAGCTCGGCGAGCCGGCCGAGCAGCACTTCGCGGGGAACGTGGACGAGGTGGCGCGGGAGGTCGAGCGCCAGCCAGTCCGCGCCGGACATGCGAGCCTGCAGGCTGCCCGGGTTCGGCACGGCGATGACCAGCACGCCGCCCGGCGCCAGCCGCTCGGCCGCGGCGGCCAGCTCGGCGGCGGGTGCCGGCAGGTGCTCGAGCGCGTGCCAGAAGACGATCGCCGCCCAGCCTCCGGGCAGGTCGGCGACCCCCGCGTCGCGCATCGGGACGCCGGCGTGCACGGCGGCGTGGCGCTCGAGACCGAGCCCGTCGCGCCCGCGGGCGCGCAGCGCACGCAGCAGCGACCCGTCGCCCGCGCCCACGTCGAGCACGGGGCCGGGCGGTGCCAGCGCATCGACGCGGCGGGCCAGGAGGCCGCGCGACCAGGAAAGCAGCCGGTCGCCGTGACTCCCGAAGCGGCCCGCCGCGGGCCGGTAGGCGTCCGGGTAGGCCGCCTCGAGCTCCGCCGGGGTGGGCCAGGGCTGCGTCGTCCCGGCCGAGCACGCCGCGCAGCGCACGACGTGCCAGGCCTGGCCGGATTCGGCGGCGCCCGGCAGCGCGGCGCCGCACCAGGCGCACTCAGCCGGCATGAAGCTCATAGCCGGAGTCGGAGAACACCGGAGGGTCCCCGCGCAGGCAGGCGGCCAGCCGGCGGTACTGCGCGGTGGGTGGCAGGCGCTGCAGCACGACCCACCCCTCGCGGCGCTGCCGGCGGACCTCGGCGCAGCTCGTCCCGTCCGGGATGAGGGTGACCCGGTGCGCGAGCCGGTCGCCGGACAGCAGCGCGTTGGTGGCGGGCGCCATCGCGATCGGGAAGCGGTCGCGGGCGTACTCCGGACGAGCGAGGGCGGCCGCGAGCAGCCCCTCGTCGCCGATCTGGACGGTGACGTGGCGTGCGAGGTAGTTCCGGGCGCCCAGGGTCAGTCCCGCGGTGGCCAGCACACCCGCGACCGTCAGCGCCCCGACCCGCAGGAACGCCCGCGGGCGGACCCGCGCGGCGAGGTGGCTCCCGGCGAGGCCCACCACCGCGCCGAGCGCGATCAACGTCACCACGGTTCCCGCGCCCGGCACGAGCGGGAAGCCGAACCGCGCGGTGCTGGCGAGCGAGACGAGAGCGGCCAGGCCGAGCGTCGCGTCGACCGCGGTCCGGGCCCGTGGCCCACCGTCACGTGCCGCCAGGGCGAGCGCGACGCAGCACACCGCCAGGCAGGGCAGCCCGTAGCGCACCGCGCCCACCGCCAGCGCCGTGTCGCTCGAGATGCCGGTGTAGGGCGCGACGCTCCAGGCCAGCGCGGTGATCGCCACCAGGGCGCCCGCGGCCCCGCTCGCCCGCGAGCGCCCGAGCACCGGCGCGACCAGGCCCGCCGCGAGCAGGACGGCGCCGCCTCCGAGAACCTTCGCGTACTCGGCGACGCGCCCGTCGAGCATCTCGCGCGGATGGGAGATGAACGACGCCTGGAAGGGGGCGAGGGTGGGCGGCACCGGATCGCCGAACGCGGTGGCCACGAGCGGCCACAGCGGCGAGCCGTGCAGCACCGTGTTGCGCAACGCCCAGACCCCGCCGACGCCCACGGCCACGAGCGCCGCGGCCCCGAGCGGCCGCCCGAGCGCCCGCAGTGCGCCGCGCGACGCCCAGGCCGCGCTCCCGAGCACCACCGCGAGGGCGACCGTGCCGGTGGTCTTCGTGCCGAAGCTCAGGCCCGCCGCGACGAGCGCGAAGGCGAGCAGGAGCGGGTTCCGGCGCGACGCGGCGGCGAGCGCGGCCGCCACCACGAGCCACGTCAGCATGGGGACGTCGGTGTTCGGGGTGCCGAGCTGGGTGGCGACGACGGGCAGCGTCGCGAGCGCAGCGAGCGCGAGCCATGCCGTTCGCCCCGGCACCCGGAGCCGCTGCAGTCCCAGGCGACCTGCGGCCACGAGCAGCACCGCCAGCGCCGGCGACCACACGGAGGCGGCGACCCACGAGCCGCTCAAGCCGAGCATCCAGCTCACGGTCACCTCGTTGGTGACGGGGTAGTTCTCCACGGGCAGGCCGTCCAGGACCGGGGTGAGCCCGGCCGCCTGCCCGGCTCTGGCCCACATGGAGGCCAGGGGCAGGTGGTAGGTCAGCCCGTCCGTGCCGACGTACGGGTAACGCAGCTGCCAGGCCGCCCACCCGAGCGGCACGACCGCCGCCGCCCCCGCCGCGACCCGCGCCGCCGGGCGGGCGGAGGACCACCAGCCCGCGAGTTCCTCCGTGACGCCGGGCACGGGAGGTCGCGGCAGCGCGAGCCGCGCCGCCGCCCAGGTCGCCACGGCCGCCGTCAGGAGCG
>CADCVR010000105.1 GCA_902806205.1 uncultured Solirubrobacteraceae bacterium | reverse complement strand
GAACCACTTCGCCGCCGAGCCGTAGAGCTTGACCTGGTCGATGACCTGGCCTGCGCCGACCTCGCGCAGCTCGGGGGGCCGGTCGGCGGTGAGGACGATGAGCGGCACGCGTGCCTCGCGCGCCTCCATGAGCGCCGGCAGGTAGTTCGCGGCGGCGGTCCCGCTCGTGCAGGCCAGGACGACGGGGCGGCCGGTGGCCTTGGCCACGCCCAGAGCGAAGAAGGCACCCGACCGCTCGTCGATGTGCGACCAGGTGGGGACCTCGTCGCAGGCCGCGAGCGTCAGGACGATCGGGGTGGAGCGCGAGCCGGGGGAGGTGACCGCTCCCGCCACGCCGCAGCGGGCGAGCTCGTCGACGAACGCGCGCAGCAGCAGATGCGTGTCCACGGCCTCGCTCACGTGGTCTCTAGGTTCTCTGGCATGGAAGACCTCGTGCTGCTCCACGGCTTCGCCGGGACCGGCCACGCCTGGGACCCGGTGCGTGAGCAGCTCGATCCCGCACGCTACCGGTCGCTCGCTCCCGATCTGCGCGGCCACGGTCGCCGCGCCGCCCTGCGGCCCGTGAGCTTCGCGGGCTGCGTCCGCGACGTTCTGGCCTGCGCCCCGGAAGCCCCGTTCACCCTCGCCGGGTACTCGATGGGCGGCCGCATAGCGATCGCGATCGCGCTCGCGGCGCCCGAACGCGTCGCGCGGCTCGTCCTCGTGGCGACGACCGCGGGCATCGAGCACCCGGGCGAGCGCGCCGAGCGCGCCGGATCCGACGAGGCGCTCGCCGGGCGCGCGGAGGGCATGGAGCCCGAGGAGTTCGTCCGCGCCTGGCAGGCCCAGCCGATCTTCGCTCAAACGCCGCCCGCGGCCGCCGCGGCGTGGTCGGAGGATCTGCGTCGCACGTCTCCGCGCGATCTCGCGGCGGTGCTCCGCGGCATCGGCACGGGCGCGATGGAGCCGCTCTGGGACCGCCTCGCGGAGCTGCGAATGCCGTGCGACGTGGTGGTGGGCGAGCGCGACGCGAAGTTCGTCGCGGTGGGGCGACGACTGGTGGCGGCGCTCCCGGCCGCGCGGCTGCACGTCCTGGCCGGGGCGGGACACGGCGTTCCGCGGGAGGCGCCCGCGGAGCTCGCGGCGGTGCTGGCGGGCGCGTAGGCGGAGCCCGAGACGCTCAGGGGCTGTGAGCACGGGTCACCCCGGAAGCGGGTCATCGGTTCTCGGGCCCCCGCCCCCGCGAGCCGCATCGCCTCACACTCCGAGCCCCGGGCCCAGCGGAACCCGGATCGCCCCGCCCACCACCCGCAGCGCCTCGGGCTCCTCGAAGCCGTCGAAGTGCCCGAGCGTCGCCAGGCCGCAGGCGAGGTCGACCCGCAGCGCTGCCGCCGCGTGCACTGCGGCGGCGATCCCGAGGGGGCCGTCCATCGTGGAGGCGACGTAGACGTCCGCGCCCGTCGACCGGACGAGCGCCGCCTGGGACAGGAGCCCGCTGATCCCGCCGCAGCGGCCGATCTTCAGACAGACGGCGTCGGCGACGGCGGCGGTCAGCGCGCCGGGCTCGTCGGCGGTCTCGTCGATCGACACGCGGGTGGCGACGCGCGCGCGCACCTCACGCACCGCCTCGAGTCCGTGCACGGGCTCTTCGACGAGCTCGAGCCCCGCGGGCGCCAGCGCGTCGATCATCCGCACGGCGGTCTCGACGTCCCAGGCGCCGTTGGCGTCCAGGCGCAGCGCGACCGCCGGCCCGATCGCCGCACGCACCGCGGCCACGCGGCCCGCGTCGTCGCCCGTCCCGACCTTGACCTTGACGCAGGAGAACCCGTCGGCCGCCGCCCGGGCCGCGGCGGCCGCGGCGCCCGCCCGGTCCCCGGCGCCGAGCGTCGCGTTGACCGCCACCGCGTCGAGGTGGTTCTCGCTCAGCAGCGCCGCGACGGCTCGGTCGAGGCGCTTGCCCGCCCGGTCCCACAGCGCCATGTCGACGGCCGCGAGCGCCTCGGGCAGCTCGACGGCGTTGCGGCAGGCGTCGAGCAGCCGGTGCCCCGGGGTGTCGGCGGCGAACTCCCGCAGCAGTTCGGAGTACCGGGCCAGCGCCTCGGCCACCGCGGCGGCCGGCACTCCGTCGTAGGCCTCCAGCGGCGCCGCCTCGCCGTGGCCGGTGACCCCGCCGCCGTCGAGCGTGACCGTGAAGAGGTCGCGCGAAGCGACCTCGCCGTAGCCCGTGCGCAGCGGTGCCCGGAAGCGCAGCGTCGTGTGCGCGACGCGGAGCTCCACCGTCAGGAGGCCAGGATGCCGGCGGCAAGGAGCACGCAGAAGACGAGCTGCAACTGGCCCGAGCGCGCCAGCGCGGCGTTGAGCGTCGGCCCGTCGGAGTGATTGCGCACCGTGCGCACGAGCTTCGCGGCCAGCGGCAGGGTGAGCCAGGGCAGGAAGAGCCACAGCTCGAGCGGGCGGGCGAAGATCGCCAGCGGCGCGGTGAGAAAGGCGCCGTAGACCATCACCGCGAACATCGTCCGGGTCCGCGATCGCCCGAGGCGCACGGCAAGCGTCCGCTTGGCGACGCGCCGGTCCGTGTCGAGGTCGCGGACGTTGTTGACGACCAGGATCGCTGCGGCGAGCAGGCCGACGGGCACCGCCAGGACGAAGGCCTCCGCGGGGAACGTCTCGAGCTGGGCGAACGTCGAGCCCGCGACGGCGGCGACCCCGAAGAAGAGAAAGACGAAGACCTCGCCGAGCCCCTCGTAGCCGTAGGGCCGCGGACCGCCCGTGTACAGCACACCGGCGAGGATCGAGAGCACGCCGATGACGAGCAGTTCGACGCCGCTCATCGCCACGAGGTAGATCCCGCAGACGACCGCCAGGCTGAAGGAGACGTAGGTCGCCCGCAGCACCTGCTTCGGCGGCACGAGCCCGCCCGCGGTGACCCGGACGGGCCCGAGGCGGTCCTCCGTGTCCGCTCCGCGCCGGGCGTCGGAGTAGTCGTTGGAGAGGTTCGTGCCGACCTGGATGAACAGCGCGCCGAGCAGCGCCGCGACGAACACGCCGACCCGGAAGGTGCCGGACGTCGCGGCCAGCGCGGTCCCCACGAGCACGGGCGCGACCGCCGCGGGCAGCGTCCGCACGCGGCTGGCCATGAGCCAGATCCTCCACGACGCCGAGCCCGTCGCCCGGGCCATCAGGCGCGCCGCGGGAAGCGGGAGAAGTCGGGTACGCGCTTCTCCCTGTAGGCGTCGCGGCCCTCCTGCGCCTCTTCGGAGCCGTAGAAGAGGAGGTTCGTGTCGTGCGCGAGCTGCTGGATGCCCGCGTAGCCGTCCTCGTGCGCGTGGAAGCTCGACTTCACCAGGCGCAGGGCGAAGGGGGAGAGGGCGAGCATCTCCTGACACCAGGCGACCGTCTCCTCCTCGAGGCGCTCGAGCGGGACGACCGTGTTGACCAGGCCCATCGCGAGCGCTTCGGAGGCGTCGTACTGGCGGCACAGCAGCCACATCTCCTTCGCCTTCTTCGGGCCGACGAGGTCGCGCAGGAGCGAGGCCCCGAAGCCCCCGTCCCACGAGCCGACCCGCGGCCCGGTCTGCCCGAAGCGCGCGTTGTCGGCGGCGATCGTCAGGTCGCAGACCAGGTGCAGCACGTGGCCGCCGCCGATGGCGTACCCCGCGACCATCGCCACCACCGGCTTGGGCAGCCGCCGGATCTGCACCTGGAAGTCGGTGACGTGGAAGCGGCCCGTCTGCGCGCCTTCGGCCATGTAGCCCGTGTTCCCGCGGACGCGCTGGTCGCCGCCGGAGCAGAACGCCTTGTCGCCCGCTCCCGTGAAGACGATCACGCCGACCGCGGGGTCCTCGCGGGCACGCTCGAAGGCGTCGGAGAGCTCGACGAGCGTCTGCGGGCGAAACGCGTTGCGGACCTCCGGGCGGTCGATCGTGATCTTCGCGATCCCGGAGCCGGGCGGGTCCGAGGTCTCGTAGCGGATGTCCTCGTAGGCGTCGCCGCCGGCGGCGCTCCAGGTCACGGGCATGGGCCTGAGGCTACTTCGGCGGCCCGTGGGCCCGGCGCTACGTTGAACGCCACGATGCTCGTCGACGCCTGGCTGCCCCGCGCGGCGCGCGCACACCCGGAGCGTGCCGCCGTCAACGGACTGTCCTACGCCGAGCTGCTCCGCGCGGCGCGCGAGAGCTCCGCGGCGCTGGCGGCCCGCGGCGTGGGTCCCGGCGACCGCGTCGCGCTGGCGATGGCGGCCGGCCCCGACTTCGTCGTCGCGTTGCACGCCACCTGGCTGCTCGGTGCCGTCGTCGTCCCGCACGACCTGCGCCTGACCCCGCCCGAGCGCCCGCCGGCCGACCATGTCGTCGAGTGCCTCGAGCGCGCTTCCGCCGGCCCAGGGGCGCTCGCGGCGACCCACGACCTCGACGCCCCGGCCCTCGTGCTGCAGACCAGCGGCACGAGCGGGACGCCCAAGCTGGTCACGCTGACCTTCGGCAACCTGCTGTGGAGCGCGCTCGGCTCGGCGGCGGCGCTCGGCGTCGAGCCACACGACTCGTGGCTGTGCACCCTCCCGCTCTCCCACGTCGGCGGCCTGTCGATCGTCGTGCGTTCCGCGATCTCCGCGACCCACGCGCTCGTGCACCCCCGCTTCGACGCCGACCGGGCGCTCGCGGCGCTCGCCGCCGACGGGGTGACGCTGGTCTCGTTGGTCCCGACGACGCTTCAGCGGCTGCTCGACGCGGGCCTCCGAGCGCCCGGGGCGCTGCGCTGCGCCCTGCTCGGCGGGGCGCCCGCCCCGCCCGAGCTGCTGCGGCGGGCCCGGAGCGCCGGTGTGCCCGTCGCCCAGACGTACGGGTTGACCGAGGCCTGCTCGCAGGTGACGGCGCAGGCGCCGGGTGACCCGGCGCCTGACGCGGGCCCGCCGCTCTTCTGCACGCGCGTGCGGATCGCCGCCGACGGCGAGATCCTCGCGAGCGGCCCGACCGTCGTCGGCGGCGGCGAGCTGGCCACCGGAGACCTCGGGCGCCTCGACCCCGCCGGCCGCCTCACCGTCACCGGGCGCAAGGCCGACACGATCGTGACGGGCGGCGAGAACGTCGCCCCGGCGGAGGTCGAAGCGGTCCTCGCCGCGCATCTCGCCGTCGCCGAGGCCGCCGTCCACGGCCGCACCCACGCGACCTGGGGCGAGGCCGTGATGGCCACCGTCGTCCTGCGGCCCGGTGCCGCGGCGACCGAGGACGAGTTGCGCCGCCACTGCGCCGCCCGGCTGGCCGCCTTCAAGGTCCCCAAGCAGGTGGCGTTCGCGGACGCGCTTCCGCGCACGCGCTCGGGAAAGCTCCTGCGTCGTGCGCTCTGACCCGACGAATCCACCCGTCGCCGAGCCTGGCGCAGCGGACTACGATCGGGTCATGCACGGACGCCGAACGTCCCTGACGGGCAGCACCATCCTCGCCGCCCGCCGCTTCCCGGCCGCGGCCTCCGCGGTGGCGGGCGTGCGGCGCGTCGAGCTCTCCTTGCGTCGCGTGTCGCTCACCCGCAGCCGGGCCAGGCCCGGCCGGGCGACGAAGATCGTCACCGCCAGGGGGGCAGGGCGCCCGTGCCCCAAGCCGATCTTCTTCACCGTCGCGATCGAGGACGGGAAGTGCGCCTTCCGGCTGCGCAAGGACATCGCCTACCGCCTCGGCTCCTACGTGCTCAGCGCGCGCGCGACCGACGTCAACGGCGTCACGTCAGCTCCGGCGACGTCCGCGTCCAGGCTGCGGTGATGGGCTTTCAGGCCGTCGAGGATCCCGACGCGTTCCGTGCCTCCAGCCGCGGGCGCTGGGAGGAGGCCGCCGGAGGGTGGGCCGCGGCGCGCGAGGCCTTCCAGCGCGCGGCGGCGCCCGTGTCCCGGTGGCTCGTCGAGGCGATCGGGCCGCAGCCCGGGCAGACGGTGCTCGAGCTCGCGGCGGGGCCGGGAGACACGGGCCTGCTCGCCGCCGAGCGCCTGCGGCCGGGCGGCAAGCTGATCTCCACCGACGGAGCGACCGCGATGGTGGAGGTGGCGCGGGCGCGCGCCGAGGAGCTCGGGCTCACCGAGATCGTCGAGGCCCGCCCGATGGAGGTCGAGTGGATCGACATGGAGGCCGCGACCGTGGACGCGGTGCTCTGTCGCTGGGGCTACATGCTCGTGCCCGACCCGGAGACCGCGCTGCGCGAGACGCGCCGGGTGCTCAAGCCGGGCGGGAGGGTGGCCTTCGCCGTGTGGGACGCCGTCGCGAGAAACCCCTGGTCGATGGGCCGCCGGATCGTCGACCTCGGCTTCGAGGAGCCCAGCCCCCCGCACACGCCGGGGCCCTTCGCGCTCGGGGATCGCGACCTCGTGCGGGAGCTGCTCTACGGCGCGGGCTGGACCGACGACATCCTCATCGAGCCGCTCGACTTCGCATTCACCGCGGCCGACGCCGACGCGTGGTGGGCCCAGCAGCTCGACTGCTCGCTCGCCTTGAAGGGGCTCGTGGCGAAGCTCAGCCCCGCGGAGCACTACCGGCTGCGGGACGCGGTCGACGCCGACCTGGAGCAGTACGTGCAGCCCGACGGCACGCTGCGAATCCCCGCACGGACGCTCGTGATCTCCGCGACCGCCTGACGGCAGGGCACCCGCCGCTCCGCGACCGTAGGATCGGCCCCTCATGATCTACGACGACGACGCTGACCTCACCCTGCTCGACGGCAAGACCGTCGCCATCATCGGATTCGGCTCGCAGGGCCACGCCCACGCGCAGAACCTCTCGGATTCCGGGGTGGACGTCGTGGTCGGCCTGCGGCCCGGTTCCGGGTCGGTGGCCGCGGCCGAGGCCGCGGGGCTGACGGTGCTCGGCGTGGCCGACGCGGCCGCCAAGGGCGACGTCGTGATGATGCTCGTCCCCGACGAGAAGCACCGCGACGTCTGGGAGGCCGATGTCCGCGACGGCGTCGCGCCCGGGAACCTGCTGCTCTTCGGCCACGGCTTCTCGATCCTCTACGGCGAGGTGGAGGCGCCCGAGGGCGTCGACGTGGCGCTCGCCGCGCCCAAGGGCCCGGGGCACCTGGTCCGCCGGCAGTACCTCGAGGGCTCCGGCGTCCCGGGGCTGGTGGCGATCCACCAGAACGCGACGGGGGACGCCAAGGCGCTGTCGCTCGCCTACGCCAAGGGCATCGGGTGCACGCGCGGCGGCGTCTTCGAGACCTCCTTCAAGGACGAGACCGAGACCGACCTCTTCGGCGAGCAGGCCGTGCTCTGCGGCGGCGCGTCCGAGCTCGTCCGGGCGGGCTTCGAGACGCTCACCGAGGCGGGCTACCCGCCGGAGATGGCCTACTTCGAGTGCCTGCACGAGCTCAAGCTCATCGTCGACCTGATGTACGAGAAGGGGCTGGCCGGCATGCGGTTCTCGATCTCGAACACCGCGGAGTACGGCGACTACACGCGCGGCCCGCGGGTCGTGACCGACCAGACGCGCGCGGAGATGAGGAAGATCCTCGGCGAGATCCAGGACGGCACGTTCGCCCGCGAGTGGATCGCGGAGAACCGCGCAGGTCAGGAGAACTTCCAGCGCATGCGCGACGAGGGCGCCAAGACCCAGCTCGAGGCCACGGGCAAGGAGCTGCGCGCCCAGATGGACTGGATCGACCCGGACTTCTGAGGCCGCCGCAGCTCGCCGGACGCTCACGGGCCTCGTCGGTCGCCGAACGCCGGAGGGTGCCCGAGGAGGTGGGCAACAGCCGGCGCTCGAGCGGTCGTCACCCTCCGCCGCCACCCTGCGAGGATCAGCCCATGCCCGCCGGTACCACGAACGTCCTGATTCCCGACGCGCTGAAGCCCGCCGACGGCCGCTTCGGCTCCGGCCCGTCGAAGGTCCGCGCGGCGCAGCTCGCGGCCCTCGAGGCCACCGTCGGCGGGGTGCCCGTGATGGGTACCTCGCACCGCCAAGCGCCCGTCAAGGCTGTCGTCGGCCGGGTCCGCGACGGGCTCAGGCAGCTCTTCAGGCTTCCCGACGGCTACGAGGTCATGCTCGGCAACGGCGGCACCACCGCGTTCTGGGACGCAGCCGCGGCGGGCCTCGTCCGCGAGCGGGCGCTGCATCTGAGCTACGGGGAGTTCTCCCACAAGTTCGCCACCGTGACGCAGCGCGCGCCCTTCCTGCTGGACCCCATCGTGATCACGAGCGAGCCGGGCGACGCGCCCGCCGTGCAGTCCGACCCGTCGGCCGACGTCGTCGCCTGGGCGCACAACGAGACGTCCACGGGCGTCATGGTCCGCGTGGAGCGCCCCCCGGGCGACGCGCTCGTCCTCGTCGACGCGACGAGCGGCGCGGGTGGCCTCCCGCTCGACGCCGGCCAGGCCGACGTCTACTACTTCGCCCCGCAGAAGGGCTTCGCCGCCGACGGCGGCCTCTGGCTCGCCCTGGTCAGCCCCGCGGCGCAGGAGCGCATCGCCGAGGTCGGCGCCGGCACCGACCGCTGGATCCCCGAGTCCCTCAGCCTCGTCACGGCGCTCGAGAACTCCAAGCGGGATCAGACGTACAACACGCCGGCGGTCGCGACGCTGCTCATGCTCGCCGCCCAGGTCGACTGGATGAACGCCAGGGGCGGGCTCACGTTCACGACCGGCCGGACGCTGGAGAGTGCGAGCTCGCTGTACGCCTGGGCGGAGCGCGCGTTCTACACCGAGCCCTTCGTCGCCGATCCGACCAAGCGCTCGCTCGTGGTCGGCACCATCGACCTCCACGAGAGCATCGACGCCACCGCGGTGACGGCGGCCCTGCGCGCCAACGGCATCGTCGACACGGAGCCCTACCGCAAGCTCGGTCGCAACCAGCTGCGCATCGGCATGTTCCCGGCCGTCGAGCCCGCCGACGTCCAGGCCCTGACCGCGTGCATCGACTACGTCGTCGAGATGCTGACGTGACCCGCGTCCTGGTCGCCGAGGACATCGGCGCCCCGGGCATCGGGCTGCTCCGCGAGCACTTCGACGTCACCGTCAAGACCGACTGGGCCGACGGTGAGCTCGCGCGGGAGCTCGGGCGCTACGACGGCGTCCTGATCCGGAGCGCCTCCAAGCTCACCGCGGCGGTGCTCGAGAACGCGGGCGCGCTCAAGGCGATCGGCCGCGCCGGCGTCGGGGTCGACAACGTCGACGTGCCCGCCGCGACCCGGCGCGGGATCATCGTCGCCAACGCGCCCGCCTCGAACGTCGTGACCGCCGCCGAGCACACCGTCGCGCTGCTGCTCGCGCTGGCGCGCAACATCCCCCAGGCCCACGCGAGCCTGACCGCCGGCAGGTGGGAGCGATCCCGGTTCTCCGGCGTCGAGGTCATGGACAAGACGCTCGGGATCATCGGCTTCGGCCGCATCGGCCAGCTCGTCGCCCAGCGCGCGCTCAGCTTCGGCATGAGGGTCGTCGCCTTCGACCCGTTCGTGGGAGCCGACCGCTACGCGCAGATGGGCGTCGAGCACGCCGAGACCTCAGACGACGTCTACGCGGTCGCCGACTTCATCACCGTCCATCTGCCCAAGACCCCGCAGACCGAGGGCTGGCTCGACGCGGAGGCCTTCGCCAAGATGAAGGACGGCGTGCGGGTGCTCAACGTCGCGCGCGGCGGACTGATCGTCGACGAGGACCTCCAGGCCGCGCTGGACTCCGGGAAGGTCGGCGGCGCCGCGCTCGACGTCTTCCGCTCCGAGCCGATCACCGACCACCCGCTCTTCGCCTACCCGCAGGTCGTCGTCACGCCGCACCTCGGCGCCTCGACCGCGGAGGCCACCGACCGCGCCGGCCACCAGGCGGCCGAGCAGGTGGTCGCCGCGCTGACGGGCGGCACGGTGACCACCGCGGTCAACGTTCCCGTCGTCGCCGCGGAGGACCGTGAGGTGCTCGGCCCTTTCGAGCCGCTCGCGCGCCGGCTCGGGACGCTCGCGATGGCGCTCGCGGAGGGCTCGAGCGTCGACCGCATCGAGGTCGAGTACCTCGGCCGCATCGCCGAGCACGACACGCGCCCGCTCGGCGTGGCGGTGCTGCTCGGGGCGCTCGACGGCAAGACCGAGGAGCAGCTCAACGCGGTCAACGCCCCGGGAGTCGCCGAACAGCGCGGCATCACCGTCGTCGAGTCCAGGCGTACGAGCGCCCGCGACTTCGCGGACCTGCTGCGCGTGACGGTGGTCGCCGGTGGGCAGGCCACCCGGGTCGTCGGCACGATCGTCGGCCGGGCCGCCCGCCCGCACCTGCTCGAGGCCTGGGGTCAGCGCTTCAACCTGCAGCTCGAGCCGCACGTCGCGCTGTTCCGCTACCGCGACCAGCCCGGCATGGTCGGCCGGGTGGGCACCGCGTTCGGCGAGGCCGGGGTGAACATCGAGTCGGCCGCGGTGGGCCACGCCGACGGTGAGAACGGCGTCTCGGCCGTCATGGTGGTCACCACGGACCGACCGGTCCCGCAGGAGGTGCTCGACGCGATCGTCGAGGAGGACGGCTTCACCGACGCCCGCAGCGTGAGCCTGCGGTGAGCACCGCGTCTGGGCAGCCACGCGGGCGGGTAGAACTTCGGCCCATGGTCCTCTCCCGGCTCGTCGCCGTCACGCTCGCAGTCACCTCGCCGGCCGTCCTCGCGCCGGCGGCGGCGCAGGCCGCCCCCAAGCTGCCGAACTCGACCGCGGGCGCGAAGAAGTGCTCGAGCGTCCAGCGTTTCGGCTTCACGATCCGGGTGTACATCACCAGGGGCAAGAGCCTGTCCTGCGCCCGGGCGCGCTTTGTCATGTCGCGGCCTCCCCTCAAGCCGCTGAAGGGCTATGAGTACTACGACTGGACCAAGGGCGGCAACGGCCCGTGGAGCGACGTCTGGGAGAGCACGAGCGGCCGGACGGTCATCGCCGGCATCATCCGGGCCTGACCGCACCGCGCCCGGGCTCAGAGATCCGCCGATCCTGCTCGAGTGGTCGTCTACCAGATCTATCCGCGCTCCTTCGCCGACTCCGACGGCGACGGGGTCGGCGACGTGCCCGGGGTGTGCTCCCACCTCGACCACCTGCAGTGGCTCGGGGTCGACGCGCTGTGGCTCGGGCCGATCAACCCGTCGCCGATGGCCGACGGGGGCTACGACGTCGCGGACTACCGCGGGGTCGATCCGGTCTTCGGCACCGTGGAAGACGTCGAGCGCCTCGCCGCGGCGGCGAAGCGGCGCGGAATCGATCTCCTGCTCGACGTGGTGCCCTGCCACACGTCGATCGAGCACCCGTGGTTCCGGGACCGGCCCGAGCTCTACGTGTGGTCGCCCGAGGACGGCCCGCCGAACAACTGGCGCGGAGCGTTCGGCGGGCCGGCCTGGTCGCAGGATCCGCACGGGCGCGGCTGGTACCTGCACTCCTTCTACGCCGAGCAGCCCGACCTCGACTGGCGGAATCCCGAGGTCGCCCGCGAGCTCGCCGGCGTGCTCGCGTTCTGGCGCGCCAAGGGCGTCGCCGGCTTCCGCCTGGATGCGCTTCAGCAGCTGCTGAAGGATCCCGAGCTGCGCGACGACCCGCCCGCCACGGGCCCGAGCCTCATGGCCGGCCACCCTGAGCACGAGGCGCTGGAGCATCGCTTCTCCTCAGACCGGCCCGGCGTGGGGCAGGCCGTCGCCGCGCTGCGTGCGGGGGCCGGGGACGACGCGTTCCTGGTGGGGGAGATCGGGCTGCCCGCCGACCGCCACGCGCCCTACCTCGAGCACCTGGACGCGAGCTTCTGCTTCGAGCTGTTCTTCGCCGCCTGGGAGGCGGAGGCCTTGAAGGACGCGATCACCGCCGGCCTGGCGGCGGGGAAGGCCTCCTGGGTGCTCTCCAACCACGACTTCCCGCGGCTGGCCGACCGCATCGGCCGCGCGAACGTCGCTGCCGCCGCCCTGCTGCTGCTGGCGCTGCCGGGCCCGGTCTTCCTGTTCCAGGGCGACGAGCTCGCGCTCGGCAACGGTCCGGGGCGGCCGCCCGGCGCCCTGCCGGCGCCGCCGTACGACCGTGCGGGCCGCGACGCGTTCCGCCACCCCATGCCGTGGACCGAGCTCGGCCCCCATCACGACTTCACTGCGGGCACGCCGTGGCTCGAGGTCGTCAACGCTCCTGAGGGCTCCGCCAAGCGCCAGCGCGTGGTTCCGGGCTCGCCGGCCCGCTTCGTGCGGGAGCTCATCGCCCTGCGTCGCCGGCTCGCCGGACCCGTCGAGGATCTCACCGCTGATGACGGTGTGCTGTCCTTCCGCCGGGGGGAGCATCTCGTCGCGGTCAACACGGCAGGGGTGGAGCGCCGGGCGCCCCCGGGTGGCGATGTCCTGCTTGCCACCGTCAACCGGAGTGACTCGCTCCTGCCGGCCGGAGGGGCTTCGATATCCCAAGCGGTGTGAACCTCGCGATGTCCGGGCACGGTCGTTGCCGTGCGCACAAGGATCATCGTGTCGATCGTCGCAAGCACCGTCCTGGCCCTCTCGGCCTGCGGCAGCGACGACACCGCGGGCGGCGGGCCGGCCGAGCTGCAGTTCTGGGCCTACAACGAGCCCTCGGGTGCGTTCCGTACCGCGGCCGAGAAGTGCACGGCGGATTCCGGCGGCAGGTACCGGATCGCCTTCCAGCCCCTGGCCAACGACGCCGACACCCAGCGCCAGTCGCTCGTCCGCCGCCTGGCGGCCAAGGACTCCTCGATCGACATCATGTCGATGGACGTCGTCTGGACCGCCGAGTTCGCCGAGGCGGGCTGGGTCGCCCCCTTCCCCGACGATCTCGCCCGCCAGGTCAAGGCCGAGTCCCTCGCCGGGCCCTACGACACGGGCACCTACCAGGACAAGCTCTACGCGGTTCCGGCGAACTCCAACACGCAGCTGCTCTGGTACCGCAAGTCGCTGGTCGAGGGAGAGCCGCCCAAGACGTGGGACGCGCTCATCGACGCCGCCGAGAAGCTCCCGAAGGCCGGCCGCATCGAGATCCAGGGCGCCGCCTACGAGGGCATGACGGTGTGGTTCAACGCGCTCGTCGAGTCGGCCGGAGGGAAGATCCTCGAGAGTCCGCAGCAGGTCGGCCTGGACTCCGCCGCCGCGGTCAAGGCGGTCGACGTCATCGCCCGCCTGGCCAACTCCCAGGCCGCCGACCCGTCGCTGTCCTCCCAGAAGGAGGACCAGAACCGCATCGCGTTCGAGAGCGGCGCCGCCGCCTTCCAGGTCAACTACCCGTTCATCTACCCGTCCGCCGCCGAAGTGGGCGAGGACTTCCAGGGGGACATCGGCTGGGCGCCGTACCCCGCCGTCGAGGAGGGCAAGCCGGTCAAGGCGCCCATCGGTGGCTTCAACTTCGGCGTGGGTGCCTACTCCAAGCACCCGAAGGAGGCCTTCGACGCGGCGATCTGCCTGCGCAACGAGGAGAACCAGAAGGTCGCCGCCGCCGAGGGCGGGCTCCCGCCGACGATCGCCAAGGTCTATGAGGACGAGAAGTTCCGCAAGGACTACCCCTTCGCCGATCTGATCCGCAAGCAGATCGAGGACGCCGGCGTGCGGCCGGAGACGCCGGCCTATGCCGATGTGTCGCTCGCGATCGCCACGACGCTCTCGCCCCCGGGCCGCGTGAAGGGCCAGGCGGCCGTCGACGAGCTCAAGCAGAAGATCCAAGACGCCCTGACCTCGAAGGGACTCCTGTGAGCACACCCGCCAGCACCGTGGCCCCCGCGGTCTCGGAGACGACCGATCCCGGCCGCGTCGAGAAGCCTCAGAAGAAGGCGCTCACCGAACGCGCCCGGGCGGAGCGCAAGCTGGGGTGGATGCTGTGCGCGCCCGCGGCGCTCGTGATGCTCGCGGTCACCGCATACCCGATCCTCAACGCGATCTGGCTGTCGCTCCAGAAGAGCGACCTGCGCTTTCCCGGCCAGTCGGAGTTCATCGGCCTGGACAACTACGTCACCGTCTTGTCCTCGAGCCTGTGGTGGACCGACGTGTGGCACACCGTCGTGCTGACGGTGATCTCGGTGGCGATCGAGCTCGTGCTCGGCATGCTGCTCGCGCTGGCGATGCACCGCGCGATCTTCGGTCGCGGCCTGATCCGTACGTCCGCGCTGATCCCCTACGGGATCGTCACCGTCGTGGCCGCGTTCGCCTGGCGCCTGGCGTTCTCCGACGCCGACGGCGGCTTCATGCCCGGCGTCCTGCGTTCCGTCGGACTGCTCGGAGCCGAGACCGACCCCCTCGCGCAGACCTCGACCTTCTCGACCTACGTCGTGGCGATCCTCGCGGAGGTGTGGAAGACGACGCCGTTCATGGCCCTCCTGCTCCTGGCAGGCCTCGCGCTGGTCTCCGACGAGCTGCACGAGGCGGCCAAGGTCGACGGCGCGACGACCTGGCAGCGCTTCTGGCGGATCACGATCCCACTGATGAAGCCCGCGATCCTCGTGGCGCTCCTGTTCCGCACCCTGGACGCCTTCCGGATCTTCGACACCGTCTTCGTCTTGTCGAACAACGGCTCCAACCGCTCCGTGGAGACGGTGTCGGTCCTGGGCTACAACACGCTGCTCAGCCGGCTCAACCTCGGCTTGGGCTCGGCGGTCTCGGTGCTGATCTTCCTGTGCGTCGTGCTGATCGCCGCCATGTTCGTCAAGGGGCTCGGCACCAACCTGGCCCAGCAGCGGGGGGAGTAGCGATGTCCGAGCGCACCAGCAAGAAGGTCTTCTCGTGGACGGCGGTCAACACGGTGATCGTCATCGCCGCGCTGTTCCCGGTGCTGTGGATCCTGTCCCTGTCGCTCAAGAGCGCCGACACGGTCACCGACGGCCGGCTCATCCCGGCGAAGTTCTCCCTCGACAACTACGAGGGCATCTTCACCGGAAGCGGCGGGGACGTGTTCACCAAGGCGCTCTTCAACTCGCTCGGCATCGCGATCATCGCGACGCTGATCGCGGTGACGCTGGCCGCGATGGCGGCCTACGCCATCGCCCGTCTGAACTTCCCGGGCAAGACGGTGATCCTCACCGCCGCGCTGGCGATCGCGATGTTCCCACCCATCTCCGTCGTCGGCCCGCTCTACAACCTCTGGCGCCAGCTCGGGCTCTTCGACACCTGGCAGGGGCTGATCATCCCGTACATGACCTTCACCCTGCCGCTGGCCATCTACACGCTCAGTGCGTTCTTCCGGGAGATTCCCTGGGAGCTCGAGCAGGCCGCCCAGGTCGACGGCGCCACGCCCTTCCAGGCCTTCCGCAAGATCATCGTGCCGCTCGCGGCTCCCGGCGTGTTCACCACGGCCATCCTCGTGTTCATCTTCGCCTGGAACGACTTCGTGTTCGCGATCTCGCTGACGTCGACCGAGCGGGCCCAGACCGTGCCCGCCGCCATCTCGTCGTTCACGGGCGCGTCGCAGTTCTCGGCGCCCACCGGATCGATCGCCGCCGCCGCGGTGATCGTGACGATCCCCATCATCATCATGGTCCTGATCTTCCAGCGCCGGATCGTCGCCGGGCTCACCGCCGGCGCCGTCAAGGGGTAGGGAGTCCGTCGATTACTTCTAGGAGCACCGCATGGCGTCCATCCAGCTCAACCACGTAACCAAGCGCTACGCCGACGGCTTCGAGGCCGTCAAGGGGATCGACCTCGAGGTCGCCGACGGCGAGTTCGTGATCCTCGTCGGCCCCTCGGGCTGCGGGAAGTCGACGGCGCTTCGCATGATCGCCGGCCTGGAGGACATCTCCGACGGCGAGCTGCGCATCGGCGACGAGGTCGTCAACGACAAGGCGCCGAAGGATCGCGACATCGCGATGGTCTTCCAGAACTACGCACTCTACCCGCACATGACCGTCCGGGAGAACATGGGCTTCGCGCTCAAGCTCGCCAAGGTCGACAAGGCGGAGATCGACCGCAAGGTCGAGGAGGCCGCGAAGATCCTCGACCTCACCGGTCACCTCGACCGCAAGCCCGCGAACCTCTCCGGCGGCCAGCGCCAGCGCGTCGCGATGGGCCGCGCGATCGTCCGCGATCCGGCGGTCTTCCTCATGGACGAGCCGCTCTCGAACCTGGACGCGAAGCTCCGGGTGCAGACGCGCACCGAGGTCTCGCGCATCCAGCAGCGGCTGGGCACGACGATGATCTACGTCACCCACGACCAGACCGAGGCGATGACGCTCGGCGACCGCGTCGCGGTGATGCGCGCCGGGACGATCCAGCAGGTCGCCTCGCCCAAGGAGCTCTACGACCATCCGGTGAACCTCTTCGTGGCGGGCTTCATCGGCTCACCGGCGATGAACTTCTTCCCCGCCCGCCTGTCGGGCGGGCGCGTGCACCTGCCCTTCGGCGACGTGCCGCTGCCGGCGTCCCTGCGCGGCGCGCCCGACGGCCAGGTCATCGCCGGCGTGCGCCCGGAGTCCTTCGAGGACGCCGAGCTCGCCCCCGAGCACCACAAGGGCGAGTCGTTCGAGTTCGACGCAGAGGTCGAGCTCGTCGAGTCGATGGGCTCGGAGCTCTACGCGTACTTCGGCTACGAGGGGGAGACCGCGAGCTCCGACCAGCTCGAGGAGATCGCGGCCGACGCGGGCCTCGCCGACGTGCCGGGCGCGGGGGAGACGGGCCGGGTGGTGGCCCGCCTGTCGCCGGAGTCCAAGGCCGCGTCGGGCCAGGCGACCCGGCTCTGGCTGGACGTGGAGCGCATCCACCTCTTCGACCCGCACGACGGAAGCCGCCTGAGCGCGGCGAAGAAGTCGGGGTCGGTGGGCGCCGACCAGGTCGCGACGCCCGCGAGCGGTACGAACGGCGCCGCCGACGCGGGTTGAGCCGACCAGCCGCGGTCAGGACTCTCCGCGCAGACGGCCGATGACCTCGGGCGTCCATTCCTGGGTGCGCATGAGGCGGTACCTCGCGGCGCTGACGGAGATGTAGGCGTCGGCGTCGCTGTGACCCGGAGCGACGAGTCCGGCGTCGTGGAGCGTCGCTACGACGGGAAGGAACTCCTCCTCGAACCACAACCGCGCGTTCTCCTCCCGGACCAGGAGCTCGGCGCGATCCTGCATCACCCGGAAGCCCCACGCCTCGACGCCCTCGGCGAGCTCGCCGTAACGCCAGGGATCGCTGAGCACCACCCGCGCGCGCGCCGGCGGCTCGAGCGGCACCCGCTCGCGAAAGAGCCGCTCGTGACCCTTGAGCGGCAGGTCGGCCACCGTCAGCTCGCGGCCGGCGCCGACTCGGGTGCTGACCTCGACGACGTGCGCCTCGATGTGGGTCAGCCCGTGTGCGCGGGCGACGGAGACCCGGTGATGCCCGTCGCGCACGAAGTGCACCTCGCCGACGCGGTAGACGCTGATCGGTGGCAGCTCACCGCCCCGGCGCATCTGCTCGGCGATCCGCTCCCAGCGCAGGCGCACCCGCGAGCTCGTCGGGGCGAAGCGCCTGTCGAAGTTCCCCCGGCCGCCGCGATCGACGGTTCCCACGATCGAATCGAGCTCGACGACCTGCAACCCGATATCGCGCTCCCCGATCCGGCCGAGCTCGGCGACGACCTCGTCGAAGGGCAGGATGACGTCGATGTCGGCCCCGCCACGCTCGAAGCGGCGACCGAGGCGGCGGAGCGCCTGCCGGCGTCGGGCACGGGAGAAGTCGTCCTGAGCGTCGTTGGCGGGAAAGCCGGTCGGGAGCGAGGGCATCGCGCCCCAAGGTACCCGGGAGCGAGCACGTCGGTCCCGTCCCGTGGCACGTCCGGCGGCGCTGCGTCGTAGGGTCGGCCCATGAGCGCCAGCTCCGCTCCAGCCCCCGGCAGGGCCTCCGTCGACGGCTCGGTTCCGGGCGCCAAGGGGCTCAGGAGCGGGGCGCTCGGCTTCGTCTCCAACGTGGTCATCGGTGTGGCGTCCACGGCGCCGGGCTACTCCCTCGCAGCGACGCTCGGCTTCGTCATCGCGATCGACGGCGTCGGCGTCGCCGCACCGAGCGTCTTCCTCGTGGCGTTCCTGCCGATGCTCTTCATCGCGACGGCCTACCTCTTCATGAACCGGGCCGATCCGGACTGCGGCACGACGTTCACGTGGGTCACCCGAGCGCTGGGGCCGTACCTGGGCTGGATGGGGGGCTGGGGCCTCGTGGCGGCCGGCACGATCGTCATGGCGAACCTCGGGCAGATCGCCGGCCTCTACACGTTCAGGCTTCTCGGGCTCGAGGGAGCGGCGGAGTCGACGGCGGCGGTCACCGCGCTCGGGGTGCTCTTCATCGCGGCGATGACGCTGGTCTGCGTCATCGGGATCGAGCTCTCCGTCCGGACGCAGGTGCTGCTGCTCGGAGCCGAGCTCGTGGCCCTCGTGCTGTTCGCCGTCGTCGCCCTCGTCAAGGTCTACGCCGGCGACGCGGGACCGCAGTCGATCGAACCGGCGCTGGGCTGGTTGAACCCGTTCGAGCTCGAGTCGACCGAGGCCCTGGCCGCCGGCGTCCTGCTCGCGGTCTTCATCTACTGGGGCTGGGACGCGACGGTCTCCGTCAACGAGGAGTCCGTGAACCCGAGCACCACGCCGGGCAAGGCGGCGGTGGGCTCCACCCTCGTGCTGCTGGGGATCTACGTCCTGGTCGCCGTGGCCGCCCAGGCCTTCAACGGCCCGGCCGGGCTGGCCGACGCGGACGACGCGCTCGGCGTCCTGGCCGCCGGGGTCTTCGGCACGCCGCTGGACAAGCTCGTGGTCATCGCCGTGCTGACTTCCGCGGCGGCCTCCTGCCTGACGACGATCCTGCCCAACGCCCGCACGGCGCTGTCGATGGCGCGCCACGGCGCGGCGCCCCGGGCGCTCGGGGCGGTCCACCCGCGCTCGCAGACCCCGCACGTGTCGACACTGCTGTTCGGGGCGCTGGCCATCGGCTGGTACGTCACGCTGACCTTGATCTCCGAGGACATCCTCGGGGATTCGATCGCGGCGCTCGGGCTGATGATCTCCTTCTACTACGCGCTGACGGGCTACGCCTGTGTCGTCTACTACCGGCGCGAGCTGTTCAAGAGCGCGCGCAACCTCATCCTCGTCGGCGTCGCGCCGCTGACCGGCGCGACGCTGCTGGCGCTGCTCTTCTACCGCTCGTGCCGTGACCTGAGCGCCCCGGACGCCGGCAGCGGCACCTTCCTGGGCGTCGGGACACCGCTGGTCGTCGGGCTGGGCTTCCTGCTCCTCGGCGCGGCGCTCATGATCAGCTGGCGGCTGCTCGGCCACCGGGAGTTCTTCTCCCGGCGACGCGAGGTGGCCGACCCCGCCGTCCTCGCGCGGGAGACCGTGGCCTGACGGCCGTCGGCGACGACGCCTGCGCAGCCGGAGGACTTCCTACGGCGACTCGCTGGCTTGTGCGTGCCGGACGCTGGTAGCCTGCCGGGCGGATGCCGTTCTCCTCTGCGCTGCTCCGACTTCTCCTTCCCCGCTAGGGGAACCGTTCGCGCGTGGCGGCCGCCTGACAGCCGCGAGAGAAGCCAAGCAGTCGCCCTCAGCCTTCAAGCAAGGAGACCAGCATGTCCGCCAGCACCGACGCCCGACGCGTCCAGATCTTCGACACGACCCTGCGCGACGGCGAACAGTCGCCCGGCATCTCGCTCAACGCGAGCGAGAAGCTCGAGATCGCCCACCAGCTCGCGCGGCTCGGCGTCGACGTCATCGAGGCCGGGTTCCCGATCGCCTCCCCGGGCGACTTCGCGGCCGTCCAGGTCATCGCCCGAGAGGTCCGCGGGCCCGTCGTCTGCGGGCTCGCGCGGGCCAACGCGGGCGACATCGACCGCTGCTTCGAGGCGATCCGCGACGCGGAGCGACCTCGCATCCACACCTTCGTCTCCACTTCCGACATCCACATCGAGCACCAGCTCAAGGCCAGCCGCGAGGACGTCAAGGGTCTCACGCGCGCCTCGGTCGCCCAGGCCAAGGCGCTCGTCGACGACGTCGAGTTCTCACCGATGGACGCGACCCGAGCGGACGTCGGGTTCACCGCCGAGGTGCTGCAGATCGCGCTCGACGAGGGCGCGACGGTCATCAACGTCCCCGACACCGTCGGCTACGCGATGCCACTGGAGTACGCGGCGTTCCTCACCCGCCTCTACGCGCTCGTGCCCGACCTGCGCTCCGCGACGCTGAGCACCCACTGCCACGACGACCTCGGCCTGGCGGTCGCCAACTCCTTCGCCGGCGTGCAGGCCGGCGCGCGGCAGGTGGAGTGCGCGATCAACGGCATCGGCGAGCGGGCGGGCAACGCGTCGCTGGAGGAGATCGTGATGTTGCTGCACGTGCGCGGCGGTCACGCGGACGGGCTGCACACGGGGGTCGAGACGACCGAGCTCGCCCGCGCGTCGCGCCTCGTGAGCCGCCTGACGGGCTACGTCGTGCAGCCGAACAAGGCGATCGTGGGCCGTAACGCGTTCGCCCACGAGTCGGGGATCCACCAGGACGGCGTGCTCAAGGACCGCTCGACGTTCGAGATCATGGACGCGCGGACCGTGGGGCTGGAGACCAACGCGCTCGTGCTCGGCAAGCATTCGGGCCGCGCGGCGCTGAAGGCGGCGCTGGAGGAGCTCGGCTATGCGGTCGAGGGTCAGGCGCTCAACGCGGCCTTCACGCGCTTCAAGGATGTCGCCGACCGCAAGAAGAGCGTCTCGGCGATGGATCTCGAGGCCTTGGTCACCGACGAGCTGCGTACCGAGCACGCGGGGTGGACGATCGAGTGGTTCGACGTGGAGGCTTCCTCGCGCCGCCCGCCGCACGCGACCGTCGCGGTCAAGGGCCCCGACGGCGACGTCACCGAGGGCTCCTTCACCGGTGACGGCCCCGTCGACGCCATCTTCAAGGCGCTCAATGCCGCCACGGGCGTCGACGGCCGGCTGCGCGAGTTCCGCGTGGACGCGGTCACCGGCGAGGCCGACGCGCTCGGCGAGGTGAGTGTCGTACTCGAGCTCGGCGATCCGGCGGCGGCGGTCCGCAACGTCACACCGGGGCTGCTGACCGGGGAGCGCGTGACGGGGGCGGGCCAGGCCGTCGCGACGGACATCATCGCCGCGGCGGCGACCGCCTACGCCCGCGCGCTGTCCAACGCCGTCTCGAAGGCGACCACCCTCGCCGCCGCGCCCGCCGTCCCCGCGTTGCCCAGCCCCACGCCGTAGCCCCCACGCGCAGCCGGCTGTACGTGATAACGTACAGCCGGCATGGCCATCGTGGAGCCCCTCGAGCAGCAGATCCCGATCGGGCCGCGCGTCCGGGCCCTGCGGGAGGCGACGGGCCTCTCGCTGCGCGACCTCGCCGAGCGCTCGGGGGTGTCGGCGCCCATGCTGTCCCAGGTTGAGCGGGGAGAGACCTCTCCGACGCTGCAGATCGCCTCGCGCATTGCCCAGGGGCTCGGCCTGCGGCTCTCGCAGCTCCTGCGCCTCGATGAGGGCGGCGCCGTCTCCGTCGTCCGCGCCGCGGACCGTCGGCGCGGCGGGGGCGGCGGCCACCGCTTCGAGCTGCTCACCCCGCCGCTGCCCGGCCAGCGCGCCGAGCTGTCGCGGCACGTGCTCGCGCCGGGCGCCCGCACCGGCGCGCAGGGCGACCCGCCGATGCACGAGGCCGGTGCCCGCGAGGTCGCGCTGGTCGAGCGCGGCGGGTTGATCCTCGTCATCGACGGCGAGCAGCACACGCTCACCGAGGGCGACTGCGTGACGTTCGACGCCGACCTGGAGCACCACTTCGAGAACCCCACCCGAGAGGAGGCGGTCCTGCTGGCCATCGTGTCGGCCGGGCTGCGACGCTCATGAGCACCGATTCCCCTGAGTCCATGTTCGACAAGCTCTGGGCGGCCCACGAGGTCGCTCCCGGCTTGATCTACATCGACCTGCACCTCGTCCACGAGGTGACCAGCCCGCAGGCCTTCGACGGCCTGCGCCTCGCAGGCCGCCGGGTTCGCCGCCCGGACCGGACGCTGGCCACCGCCGACCACAACGTGCCCACCGACGGCACGCCCGTCGCCGCGCGCATCAAGGACCAGCTCTCACGGGTGCAGGTCGAGACGCTCGAGGCCAACTGCGCGGAGTTCGGCATCCCGATCTACTCGCTCGGCTCAGAGCACCAGGGCATCGTGCACGTCATCGGCCCGGAGCTCGGTGTCACCCAGCCGGGCATGACGATCGTCTGCGGCGACTCGCACACCGCCACCCACGGCGCCTTCGGGGCGCTCGCCTTCGGCATCGGCACCTCGGAGGTCGAGCACGTGCTGGCCACCCAGTGCCTCGTGCAGCGCAAGCCGAAGTCCATGCGCATCAACTACGTCGGCGAGCTCGGCTTCGGCGTCACCGCGAAGGATTTGATCCTCGCGACGATCGGCCAGATGGGCGTCGACGGCGCGGCCGGGCACGTCGTCGAGTACGCGGGCGACGTCGTCCACGGCCTCTCCATGGAGGGTCGCATGACGATGTGCAACATGACGATCGAGGGCGGCGGCCGCGCGGGGATGATCGCGCCCGACGCGACGACCATCGGGTACCTCCGCGGGAAGCCGGCCTACACCGACGTCGAGTTCCGGCACCTGCGCTCCGACGCGGGGGCGACCTTCGACAAGGAGATCGCCGTCGACGCGAGCGCGGTCAGCCCGATGGTCTCGTGGGGCACGAATCCGGCGCAGGTCGCGCAGGTCAGCGGGACGGTGCCGGTTCCGGGCTCGGAGGGCGAGGAGCGGGCGCTGGAGTACATGGGCCTGTCGGGCGGCACGCCGATCCAGGAGATCACGCTCGACCGCGTCTTCATCGGCTCGTGCACGAACTCGCGCATCGGCGACCTGCGGGCGGCGGCGAAGGTCGTCGCGGGCCACACGGTCGCGGGCGGCGTGGACGCGATGGTCGTCCCGGGCTCGGTGCAGGTCAAGGCCCAGGCCGAGGCCGAGGGGCTCGACGAGATCTTCCGCGCCGCGGGCTTCGACTGGCGTGCCGCGGGCTGCTCGATGTGCCTGGGGATGAACCCGGACATCGCGGCGCCGGGCGAGCGGGTCGCCTCGACGTCGAATCGCAACTTCGAGGGGCGCCAGGGCAAGGGCGCCCGGACGCACCTCGTCTCGCCGCAGATGGCCGCCGCCGCGGCGATCGAAGGCCGTTTCGTCGACATCCGACGGTGGAGCTGAGCACGGTGGAACCCATCACGACGATCACGGGCGCAGTCTCGGTCCTCGACCGCGACGACGTCGACACGGACCAGATCATCCCGAAGCAGTTCCTCAAGCGGGTCGAGCGGACGGGCTTCGGGTCGTTCCTCTTCTACGACTGGGCCAAGGAGCCGGGCTGGAGCCTGCCGGCCAACCAGATCCTGGTCACGGGGCGCAACTTCGGCTGCGGCTCCTCGCGCGAGCACGCGCCGTGGGCGCTGGAGGACTACGGCTTCCGGGCGATCGTCGCCGAGAGCTTCGCCGACATCTTCGAGTCGAACTGCACGAAGTGCGGCCTGCTGCCCGTGCAGCTGAGCCACGCGGAGGTCGCCGCGATCGCCGCCGCCGGCCACGCCGAGGTCGACCTGGCCGCCCAGGAGGTCCGCTGGGACGGCGGCAGCGCCTCCTTCGAGATCGACCCGGAGATCAAGCACCGCCTGCTCAACGGCCTCGACGACATCGCCCTGACGCTGCAAGAGGATGCGGCCATCGCCGCCTACGAGTCCGACCGCGAGCGCGCGGGCCCCGTCACGACCGCCCTGGCCTGAACCCCGCCGAGTGCCGGCTGGTGCCCACCCCCGGGCGCCGGCCGGCACTCAGCGATCTGGGGCGCGGCGTCGAGAACCAGGCCCACCGCGCTGGCGACGTTCAGGGAGTTCACCGAGCCCCACTGCGGGAGGCTCACCACGGCGTCGCACGCGCGCACCTCGGCGCACGACAGCCCGTGCACTTCGTGGCCGGCGACGAGGACCGCGCGCGCCGGGAGGGCCGCCTCGGCGAGCGGGGTCCCTCCCTGCTCGAGCGCGACGAGCGCGTAGCCCTCCGCGCGCGCCCAGGCCATGACCTCCGCGGAGGAGCGTACGCGCCAGTGATCGCCGAGCGGCGCGCGCTCGGGACCGGGGTCACTCGCGGTGAACACCCCCGCCGCGCCGGCGGCCAGCGCGTTGCGCGCCGTCATCACCGCGTTCAGCGGCGTCCGTCCGCCGGGCAGGTGCACCCACCAGTCCCGGCGCGGCTCCCACGCGCAGCACCCGACCCACCAGTCGAACGGCACTCGCGCGCGCTGCTCGGCGCGGCTCAGCCCCAGCCACGCCGGATCCCAGTGGTTGCCCGCCTCGCCGGCGTGGGGTCTGATGGCACCGGGCGGATCGTCAGGCCCCACGCTGCGGTCTGCCCCGGCGAGGGCGTCCCCGTGCCGCAGGCGCCACATCAGCAGATGCGCGAGCATCGACGGCGAGGTCGCCGGACCCCAGCCCGGCGGCGGCCCGAAGCGCACGTCGCAGCGGGCGGCCAGCGCGGGGGAGAGCCCCACCGCGTCGTGGCCGAAGACGTACGTCGCCGACGGCCAGAGGCCGCAGGGCAACGGCGGGAGCAGCGGGCCGGCCTCGACGCCGACGACGAACTCGCCTTCCACGGCTTCGAGCACCCGGATCGGCTCGTGCTGGTGGGTCCCGACCGCCGCGCGCTTGTTGTAGCGACCCACGCCGAGCAGCTGGATCCCGCCGCCGGCGAACGCGTTGTGGGCGCGGACGATCGCCCCGACGCTACCGTCGATCCCGTTGTTCTCCACGGCGATCTGCCACGCCGCCCGCCGCGGCGCCATCCAGTCGCGCACGCCTTGGTCGCTGAGCTCACGCAACTCGGGTCGGCGCCCCATCCGGATCACGGTACGCGTCGATCGCACGAGCGCGTACGCGCCAGAATACGAACGCCGCCTGCGACCTGTCGAGAATCGGTTCCGCCGACCGTCATCAAGGTGAACCGCCCAACCGAAGCAGGACGACATGCAGTACATGCTCCTGATCTACGGCGACCCCTCCGCCGCCCCGGACTTCGACTCCGCAGACCGCGAGGCGAAGCTCGCCGCCTGGAACACCTACACCCAGGCGATGCTCGATGCCGACGTCCACCGCGGCGAGGCCGCGCTCCAGCCCACGCCGACGGCGACGACCGTCCGCGGGCGCGACGGCGAGACGCTGACGCTCGACGGTCCGTTCGCGGAGACCAAAGAGGTCCTCGGCGGCTTCTACCTGCTCGACGTCCCTGACCTCGATGCCGCCCTGGAGTGGGCGGGCAAGGCGCCGAACGCCGGCTACGGTTCGGTGGAGGTCCGCCCCGTGATGACGTTCGGTTGATCGAGGTGACGGCCGCCGCCGCGCTGGAGCGGGCCGTCCGCGAGGACGGCCCGGGCGTTCTGGCCACGCTCGTCCGCCACGTCGGCGGCGATCTCGCCCAGCGGAGGACGCGCCGCAGGACGCCTATCTCTCCGCGCCGTCCGCGCGGGAGCGCGGTGTCCCAGAGGTGCCGGCGGCGTGGCTGACGACCGCCGCGCGGCGCAAGGCGCTCGATCGTCTGCGCCGCGCGCGCGGTCTCGACGAGCGCGTTCACGCGATGGCGACGCTCGCCGAGCGCACGGGCAGCGCGGTCGCCCCGGGTCCCGACGACGCGACCGACGTGGACGAGACCTCTCTCACCGACGACCGCCTGCGGCTCTTGTTCACCTGCTGCCACCCGGCGCTCGCGCTGCCGGCGCGCGTCGCGCTGACGGTGAAGTCGCTCGGTGGCCTGAGCACGGCGCAGACCGCGACGGCATTCCTCGTTCCCGAATCGACGATGCACCAGCGACTCCTGCGCGCGCGGACGAAGATCGCGAACGCCGGCGTCCCGTACCGCGTACCGCCAGACGCGCTGCTGCCCGAGCGTATGGCCGGCGTGCTCGCGACCCTCTACGTCATCTTCACCGAGGGCCACACCGCGTCGGCCGGCCCCGACCTCAACCGTCCGGACCTCGCCTGCGAGGCTGTCCGCCTCGCGCGCCTGCTGACGCAGCTGATGCCAGACGAGGCCGAGGCCCATGGCCTGCTTGCGCTCATGCTGCTCACGGAGGCACGCCGGCCGGCGCGTCTCGACGGCGAGGGAATCCCGCTCGGGCTCGTGGAGCAGGACCGCACGCGAACGCCACGGCGATCGCCGACGGCACCGCCGGACTGGAGCGGGCCCTGTGCCTGCGCCGGCCTGGGCCCTACCAGATGCAAGCCGCCGTCGCCGCCCTCCACGCGCAGGCGCCGTCCTTCGCGGCAACCGACTGGCCGCAGATCGCCGCCCTCTACGGCGAGCTGTACCGGCGCACGCCGACTCCGGCCGTTGCGGTCAACCGGGCGGTGGCCGTCGGCTTCGCCGAGGGGGCGGCAGCCGGTCTGGCGCTGCTCGACGCGGTCGTCGTCGAGGGCTTCCTGGCCGCCTACGTCCCGCTGCACGCGGCCCGCGCAGACCTCCTGCGCCGCGCGGGCGACGCCCCGGCCGCGGACGTGGCCTACGCCGCGGCGATCGCCGCCAGCCAGAACGCCGCACAGCGGACCGACCTCGAGCGTCGACGGGCGGCGTCCAGGTCCGGTCTCCGCGTCTGAGCCGCGCCCGGCGACATCGCCGAAGACCGGACGAGCCGAGGAGCACGGCCACCGTTTCGTCCGCTTGCGGGTTCGTTCTCGCCGTCGTGACGCCCGCGCCGCAACCTCGTCCTTCGCTTCTCGGGGCGCCGCCGTCTAGCATCGCGATCGATGGCGTCCGCCGCCTCCCCCACCGCCAGCCGGTACGACCTCCGCCTCGAGCGCGCCCTCGCACGGCTCTTCGGGCGGATCGCGCAGCACCCCCTGCGCTTCGCCGTCTACGCCGTCCTGAGCGGCCTGGTCGTCGGCGGGACCGTCTTCTCCGCCGTCGAGCCCGACGCCAGCGTGCCCGACGGGATCTGGTGGGCGTTCGTCTCCATGACCACCGTCGGCTACGGTGACCTGGCTCCCAAGTCCACGGGAATCCGCTTCCTGGCGACGTTCGTGATCATGACGGGGATCGCCGCCACCGCGATCCTCACCGCCGCACTCGCCGGCCGGGTGGCCGAGGCGCGGTTGAGCGAGCGCGAGCAGACCATCGACCTCGACGACGACTTCGACGACCTCGTCGTGCGGTTGCAGTCGCTCAAGGAGCGCTACGTCCACGACGAGCGCCACGACGACATGCTCACGCGGCGCGCCGTGATCGCCGTCGCCGCCTGGCGGCAGGGCGACGCCACCGAGGCCGTCGACGAGGCCATGGCCGAGCTCGCCGGGTGCCTGGCGATCCATCCCGAGCTCAAGGAGCAGTCCTGATGGCCAAGCGCACCTCCAAGACGGTCAAGCTCACGGTCGTGCCGATCCTGGCCGCCGCGTTTCTCGCGGGCTGCGGCGAGGACGAGGAGGAGACCGCCTACTGCGTCGACGCGACGGACACCGTCGTGGAGAACGAGAACTGCGACGACGAGTACGACCGCGGCGGCGGCGGCGGGTTCTTCTGGTTCTTCGCCGGCGGCGGCCGCGGCTACGGCCTCGGCAGCCGGGTCAGCGGCGCGGGTGATCGCATCCGGGCCTCCGACCGCGCCGCCCTGGCCCGGCGTGGGGGCTTCGGCTCCTCCGCGCGCTCCGGCGGCGTCGGCCGTGGCGGTGGCGGCGGGGGCTCCTCAGGCGGGTCGGGCTTCTCCGGCGGAAGCTGATGGAGCGCGTCCCGAGCGCGCCGCGGCCCGACTGGCCCGCGACGGTCGAGGCCCAGGGGCTCGTCTACTGGAAGACCGACCAGCCCGACGGCACGACGACCTCCTACTGGCACGAGGAGCACCACTACGTGCTCTCCTCCGAGGAGGTCTATGAGATGGAGGCCACCGCGCGGGTGCTGATGGAGCTCCTCGTGGAGGCCGGCGACCACGTGCTCTCCAAGGGCATGTTCCACCGCTTCGGGATCCCGGGCTGGGTCGGGATGCGCATCCGCGAGACCTGGGCGAACGAGCCGCCGATGCTCTACGGGCGCTTCGACTTCGCCTGGCTCGGCGGGCAGCTCAAGCTCCTGGAGTACAACGCGGACACCCCGACCTGCCTGCTGGAGACGGCAGTGCAGTGGCACTGGCTGCAGGACGTCTACGGCGAGGCAGGCGACCAGTGGAACCGCGTCCACGAGGCGCTCGTCGAGCGCTGGACCGACCTGCGCGAGAGCCACCGCCTGCCCGACGGCCACGTCCACTTCCTGCACACCTCGGCCGAGCGCTCGGGCGAGGACTGGCTGACCGTGGGCTACCTCACCGAGACCGCGCGGGCCGCCGGGCTCAAGGCGACCGCGCTGCCGATCGAGCAGCTCGGGATCATCGACGACCTCGGCTTCGTCGACCTCGAGGGTGAGCCCGTGCGAACGGCGTTCAAGCTCTACCCGTGGGAATGGCTCGTCCACGAGTCGCTCGCTCACGAGGCGCTCGGGCGGATGGGCACCCAGAAGGGGGAGACCCAGTGGATCGAGCCGATCTGGAAGATGCTCTGGTCCAACAAGGCGATCCTCGCGGTGCTCTGGGAGCTCTTCCCCGACCACCCCAACCTGCTGCCGACGTACTTCGATGACGAGAAGCCCGCCGACATGACGTCCTATGTCCGCAAGCCGTTGCTGGCCCGGGAAGGGGCCAACGCCGTCGTGCTCATCGACGGCGAGGAAGTCGAGCGCGGGCCCGACCAGGAGTACGGCAAGGAGGGCTTCGTCGTCCAGCAGTACGCCGACCTCGGCTCCTACGACGGCGCCCGTCCCGTGCTCGGCGTGTGGACCGTGGACATGGAGCCCGCGGGGCTCGGCATCCGCGAGTCCGACGGCTACATCACCAACAACTCGTCGCGGTTCGTGCCACACGTCATCTCCGGCTGAGCCGGAACCCAAGGGAGAACTCATGCTGGAGCTCGTCGCGCAGATCATCGCCTACTCGGCCGTCGGACTGGCGGTGCTCGTCGCGGGCTTCGTCGTCCTCGACCTGCTCACGCCGGGAAAGCTCGGGCAGCTCGTCATGGAGCGCAACCCGAACGCCGCGGTGCTCTCCGCGGGAATCCTCGTCTCGCTCGGGTTGATCCTCTGGTTCGCGATCTTCTTCTCCGACGCCGGCTGGGAGGGTCTGGACAACACCGCGGTCTACGGCGTCGTCGGAGTCCTCGCGCAGGCCGCGGGCTTCTTCGTGCTCGACCTGCTCACCCCCGGGCGCCTCGGGTCGATCTGCAGCGAGTCGGCGATGCACCCCGCGGCCTGGGTGGCGTTCGCGGCGCAGCTCGCGGTCGCCCTGGTGGTCTGCGCGTCGCTGACCTGAGGCGGTCGACGGCACCGGCGGCAATAGCCTCCAGGCGTGCCCCACATCGTCACGCTGCCCGGCGACGGCATCGGCCCGGAGATCGTCGCGCCGACCGTCGAGCTCCTGCACCGCCTCGTCTGCGACCTCACCGTCGTTGAACACCTCTTCGGCGGCGCGAGCATCGACGCGCACGGGACAGCGATGACCCCCGACGTCCTGGCGGCGATGCGCGCGAGCGACGCCGTGCTCCTCGGCGCGGTCGGCGGTCCGCAGTGGGATACGACAGATCCGGACGCGCCGCGGCCGGAGCAGGGCCTGCTCGGCATGCGCAAGGAGCTTGGCCTGTTCGCGAACCTGCGCCCCGTCCGCCCCTTCCCGGCGCTCTACGACGCCAGTCCGCTCAAGCGCGACCGGATCGAGGGAACCGACCTGCTCGTGGTGCGCGAGCTCACGGGCGGCATCTACTTCGGAGAGAAGACGCGAAGCGCCACCGACGCCTCAGACCTCTGTCACTACACGGTCGCCGAGGTGCAGCGCATCGCGCGCGTCGCCTTCCGCGCCGCCCGCACCGGCGTCACCTCCGTCGACAAGGCGAACGTGATGGAGACCTCGCGCCAGTGGCGCCAGACCGTGCACGAGGTCCACGCCGCCGAGTTCGCCGACGTGCCGCTGGATGACCTGCTCGTCGACAACGCCGCGATGCAGCTCGTGGCCGACCCGTCGCAGTTCGACGTCGTGGTCACCGAGAACCTCTTCGGGGACATCCTGAGCGACGTCGCCGCGATGCTCACGGGCTCCATCGGGATGCTGCCGAGCGCGTCGCTGGGAGCCCAGAGCGCTCCCGGCGTCTTCGAGCCCGTGCACGGCTCGGCTCCCGACATCGCCGGCACCGGCCAGGCCAACCCGCTCGCGACGTTCCTCTCCGCGGCGCTTCTCCTGCGCCACGGCCTGGGGCTCGAATCCGAGGCTCAGGCGCTAGAGTCGGCCGTGGATCGCGCCCTCGCGGAGGGCCTGCGCACCCGCGACCTCGGTGGCACCGCGAGCACCGTCGAGGCGACCGCCGCAGTGCTCGCCCACCTGTAACGGAGGACCGTCGTGGAGCAGGCCGAACTCATCTGGATGAACGGCGAGTTCGTTGCCTGGGAGGACGCGAAGGTGCACGTCCTGACCCACGGCCTGCACTACGGCACGGGCGTCTTCGAGGGCGTCCGCTGCTACGACACCGAGATCGGTCCGGCGGTCTTCCGCCACGCCGAGCACGTCGATCGGCTGTTCAAGTCGGCCGAGCTCTACTACATGCCGCTGCCGTTCACCCGATCGCAGCTGCGCGAGGCGACGCTGGACCTCATCGGCCGCAACGGCCTGCGCGCGTGCTACATCCGCCCGCTCGCGTTCCGCGGCTACGGCACGATGGGCCTCTTCCCGCTCGAGTCGCCCGTCGACGTGACGATCGCCGCGTGGCCGTGGGGGGCCTACCTCGGCGAGGAGGGCAAGGCGGAGGGGATACGCGCCAAGGTATCGAGCTGGCGACGCATCTCGCCGGACAGCCTGATCCCGGCGGCGAAGGCCACGGGCCAGTACCTCAACTCGATCCTGGCCAAGATCGAGAGCCACAAGGCCGGCTACCAGGAAGCCATCCTCCTCGACGACCACGGCCACGTGTGCGAGGGCTCGGGGGAGAACATCTTCGTCGTGCGCGACGGGGTCATCGCCACGCCTCCCGGGTCGGCGTCGATCCTCGACGGCATCTCGCGCAGGACGGCGATCACGCTCGCGCGCGACCTCGGCTTCTCGCTCGTCGAGCGGAACCTCACGCGGGCCGAGCTCTACCTCGCCGACGAGGTCTATCTCACGGGCACCGCCGCCGAGCTCGTCCCCGTCCGCGAGATCGACGACCACGCGATCGGCACCGGCGAGCCCGGCGAGGTGACCCGCGCCGTCCAGCAGGCCTTCGAGGACGCGCTGCACGGGCGCACCGAGCGCTACCGCGAGTGGCTGGATCCCGTTCCGGCCTTCGCCGAAGTGACGTGAGCTCGGTCGAGCTCTACGACGCCACCCTGCGCGACGGCATGCAGGGCGAGGGCATGTCGCTGACCGCGCAGGAGAAGATCCGCGTCGCCCACGCGCTGGACGAGCTCGGCGTGCGGTACATCGAGGCGGGCTTCCCGGCGTCGAACCCGAAGGACGCGGAGCTCTTCGCCCTGCTTGAGCACGAGGAGCTGCACACGGCTGAGATCGTCGCCTTCGGCATGACGCGGCGCCGCGGGCGCACCGCCGCCGGCGACGAGGGTCTGCGGACGCTCGCGGCCTGCTTCGCGCCCGTGTGCACCCTCGTCGGCAAGACGTGGGGACTGCACCTCGAGAAGGTCGTGCGGGTCTCGCGTGAGGAGAACCTGGCGATGATCGCCGAATCCGTCGCCTTTCTCGTCGCCCGCGGCAAGCGCGTCATCTACGACGCGGAGCACTTCTTCGACGGATTCCGTGACGACCCCGGCTACGCGCTGGACTGTCTGGGCGCCGCGGCGCAGGCCGGGGCCGAGCGCGTGGTCGGGTGCGACACCAACGGCTCGTCCCTGCCGGACCAGGTCACCGAGGCGGTCAGCGCCGCGGTCGCCGCCCTCGGCCCCGAACGCGTCGGCGTGCACTGCCACAACGACCTGGAGCTCGGCGTGGCCAACACCCTGGCCGCCGTCGCGGCCGGTGCGACGCACGTCCAGGGGACGATGAACGGCATCGGCGAGCGCACCGGGAACGCGAACCTCGTCTCGATCATCGGGGCCCTGCAGCTCGGCATGGGCCTGAACGTCCTGGCCCCGGAGCGCCTGCAGCGCCTCACGCTGACGGCGCACTACGTCGACGAGCTCCTGAACCGCCCGCCCGACGCGCGCCAGCCCTTCGTCGGGCGCAACGCCTTCGCCCACAAGGGCGGCCTGCACATCGCGGGGGTGCGCGCCGAGCCGCGGACGTTCGAGATCGCCGACCCGGGGCTGGTCGGCAACCGCCGTGAGCTGCTCGTCTCCGAGCTGGCCGGCCGCAGCACCGTCGTCGAGAAGGCGACCGCCGCCGGCCTGCAGCTCGACGACGACGCCGCCGCCCGGGTCATCGAGCGCGTCAAGGCGCTCGAGCACGCGGGCTACCAGTTCGAGGCGGCCGACGCCTCCTTCGAGCTGCTCCTGCGCAAGGAGGCCGGCGATTACGAGCCGCTCTTCCGCCTCGAGAGCTGGCGCACGATCGTCGAGCAGCGCGCGACCGGCGACGCCGGCGGGCCGGGCCGCGTGGAGTGCGAGGCGACGATCAAGATCTGGATCCACCCGCCGGGTGCCCAGGAGTCCGTCCGCCTGGTCCAGACGGCGGAGGGCAACGGCCCGGTCAACGCGCTCGACGCCGCGCTCCGCGCCGCGATCGGGACGATCCACCCGCATCTCAACGAGATCGAGCTCGTCAACTACAAGGTCCGGATCCTCGACGAGGCGCACGGCACGAGCGCGACCACGCGCGTCCTGCTCGACTCCTCCGACGGCACGCGGACGTGGGGCACGATCGGAGTGGCCGAGAACGTCATCGCCGCGTCGTGGCAGGCGCTCGTGGAATCGCTGGAGTACGCCGAGCAGCCCGCGCGCGTGCCCACGTGAGCGGGCCGGCCCAGCCCGAGATACCGCTCGCCCAGCCCGTCCTCGGGGCCGAGGAGGAGGAGCGGGTGCTCGAGGTGCTGCGGTCGGGGCAGCTCTCGCTCGGCCCGCGCGTGTCCGCCTTCGAGGAGGCCTTCGCGGCGTGGGTCGGCGCGCCGCACGGCTCGGCCGTCTCCAGCGGGACGGCGGGGCTGCACCTGGCTCTGCGCGCGGCGGGCGTCAGCGACGGCGACGAGGTGGTCACCTCGCCGTTCTCCTTCGTGGCCAGCGCGAACGTCATCGCCTTCGAGCGCGCCACCCCGGTCTTCGCCGACGTCGACCCGCGGACGCTGAACCTCGACCCGCAGGCCGCCGCGGCGGCGATCACCGAGCGGACGACGGCACTGCTGCCGGTCCACATCTTCGGCTACCCGGCCGACCTGCCCGCCTTCGAGCGAATGGGACTCCCGATCGTCGAGGACGCCTGCGAGGCGCTCGGCGCCCGCCACGCCGACGGGATCGCGGTGGGCGCCCGCGGCCACGCGACGTCCTTCGGCTTCTACGCCAACAAGCAGCTCACGACGGGCGAGGGCGGGATGGTCCTCACGGGAGATCCGGCCACGAAGGACCGCGTCGACTCCGAGCGCAACCAGGGCCGCGCGCCCGACATGGGCTGGCTCGACCATGACCGGCTGGGCTTCAACTACCGCATGACCGACCTGCAGGCCGCGATCGGCATCGCGCAGCTCGAGCGGCTGGCCGGGATGCTGACCGACCGCAGGCAGGTGGCCCACTGGTACGCAGAGACGCTCCAGGAGCTGTCGACCGAGCTCGGGGTCGGCCTTCCCTGCGAGAACTCGGGCGGAGACGAGCGCGGCTGGTTCGTCTGGGTCGTCCAGGTTCCGCCCGGCGTCGACCGGGACCAGACCATCCTCGGGTTGCGGGCGCACGGCGTGCAGTCCAAGCCCTACCTGCCGGCGATCCACCTCATGTCCTTCTACCGCGAGCGCTACGGTCACCGGCCCGGGGCGTTCCCCGTGTGCGAGGACGTCGCGGCGCGCTCGGTCGCCCTGCCGTTCTTCCCGGCGATGACCCGTGATCAGGTTGAACGGGTGAGCTCGGCGTTGAGCGCGGTGTTGACGGAGGCATAATCAGGACGATGGCCTCCGTCGCGGGACCCAAGCCACGCACCAGACCCACGACTCGGCGCCGGCAGGGGCAGATCGTGGGAGCCGCCGGCGTCGGCCTCGCAGCACTGCTTCCGGCCGTCCTCTGGCACGACGTCGTGGCCGACGTCGCCCGGCTGCGCACCGTGGACACGACGTTCGTCGTCGGTTGGGCCCCGTGGACGCTGATGATCCTCGGGCTGCTGTGCGCGATTCCCATCGTCGCCGAGCACCTCCGCGACCGCGAGCACCGCTTCCACCGGCCGGGCACCGGCGCGTGGGCCGGGTGGGGCGTCACCTTGTACCTGCTCGGGTTCGCGCTGGCCACCCAGGTCGCGCAGATCCACGGGAAGTACTCCTAGCTTCGCCCGCCCTCGCTCCTAGACTGCGCGGCTCATGTCGCGCTTCGCCGAACCGCAGGCCGCCGCCTTCCAGGCGCTCAACTCGTCCGTCGCCTTCGACCAGCGCCTGTGGCCCCAAGACCTCGCCGGCTCGCGCGCGCACGCGGGGATGCTCGGGCTGTGCGGCATCATCAGCGCCCAGGAACGCGACGTCCTGCTGGGCGGCCTGGAAATAGTCGAGGAGGAGCTGCGCGACGGCTCGTTCGCCTTCCTGCCCGACGACGAGGACATCCATATGGCCGTCGAGCGCCGCCTGACCGCGCTCGTCGGCCCGGTCGGCGGCAAGCTCCACACGGCGCGCTCGCGCAACGACCAGGTCGCGACGGATGTCGCGTTGTTCTGCAAGGAGACCGCACGGGCCCTCCGGGCACAGGTCACCAGCCTGATGGCCGACCTCGTGGCGTTGGCCGAGACGCACCTCGACGCCCCGCTGCCGGGCTACACCCACCTGCAGCGCGCGCAGCCCGTCTACCTGTCGCACCACCTGCTCGCCTACGTCTGGATGCTGGATCGCGACCGCCAGCGCCTGGACTTCGCCGGGACGCAGGCCGACCGCCTGCCGCTCGGCGCCGGCGCGCTGGCGGGGGTGAACTTCGACACCGACCGGCGGATGGTCGCCAAGGAGCTCCGCTTCGACGGCGTGATGCGGAACTCCGTGGACGCTGTCTCCAACCGCGACTTCGTCCTGGACCTGCTGCACGCGGCCGCCACCTGCGCGACGCACCTCTCGCGCCTCGGCTCCGAGCTGGTGATCTGGTCCTCGCAGGAGTTCGGCTTCGTCGTGCTGGCCGACGGCTGGACCTCGGGCTCCTCGATCATGCCGCAGAAGAAGAACCCCGACGCCGCCGAGCTCCTGCGCGGCAAGGCGCCCCGCGTGGTCGCGCACGGCGCCGCGCTTCACGGCGTCCTGCACGCCCTTCCGCTGACGTACAACAAGGACATGCAGGAGGACAAGGAGCACCTCTTCGACGCCGTCGACACGCTCGCGCTCTGCCTGGCCGCGGCGCGGGGGATGCTCGACGGTGCCACGTTCAACCGCGAGCGCATGGCCGCCGCGGCGTCGGACGACCTCATCGCCGCGACCGACCTCGCCGACCTGCTGGTCAGGCGTGGCGTCCCGTTCCGTGAGTCTCACGGCATCGTCGCCGGCCTGGTCCGCCACGCCGTGGCGTCCGGCCGCGGCCTCGGAGAGCTCTCCGACGCCGAGCTCGCCGCGCAGTCTCCCTATCTCGATCCGTCCGTCCGTCCGGTCTTCGAGCGGGGGTCGTGGCTCGAATCGAAGATCTCCGAGGGCGGTACCGCCTTGCCGCGTGTCCGGGAGCAGCTCGAGCTGGCCCGGGCGCTGCTCGCGAAGTGAGCTCACCGCTCCGGCCGGCCTTCTACGACCGCTCGGTGGTGGCCGTCGCGCGAGGCCTTGTCGGCTGCGTCCTGCAGCACGGCGACAGCTCGGGGCTGATCGTCGAGACCGAGGCCTACCACCAGACGGAGGCGGCCTGCCATGCCTACGTCGGGTTGACCGCGCGCACTTCGACGCTCTTCGGTGCGCCCGGCACGGCCTACGTCTACCGCTCCTACGGCATCCACGCCCTCGTCAACGCGGTGTGCGAGGGCCACGACGTCGGAGCTGCCGTCCTGATCCGCGCGCTCGAGCCGCTCACGGGCCTCGACGCGATGCGCGCCCGGCGTCGGCGCGACGGCCTCGAGGAGCTCTGCTCGGGACCCGGCAAGCTCACGCAGGCGCTCGCGATCGGACTGGAGCTCAACGCAAGCTCGCTGCAGACCGGGCCGCTGCGGGTGCTGCCGCGGCCGGACGACCGGCTCCAGCCCGCCCTCGTCGCCTCCGAGCGCATCGGCATCTCCAAGGCGGCCGAGCTGCCTTGGCGCTTCAGCGTGGCCGGCAGCCGCTACGTCTCACGACCCCGGCCGCCCGGCCGGGCCGCGTGGGCGGCCGCCCGCGCGGCGTCCGCCGGCCGCGCGGATGGTTCAACGGGGTCCTAGATGAGTGATTCCACGGATCCGGTGCCGCCCGCTCGACCGGACCACCTCGTGGAATCGATCATCTAGGGCGTCGCGGGCGTGGCGGCCGCGCCGCCCGCCTCCGGCGGCGGGGTCGCCGGTGCAGGCGCGGGGGTCGGGGCCGGAGCCGGGGCTGGCGCGGGCTGGGGTGTGCGCGCCGGCGGGGCGGCGTCCTTCGGTGCGGGCGTGCGCTTGGGGCGCACCCGGGTGCCGCCGTCGCCCGCGCCGGCGGCTGCGTCGCCGCCGGCACCGCCGCTCTCGGGGACCGCGGCGCCTTCTCGGGGAACGGTGGTCGCCGAGGGTGTGGCGACCGGTGGCTGTGTCGAAGTCGGCCCGGTGGGCCCCGTCGTGGGGGGCAGGCCCTTGCGCCTGCGATCCTCCGCCACCCGCTTGTCGAGGATCGTGTTCGCGGCCACCTGGAAGTCGTGCCAGATGAGCGCGGGGAAGGTGCCGCCCTCCACCGGCCCGCCCTGGAACTCGCTCGTCATCGGCCTGGTCGCGTCGGGGTAGCCGACCCAGACCGCGACGGTCAGGCGATCGGTGAAGCCGACGAACCACGCGTCGCCGGAGTTCTCGGTGGTGCCGGTCTTGCCCGCCGCGAACTCGCCCATCGCCGCCCGCTTGCCCGTGCCCTCAGAGACGACGGTGGACATGATCTGCGACGCGGTCCGGGCGGTGACCTGGCTGAGCACGGGGATCCGCTGGGTCCGGTTGAGCCCGTTCTTGACCGGCTTGCCGTCCTTGTCCTCGACCATGGAGATCCCGACGGGCCCGTCGTCCTGCGCCGCCAGCGTGCCCGTGATGCGCCGCCCCCCGGTCTGGAACGTCTCGAAGGCGTGGGCCATGTCCAGCGGCGTGACGCCCTGCCTCAGGCCCCCGAGCGTCATCGCGGGGTTCGACGAGACCGGGGTACGGATGCCCATCCTGCGGGCCAGCCGAGCGACCTTCCTGGTCCCGACCTCGATGCCGGCGGCGGCGTAGACCGCGTTGTCGGAATAGGTCAGGGCGTCGGCCAGCGTGCGCTGCCCCGTGTAGGTGTCCTCGAAGTTGTTGACGGTGAACTGCTCGGTGCAGCGTCCGGACTTCCGCTTCCGCGTGACGCAGAAGTAGCGCTTGCGCGACGGGTACACCTTCCCCGGGCCGATGCCGTCCTTGAGCGCCTGGGCGAGGATGAACGGCTTGAAGGCGGAGCCGGGCTGGCGCTGGCCCTGGGTGGCGAGGTTGAACGGCGCGTCGCGGAAGTCACGGGTGCCCGAGACCATCGCGCGCACCTCGCCCGAGTCGTTGTCGATCGCCACGAGCGCGGCCGTCGGTCCGACCGGGCTGGCCAGGTAGCTCCTCACGGACTGCTCGGCCGCCTTCTGCAACTCGAGGTCGAGCGTGGTGCGGACCTCCAGGCCCCCCTCGAAGGAGCGCTGGGCGCCGTAGCGGTCGACGAGCTGCTGGCGCACCCAGGAGACGAAGTACTCCGAGCCATACTTCGCGTCCAGGCGCGGGGCGCGCGGCTTGGCGGGTAGCACTTCGCCGATCCCCATGTCGTAGTCACGCCGGGTGACGTAGCCCTGTTGGAGCATCTTCTTGAGCACGACGTTGCGACGGGCCTCGGAGGCCTTGTAGCTCGCGACGGGGTCGTACCCGCTCGGCGACGCGACCACGCCGGCGAGGAACGCGGCCTCGTGCGGGCGCAGCTCCTTCGCGCAGGGCCGCTTCGGTGTGCCACAGCCCTTGTGGTCGGGTTCCTGGCCGAAGTACGTCTGCGCCGCCGCCTCGATGCCGTAGGCGCCGTTGCCGAAGTAGATCGAGTTGAGGTACTCCTGCAGGACCTTCTTCTTGCCCCAGCGGCGCGTGAGGTGGTAGGCCAGCGCGGACTCGCGAAGCTTCTGGAAGACCGTGCGCTGCCCCTGCGCCTCGAGCGCGTTCTTGACGAACTGCTGGGTGATCGTCGAGCCGCCCTGGGCGGCGCGCTTCTGGATGACGTCCTGGGTGAAGGCGCGCGCGATGCCGCGCAGGTCGACGCCGTTGTTCGTCGCGTAGCGCTCGTCCTCGACGGCGATGATCGCGGAGCGCATGAACGTCGAGATGTCGTCGTACTTGACGAAGACGCGGTTCTGGTCGGAGACCAGGCGTCCGATCGTCTCTCCCTGTGCGTCCTTCAACGTCGAGTTGCGCGTGTCGGCGGCGGTGCGGTACTGAGGCTCGCCCTCCAGCGCCGGCAGGTCGGAGGCGACGGCCATCATCATCCCGAACACCGTCGAGACGCCCGCCAACCCGCAGAGCGGCACGAGGACGACGAGCAGCCGCAGCTTCTTCAGGCGCGGACGCCTGCGCGGCGAAGGGTCGGTGTTGCGATGGAAGTCGCGCATGGCGAGGTCCGCTCGGCGCCCCGCACGAAGCGGGCGCTTCCCGCGCGCTCACGCCGTCGGGAGGTCGCAAGCGGCAAGGTACCGGTGACATAACGCCGGTCCGGCGGACCCTGAGACTACCATCGGCCGCAGATGCCCGACCTCGCCCAGAGCGCAGCGTTCCTCACTCGCAACGTCGTGGAGGCTCTCCCGGCCGGGGGATTGGAGGCACGGCTGCGGACCGCCGCGCGCGAGGAGCGCCCCGTGCGCGCCAAGCTCGGGCTGGATCCGACCGCGCCCGATCTGCATCTCGGGCACACCGTCGTGTTGGAGAAGCTGCGCGAGTTCCAGGATCTCGGCCACCGGGTCGTGCTGATCGTCGGCGACTACACCGCCCGGGTCGGTGACCCTTCCGGGCGCTCGCAGACGCGACCGGCCCTGTCGGGCGCGGCGATCGACGCGAACGCGGAGACCTACAAGGAGCAGGCGTTCAAGGTCCTGCGCTCCGAACCCGAGCTGCTGGAGGTCCGTCGCAACTCCGAGTGGCTCGACATGCGCATGGAGGAGCTGTTCGGCCTCGCGCGGACGACCACCGTCGCCCAGCTCCTGGAGCGCAACGACTTCGCCAAGCGCTTCGCGGCCGGCACGCCGATCTCCTTGCTCGAGCTCCTGTACCCGCTCCTGCAGGGCTACGACTCGGTGGCGATCAGCGCCGACGTGGAGCTCGGCGGCACCGACCAGACGTTCAATCTGATGCGCGGGCGCGAGATGCAGCGCGCCTACGGGATGGCCGAGCAGTGCGTGCTGACCGTCCCGCTGCTCACCGGCACCGACGGCCTCCAGAAGATGTCGAAGTCATTCGGCAACCACATCGGGATCACCGAGGCGCCCGCGGAGATGTACGGCAAGACCCTCTCGCTGCCCGACGCCGCCATGGGCCAGTGGTTCGACCTGCTGGCAGTCGAACTGCCTTCCGCGGGCACCGGCCCGCGTGACGCCAAGCGCAGCCTGGCGCGCGCCATCGTCGCGCGCTTCCACTCCGCCGCGGCTGCGCAGGAGGCCGAGCGGCACTTCGACCGCCTCTTCGTCGACCGCAAGGCTCCCGAGGAGATCGAGCCCCATAGGCTCGCGGCGGGCGAGGATCCCGTGCACATCCCAGCGCTGATCGCCGCCGCCTTCGGCCACTCCCGCTCGGAGGCCCGCCGTCTGGTGACGGCGGGCGCCGTCCGGCTGGATGGCGCCGTCCTCGCCCGGGAGGAGATCGACCTGCCCTCGGCGCGGCTCGACGGTGCCGTGCTGCAGGTCGGCAAGCGCGGCTTCCGCCGGCTGCACCGCGCGTGACGCGGGGAGCGCGCCGCGGGGCGTCGTCTTCGACCTGCCGTTCGCCGCGCGCAGGGAGCGTCGCGCTCCAGGACAGCAACGGTCGCGGAGCAGCCGACGACGTCTGCCGCAGCACGGTGCTACATTCCCGTCCCGGTTCGAGCGACGACCGCGCGACGCCGCCGAAGATCTCCTTGAGATCGCCCGGGGGCAAGCGCTACACTACTCGACCCACCTCGTAGCGCAGCTACGGCTTCGAGCGCGAACCTCCAGAAGGCAGCACCTTCTCTTCAGATGGGCGCGACGGTCTTTGAAAACTCAACAGCATGCGCACCTTCGGCTCTTTCCGAGCCGTGAGGTGTGCGTCCAGGTTCGATCTGCCGATTCCCAGCCGGGCGTCGGCAGAACTTAGAAGTACCTGTCATGACCGCGGTCTTCTCAGTGTAGGAAGGCCGCACAAATCGGTCACGGACAACTCTCAGTGAGCCGGCATGGTGCCGGTCTTATGTAGTTCTTCACGGAGAGTTTGATCCTGGCTCAGGACGAACGCTGGCGGCGTGCTTAACACATGCAAGTGGAGCGACGAAGGGCCTTCGGGCCTGGCAGAGCCGCGAACGGGTGAGTAACACGTGGGTAACCTGCCCCGATGATTGGGACAACCCGACGAAAGTCGGGCTAATACCAAATGTGCTTTCTACTCCCAAGAGTAGTCAGGAAAGGAAGCTTCGGCCTCCGCATCGGGATGGGCCCGCGGCGCATTAGCTTGTTGGTGGGGTAACGGCCTACCAAGGCGACGATGCGTAGCTGGTCTGAGAGGACGATCAGCCACACTGGAACTGAGACACGGTCCAGACTCCTACGGGAGGCAGCAGTGGGGAATCTTGCGCAATGCGCGAAAGCGTGACGCAGCAACGCCGCGTGTGGGAAGACGGCCTTCGGGTTGTAAACCACTTTCAGTTGGGACGAAGGGTAG
>CADCVR010000104.1 GCA_902806205.1 uncultured Solirubrobacteraceae bacterium | reverse complement strand
CGCGCGGCGGGGTCCGCGGCGGTCGCCCGGTGCAACGCCACCTCCGCCGCGCCGGGCAGCGCGACGGGGCGGGTCGGCTCGGTGCCCGGCCGGGCGCCCGTCAGCAGCTCCCGGGCGACGACGCCGAGCGCGTAGCGGTCGCTGGCGGGCGTCGCGACGTCGCCCGCACGCTGCTCCGGCGCGAGGTAGGCCAGGGTGCCGAGCACCATGCCCGTCGAGGTCATCGAGGTGTCCCAGGCGGCGGTGGCGATCCCGAAGTCGGCGACGGCCACGCGGTTGCGGCCGTCCAGCAGTAGGTTCGCGGGCTTGACGTCGCGGTGGACGACCCCCTCGTCGTGCGCGAGGTCGAGCGCGCAGGCGGCGTCCTCGAGCCAGTCGAGCGCCTGCGCGCGCGGGACGGGGGCCGCCTTGACCCGGTCGGCGACGGTGCCGCCGGAGTACAGCGCCATGACCATGAACGCCTGGCCTTCGTGCTCCCCGGCGTCGTAGACCGTGACGACATGCGGGTGGGTCGACAGGCGCGCGGCGGCCCGCGCCTCCCGGGTGAAGCGGCGCCGGGCGGCCTCGTCGGCCGCCAGGGCGAAGGAGAGGACCTTGACCGCGACGGCGCGGCCGAGCAGCTCGTCGTTGGCCTCCCAGACGGACGCCATCCCCCCGTTCGCGATGTGGCGCACGATGGAGTAGCGCTCGGGCAGGCTGATCCGGTCGCGGGGTGACGTGGCCATGACCTCAGAGGGCTTCCCGCATGCGCCCGTCGCTACACTCCGCCGCCTTATGGCCAAGGTCTGTCACAGCTGCGGGAAGGGTCCCGCCTTCGGCCAGAGCCGAAGCCACTCCATGGTGGCGACGAAGCGTCGCTTCAACCCGAACCTCCAGAAGGTGCGTGTCCTCGTCGGCGCCACGCCCCGCCGCGTCCACGTCTGCACCCGCTGCCTCAAGGCCGGGAAGGTCACCAAGGCCGCCTAGGAGCCTGTTGAAGAACCCACGCATCCGCAGCGAACCACCTCGCGCGCACCAGCACGGGCGACGCGGCCCGCTGCGGCCACGCGGCTATTCGTCAACAGGCTCCTAGAGCGCCCCGGTTCGGCCCGCCCATGCAGGATCCGAGCCTCGTCCGCTTTCGGAAGGTCGTCGCCGGGGCGCTGTCCCATCTCGACGCACGCCGTGAGGAGATCAACGATCTCAACGTCTTTCCCGTCGCCGACGGCGACACGGGAGACAACATGGCGCTCACCCTGCGCGCCGTGCTGGAGGAGATCGACCGCCTGCTCGACCAGCCCGGCGGCTCGCTCGACGACATCGGCCGCGCCGAGCTGACCGAGTCGCTGGCCCGCGCCGCGCTGCTCGGCGCCCGCGGGAACTCAGGGGTGATCCTCTCCCAGCTCATCCGCGGGGCGGCCGAGGAGCTCGTGACGCGGCCCGGTGAACTCGTCGACCCGATCATGATCGGCGCCGCGATGGCCCGTGCCGCCCAGCGCGCCTACGACTCCGTGCGCCAGCCCGCCGAGGGCACGATGCTCACCGTGATGCGGGAGATGGCCCAGCGCATCGCGCTGGAGCTGCCGAGCGTTCCGAACGCGCGGCTGGGCACGGAGGGAAGCGCCGCCCTGCAGGACGACTTGATCGCCGACGTCCTCGAGCGGGCGCTTCTGGCCGGGGAGGAGGCGGTCCGGCGCGGTCCGGAGCTGCTGCCCGTGCTCAAGGAGGCCGGCGTCGTCGACGCGGGCGGTCACGCGGTCACGATCCTCTTCGCGGGCGTCGTGGCCGCGCTGCGCGGAACCCGAGGCCCGGAGATCCCGCGCCACGCGGCGGCGCTCAGGGTCAACCGTCCCGAGCACGAGTCGAGCACCTTCCGCTACTGCACGAACTTCGCGGTGACCGGCACGCGCCTGGACGACAGCGACCATGTCAGCCGCCTGGAGGCGATCGGCGACTCCGTCCTGGTCGTCGGGGACGCCGCGACGCTCAAGGTCCACGTGCACACGGACGACCCCGAGGCCGCGACCGCGCTCTTCGCGCCGCCGCACGTCGTCTCCCACCTCGACGTCGCCGACATGCATGCGCAGGTGGCCGAGCGTGAGCTGCGCCTGGCCGCCGCGCCCGTGGCGAGCGTGCGCTCCGGCGCCCTCGCCGTCGTGGCCGGGGCCGGGATGGTCGCGCTCTTCGAGGGGCTCGGGGTACGGGTCCTCGACGGGGGCCAGACGCTCAACCCGTCGACCTATGAGCTGCTGGCCGGCATCCACCAGGTCCCGGCGGAGGAGGTCGTCGTCCTGCCGAACTCCCCGAACGTGTTCATGGCCGCCGAGCGCGCCGCCGAGCTCTCCGACAAGGAGGTGCGCGTCGTGGAGACCCGCTGCATGCAGACGGGCCTGGCCGCGGCCGTCGCGCTCGTGCCGACCCGCTCGGCGGAGGGCAACGCCGCGGCGATGCTCGCGGCGATCGCGGGCGTGCGGACGGGCGCGGTGGCTCGCGCGGGCCGGGAGGATCCGCAGGGCCGCTTCGGCGCGGGGGAGGCCGTCGGGTTCGTCGACGATCAGCTCGTCGCGTGGGGGACCCCGGAGGCGGCGCTCGGCCACGTCCTGCGCGCGCTCGGGGACGGGGCGGAGCTCATCACCTGCATCGCCGGCGAGGGCGCGCCGCTCAGCGCGGAGGCCGTGGCGGCGATGACCAACGGCGTGGAGCTCGAGATCTCCGAGGGCGGCCAGCCCGCCTACTGGTACCTGCTGAGCTCCGAGTGATCCGGCGGCAGCCGGGGCCTGTAGGGAGCGTCCGAAAACAAGTTGCAAACACGCAACTTGTTGAGAGACGCTCCCTTAGTTGCTTCGGCGTGCCGGCCGGTGGAGGGACTTCAGGCGAGCGCGGAGGTGGCCTGCGACCGCGGGCGGATCGTCATCGACAGGCTCTCGTGCAGCTTGGGCGCCTCCCAGTCCGCCGGGTGCGTCTTGTCGATGCGCAGGTGCGCGTCGCGGCCGTCGAGGAGGAGCTCGCCGATCTGGTTGTCGAACGTCGGCTCGGCCGCGAACGCCCAGCTCATCGGGGTCGCCTTCACGCCCGCCGCCCGCGCGAGCCGACGGGTGACCGCGGCCATCGGGCGGCCGAACGCGGCGCGCAGCGCGCGGCGCTCGTGCGCGTCGAGCGGGTTGCGGACGGGCGAGCAGGTGGCCTGGAGCACCCGGCTGGCCACGGGGCCAGACTCGAACCGGGCCTCCGCCAGGTAGGCGTGGTGCACGTCGCCCGAGAGCAGGAAGATCGTCGCCGGGGCCGGGCCGTGCTCGCCGCGGGCGACCTCCTCGAGCAGCGTGGCGAGCCGCTGGAAGTCGTCCTGGAAGGCGGCCCAGTGCTCCAAGTCGAGACCCTGGCGGATCTTCTCGCCGATCTGCGCGGCCCGCGCGCCCCACGCGCCGTCGCAGACCGCCTCGTTCCAGGCCTCGAGGTGATGCATCCCGGGCGCGAGCAGGTACGGCAGCGACGTCCCGACGAGCAGATGGTCGTAGTCCCCCTCGACCTGCTCGTGCACCCAGTCCCACTCGCCGTCGGAGAGCATCTGGCGCTGTCCCGGCGTCAGCACGCGACCCGCGCGGGAGTCGAGCACGAGCAGCCGCGTTCGCCCGAAGTCGCGGCGGTAGCTCCAGCGCGCCGCGGCGACCTCGCGCGCGGCCTGCCGGGCGAACTCGCGCAACTGCTCCTCGGCGTCGCCGACGTCGCGGATGTGGCAGTAGGCCGGGTCCGCGCGGAGCTCGTCGGGCGAGAGGTTCCCGAGGTGCTGGTGGATCCAGTAGCTCATGTACGCGCCGACGATGCGCTCCTCCCACCAGGGCTTGGCGCGCATCTTGGCCACCCACGACTCCGAGGTGTTCCAGTCGTCGTGGACGTCGTGGTCGTCGAAGATCATCGCGCTGGAGACCGTCGAGAGCAGCCAGCGCAGCGGGGGGTCGCTCCAGCTCTCGCGGTAGAGCGCGGTGTACTCCTCGAAGTCGCCGACCTCCTCGTGCGACGGACCTTCTCCCGGCGGCCGCCGACGGTCGATCAGCTCCCGCGTTTCGGGGGAGACCTCGTCGGCGTAGACCTGATCGCCGAGCAGCAGCAGCGCGTCGGGCCACGCCTCGGGTGGCTCCTGGCGCATGCGCTCGACCAGCGCCAGCAGCGCGTCGACCTCGCGCCCGCGCTCGTCGTCGTCCTTGCTCATCGAGTACGGGTGGTCGTGCGGGACGCTGACGCGGCAGGAGCCGAAGGCCAGCTTGAGCTGCTCGCCGCGGTCAGGGGCGTGGGTGCGGATGACGCAGGGCGGGAACGGGTCGTCGGCCGGCGGCCAGACGCGCTCCGCGTCGAGCTCGACCGTGTACGGGAGGGTGCTTCCGGGCTCGAGGTCCTCGAGCACCACCAGCGCGTAGTGGTGGCCGGCGACGCAGAACGTCGGCGCGGTCGCGCCGAGCACCCGGACGGTGCACGGGGCGTCGGTCTCGACCCAGATGGTGGCGTCGGTGTCGGCGACGTAGCGCAGGAGCGGGCCGAGGATCAGTTGGGGCACCGTCTTATTCTCCCCACTGGACGATGCAGAGGAAAGCCAGAAGCTCCGGGACCCGCGGCAGAATGGTCGCTGCGCCCGTGCCGACCGCCTTCGCCACCCTCACCGAGCTGTCCGAGAACGCGCTGCGTGACGCCCCCGTGCGCTGGCCGCGGCCGAGCGCGTGGGCTCTAAAGCTGGCCTGGGAGGCCCCCACGGTCGCCGAGGCCGCGGCGCAGCTCGGCCTGCACACGGTGGGCGACCTGCTCGCGCACCTGCCGCGCGACACGGGCGAGGGGCGCACCGTCGCCGAGCTGGCGCCCGACGAGGTCGCCACGGTCGTGGTCGAGGTGCGCTCGATCGCCAGCCGTCCCGTGCGCCGCCGTGGGATGAAGCCGCTCGTGGAGGCGACGGTGGCCGACGAGACGGGCGTCATGGTGGCGACGTTCTTCAACCAGCCCTGGCTCCAGCGCGCCTACCCGCCCGGCACCCGGCTGATGCTGGCCGGCAAGTTCCAGGGCCGCAACCGCTTCCGGGTCAACGCCCACGCGCGGACCGACGCCGGGGTCGGCTCCGCCGATGCCGCCGACGGGGTCTCTCCTCCGGCAGGTGCGGCCAGGGGCGCCGCCGGCGTCGCGCAGTACCCCGCGACGAAGGGGATCACGAGCACGCAGATCCTCGCGATGGCCCAGCTGCACCGCGCCGCGGTCGCCGCCGCGGTGGATCCGCTGCCGGCGCGCATGCGCGTCGAGGAGGCGCTGCCCGACGCGGTCGCCGCCTTCGCGGCCGCGCACTTCGGCGACCGCGAGGCGGGCCGTCGCCGGCTGGCCTTCGACGAGCTGCTGCTCGACCAGATGCTCCAACTGCGCCTGCGCGAGGAGCACCGGGGCGCCGATCGCGCTCCCGCGCTCCGCGGACCACGCTCCCTGACCGACCGCTGGCGTCAGGAGCTCCTCCCGTTCACCCCGACCGGCGACCAGGCCCGAGCGATGGAGGCGCTGGACGCCGACCTCGCCCAGGAGCGCCCGATGCAGCGGCTGCTGATGGGCGAGGTCGGGTCGGGGAAGACCGTCGTGGCCCTCCACGCCATGCTGCGGGCGGTCGAGCACGGCCACCAGGCGGCGCTCATGGCCCCGACGGAGGTGCTCGCCGAGCAGCACTTCGCGACGCTCTGCGCGCTGCTGCCCGGCCTGGCCGACGCGGGGCTCATCGGCGCCTCGGCCCCCGCGCGTGGCGCGCTGCTCACCGGCTCGGTCACGCAGGCGCGGCGCCGCGAGCTCCTCGCCCGCCTGGCTTCGGGAGAGCTCGACGTGCTCGTCGGCACCCACGCTCTCATCGAGGAACCCGTGCGGTTCGCGTCGCTCGGAGTCGTCGTGGTCGACGAGCAGCACCGCTTCGGCGTGCGCCAGCGGGCGGCGCTGGACTCCAAGGCGCCCGCGGGGCGCGTTCCCCACGTGCTCCACCTGACCGCCACGCCGATCCCGCGCACGCTTCGCCTGGCCTCCTTCGGCGCGCTGGAGGTCACCACCCTCAGAGAGCTCCCGCGTGGCCGGCTGCCGATCGTCACCCACGTCGCCGACTCCGACCGGGAGCGCTCGCGGGCCTACGAGCGGATCCGCGAGGAGCTGCGCGCCGGACGCCAGGCCTTCGTGGTCTGCCCGCTGATCAGCGATTCGGAGGCCGTCCAGGCGCGCGCGGCCACCGCGGAGTTCGAGCGCCTGCGCACGGGCGAGCTCGCCGACTTCGAGGTCGGGCTGCTTCACGGCCAGATGCATCCGCGCGACAAGGCCGAGACGATGGCGCGTTTCGCCGCCCGCGAGGTCGACGTGCTCGTCGCCACGACGGTCATCGAGGTGGGCATCGACGTCCCGAACGCCACGGTGATGCTCGTCGAGGACGCGGAGCGCTACGGCCTCTCCCAGCTCCACCAGCTGCGCGGGCGCATCGGCCGCGGGGGTCACGCGTCGCTCTGCCTGCTCTTCGGCCCGAAGGGCTCGCGGCGCCTGAAGGCGCTGGCCGAGCACACCGACGGCTTCAAGCTCGCCGAGCTCGACCTGGAGCTGCGCGGGGAGGGGGAGCTGACCGGGACGCGGCAGTCCGGCCTCGCGCGCTTCCGCTTCGCCCGGCTGCCCGACGACGCCGCGGTCCTCGCGCGCGCCCACGCCCGCGCGGGCAGGCTGCTGACCGAGGATCCCGCGCTCGAGCGCCCGGAGCACGCGGTGCTGCGCTCCGAGCTCGCGCGCCTCGAGGCGGAGGTGGTCGGGGCGTGAGGATCGTCGCCGGAGTCCACGGCGGGCGGCGGATCGCCGCGCCGCCCGGGGACACGACGCGCCCCACGTCCGACCGGGTCCGCGAGGCGCTCTTCTCGGTGCTCGGCCCGCTCGACGACCACGTCGTGCTCGACCTCTTCGCGGGTTCGGGCGCGCTCGGCCTCGAGGCGCTCTCGCGCGGGGCGGCCCGGGCCGTCTTCGTCGAGCGTGACCGCCGGGCCCTGGGCGCCCTGCGCGCCAACGTGGCGACGCTCGGCCTGCCCGGCGAGCGGGCGTGCGTGCGGGCCGGGGATGCCCGCCGCGTTGCCGGCGATGCCGTCGGGCGGGCGGAGGCATACGATCTGATCTTCGTCGACCCCCCGTACCGGCTGGCCGCCGCGCTCGGCGCCGCGCTCGGCGCCACGCTGACCGGCCTGCTGGGCCCGGGCGCCCGCGTGGTGACCGAGAGCCCGCGGCGCGCGCCCATGGAGCTCACCGTGCCCCTCACCCAAGAGCGCCGCTACGGCGACACCCTCATCCGCATCCACACCGCCGCATGAGCCAGTCGCCCAGGATCGCGGTCTGCCCGGGCTCCTACGACCCGATCACCAACGGACACCTCGACGTCATCACGCGCGCGTCGGCGATCTTCGACGAGGTCGTCGTGGCGATCGTCGACGCGTCCGTGCGCAAGAAGACGCCGCTCTTCTCCGTCGAGGAGCGGATGGAGCTCATCGCGACCGCGACGGCCCACCTCGGAAACGTCCGGCCGCAGCCGTTCTCGACGCTCGTGGTCCACTTCGCGCGGGAGGTCGGGGCGCGCACCATCGTCAAGGGGCTGCGGGTGATCTCGGACTTCGAGTACGAGCTCGAGATGAACCAGCTCAACCGCCAGGAGGCCCCCGACGTCGACACGCTCTACCTGATGGCCAGCCCCAAGTACAGTTTCCTCAGCTCGAGCGGCGTCAAGGAGCTGGCGCGGTTCGGCGGGAACATCGAGGAGTACGTGCCTGCGGCAGTTGCGCCGCTGTTGCAGGAACGGCTCAGGCGGTAGCGAACAGAAGGGTTGCCCATGGACGTCCTGGTTCTCATCGACAAGCTCGACGACCTCGTGCACAACGCGAAGTCCGTCCCCATGACGGACACCGTGCGTGTGGACAAGGAGGAGATCTACGACCTCCTCGACCAGATGCGCGCGACGATTCCCGAGGAGATCAAGCAGGCGCGCTGGATCGTCAAGGAGCGCCAGGAGATGCTCGCCGAGGCCAAGCGCGAGGCCGAGCGCATCATCAAGGAGGCGCGCGAGAAGCAGGACGCGCTCATCTCCGACGAGGAGGTCACCCGCCAGGCCGAGCGCGCCGCGGAGGACATCATCGACGACGCCCGCGCCCGGGAGCGGGAGATCCGCCTGGGCGCCGAGGACTACGCCGACGAGATCCTCAACACGCTCGAAGTCAACCTCTCGAAGTTCATCGCGGCCGTCCAGCGCGGGCGCGAGCGCCTGCAGGGCAAGGACGAGCCGGCCGAAGTGGCGTAGTCGCAGAGACGTTCCCGCGGGAGGTTCCGCTCCGGGGCTCTGCGATCCTTGGAGGCATGCCAGACGGAGGGATCCACCGGCCGCCGCGTCCCCAGGGGCCTGAGCCCGAGCCGCGCGAACTGCCCGGCCCGACGCGACCCGACAAGATCTCGATCTGGCCCGTCGAGGTCGAGCGCTACGGCATCGACGTGCTCTTCCACGGCACGGTCGGCTTCAAGCGCGCCGATCAGATCCACCGCTCGCTCGTGGACGCGGGGGTGCCCGCCCTGTTGCGCCAGGAGCCCGACAACGGCTGGATCGTGCGCTTCGGGCCCGTCGAGCGCGAGCAGATGCTCGCCGTGCTCAACGGGTACGTGTGGTGAGTGCGTCAGGCGCTTGGGGCCACCAGCTCGTGACCGCCGCGCCTTCGCCCACCGCGTCCTCGTTCGCGCCGTGCACGGGCGGTCACAGCACGGTGACGGGAACACCGCCCGGCGCGCCGGCGGCCAGGCGCCGGTCGCGCGTCAGGAGGGCGCAGCCCAGGCGTTGCGCCACCGCGACGTACGTCGCGTCGTACATCGACAGGGCGTGGCGCAGCGCCCAGATCTCCTGATGGAGGAAGGCGATCGCGACTCGATCGATGGGAAGCTCGACAAGACGCACGAGCGCCCGGGTCGACCCGCTGGGGCGTCGCCCTCGCTCCGCGCTCGAGGCCGCGCAGCGCGTGGAGCACCTCGACGTCAAGAGCGTCGGGGGCGGCAAGCTCGTGGCCGCGCATGCAGCGCTCCACGGCCCTCGCTCGCTTCGTCTGGAGCAGCACCTCGACGAGCGCCGAGGCGTCGAGGACGATCACCCGGGGGGCGGTCGAGACGCCGCATAAACTCGGCTTCGCGCTCCTCGCGGCCGTCGCGGACCATGTCGGCGACAGCGTCCGCGCGGAGATCCGTGGGGGGGTCGCCGTGGACGTGCCTGAGCCACGTCTCGAGCGTCGGTCCGGTCGAGGTCGCGGCGCACCACGTCCGGGACGTAGTCGCGCACCGTCATGGAGCGCTCGGCCGCGCGGGCTGTGCGGCTGGAGGCCGGCCGGCTTCCCGATGAGGCGGCGACCTCGGGTGGTCACTCTGGCCGGGTGAAGCTCGGCGTGCACATGCCCCGTCCCCGAGCCCGCGCGCGGCCGACGGCTGCGACCGTGGACGTCGTGCGCGTGTGGACTCTCGGCGACCGACGGCGGGAGTCGCGGGTTCGCGGCTGGTACCCTCGCTCGATCGTGAAGCTCGGCGAGGCGCTCACCATGCGGGCCGACCTGCAGAAGCGAATCGCCCAGCTGACCGGCCGCATCCAGGCGAGCGCCGTCGTGCAAGAGGGCGATCGGCCGCCGGAGGATCCGGCAAGGCTGCTCGACGAGCTGCGGCAGATGAGCGCCGATCTGGAGTGGCTGATCACGGCGATCAACCTCACCAACGCGGCAAGCAGCCTTACCGACGGGCAGACGGTGACGGCTGCACTGGCCAAGCGCGACCTCCTCGCCGTTCGTCAAGGTGTGCTGCGCTCCGCGGCCGAGGCGGTGACCCAGGCCCAGGCCCGCTACTCGCGCTCGGAGATCCGGCTGGCCCGCCAACTGGACGTCGCGGCGGTTCGCAAGGAGATCGACGATCTGGCACGACAGCGCCGCGTGGTGGACACCGCGATTCAGGAGCACAACTGGACGACCGATCTCATCGAAGACGCAAGTCGGTAGCCGCGCCAGCGGCGAGCACAGGGCGGCAACTGCCCGAAAGTTGCACGTCCGGACGCGCGGGGGGCACGCGCGAGGGGTTCGAACCCCCTCCCGCACCGTCACGCCCAGCACGCACACCGGGCAACGTGCACCGAGCACGGTCACCACCGGGTGCTGAGCTGAGCGGTGAGGGGGGGTCAGGGGATCTTGCGCAGACGACGACGCGGCTCGTCAGGTTCCGTCCGCCGGACGCGACACCCTCGGAGGTGATGCGCCTCCTCCACACCGCCGACTGGCACCTCGGCCGCAGCTTCCACGGCGAGGGCCTGCTCACCGCGCAGGCCGCCTGGGTCGACTGGCTCGTGGAGCTGGCGGCGGCAGCCTCGGTGGACGCGGTCGTCGTGGCGGGCGACCTCTACGACCGCGCGCTGCCGCCCGTCGACGCGGTCGCCCTCGCCGACGACGCGCTCGCCCGCCTGGCCGCGATCGCGCCCGTCCTCGTGGTGGCGGGCAACCACGATTCGGCCACGCGGCTCAGCTTCGGCGCGTCGCTGCTCGCGCGCGCCGGGCTGCACCTGCGCACGGAGGCTGCCCGCAGCGGGGAGCCCGTGCTCGTCGGAGGGCTCGCGCTCTACCTGATCCCGTACCTCGAGCCCGACGCCGTCCGCTCCGCGCTCGGCGTCGAGGAGCGCGGCCACGGACCGGTGCTCGCCGCGGCGATGGAGCTCGTGCGGGCCGATCTGTCACGTCGCCCCGACGGGACGCGCGCCGTCGTGGTCGCCCACGCGTTCGTCGCGGGGGCCCAGGCGTCCGGGAGCGAGCGCGACCTGGCGCTCGGCGGCGCGACCTCCGTGCCCGCCTCGACCTTCGCGCGGGCCGACTACGTCGCGCTCGGCCACCTGCACGGGCCGCAGCGCGTCGGCCAGAACGGGCGGTACGCCGGCTCCCCGCTCGCGTTCTCGTTCTCCGAGGCGACCCACAGGAAGTCGGTCGCCCTCGTCGATCTGGCGAACTCCGCGCCGACGGTCGAGCTCGTCGCGTGCCCGGTCCCGCGCCCGTTGGCGCGCGTCCGCGGAACGCTGGCAGCGTTGCTGGCCGACGCCGAACACGAGGCCGCCGAGGAGGCGTGGGTCGAGGTGACGCTCACCGACGCGGTGCGGCCGGCCGACGCGATGGGCCGGTTGCGGCGGCGCTTCCCGCACGCGGTCGTGTTGCATTTCGCGCCCGAGGGCGCCTCTCAGAGCGTGGAGGGCTCCTACGCAGCACGGCTGCGCGGGTGCTCCGATCTGGATCTCGCCAGGAGCTTCGTCGAGGATATGCGGGGCGTGCCCGCCGACGCTTCCGAGGAGGCCCTGCTCGCCGAGGTGCTCGGCGACCGCCACGTCACCGAGCGGGTGGCCTAGATGAGTGATTCCACGGATTCGGTGCCGCCCGCTCGACGTTTCGGCTGGCACCTGACACCACCCGATTCCTTGCCGATTCCGTACAGGATCGGCTGCGGAACCGTGCGGCGTCAGCCATCCACCCGAACCGCCGATCGACGGGACCACCTCGTGGAATCAATCATCCAGGAGCTGTCGATGAACTGCCGGCGTGGATGTTTCACCAGGCTCCCGGTGGTTCTCCCTGCGGGTCATGGTGCAAGAACTCGGAGGGGGATCCACTGATGCGGCTGCACCGCCTGGAAGTCCAGGGGTTCCAGGCGTTCGCCGCGCGCGAGGAGGTCGACTTCGACGCGCTCGGCGCGGCGGGGCTCTTCCTCCTGCACGGCGACACGGGTGCGGGCAAGACGACGCTGCTCGACGCGGTCTGCTTCGCGTTCTACGGCAAGCTGCCGGGCGCGCGGGGCAAGGACGCGCGGGAGCGCTCCGACCACGCCGCGCCCGAACTGCGCACCGAGGTGATCCTGGAGGCGACCCTGCGCGGCGAACGGCTGCGCCTCACCCGCACGCCCCGGCAGGAGCGACCCAAGCGCCGCGGCACGGGGACGACCGAGGAGGCGGCGACGATCCACCTCGAGCGCCGCGACGCCGAGGGCTGGTGCACGCTGGCCACCCGCCACGACGAGGCGGCGGCCGAGCTCGAGCGCCTGCTCGGCATGAGCCGCGAGCAGTTCTGCCAGGTCGTGTTGCTGCCCCAGGGGGAGTTCGCGACGTTCCTGCGCGCGGACTCCGACGCGCGGTGGGAGGTGCTCGAGCGGCTCTTCGCCACGGAGCGCTTCAGCGTCGCCGAGGATCTGTTGACGCGGCGCCGCAAGCAGGCCGGCGCGGCGCTGGAGGCCGCCCGTGGCGCGGTGCGCGACGTCGGACAGCGGCTGTGCCAGGAGACCGGCTGTGAGGCAGAGGGTGCGTGGGAGGACGAGCCGGCAGCGCTGGTGGGGTGGCTGCAGGAGCGGCTCGTCGGCGCCGAGGCGTCGCTCATCACGGCCACGAGCGTGTGTGAGGACGCGTCGGCGGCGCGCACGGCAGCCGATGTGGCGCTGCGGGAAGCCGTCGAGCGGGCGCAGTGCGCGCGCCGCCACGCCGAGGCGCAGGCGGCGGTGGCGAGCTTCGAGGCTCGGCGCCCGGAGCGCGACGCCACGATGGCCGAGCTGTTCGGCGCACGGCAGGCCGCGGGGATCGCGCCCCTGCTCGAGGAGGACGACCGGCTCGCCGCCACCGCCGCAACCGCCGAGCGCGTGGCGACCGCGGCGCTCGAGGGGCTCGGGCTGCTGGTCGGGGAGCCGGACCGGCTGCGCCAGGAGGCCGCGGTGCTCCGCGCACGGGCCGGCGAGGTGGCCG
>CADCVR010000103.1 GCA_902806205.1 uncultured Solirubrobacteraceae bacterium | reverse complement strand
CTCGGGCCGGCGCCGGGCGCTGCCGCGATCACCGCGGCGGTGGGCGGGGCTAGCGCCGCTCGCGTGCCCCTGCACGCACCAGGGCGCAAGCCCCCCGTCGTGCAGCCGGCCTCCCGCGCGCGCAGCGCCGCGTAGCCCTCGGCGACGTGGCCCTTGAGCTCGACGGTGCGATGCGGGGCGGCGGACAAGGCTCGGGACGCTAGCGCGCGCGGTCCCCGCCAGCGGCCCGGGAACCAGCGACTGCTTGCGCGTTCACGGTTCTGCACGCCTCAGAGCGTCAGGCCGGCCCGCCGATAGTGTGCGGCCGCGCATGGAGGGACTGACCGTCGTCGACCACCCGCTGCTGGCCCGCCACGTCGCCGTGCTCCGCTCGGCCGGCACGAGCCGGGAGCAGTTCCGCCACGCGCTCGGCGAGGCCGCGGCGATCCTCGCCTACGAGGCCACCAGGGACCTCGGCCGCGACGACTTCACCGTGCTCACGCCGCTGGAGCCCGCCTCGGCGCAGCGTCCCGCCAGGGCGATCGCCGTGGTGGCGATCCTCCGCGCCGGGCTGGGGATGGTCGACGGCTTCCTGCGTCTGGTCCCCGAGGCCGCGATCGGCCACCTCGGCATGCGCCGCAACCACGAGTCGCTGCGACCCGAGGCCTACTACGAGTCTTTACCCGATGTCATCGGCGAGGCGACCACCTTCGTCGTCGACCCCATGCTCGCCACGGGCGGCTCGGCGGTCGCGGCTCTCACGCGGCTCGAGCAGGCCGGCGCCGCCGACCTGCGGCTGGTCTGCCTGGTCGCCGCGCCAGAAGGGGTCCTGAGCGTGCGCGAGGCGATGCCCGGCCTGCCCCCGATCGTCGTCGCGGCGCTGGACCGCCAGCTCGACGAGAAGGGCTACATCCGCCCGGGGCTGGGCGACGCGGGCGACCGCCTGTTCGGCACCGGATGAGCGTGCCGTCGGCCGTCTTGTTCGACCTCGACGGCACCCTGGTGGACTCCAGGCCCGGGATCGTGGCCGCGCTGAACGCCACCCTGCGCGAGCTCGGCGAGCCCGAGCAGCCCGAGGCCGCGCTGGTGCCGCGCATCGGGCCGCCGATCCACGACACCTGGTCGGAGCTCCTACGGCTCCCCGTCGACGCGGTCGGCGACGTCGTCCTCGCCTACCGCGCGCGCTACGCGACGACGATGCTCGAAGGCACCCGCGTCTACCCCGGCGTGGCGCGACTGCTCGAGGGGCTCCGCGCTGAGGGGCGGCTCATGGCCGTCGCGACCTCCAAGGCGCAGCCCATGGCGGTCGCGCTGCTGGAGCATCTCGGCCTCGACGGCTTCTTCGCCGCGATCCGCGGCCCCGTCCCGCCCTCGACGGAGGAGAAGCCCGCGACCGTGGGCCGCGCCCTCGAGGCGCTCGGCCTTGCCACGGGCGCGGGCGCGGTGCTCGTCGGTGACCGCCATCACGACGTCAGCGGCGGCCACGCGCACGGCCTCGCGGTCATCGGCGCGGGGTGGGGCTACGGCTCGCCTGAGGAGCTCCACGCCGCGGGCGCGGAGGCGATCGCCGCAGAGCCCGCGGGTGTCGCGCCGCTGCTCCGCGGCGTCCAGCGCGTTCGGGCGAGCTAATCCTCTTCCTCGGCCTGCCGCGCCAGGTAGAGCTCCGTCGACTCCGCGAAGCCCTTCAGGCGCACCTCGCCGATCCGCTCGAACTCGAGGTGACGGCCGGAGAGGTCGACGAGCGGGCGCGTGACGACGACCTCCCCGCCGGCGGAGCGCGCGGCGACGCGCGCGGCGAGGTTCACCTCGCGCCCGTAGTAGTCCCCGTCGCGGTAGAGCGTCTCGCCGTAGTGCACGCCGATGCGCGGCAGCGGACGCTGCGGGTGCAGCAGTTGGAACCCGACCGCCCAGTCGACGAGGCCCGCGGCGTCGGCGCCGACAACCATCACCTCGTCGCCGATCGTCTTGACCACGCGCGCGTCCTCGGGCAGCGTGTGCTCGACCGCCTCGACGAAGCGCTCCACGGCGCCGACGGCCTCCTCCTCCCCCTGCTCCTCGGTCAGCCGCGTGTAGCCCGCGAGGTCGGCGAAGGCGATCGCCACGCGCAGGCGACCCAGATCGAGCTGCGTGCCGCCGAGATCCATCTCCATGTGGCCGATGACGTCCTGCTCGACGAAGTGCTGCAGGTAGCGCTGGTGGACGTGGTCCATGATCGGCGAGGCCAGCGGCATGAGCGCGCGCGCGAGATCCTCCATCTCCTCGGCCATCTCCAGGCCGGGGACGCCCTCGCGCATCAGCGGCTCGTGGACGTAGAGGTGGAACAGGCGGACCTCGGCGTCGGCGATCTGCGCGAGTGCCTGGCCGTAGACGCGGCACAGCTGCAGGAACGCGATCAGCGGGAACCCGGCCGCGAGCACCGCGGCGCCGTAGCGCAGGAACTGCAGGTCCTCGTCGGAGATCCGCTCGAGCGTCCGGGCGCCGAACCCCATCGCGGCGTAGATCCGCATGATCAGCGCGACCTCCAGACCCGTCTCCTTCGCCGCCTCCTCCAACGTCCGCTCGCCTCCCGTGCCCGGCAGCAGATCCTCGATGTAGCCGAAGGCCAGCCGCCCCTCGGCCGTCGCGGTGCGGATCTGCTCGATGGAGTGCCCGCGACCGCGCAGCCGCGCGACGATCCGTGCGTGCGCCGCCTCCGCCGCCGACCACTCCGAGCCGTCGGCGCCGGGAATCAGCCCGGCCCGCACCCAGCGCTTCAGCGTCGCGGGGGTGACGCCCGCGCGGCTGGCGACCTCCTGCGTGGTGAGCCGATGGGCGGGCATGCGGCTCGACGCTCATACCTCCAAGTGCGGGTACTCGCGCCGCACCAGATCGGTGTAGCGGGCGAAGACGGGCTTGGTGATCGGCATGAGCTCCAGGGCCGCCTTGACGTCCCCGCCGGTCTTGATCCGCCGCCGGGCGATCGCCATGGCGATGTTCTCCTTGCCCTGGAAGTACTTGTTCGCGGTCTCCGAGGACATCGTCATCCGCACCCGTGGCTCCCAGGCGACATCGTCGGACCACTCCCAGTGCAGGTTGCCGTCCTCGCCGGGAGCAGCGGCGCGGATGTTGACCACGAGGTCGAGATCTTCGAAGTCGAAGCGCTGCGGGACGTCGGCGTCGCGCAGCTTGGGACCCATGACCTCGTCGGTGCTCATCATCTCGAAGATCTGATCCATCACCGAGCGGAACTCCTCGGGCGACGCGAACTGGGGACTGGCCATCAGTGGAACGCTCCTGCTCGTTGGGTGAGGTGCTCGGCGACGAGATCCGAAACGGGGAACCGGGCCGCTAGGAGGCCGCGGCGGGCTTCTTGCCCGCGGCGCCCTGCTTGACCGGCCCGGCCGGCTTGGGCTTCTTCGAGGCGACCGCAGGCTTGGTCGCGCTCCGGCCCGTCGTTCCGGTCTTGGCCGGGGCGGCGGGCTTCGGCTTCGCGGCGGCGGGCCAGGCTCCGGCGGCCTTGGCGGC
>CADCVR010000102.1 GCA_902806205.1 uncultured Solirubrobacteraceae bacterium | reverse complement strand
CGCACCACCGGCCCCGCCCGCCCCAGGGCCAGGCCCGGGGACACCGCCGCCCGGCACCACCACGCCCGACGACGGGCTGGCCGCCCAGCGCACCCGCGCCACCGCCCTGAAGAACTGCCTAAACCAAGTCGCCCGCCGCGCTTTGAGCGAACGCCGCCGCGCCCGCCGCCTCTCCTCCTCCACCCGCAACCGCACCCTGCGCCAGATCACCCGACGCGCCGCCAACCGACGAGGCGACTGCCTCAAGCGCCACGGACGCACCCCCGGCCGCATCACCACCCTCGACGCCCGCGCCACCGGCCGCCGCTCCATCCAACTCAGCTTCCGCGCCACCGGCACCCAAGCCTCCAAACCACCCCCCGCCCGCGGCTACGTGATCAAACAATCACGCCGACCCATCCGCACCGCCCGCGACTTCCGCCGCGCCAGCACCCTCTGCCAAGGCACCTGCACCTTCAACGTCACCCAAATCGGCCAAAAAGCCACCCTCAACGTCACCGACCTGCGCCCCCGCACCACCTACTACTACGCCATCACCGCACGCGACAACGTCTCCCGACGCACCGGACCACGCTCCAAAACCATCAAGCAACGCACCCGCTGAAACCGTCAGTCGTTCGGGTTGTTGCGACAGCGCCCGGTGCTAACCCGCGGACCGGCTTTCTCCAATGCCTCCTGGACGAACTGGTTGGGCACGCCCAGGGAGTTGGACGAGCTCCCTTGTCCACCACCGAAGGTGGTCGTCAGCACTCGGCCCTTTGTGTCCACCACCGGTCCGCCGGAACTGCCCGGCTCCGAGTTTCCGCGGAACGCCGTCACGAGGCGCCCGTAAAGCTCCCTGGGAAATTCCGGGGGCAGCATTCCGCTCACCAATTCGCCTCGCCGCCGGGCCGAGGTGGGCCCGAGGCGGGCACGACGGATGTCCCGCACGCCTCCCGGGAAGCCCAGCGCGGCGCCCGAGGTTCCCCGCTGCGGCCGACGCACGATGGGCAACGGGCGTACCCCTCGCAGCCTGGGGACGCGGAGAAGCGCGATGTCGTTGACGGGGTCGAACCAGATCGCCGCGGCCTCGCGGGCGGGTCCGACACCGCGAAGCCGCACGGTGATGGCGTCGGCGGCGCTCACGACGTGAGCGTTGGTCACGACGATGCCGTCCGAGGCCACCCACCCGCTGCCGCTACCGCCGCCGTCGCAACTCAACTTCCCGATCTTCACGACGCTGCGGTCGGCTTCCAGGACGTCTGGATCGGCCTCGGCGCTCGCGTCGGCTTCCGCCACGTCCGGCGCAGGGCCCGAGATGATCGGGAAGGCGGCCAGGGACGGGTCCCCTTCCCCGCCGACCTGGGGACCGGCGGGCGTCAGGACTTCGTTGAGCTGGGCCAGGATCGCCGAGCGCCCGACCGGATCACGCAGGGAGCCGACCTCGGCCAGGGCGGGCGCGAGAAGCCACATCGCGACCGTTCCCGTCACACCGGCCATGAGGGCCCCGCCGGCGGCACTGACCCGGCGGCGGTCACGGAGCCTGCGTCGGAGGCGCAGGCAGAATCGCTCGGCCACGGCGGCCAGCCCGGCGCCGAGCAGCAGGGCGGCCGGCAGGGCGGCGACGGGCGCCCAGGGCGAGTTCAGATCCACGCCGAGTGCGACGGGAACCCGTGTGCCGAGCACCGCACCGACCGCGAAGCCGGCAAGGGGCAGCGCGCCGGCGGCACCCCGCCTGAGCCCCCACCCGACGGCGCCGAGGATCACGGCGCCGACGATCAGGTCGACCACGAGCATGGGAGAGCACCATACCCTCCTTGCACTGGGCCGGGGGCGCGCTTCGGCAGAGCGCGCCACTGGCTCAGACGGCGTCGGACGCGCCTGGCCGCGCGATGCGAACCGAGCCCCTGGCGGTCGCTTCCGCGCGGGTGTACCCTCGCCCCCATGAGGCAACTATGAAGGTCGCGATAGCGGGCAAGGGCGGCGTCGGCAAGACGACGGTCTCGGGAACCGTCGCGCGGGCTCTCGCGCGCGCGGGTCATCCTGTGCTGGCCTTGGACGCCGACTCCAACCCGATGCTCGGCGTGTCGCTCGGCGTCGGTGCCGACGAGACCGAGCTCCTGGTGTCGGCGCGTCAGGCCGTGGCCGACGGCCAGGCCGAGCACGAGCCGACGATGGAGGGCCTCGTCGAGCGCTTCGGCGCCGATGCCCCCGACGGCGTGCGCCTGGTCGTGGCGACGCGGCTGGACGTCATCAACCCCGGGTGCTACTGCTGCGGGGTCAACCCCGAGAACCTCATTCGTGGCCTGGAGGACGGCGGCGAGCGGATCGTCGTCTGTGACCTCGAGGCCGGACTGGGGACGCTCGAGCGGCTCGAGCCCGGACAGGTCGATGTCGTTCTCGTGGTGACCAACCCGACCGGAAAGTCGCTCGAAGTGGCACGGCGGGCCGTCGAGCTGGCCACCGGGCGCGCCGAGGTCATCGTGCTCGCCAACCGCGTCCGTGACGACTCCGACGTGGACCTCATCCGCGAGGTGCTCGGGGACCGTGAGCTCATCGTCGTCCCGGAGGAGCCGGTCATCGCGGCGGCCGATCGCGAGGGAACCGCACCGATCGATCTCGACGCCGACGCTCCTGGCGTGGCTGCCATCGTGGCGCTCGTCGATCGCCTGTCCGGAACCCCCGTCGCGGCCTGAGCGGCGTTTCCGGCCCCCGTCGGGCTCGAGCTCGACGGGCGTCCGGCCACGAAGCGCGGCGGCGTCGCTCAGCGGGTCGCGGGAGCCTCGAGCGCCGCTGCCAGCCGTCGCATCGCCTCGATCGCCGGTGAGTCAGGAGCGTGGTCGATGGGGGCGACGCCGAGCCGCTCGGCGGTGGCCAGCTCCTCGTCGACGGGAAGCGATGCGAAGACCGGCTCGCCGATCCATGACTCGATGTGCGGCACGTCGCTCTTCGTGGTGACGCGGTTGGCGACGAACGCGATCGCGGCGTCCGGCGACTGCTGGCGTGCGAGCCGCGCGACGCGCCGGGCCGTCAGCGCCGACTGGACGGTCGGCTGGACGACGACGAGATAGGTGTGGGCGTACGGTGCCCAATCCTCGGCGGTCTGGCGTGCTCCCGCCGGAAGATCGCCGATGAGCGTCCACTCCCGGAACTCTGGGGCGTCGACGATGCCGTGAGCCACCTCCCACACCGCTTTAGTGGCGCCGGCGGCGGCGCGGGACCCGTCGCCCGCGACCTTTCCGCAGTGCAGGACCCTCACCCCGTCAGGCGCCGTGCTCGCGAAGCGCTGCGCGGCGCTGACCGCGGTGACGCCCTGCCGCCAGCCGAAGCGGCCGGTCGCGTCCTGCTCGACCGCCTGGAGGAGCAGCGGCTCGGCCGGTTCAGGTCCGCTGCCCAGGCTGAACCGCAATCCGGGCAGGGGGTCTGAGTCGAGCGCAAGGACCTGTGCCCCCTCGCGGGCTGCGATCCGGGCCAGCGTCCCGGCGATGACCGACTTGCCCAGGCCGCCCTTTCCGATCACCGCGATCCTCACGAGGCCGACCCTACGGCAGCCACGCGCCCGACGGCGCCTGCTTGGTTCTCAGGCGGGTGCGGCGATGCCGGTCAAGCGGTCGGCCAGGTCGATCAGCGCCCGCACCCCGGGAGCGTCGGCGTCGACGTCGATCGCCGCGCGCCCGTCACGATCGGCCAAAGCGATCGCAGGCTCATCACACACCACCACAACCTCCTCAGGATCCCCGCCCACTCCAGCCAAGATCACCTCGAGATCACCCTCATCACGCACCCGATTGGCCACCAACACCACCCGCGGCGCCCGCTCGACCGCCAACGCGAACGCCCGCCGCGCAACTTCGATCGACTTCGCCGTCGGCTGCGCGACAACCACGATCACATCCGCCTGACCCGGCTGCAGACGCACCACCGTGCCGACCCCGGCCTCAAGATCACCGACCACCACCTGCTGCTCACCCTCCAACTCCCCCAACAACTGCTCCGCCGACACCCCACAACACTGACACCCCGGATTGGGACGATCAATCCGCGAGGCCACCACCAAACGCACCCCATCCGGCGCATCAGTCCCAAACCGCGCGACAAACCCCTCCGTCGAACGCTCATGCTCAGTCTCACCCGTATCAAGACCCTGACGCACCGCCACCAACAAATCCGTCTGCTCAGGCCCCACCCCCAACGACACCCCCAACATCGGATTGGTATCCGCATCCAACGCCAACACGCGATGACCCCCACGCGCCAACGCCCGCGCCACCGTCCCCGAAACCGTGGTCTTGCCCACCCCACCCTTACCAGCCACAACAATCTTCATGACACCACCGAACCCCTCTCAAGGCCATCGGCCAGTCGTTCAATAGCCCGGACCGCTGCGCTGTCCGGAGCGTGATCCAGCAGCGCGACACCGGCGAGTTCGGCGCTCCGCACTCCCTCGTCGACGGGTACGGCCTGCAGCACGGGAAGGCTCAGCACACCCGAGACGAGCTCCTCGTCCGCGGGGCCGGTGGACTTGTTGACCACGAGCGAGACCCGGGTCCCGGGGCGCGCCTCCTCGACGAGCCGGGCGATCCGGCGTGAGGTCAGCATCGATTGCCACGTGGGCTCGACGACGAGCACGAAGTGCTCGGCGTAGGGCGCCCACTCGAAGGCCACCTGCCGGGGACCGGCCGGGAGGTCGCCGAGGATGACCCACTCACGGAGGGAGACCACGCGGTTGAGGCCGTGGATCGTCTTGTAGAAGGCCTGGGTGGCGCCGATGACCGGTGCCATGCCCTCGCGGGTGGTCTTGGGAAGCTGCAGCACGCGCACGCCGTCGGGCGCGGGGGTGGAGAAACGCTGTACCACCCGGGCCGGCCCGACCCCGCGCACGAAGTGCCAACGCTTGTCCTCCCGCCGTTCGGTGGCCGCAAGCAGCGGTGACTCCGCGGCGGGGGGATCGGCTCCGAGGCTGTAGGTCAGCCCGGGCAGGGGGTCGGAGTCCAGCGCGAGCACGCGGTGCCCGCGGCGCGCCAGCGTCCGGGCGAGCGTCGCGGCGATGACCGACTTCCCGGCACCGCCCTTGCCGACCACTGCGAGCCTCATGCCGGCGTATGCCTAGCGAGGCTCGCGAACGAATTGGTCCTGCGGCCGGAGGGCGACGAACTCGGAGTAGCGGCTCAGGAACGTGGTCAGCACGGTGTTGGTCTCCAGCAGAGCCTGGGAGGCAGCGTGCAGCGCCTCCATGCCCGGACGCGTCAGCTCGTAGATGCGCCGGTCGGGCCCGGCCTCCGAGCGCTCCCACGCCGAGTGGACCAGCTCCTCCTTCTCGAGGGTACGCAGGGCGCGGTACAGCCGGCCGGGATCCGCGCGGCTTATGCCGAGCGGCTCGAGGCGCTCCAGCAGGTCGTAGCCGTGCGCGGGCCGCTCCCGCAGAAGCAGGAGCAGGCACGGGCGCAGGAAGTTCTTCGGCAGGAGCTCTGGTAGACGATCAGCGCGCGCGGACATGCCCCGCCTTATGAGCGAGGCAGTCAGCGGCCGCGTCAGGTGATTCGTGGCACCAGCAGTCCGCGTCGCACTCCCCGTGGGTGGCCTTCGTGAGATCGGCCATCTCGTCGGCGAAGGTCCGCTTGCCGCTCTCCTCACCCCGCGCGCTCAGCCAGAACGTGTCGGCGACGTGCTCGAGCAGACCGTCTTCGACGAATCGATCGAGGTATCCGCTCAGAGCGGGCGCGGGCAGAGCGAGAAAGCGGCTGAGCTCCTCGATGGTCGGTGTCTCGGAGATGCCCTCGGAGCGCATCCAGTACATCGCCTGGAGCACCTCGTCGCGGACACGCAGGACCTCAAGCTCGTCCATTGCCGACTCCCACGCCCGCCCAGCGGTGGGCGATCTCGTCGATGGCCAGGATCGCCGCGGCGTCCGGAGCGTGGTCCAGAGGCGCCTCACTCGCTCGCTCGGCGGTGATGAAGCACTCGTCGAACGGCACGAGGCCGCCGACCTCGATGTCGTGCTTGGCCGCGAAGGCTCGCACGGCGTCCTCTTCGCGCTCGTCGCGGATCTTGTTCGCCACCAGAGCCACACGCTCCAAGCCGAGATCCTGGGCCAGAACCGCCATCCGGCGGCCCGTCTCCAGCGACTTGAAGTACGGCTCGACCACCGCAAGCAGCGCGTCGGCGTAGATCGCGGTGCCGCGCGAGAGATGTTCGGGCGACGCCTCGGTATCGAGGATGCACACGTCGCGCCCGTCGTTGGAGACGGCGTCGATGATCGTGCGGACCGTGGCGTGCATCTGGCACAGGCAGCCCGTGTTGGCGTGCTGCGGATGGGCCATGACGAGCAGGTCGACGCCATCGGGCCCCGTCACGGAGTGCGAGGCCTTGATCTGCTCGAGCGACTGCGTGAGCTCCGTGCCTGCCGCGGTCCGGCGCAGCAGATCGGACGGGAGCGTCGGCATGTCCCCCATCCGCTCGGCCGGAATGCCGAGCGTCAACGCGAGGTTTGGATTCGAGTCGCCGTCGATCGCCAGCACTCGCTGCCCGCCGCGCGCCAGCAGGCGCGCCATCGTGCCCGAGATCGATGTCTTCCCCGAACCGCCCTTACCGGCAATGGCCAATTTCATGATCTCAGCCTATCGCTATGTGTGTTGCGTCGCTACCCGTCGTGCGTTCGCGGACGCAAAGGCGGCGCCCCCGCGTCCGGCGGGTGCGGGCGGGCCGCCGCCCTCGACCTCGACCTGTCTGCTCCCGGCGCTGACCGCCGGAGCGCCCGCCCAGCGCCCCGGGATGGCGGGCGCGACCAAGCCGACACCCGCTGTCGCGTTGCCGTTCGCGAGCGGTGCCCGGCCAGAAAGACTATTCGCGCTGGACATACAGTCGTGTCCGCACTAGGCTCGCGGCACAGGAATCCGGTGACTGGCCAGATCGGCCCGTTTTCCGGTCTTTAGACCAGTAGCGGGCACGTCGCTCTCAGCGCCTGTCCGGCCGTCCGGGGGGAGAACCATGTTGATCGCTGTATCCACGAGTAGAGCAACTGCTCAGAAGGAGGCCTTATGCCGTTGTTGAACCGACCGCAGTCGCCAGGCTCGCGTGCCGGGCAATCCACGCAGATGCGCACGGGCGGTGGCGGACGCGTCGGCAACAACCGCGCTCCCGCCGCCTCGGGTGGTGTGCGAGGCGTCAACCTGCTCATCATCGTCCTCGTCGTCCTCGCGGTCGGCGGGGCGGCGCTGCTGCTCGCGCGTACCGTCACCATCGCGGAGCGCATCGACACCAAGGCGAAGAACATCGCCTCCAACGGTCGGGGCATCAACCTCTCGACCGACTCGATCATCCAGCTCAACCGCACGAACAAGCTCGCCACCTCGATCCTGCAGTCGGCCAAGCCGCTGGAAGGCAGGCTCGACGGCATCGTGGGTGAAGCCCGCTCGATCCGGGGTCTCGCCACGTCGATCAACAACAGGGCCCAGACCATCAACTCCACGGCGGGGGCCATCAACACGAGCGCGGTGACCATCGGCGGGAGCGCCACGAGCATCGGCGGCAGCGCCACGCGCATCAACTCGAGCGCCCGGACCATCAACGGCACCGCGGGCGCCATCGCCGGCAGCGCCCGAGACATCAATGAGGTCGCCGGGAGGATCAACCGCAACGCAAGGAACATCAACGTCGACGCCGGGTCGATCAACGGCACGGCGTCGCTGGTCGACCGCGACGCGCGCGACATCAACAACAGCCTCGAGGGGACGATCGCGCTGGCCCGGTCGATCAAGGTCGATACGGGGAACATCCTCGGCGAGGCTCGAGCGGCAAACGACACGGCCGCATGCATCGACCAGAAGCTCGAGGGCGGCGACGGCGACACGAGCGACTGCCAGGGCAGACCATGAGGAACGAGAGGAACTCAACATGCGCGTAACTTCAGACACCAGGTGGACGTGGATCTTCGCCACCATCGGGCTCTTGGTCGTGCTCGTCGTGATCGGATTCCTGCTGGGCATCACGGGCGCCCTCGCGTCGATCGACGACGCCCTCAAGGAAGCTGACGCTTCGGTCACCGGCATCGAGGGGGACGCCAAGCCGCTGCCCGACCACATCGAGGACATCAACGCCAACCTGACCCAGATCGACCGCTCGTTGAAGCCGATCCCCGGCCAGGCCAGCGCGATCCTCGGCGAGCTGACCACGATCGACAGCACGCTGAACCGGGTGAACAGCTCACTCGGGAGCACTTCGGGCTCGCTCGTCGACACGTCAGGCTCGCTGCAGAACACCTCAGGCACGCTCAGCACGGTTTCGAGCTCGGTCGGAAACACCTCCGGCTCGCTCGTCAGCACGTCCAGCTCGCTGCGCGGCACCTCAGGAGTCCTGCGTGACATCACCGGCTCGCTGCGTGATACCAACGGCGTGCTGGTCAGCATCGAGGGGCTCACGTCGTCCATCGACGTGCGGCTCAAGCAGGCTCAGCGCAAGGACAGCAAGGGCACCGACCTGATCCCGGACAACGTCGTCCGGGCAAACGAGATCCTCAGGCCGATCGATGAGGACGCAACGGCGATCAACAGTGGGCTGAACTCGGTCAACTCGCACCTGACAAGCATCTGCGAGTCGAACGTGCTGGATCTCCCAGTGCCCACCCAAGTCCGCCCCAGCCCCGAGTGCTAAAGGGGATCTGGCGATGCTGAGCATTCTCAGGGGAACCCGCGGGCTCGCGCCCGCGATCCTGATCCTGATCGTCGTGTGGGCCCTGGCCGCTGTGTTGATGCTGACGGGCACGCTCGTCGCCGCCAACCAGATCGATGACAGCGTGGCGATCATCAAGCCCGAGGTCAACGACATCGGCACGGACACCGAGGCGATCGCGCTCGCGGCACGGACGGCCGTGATCTCGGGTCAGATCAAGCGGGCGGCGATGCCGTTGACCGGGCAGCTGTCAGACACCCTCGCGGCCGCCAAGGACATCGACAGGATCGCGAAGACGATCCTGCGCACGGCGACCACGATCAACCAGACCGCGACCACGATCAACGGGAACGTCACTCCCATCAACACCACGGTCAACGGGATCGGATCGAGCGCAGCGGCCATCAACACGTCCGTGCTCGCGATCGGCGGCAACGCTCGGTCGATCAACGCGAGCGCGCGGTCGATCAACTCCCTCACCGACTCGATCAACGCGAGCGCCAGGGGAATCCGTGGCAACGCCAGCACGATCCTCGCTGACGTGAACCAGATCGAGCCCGAGGTGGCCGGCATCAACCGCCGGGCGGAGGACGTCCAGGACATCGCTAGGCCCATCGGAAGCGATCTGTCCACGGTGCTCGATCTGGTCGGGGGCACGGGTCCGAACACCATCAACGGGCACGCGAACTCGATCGACTGCAGCCGACTGCTGAACCTCCTCGGTCGCACGCGGAGCTGTAACCGGTGAGACTGTGCTCGCGGCCGCACTGAGGGACCGGCGTGTTCGCCGGTCCCTCGGCGTGGTCGCGATCGCCGTCGTCGTTCTGATCGGCGGCGGGATCGCGACCGTCGCCCTCGTCGAGACCAACACGGTCGCGACCGTAGCGCTCGTATTCGGGGCGGTGGTCCTGCTCCTGCTCATGGGGCTGATGACGATGCTCGTCTCGTTCCTCAAGGACCTTCAGTTGAAGGCGACACAGCTCCTCGAGGCCCACCCGACAGGGCGTGAACCCGATACGACGCGCGGACTGCTCGCATCGCTGAAGGACCTCCAACTCGGGGCACACGCCGTTCGCGAGACGTCACTCGAGACGCCGATCGCACCTCCTCCGCAAGAGCCTCCGCATGAGCCCGTCGTAGATCGGAACCCTTCCGGAGCGCCTGACCACCCCGCCCCATGAGCGCTTCCGGCCCTCCGGACCCCTCACCGGGCCGCAGCCTGCGCACGACCTTCGCCCGCGCGACGCGGTCCCCCTTGATGCTGGTGATCGCTGCCGGCGTCGTGGTCCTGATCGCAGCGGCGGCCGTCGGCCGAGCTGTCGTGTCGTCGCCCGCGCCGCAGGCGTCTGGCCCCGCCGCCGCGCCGTCGACCACCGCGGCCTCGCCGCCGAAAGCCCAGGCCGAACCCGATCCCGCGGGCTACGTACGCTTCCGCAGTCGCAATGCCGAGGTGCCCTTCTCGATCGCCTACCCCAGGTCCTGGTCGCGCGTGCCCTCGGACGACCCGCAGGTCGAACTGATCGTCGCCGAAGGACGAGCCGTGTCCATGCTCGTCCGCGTGACGCCCGTCGGCCTGGAGGTCACTCGGGAGACGCTGTCGATCGTTCGCGACCTCACCGACCGCCTGGTCCGCGCCGACGGGCGGGTCCGTCTGATGAACCAGCCCCGCGCGCTCGTCCTGGCCGGGCTGCCGGGCTACCGCTACGACTACACCTTCGACACGGCGACCGGCGAGCCCGGAGGTCACGTCCACTACTTCCTCTTCAAGGAAGGCCGGCTGATCACCATGGTGTTTCAGACGCTCCCCGCGCGGCGCCTGGAGAAGTACCTCCCAGTGTTCGACCGGATCGTGTCGACGTTCGAGAGCGGCGGATAGCGGGCGGTGGGACGCGCCCGGAATAACCCGGGCGTGGCAGTCGATTGGTCTCGCCCTCCCGCGGAGTGGATGGCGCGGGACTGCTGAGCGTCTCCAGGGCGTCCGCGACGGCGCAGTCGTGGGTGATTGACTGTCGGCAGGAGGAGTTGGGAAGTCCGGGAATGCCCGGCGGGGTCGCGGCCAGCCGCCGCCCGAACCAGGCGGCCGGTGTTGTGATCGACGGCGACAGTCAGGTTAGCGCTGCCCCTTGCGATGCGAAATCTCATCGATCCCGAGCCGCCGAAGGTCTTCGAGCAAATCGGTCTGGCGCTGAGCCTCAGAAGCGACGCGCTCGACGACCGCACCGACCGTGCGCCACGTATCGAGCTCAGCGACCACCCACGTCGAGGTGTCGACGGCATCTGTGTACCCCGTTGGTCCACCAAACATCACGCTCACGCCAGTTCGGCCAACGGCGGCGACCACCTCCCCCTCGGTGCCGCGCTCAACGTCCTCGCAACCGCCCGCTGCAACCCCCAGCAGCCGTGAAAACGGCGCTTCTCGTAGGTTGATGTGAGCGCGGTTTGAGGGCGCACGCCGCTTGGCGCCTAGGGTGCCGGCTGTCTGACGGTCGGAATCGATAGGAGCTGAAAACGGCGCGTGCAGGATCAGGCAGTGTGTGCGGCCACCTCGACTCGACCTGGCTCGCGGTCGCCGGGGGTGCGCGCTTCACCTCGCCGGCCTATGCATGACGAGACGCTGCGGGGGTCGAGCGACGCTCGCCAAGCGGGTGTCGCCCGGGTGACCCCAAGCGGGTGTCGCCCGGGTGACCCACCGACCATGCACCGGTCGGCTGCTCACCTGCCCGCTTCCCCGCCGGAAAGCGGCGGGGCCCCGGGAGGTCTCGCTCAGCGCCGACCACCTTCTGTGCGCCGGGACGCTACAAACTCAGCGCTGCCACCATCCGCCGCGGTCGGCGGGCGGCGGGGCTGCCACGCTGCCGCCGCGGCCGCCGGGCGGCGGGGCTGCCACGCTGCCGCCGCGCGCGGCGGGCAGCGGGTCTCCGCCTCGATTCAAGTCGTCGTCGGCCGCGACACGCTCTTGGAGGCGCTCGACAGCGGCACCGACGGCTGAATGCCCGCGGGCAAGGTCAGCGTTGATCCCGGCGATCACGTCTCCTGCCGGGGCGGACTTCTCGCTGACCTCGACGACGGCACCCAGAATGGTCACCAGGCGGGCGTGCACGCGCTTCAGGATCAACGCGATCCCGATCAAATAGAGCGCGATCACTACCACGGTGAGCGCTACACCGATGAGCGTGACGACGGGGGCTGCACTCATGAATGTCTCCTAGCGAATCTGGTCGAGCGCTCGAACGTAGCGTTCGAGCTCGGGGGAAATCCTGCGCACGAGCTCGCGGGTCGTCCCGAGCTCTTGCAACGCGTCAAGGTGGGGGCCGAAGAGGGCCCCGTGCACGGCGATGTCGTCGGCGTAGACCCCGATCTGCTTGACGGGGGCGAAGACCTGGCCGAGGATCACGGCCACCACCGGGATCACGACGACGAGGAAGATGATGTTGCCGATCCACCAAAGGGTCATCAGACGCGCGCTCCTCGGTTGAGGTCTTCGACCTTGTCGATGACGCCCGGCAGGGCGCCGGCGACGTCTCCCAACGCTGCGTTGATCTGCCCGACGTTGGAGCGGACCGCCCGCAACTGACGCTCGACGGCGCGGGCTCCCCATGCGACCTCGGCCAGCGTCGAAGAGATCGAGCGAAGTTGCTTGGCGACGACGAGCAAGTAGGCCGCGAGGATGGCCACGAGCGCCACGATCTCGACGACGGTGAGGACCGTCAGCAGTGTCTTGCTCATCGTCTTGCCATCCCGTTGCGCTCGGTGAGCATCTTGTCCTGGCGCAGGCACTCCTCGCGCAACGCGCGCAGGATCGAGGCCGTGCCGGCGAGCTGGTACGCGCCGGTGGTGTTGGTCGCCAGGCGCTTGGTCACCGTCCAGAGCGTGACCACTCCCTCGTCGATGTCCCGCACGAGCGAGATCAGCAGGGACAGGAGCACGATGACCACCAGGATCACTACGAGCCCCATGCCCAGGGCTATGTACCAGAAGACCCGTTCGTCCTCGGTCAGAGCAAGCACCGTCATCTGATCTTCTCCTCGAGTACGGGCCGAGTGGACTCGACCGCCTTCCAAATACCCGTCGCAGCGACGTTGAGGTCCTGCAGCTCCCAGATCGGGAGCGTGGTGGCGCGGGCCTCATCCATTCGCGCGATCCCCTCCTTGGCCTGGTCGGCGATGCGCGACGCGTACATCAGGATGGTGCCGACGAGGATGACGACGACCCAGACGACGACGAAGCCGATGATCAAGCCGGTCCACCACCCCGTATAAGACTGTGATTCGACGCTCTGCACGGCAAGGGCTCTCATTGGAGCGAGCCTGACACAACGACTGTGTGTTTGCAACACCTATCGCGCCGACCTGTCGCTCCTGACCCCTTCGGGGCGGGCGAAGGCGCCGAAAACCGGGGTTTCCCGCTGAAGCTGACGGATTGCGGCCGGACGAGCCCGGCGCAACGGCCGACCCGCTGCCACCGCGGTCGGATCGCGGACGGCCGCGTGTCCCGCCGGCCCCTCGCGGCCGACGTCTTCAACCCGCGTGGGAGCCTGCGACAAGGCGGAGGGACAGTCGCGGCACGACAGTCGCGGCACGACTGCCGCACGCGTGCGAGACCGCCGTGGAAACCGCGCCGTTCGATTTTCTCCCTCCCGGTGGGTGGACGCAGTAAGGTGTTCGAGACACCTAGCGGGGGAGAATTCAAGTATGGATCTGAGCAACAAGGGCTTCGCGCAGGCCGGAGCACTCGTGGTGGGGGCCGTCTACGCGGCAGCGGGTGTGATCGGGTTCTTCATCACGGGATTCGGCAACTTCGTGCAGAACACCGACGATGCGCTGTTGGGCTTCGCGATCAACCCGTTCCACAACGTGGTGCACCTGGCGATCGGCATCTACCTCATCATCGTCTCGCAGGTCAGCCGGCCGGTAACGGAAGGAGCGCTGATCGGTGGTGGCCTGGTCTACCTCCTGGCGACGTTCCTCGGATTCGCGAACAGCCTCCAGATCATCTCGATGAACGGCGCCGGCGAATTGGACAACGTGCTGCACCTGGTCTCGGGCTCCGCGGCGCTGGGACTCGGCCTGCTCTCTGTGGCCCGCAACGCGGGCGCCGAGCGCACGGGCGAGCCGCTGCGACAGCGCTGAGCGCGTTCCGGGCGCTACACCGGTAGTGCCCGGAAAGCAGCCCGGGAGCGTCGAGCCCGACGAAGCCGCGTCGCCTGACGCCCGCTCGAAGCGAGCGTCAGGCGACCGTTGGCGTCAGGCGACGGTTGGAGCAGCGCGTGGAACCACCGCGCGCTGCGGGCGGTCGGCGCCGAGACCGCCGATCAACCGGGCAAGCCCGGCGATGGCCCTCGGATCGTGTCCGGCGACGAACTCGTCGACGTACGGCATCGCCGCGCGCATGCCGATCGCGAGCGGCTGCTGATCGACGGTCATGGGGCGGGGGTTGATCCAGACCAGCTGCCGGGCCTGAAGCTGCAGCCGGCGAACCTCGGTGGCCAGGATCTCGGGGTCGCCTCGATCCCAGCCGTCGCTGACCACGATGACGATCGCGCCGCGTGCGAACCCGCGACGACCGTAGCTGTGGTTGAACTCCTCGAGCGCCGCCCCGATCCGCGTGCCCCCCGACCAGTCGGGGATCGCGGCGCGTGCATGATCGAGCGCGCGCTCCAGGTCATGACCATCGAGCGACCGGGTCAGTCGCGTCAGGCGCGTGGCGAAGACGAAGGCCTCCGCCTTCCGCGTCGCGCCGACCGCCGCCTTCAGCGAGGCGAGCAGGACGCGCGAGTAGCGCTCCATCGACCCCGAGACGTCACAGAGGAACAGCAGCCGTCTCGGACGGAGCGTCGGCGCGGTGAACGACAGCCGGAACGCTTCGCCGTCGGTCGCCAGCGAGCCGCGCAGGGTCCCGCGGACGTCAAGCCGGTCCCCGCCGGGCGCCGGCTTGCATCGCCGGGAGCGCCGCTCGGGTGCGGCACGCTTGATCTCGTGAGCCAGCTGACGGAGCGCCGCGAGCTCGTCGGCCTGGTACTTCAGCCGCTCTTCCTCGCTCGCCGTGTCCTGGGCACTCCAGGCGGCCAGGACGCCGATCTCCTGGTTGCTCTTGCCCTCGTTGCCGTCAGGGCTGGGGATCTCGCGCGTGGCGCGGTTGTTGTCGCCGTCCAGAGGAGACGCCTGTTCCCCCTCGGCGCCGAACTGCGGCAGTGACTCGCCACCGTGGTGAGAACCGCTCATGCGCGCGTCGTCCTCGCCGTGCTCGGCACCGCGCTCCTCGAGGATCAGCGCCCGGCCCTCCCAGAAGCGCTCGAAGACGACGTCGAACACGGGGCGCTCATCGGGACCGTGCACGAACGCGGCGTGGGCGGCCCAGTAGACGGCGTCGCGCTCTCGCACGTCGATCTCTGCGAGTGCGCGCATGAAGACGTGCTCGCTGTCCACGCTCGCCGACATCCCGAAGGTGCGCAGCACGCGCGCGAGCCCTACTGCAGCGGCGAGGACGGGCTGGCCGGACGGCGGGCCGAGCTGGTCAGATTTAATGGTCACCGCTGGCTCCATCCTTCGGGACGCCATTGGCGCGGTCGATCAGCGCCTCCACCGGCTTGCCACGGATGCGCTCGATGTCGTCGCGCTCCTTGAGCAGCGTGCCGAGCGTCCGGTCGGCCGTGGAAGCGTCCATCTGCTGGCGCCCCAGGACGTGGAAGGCCTCGGCCCAGTCGAGGGTCTCGCCCACCCCGGGTGAGCGGTAGAGGTCCAGGAACCGCAGCTCATGGACGAAGCTGCACACCTGGGTGGTGAGGCGCTCGCTGATGTGGGGCAGGCGAGCGCGGGCGATCGCCACCTCTCGAGCGAGGTCGGGGTGGTCGATCCAGTGGTACAGGCAGCGGCGCTTGAGTGCCTCATGCAGGTCGCGGGTGCGGTTCGACGTGATGATCACGGTCGGCGGCGCCGCGGCCTTGATGACTCCGAGCTCGGGGATCGTCACCTGAAAGTCGGACAGGAACTCGAGCAGGAACGCTTCGAACTCGTCGTCGGCGCGATCGAGCTCGTCGATCAGCAGCACGGCGGGGCGCGCCGGATCGGAGGCGAGCGCCTCGAGCAGCGGCCTGCGGAGCATGAACTCCTCGGAGTACAGCGGCGCGGATCCCCCCGCGCGCAACTGCAGCAGCTGCCGGGGGTAGTCCCAGTCGTACAGCGCCTGGTGGACATCGATCCCCTCATAGCACTGCAGGCGGATGAGCGGTGCGCCGGTGGCCGCCGCAAGGGCCTTCGCAAGCTCGGTCTTCCCGACGCCGGGCTCACCTTCCACGAGCAGAGGGCGTCGAAGCCGCAAGGCGAGAAACGCCACGGTCGCCAGGCCCTCGTCGGCCAGGTAGCGCTGCCCGGCGAGCGCTTGGCGCATCTCCGCGATTGAGTCAAAGCCATTCATCGACGATCTCCTGAATCCTGGTAACGGCGGGGGCGAGAGCACGCTGCACCGGCGGGGAGAGCCCCTGGCACATCTCCTCGACGTCCAGCGGCTGACAGCCGACGATCACCACCCGGGCGGGCAGCACCCCCATTGTCTTGGCCATCGACAGCACACGGTGCGGGTTGGCGAGGTGGATGTCCGGGACGTGGACACCCATGTCGACCTCCGGTTCTATGAGAAAGACGGTTCCCGGGTCGGCGCCACGCTCGACCGCGTCGATCAGGATCAGGCCGTCGTAGCCCCGCATCAACTCCTGCAGAAGGGCGATGCCACCGATCCCCGTCTCCACGACGTCTGCGCCCTCGGGGAGGTCACCGAGCATTTCGGTCACCGCCGGCCCGAACCCGTCGTCGCCTCGAAGAACGTTCCCGACGCCCGCGACGAGCACGCGCCGGGCGCGGACGCCCGGCGCCTCGGAGGGGATCGCGGTGCTCACGCGACGTTCGCCGCCACCTGCAGCATGCCGTCGTGGACCGCGATCGGCACCACCGCCAGCGCGGGTTCCTGGGGCTGGTCGTCCACGCGCTTGCCGGAGCGCGCGTCGTAGGCGCAGTTGTGCCACGGACAGACGATGACGGAGCCCGTGACGTGTCCGCCGTAGAGCTCCGACCGCCCGTCGACGGGGCAGACGTTCCGAAACGCGTACGGCTCGCCGTCGACGTTGATGATGAGGATCGAGTTCCCGTCGACGTCGACGGCCTTCGACCCGCCCGGCGGCAGGTCGGCGAGCGCGCCGGCCTCGACGAACACCGGCCTGCCGACCTTCTCTCGACGGATGCCCTCGATCTGCAGCAGGGTGCCGCCGGAAGGGTCGGCCGGCTGACCGGCCGCGCCGACGGGAGCACTCGGCAAAAGGGGTCCTGCAGCCTTGATGTCGCTGTTGAAGTGCTCGATCTTCAGCAGCTTGGCGGCGATGCCGTCCTCCGGTCCCTCCGCCGTCTCGGCGGCGTCGTCGTCCTCGTGGGCGACGACCCCGGTGAACCAGTCCAGACGCTCGCGAAGCTTCTCCTCCACGCCGCGCCGCAGGGTGATCGCCGAGCCCGCGCATCCGTGGCACGAGCCGTGCAGGCGTACGTGGACGATGCCCTCGTCCGCCTCGACATCGAGCAGGTCCAGGCCGCCGCCGTGCGACTCGATGTAGGGGCGGATCTCGTCGAGCGCCTCCTCGACCTGCACGTACTCGTCGAGCGGCGCGAGGTCGTACATGGAGAGCAGGGCGTGCGCCACGGGGTGGCGGGAGTCGCCGGCCACGATCAGCTCGAGCGCGGGCCGGTGCACGGCGTCCATCAGATCGAGCAGCATCAGCGCCCGCGTGTCGCCCTCCCGTTCGAGGGTCCCGACGAGGGTGTCCAATTCAGCTACGGCTTGGTCAAATTCCATATGGTCTCCGTGATCTCCGGCAGCTTCGCCTCGACGATGGGACTGAACCCCTCGCCCCAGGTCTCGTCGGCCGGCTCGACCTCCACGACCCAGACGTCGTCGGGCAGCGCCTTGAACGCCTCAGAGACGATCAGCAGGTTGTCCAGCGAGATCGAACCTGTCACGGAGTCGCCGACACGCTCTTGGACCTCTTTGGAGGAGGGCAGGCAATGATCATAGCGATACGCCTTGATCGTCCCGGGCGCGCGACCGCGATCGACCGCGGCCACGAACACGATCCGATCGTAGTCCGGCCGCTCCTGCAAGTTCTGCGTGAAACCGACCGGGTGGTAGCCGAGGTCCTCGACCTCCACCCGCTCGGTGGCACGCGCCGACAGGGTGTCTGACATGTAGGGACCGAGCGCCCCGTCGCGCAGAAACCGGTAGCCGACCCCGCAGACGAGCACGCGCACTGGGGCTATCGGCCTCCGGTGCGCGTGCCCGCGGACGTCCTAGTGCTCATGGTCTCCGGTCGCGCCGCATGCGCAGCTGATGATCTCGCGGGTGATCGTCCGGTCGTCGGAGTGGATGTGCGTGGTGCACGGCATGCACGGGTCGAAGCTGCGGATCGCCCGGAGCACGTCGATGCCCTTGAAGTCCTCGGGCTTCTCGTAGTTCTCCAGCAGCGGCGTGGCCATGACCGCCTCCTCGTAGGGCCCCGGGTTGCCGAAGGGGTCCTTCGGCGACGCCATCCACGTCGAGGGGGTCAGGATCTGGTAGTTCTTGATGACGCCCTTGTCGATCTCCATGTGATGGGTCAGATAGCCGCGGCCGGCGCTCCACAACCCGACGCCGATGCGGTGATCCTTCGGCACCTTGAACGGCGTCGACATCTTGGCGTCCGGCCCGCCCTTGCGCAGCAGGTCGTAGGCCAGCAGGAGGTTGTCGTACGCGATGGCCGCCGTGTACAGGATGCAGTAGGCGCGCGCGCGATTGCGCTCGAAGGCACCCCAGACCTCGGGAATCTTCCACTCGATCTCGGTGTTGGGCAGCGAGGCCTTGGGCAGGTGGATCTTGAGGCTGTGCCCGGTGGGCTCGATGTAGTTGCTCTGACGGTAGTTCGGCGTCATCGCCGCCGTCCAGATCCGCGAGTAGGCCCCCGTCTCCATCGCCATGCGATCCCAGCGAGGGGCCGTCGACCAGGAGTACTTCTCCTTCCAGCTGGTCGCGGTCGGCTTGGGGATCGTCTCCTTGTTCCACGGGTGGTACGGCGACAACGGGTTGCCGGCCGGATCGGTCGGGAACTTGTAGTACTCGTTGCCGGAGCCGTTGCCGGTCCACTCCTCGTAGAAGGCGTGCTCGACGAACTCCTCGACGCCCGCGTTGACCATCTGCAGGCTCGTGGTGACGAGCTCTCCGTCGACGAGCACGCCGGGGGTCGCCCAGCGCCGGCGGCCCCAGTCGTCGCAGTTCTCATAGCTGGCGTCGTAGGCGAACGGATCGTCCCACTGGCCGGGCTCGACCATGTTCTTCGGACGGGTCCCGATGTCCTTGTACTTCGGGTTGACGTCGTAGAAGAACTCCGCGATGTCGTTCCAGATGGCCACGGTCTTGCGGCCGTAGTCGAAGTACTTGACCACCCGCAGCATGATCTCGTTGAGGTCGGAGGGGTCGATCGTCGTGCTGACGCCGCCGGGCACGACCGTGTGCGGGTGAGGGTACTTGCCGCCGATGAGCACGTACGCCTCGCGCGCGAGACGCGTGTAGTACAGGCCCTCGAGGTACAGCTTGCCGGTCAGCGGCGTCAGGTCGGTCATCAGCTCCGACATGAACTCATAGCCGTGCACCTCACGGCCCTGAGTGCGCGTGTTCTCGGCGCGCGTCCAGATCTCCGGGTTGGTCTCGCGCACCGCCTCCTCGGAGAAGTCCGGACCGGCGAGCAGCGACAAGTGGATCGGATGGTCGTAGAGGTACTCCGTCGAGAGCAGCAGGTTGCGCGCCACGACGCCCATCGGCGGCGGCGAGATGCCGAAGGCCATCTCGCACGCCAGGGCGGACGTCGTGGCGTGCACGCCGCCGCACACGCCGCAGGCCCGGCTGGAGATGTTGATCGCATCGCGCGGATCACGGCCCTGGAGGATGACCTCGTAGCCACGGAACAGGGTCGCCATCGAGGCGGTCTCGAGCACCTCACGACTGTCGAGATCGACCACCGTGTGGAAGGCGAGCGCTCCCGCGACGCGGGTCACCGGGTCGAAGTCGACGCGCCGGATCGCACCGTTGCGCGCAAACAGCTCCCGCATCCGCTCCGGATCGTCCTCGATGGGCGTGGGCGCCGGCGTCTCGGTGTAGGTGTAGGGGTTTGCGACGCCCTGCTTCAGCGTCGCGTTGCCCTGCGAATCGAACTCGATCGGCAGATTCTTGAAGCACATGGTTTACAGCTCCTCCCGGGTCTTGACCCGTTCGCCAAGTACATCGACGCTCGCGGTGAGGTCAACGCCCTTCTGTCTCAGGATATCGCGGCTCTGGGGCAGCGGCTGCCTCTTGTTGCGCTTGGCGTGGTTGACCGAGCCGCGGTACTGCAGCTTCTCGTAGAAGAACCCGTTGGCCTTGTCGACCGGGCCCTTGTCTCCGTGCGCACGGCCCCAGCCGGACGGCACCTCGTGGGCGTTGTCCCAGACTCCGGTGCGGTTGCCCTTCTTCATCGACAGGCGACGCAGGCGCCGGATCCCGCCACCGGTGACCTTGGAGATCCCCCCGGAGATAGAGGAGCCTGGGGGCGCCTTCAGAAACGGGCTGTACTTGTCCGGGAAGCCGGGCATGGTGCAGCCGATGCAGGGGCCACCCGCGACCATGCAGCCACCCATGTGGTTGATCGCGCCGCGCTCGGTGATGTTGCACTGCACCACCGGGCCCCAGCAGCCGATCTCCACGAGGCACTCGTTGTCGCCGAACTCCTCGGCGAAGACGCCCTCCTCATAGTAGCCCGCCTTGGGGCAGTGACGGTGCACGGTCTCGCCGAAGAGCCACGCCGGACGGCCCAACTCGTCGAACTTCGGCACCGGCGCGAGGTTCTGCAGGAACATGAGCACGGCCGCGACCGTCTCGGTGAAGTTGTCGCCGACGGGTGCGCAGCCCGGAACGTTGACGACCGGCACGCCCAGGGCGGAGCGGTAGTCCTGGCCCAAGTAGTCCGTCAGGCTCATCGAGCCGGTGATGTTGCCCGCGGCGGCCGGGATCCCGCCCCATGTCGCGCACGTGCCGATGGCGACGTATGCGGCGGCTCCGGGTGCGAGCTTCCACAGCCAGTCCGTCACGCGGTTGGGCTGATCGGTCTCGGACTCGGGGTCGAAGCCGCCCGCGCCCATCGCCGAGAAGTAGCCGATGTCGGACGGGAAGGCCTGGTCGTCGGGGACGGAGCCCTCCAGCACCACGACGTAGGGCGCTCCGAGCTCGCCGTTGACGGCCTGCTTGAAGGGCCGGATGAACTCCGTGCCGGCTCCCGGGGAGAGCACGGGGTGATGCAGGATCACCTTCGGCAGGTTGGGGATGCGGCCGAGCAGCAGGTCCTCGACCGAGGGGTTGGTGGCACCGCTTGCGGCGATCGTGCAGCCGTCGCAGCTCATGCCGGCGATCCAGAAGACGTGAACCTCGTTCAGCGGTCCGTTCGGGCTTCCTCCGTGACCGCCCAGACCGGGCTGTCGGTTAGCTCCGAAGACGCCGCCGCCGTGCGGCACCGTCTGCAGACGCATCTCGTTCCCGCGGGCATCCCTAACAGGGGCCATAGACTTGCTCTCCTCCCAGCGTTGACTGCGCTGTGTGCATACTACACATAGGACCTTCCGGTGCTGTGAACTTGGCGCAAGACTTAAGGTAGCGCCGCGGTCGCGCACTCACTCGCGCAGATGGGGATTTCGAACGATGATGAGCGAACCCGGCGGGCTGCTTCCCGTCGACACCGGGCTGGTCATGCAGACGCTGGTCGAAGCCGTCTTCGCGCGCGTCGAGGAGCGGCGCGGCGAGCGACCACCCGGATTCATCGCCGAGGTGCTGGAGACGCGCGACCAGACGCTCGCCGGCGACAATCCGTTCGATCTGGACAACCGCCTGCGCCAGGCCGGATACCTGAGCCGCCTCGTCGAGGCGGAGTACTTCGAGCCCGCCCGCCGGCCCGCTGACTGGATCCCGGAGATGCTGCGCGAGTACCACGCGAGGGCAGGGAACTGGCCGCAAGCCATCGCGGAGGCGTGCGGCGACATAGCCCGGTCGGAGCCGCTCGGCAAGCCGAGTCCCGACGACGAGCTCGCGAAGAGCTGGCGTGTCCCGGGCCCCGGCGGCCACGTGCGCCACTTCCTGGCGCGACGCACGATCGAGGACTACCTCCGCGAGCTCGAGGGCCCCGTCGAGGGGGACCCCGCCGAGCTCAAGCGGCCTTGGCTGTACGGCTTCTTCGTCCGGGCCTGCGAGGAGGCGCTTCCCGAAGAGGCCGTACCCGAGGCCGACGGGTGACCGCGGTCACCCGTCGCCGCTTGGCCCGCCTCAGTGCGTCGCGCAGGACATGCAGGGATCGAAGCTGCGGACGGCACGCATCGCGTCGAGGTACCGCTCGGGCTGCCGCGTACTGAGAAGCGGCGTGCCCATCACCGCCGCCTCGCACGGTCCGGGAGTGCCGAACGGGTCCATCGGCGAGGCGTTGAACGTGGAGCCGGCGAGGATCTGGTAGTTGCGGATCACGCGGTTGTCGATCTCCATGTGATGGCTGATGGCACCGCGGGGGCCGCCCCAGTAGCCCACGCCGACGACGCCGCCCTTGGGGATCTCGTACTCGGTGAAGGTCCGGGCGTCGGGGCCCCCGATGCGGGCGAGGTCGTAGCCGATCAAGACGTTCTCGTAGGCGACGAGCGTCGAATGGACGAGCGAGTACGCCCGCGCCCGATTGCGCTCGAACGCATTCCAGCGCTCGGGCACCAGCCACTCGAGCGTCGCCTCCGGCAGCGCGGCCTGGGGCATGTGCATGACGAGGCTGTGGCCCGTCGACTCGACAAACCGTGAGTGAGGCTGCTTGCGCGCCATCGCGGTGATCCACATGCGCGCGCCGGCACCGGTCTCCATCGCGAGGCGGTCCCAGCGCGGCGCGGTCGACCACGAGTACTGCCCGTTGAGGTTGGGGCCGCCCGGCTGCGGGAGTGTCTCCTTGTTCCAGGGATGGCGGGCGGACACGTTGTTGCCCGCCGGGTCCGTGGCGTAGACGCCCCCGTCGGCACTCCAGTCCTCGTAGAAGGAGCGGTCGACGAACTCCTCGACGCCGCCGTCGATCTGGTGGAGATTCGTGGTCCGCAATCGCCCGTCGACGATCACGCCGGGAGTCGACCAGCGCCGCTCACCCCAGACCGGGGCGTTCTCGAACGTGGCATCGTAGGCGAACGGGTCGTCCCACCGGCCGAAATCGAAGAAGTTCTTCGGCCCGGCGCCCACGTCGGCGTAGCGGGGATCGGCCGTGAGGAAGAAATCGGCGAGATCGTCCCAGACCGCCGCCACCTCGCGACTGTAGTCCAGGAACTTGTCGATCCGCAGCAACGTCAGGTTCCGGTCGGAGGGGTCGATCAGCGCACTGACCCCGGCGGGCGTGGTCGTCTGGGGGTGCGGATGCTTGCCACCCACGAGCCCGTAGGCCTCTTTGGCGACGCGCGTCAGCTCCAGCGCCCTGCGGTAGAGGCCGCCCCTGAACGGCGTCATCGCCGTCATGATCTCCGACACCAGGCCGTACCCGTGCGTCGCGACGTTGGCTGCCGGGGTCTGTTGCGCACGCGCCCACAGCTCGGGACTGGTCTGGCGCACGAGCGGCTCGGAGAAGTCCGGGCCGGCGCGCTGGAAGAGGTGGTGCGGCAGGTCGCAGAGATCCTCGAGCGCCGAGAGCCAGTTGCGCGCCACGATGCCCATGGCGGGCGGGGCAGAGCCGTAGGCCATCTCGCACGCCAGCGCGGACGTCCATGCGTGCGCACCGCCGCAGACGCCGCACGCGCGGCTGGAGACGAAGACCGCGTCGCGCGGGTCGCGGCCACGGAGGAGCACCTCGTAGCCGCGGTACATCGTGGCCAGCATGCTGGCCTCGACGACCTCGAAACGCTCGGTGTCGACCACCGTGCGCAGAGCGAGGCCACCTGCCACCCGGGCCACGGGATCGAAGTCGATGCGCCGCAGCTGACCGGCGCCCTGCTGGCTCACGGCGTGCATCACAGCTCCTCCCGGGTGACGACCCGTTCGCCCAGCACGGGGACGCTCGCGCTCATGTCGACGCCCTTCTGCTTGAGGATGTCACGGCTCCCGGGCTGCGGCTGCTTCTTGTTGCGCGCGGAGTGGTTGACGGTGCCCTTGTACTGCAACTTCTTGTAGAAGTACGCGTTGACCTTCTGGGCTGGCGTCTTCTGGCCTGCGGCGATCCCCCAGGCGGAGGGGATGTGGTCAGCGCGGTCCCAGATCGGCGTGTGGTTGCCGGCCGTCATCGACAGGCGGCGCAGCCGGCGGATGCCACCGCCGTAGATCCGCGAGACGGTGCCCGAGACCGCCGAGCCCGGAGGCGCCTTGTAGAACGGGCTGTACTTGTCCGGGAAACCGGGCATCGTGCAGCCGATGCACGCCCCGCCCGCGATCATGCAGCCACCCGTGTGGTTGATCGCGCCGCGCTCGGTGATGTTGCACTGCACCACCGGACCCCAGCAGCCGATCTCGACGAGGCACTCGTTGTCGCCGGGCTCGTGGGCGAACACGCCCTCCTCGTAGTACCCGGCCTTCATGCAGTGCCGGTGCACCGTCTCGGCGAACATCCACTCGGGACGGCCGAGTTCGTCGAACTCCGGCAGCTTCACGGCCCCGTCGAAATACAACAGCACCTGCATCAGGGTCTCGGTGAAGTTGTCGCCGATCGGAGCGCACCCCGGAACGTTGACGACGGGCAACCCCCGGGCCGAGCGATACTCCCTGCCCAGGTAGTCCATGAAGCCCATGGAACCGGTGATGTTGCCCGCGGCCGCCGGGATGCCGCCCCAGGTGGCGCACGTGCCGATCGAGAAGCAGGCCTCTGCGCGGCGGGCCATCGCCCACGCCCAGTCGCTGACGCGCAGCGGCTGGTCCGGGCGCCCGGTGGCGCGCATTCCCTGCGGGGCGTCGGCGGCGACACCCAGTGCCGCGAAGTATCCCTCCCCCGGGAAGCTCTGATCGTCGGGGATCGACCCCTCGAGCACCACGACGTACGGCGCTCCCAGCGTTCCCTCGACGGCCTGCCGGTACGCGCTCATGAAATCGGGACCGGAGTCGTCGTCGAGCATCGGGTGGTGCAGGATGATCCGCGGGATGCGAGGCACGGTTCCCAGCACCATCTCCTCCAAGGAGGGACGGTTGGCCGCCAGCAGCGCCGTGGTACATCCGTCGCAGCCCATGCCCTGGAGCCAGAAGAGGTGGATGATGTTGTCGTCAGGGTCCGGGCCCCCGACCGGGTTGCTCAGGGGGTCTGCTGCCACTTCGTCGTAAGACATCTTCCCGCTTCTCCTGGTTCGGCACGGCGCAGCGGGCGCAACGTGCGCCCGCGCTCACCGCTAGGTGTGGCGACCATACACACCGGCGAAGAACGCGGCTAAGTGCGTCGAACACAGTGTCGGGGACCTAACACGGTCGGAGGCCGGCCCCGACCGTCTCGCGGCCGGCATCCAGCGCAGCCCCGCGTCCGCGCGCGGGCGGTCCGCCCCGAGAGCGCCCGAGCGGCGGCCGAGACCGCCGCGACACGCCCCAGGACCCCTACGCCAGGGCGAGGCTCCGCTGCGGCTCCACCACCGGAGCGTCGTCCCCGCCGTGAAGCCAGTCGAGGCCGACGCCGGACGCCTCGCGCTCGCGACGGGCACGGGCGAGCACCTGATGGTCGGCGATCGCGGCCGCCAGGTCGGACCACGGCCCGGGGTCACGGCGGGCACGCGCGAGGGCCTTGTGATCGGCGATCGCAGCCGCCAGGTCCGACAGCGGCCCCTCGCTCTGCAGGCTCTCCTCGAGCTGGGCGACCAGGGCGCCGAGCTCGCGCGGAGTGGCGCGGCGGGTGATGCTGAGGCCGTCCACACCGGTGAAGTGGTCCCACGCCCCGGCGAAGAGGACGAAGTTGGCGCGCGCCCCCTGCCGGTGGGCGGCGAGCATCGGGCAGACCCCGCCATCGTTGTCCATGTAACCGCCGGTGATCACGGCCTCGCACTCGATGCCCTCGAGCATGGCTTCGCGGGTTCGACCGGAGAGGCCGTCGATGGCGCGGCGCAGATCGGTGACGGCAGGCTGGAATTGGCGTGTCATGGCGCGGCCACGGTACGCCAGGCCGTCGCCCACGGCAAAGAATCTCCTGCACTGCACGCGATCTTGCGGGAGGCGCGGCCTGGACCGGTGCGCGGAGCAACACCAGCTGAGTGTTCGAAGCAGAGCGGACGGGCGACCCCCGTCGCGCCAAGTAGCCGCGCCGGCCGGCGTGGTCCCGCGGTGTGTGTCCGCTACATCTACCATGTGACCCGAACCATGGCTTGCGCGTGGTCCTAGTCTCAGAAGGCCCCCTTTTCCAACATCTCGCGCGACGATGCCGGGATCAGCTTCGGACAGGCCGCGATCGCGGCAAGGAGAACACCATGTGCCTAGGAATCCCCGGACAGATCATCGAGTGGGTCGACGTGAAGACCAACATCGCCAAGGCCGAGGTCTCCGGCGTCCGCCGCGCGGTCAACGTCGGCCTGTTGGCCGACGGTCCGGACGCCGTCGACGTCGGGGACTGGGTCCTCATCCACGTCGGCTTCGCCATGTCGAAGATCGACGAGGAGGAGGCGAAGTCGACGCTGGAGTTCCTGATCCAGTTGGGCGACCCCTGGCACGAGGAGCTCGCCGAGCTCGAGGGGAGCAAGATCGAGTGACGGCGGCTGGCGTCACGCCCTTCACCGCCCGTCTGGTCGATCGCGAGAGGGCGCTCAGCGCTTTCCTCGACGAGCACGGCGAGCGCCTCACGCGCGCCTGCCACGACGTCGCGCGGTCCCTGGGCCGCGGCGGCGTGCTGCTGGCCCACGGGTCCGCCAGCGCGGCGACCGACGCCGCGCGCGTCGCCGTCGCCCTCATGCACCCCACGGTCGCCGGCAAGCGCTCGTTTCCCGCGCTCGCGCCGTCCAACGATCCGACGGGGGCGACGCAGCGTGCCCAGATCTTCGGGGGCGACGACATCGCCCTGAGCCTCACGCACGGGCCGGTCGACGAGCCCGCCCGCGCCTTTCTCGACGCGGGCGCCCGGCGCGGCGCCCTGACCGTCGCGCTCGTCGGCCCCGGGGGCACGGCCCCCCGCGCCGACCACGTGCTGACGGTCGACTCCTCGGATCCCCACGTCGTTCAAGAGGTCCAGCAGGTCGCCTACCAGCTCCTGTGTGAGCTGGTGCAGGTCTTCTTCGAACACCCGGGACTGCTCGAGGAGGCCTGCATCACCTGCGGCGACATCGCGCTCCCGGGCCGCGTCGTCGCCCTGACCGAGCACGGCGCCACCGTCGACATCGACGGGCTCCGCGAAGATGTCGCGTGCGATCTGATCGAGGAAGTCACCCAGGGTGACCTCCTGCTCTGCCACGCCGGCGTGGCGCTCGAGCGCCTCGACGCCGGCCCCGGGGAAGGCCCTGTCCCCGCGTCGTCGCTCTACCCCTTCCTCGAGCGCGTCGAGCGCGACATCGACGTGGCCCTCCGCGACGTCCGCGAGTCGATCGCGCAGAAGGGACGCGAGATCCTGCTGCTCAGGCGCGAACTCGATGTCGCCGAGATCGAACGGTGCGCGGGCAAGATCCGCAGGCGCCTGATGACCGGCGGCCGCGTGCTCACGTTCGGCAACGGCGGCTCGGCCGCCGCCGCCCAGGACTTCGCCGGCGACCTGCTGAACCAGGGCTGGACCGCGTTCGCGCTGGGCAACGACGCGGCCACCGTTACGGCACTGGCTGACGACGACGGCTACGAGAACGTCTTCGCCCGCCAGATCACGACCCTCGGACACAGCAGGGACGTCGCGATCGCCCTCTCGGTGAACGGGTCGTCCGAGAACCTTCTGCAAGCGCTCGCCGCCGCCCACCATCGCGGGATGAAGACCTGCGCGATCGTCGCCCACCCCGGTGGGTTGATCGGCGAATTCGACTGGCTGGACCACCTGCTCCTGGTGCCCAGCGACGACGTGGCCCGCGTGCAGGAGACGCAGGCCACGATCTACCACCTGATCCTCGAAGCGATAGGAAGCCCCACATGAAATTCGTCGACGAGTTCCGTTCCGGAGAGGTGGCCAAGCGCGTCGCCGAGCAGATCGCCGGGCTGGCCGAACCCGGCCGCAACTACAAGTTCATGGAGGTCTGCGGCGGCCACACGCACACGATCTACAAGCACGGCGTGGAGGACCTCCTGCCGCCGGAGATCGAACTGGTGCACGGACCGGGATGCCCGGTGTGCGTCATCCCGATGGGCCGCCAGGACGACGCCATCGCCATCGCCAAGCGCCCGGAAGTCATCTTCACGACCTTCGGCGACATGATGCGCGTGCCCGCGAGCCAGGGGTCGCTGCTCGACGCCAAGGCCAGCGGAGCGGACGTGCGGATGGTCTACTCGCCGCTCGACGCGCTGCGCATCGCGCGCGAGAACCCGGACCGCGAGGTCGTCTTCTTCGCCATCGGCTTCGAGACGACGACCCCGTCGACGGCCGTGACCCTGCTGCGCGCTCGGGCGGAGGGGATCACCAACTTCTCGCTCTTCGCCAACCACGTGACGATCATCCCGGCGATCCGCTCGATCCTGGACTCCCCCGACCTGCGCCTCAACGGCTTCATCGGGCCCGGCCACGTCTCGACGGTGATCGGGACGCGTCCCTACGAGTTCATCAGCCGGGACTACGACCTGCCGATCGCGGTCTCCGGATTCGAGCCGCTCGACATCCTGCAGGGCGTCTACATGCTCATGCGCCAGCTCGCCGAGGGGCGCTCCGAGGTGGAGAACCAGTACTCGCGCGTGGTTCGCGAGGAGGGCAATCCCCTGGCGCTGAAGGCGATCGCCGAGACGATGGAGCTGCGAACGACGTTCGAGTGGCGGGGGCTGGGCTTCATCTCCCAGAGCGCGCTGAAGCTTCGCGACGAGCTCGCGGTCTGGGACGCGGAAGTGCGCTACGACATTCCCGGCGTGCGCGTCGCCGACCCCAAGGCCTGCCAGTGCGGCGAGGTCCTAAAGGGCGTCATCAAGCCCTGGCAGTGCAAGGTCTTCGGGACCTCGTGCACGCCGGATCGGCCCATCGGGACGTGCATGGTCTCCAGCGAGGGCGCCTGCGCGGCCTACTACAACTACGGGCGTCACGCCGGACGGCGCACGCCCGAGCCGGCTTCCGTCGCGTGAGCCGTTCGGAGGAGGACGTCCTCGACGCCATCGAGCGTCGCCGCCGGCGCCCGCACGTCAAGTTGATGGACCAGCAGATCACGCTGGCCCACGGTGCCGGCGGCAAGTCCTCCCACACGCTGATCGAGATGGTCTTCCGCCGGGCGTTCACCAACCCGGCACTCGACGCGCTCGGCGACTCGGCGCTGTTGCAGGTCGAGGGCACGGCGCCGCGCCTGGCGTTCACCACCGACGCATCGGTGGTCAAGCCGCGCTTCTTCCCCGGCGGCGACATCGGCGAGCTCGCGGTCAACGGCACCGTCAACGACCTGGCGATGGCCGGCGCCCGTCCGCTGTGGCTGTCGGCCTCGTTCATCCTCGAGGAGGGGCTGGCCACCGCGGAACTCGAGCGCATCGCCCAGTCCATGGCCGGCGCCGCCGCTCGGGCGGGAGTCGCCATCGTGACCGGGGACACCAAGGTCGTCGAGCGCGGCAAGGCGGACGGGCTCTACATCACCACGGCGGGCGTCGGCGTGCACGAGCGTGACATCGTGCTCGCTCCGGAGCAGGTGCGCAGCGGCGACAAGGTCATCGTCTCGGGAACCCTCGGCGATCACGGGATGGCGATCATGGTCGCCCGGGGCGAGCTCGAGCTGGAGACCGACCTGCGCAGCGACACCGCCTCGGTCAACGAGCTGACGGCGGCCCTGCTCGACGCCACCGACGAGGTCCGCTGGCTCCGCGACCCGACGCGCGGGGGGCTGGCCACGGTCCTCGCCGAGCTGGCGCTCGCGACGGAGCTCGCGGTCGATCTCGACGAGGCCGCGCTGCCGATCCGCCCGGAGGTCCACGGCGCCTGTGAGATCCTCGGCATCGACCCGCTGTACGTCGCCAACGAGGGCAAGCTCGTGGCCGTCGTCGGCCCCGCCGGCGTCGAGGCGGCGCTCGCCGCGCTGCGTGGGCATCCGCTCGGCGGAGACGCCGCGGTCGTCGGCGAGCTCCGGGAGGACCCTACGGCTCCGGGCATGGTGCTGCTGAACACCGCCTTCGGTGGCAACCGCGTGGTCGACATGCTCGCCGGCGATCCGCTGCCGCGGATCTGCTGAAGGCAGCGGCGGCGTCACCTGAGCTGCTCGGCGGGCCGAGCGGGCATCATCTGAGCGGTGACCGCCGCAGCCTGGAACCACCACGATCGCCGTCGAGAGCTTGCCGGCTCGTCGGTCATCGACGAGCTCGTCGCCAGCGCGGTCGGGCACGCCACGACGTTCGAGGCGCCGTTGCGGACGCCACGACCGGCGCGGCGCGTGGCGGTCGTGGCGTGCATGGACGCCCGCCTGGACCTCTTCGGCATCCTCGGGCTGCAGCCCGGGGACGCCCACCTGATCCGCAACGCCGGTGGCGTCGCCACCGATGACGTCATCCGCTCGCTGACGATCTCCCAGCGCAAGCTCGGCACGCGCGAGATCATCCTCGTCCACCACACCGACTGCGGCATGCTCACCTTCACCGAGGACGATCTGCGCCTCGAGCTGCTCGAGGAGACCGGCACGAAGCCGAGCTGGGCCGTCGAGACGTTCACCGACCTCGATCTCGACGTGCGCAGCTCGGTGCAGCGCGTCCGGCAGAGCCCCTTCGTGCCGTACCGCGACCACGTCCGCGGCTTCGTCTACGACGTGGACACCGGAGCGCTGCGCGAGATCGCCTGAGCCTGTCGCGTGCGGTCGCCCGACGGCAGCTGCAGCGTGCGGCCGTAGGCTCCGGGAGATGTCCGAACAGCTCACGCTGGAACGCCGGGACGGCATCGCCGTCGTGACCCTGCGGGCGCCCGAGCGGCGCAACGCGCTGACCCCCGCGATGGCCGAGGCCATGGTCGAGGCCTGCGAGACGATCGACGGCGACCCGGGGATCGGCGCGGTCGTCGTCCGCGGCGAGGGTCCCTACTTCTGCGCCGGCGGCGACCGCGCGACGCTCGCCGCCGCCGGCGAGGATCCGGCCGCCCCGGCCGCCTACCGCGACATGGGCACGATCTACCGCGCCTTCGCCCGCATGGGGACGCTTGAGCCCCCGACGATCGCGGCGATCCGCGGCGGCGCGCTCGGCGCGGGACTGAACCTCGCGCTGGCCACCGACCTGCGCGTCGTCGCCGCCGACGCGAAGCTCCTCTCGGGGTTCCTGCCGATCGGCCTGCATCCGGGCGGCGGCCACGGGCTGCTTCTCTCGCGCGCGGCCGGGCGGGAGACCGCCAACGCCATGCAGCTCTTCGGCGCCACCGTCACCGGGGCACAGGCCGTCGAGCTCGGCCTCGCTTGGACCGCCGTACCGGCCGACCGGGTCGACGCCACCGCGCTGGAGCTCGCCGCCGTCCCGGCGAGCGATCCGGAGCTCGCCCGACGTACCGCGCGCTCCATGCGGGCGAGCACGGGCCCGCCTGCACTGCCCTGGGCCGCGGCGCTTGAACTGGAGCGCGCCTCGCAGATGTGGTCACTGCGGCGCAGGAACCTGGCGGGCTGAGTGCTCCGATTCGTAAGTTCCGTCGCAGGATCCGGGATGGATCGGCGCGCCGTGGCGTTCGGCGACGGCCCTGCTCGTACCGGGCGTACTTGCGGGGCCGTCGCCGGGCGGCACGGCCCGGCGAGGCGCCCGGATGCTGCCACGGAACTTCGGAATCGGAGCGCTAAGTTCGCCGAGCCGCCGGCTGCGGGTCAGCAGCCGCGCCGTTCGGGCGCCCGCACGTCGCGGAACTTCGCGACCTTGTCGACGAGGGCGACCGGCCATGGGCTCTCTGCCCTGGCCGCGGTATGCGACCCCCCGGCGCGGTCGGTCCAGATCGCGCGCACGCCGGGGTTGCGCCGCAGGTGGCGCTCGAGCTCGAAGCGCACCATCCGGGTCCCCTGGCTCGTGCGCCGCAGCAGGCGCGGGTCGTTCGACGCGGTGACGGTGACGAGCTCCTCCTGGTAGCCGAACAGGCGCACCGCCTGCGGTACGAACGCGTGATTCCAGTCGTCGGCCTCCGTCTGCAGGTTCGAGAACATCGTGAAGGCGCTCTCGGTCTTCAGCCCGAGATACGGCGCGGCGGCGTTGAGCCCGAGCAGCACGATGCCGGCGACGAGAGCCGGATGAGTGACGCGCAGCCCGAGCCGCGGAGGGCGCCCGGGCCGGTCACCGGCGCGCCGCACGGCGAGCGCGAGCATCCCGGCGACCCCGATGACCGCCACCACGACGAGGCGGGTGCCCCACGCGACCGCCGTGGTGGCCGACGTGGGCTCCACCTCCGTCGCGATCCCGCCGAGCGTCCAGAGGCCCGCAAGCGTCGCGAGCACTGCGCGCCAAGCCCATGCGCCGGCCCAGACCGGCCGGCGCTCGAGCGCGACGGCGCGCATCCGCGTCGCCACGCCGGGCGGCAGGAACGCGACGTAGAACGCGAGGACGAGCGACGTGAACGGGACGTTGCCCGCGAGCGCGAGAACAAGATGGAACGTCGCGCCGAGGATCAGGCCGGCCACCCGGGTGCGCGGCAGGACGAGCAGCAGCGGCAGCGTCGCCTCGACGAGCACACTGCCCCACATCGCCGGTCCGGGGAGCCACCTCACGTCGACCAGTCCAAGGGCGAACCCGACGACGCTCGGCACCATCGCCGCCGCGCAGCTGATCTGGGCGTCGAAGTAGCCGGGATTCATCTTCGCCAGCGCTGCCGCCGCATAGAGGACGATGAGTGCGACCCGCAGGAAGGGCGCGACGCGCTCGAAGCAGGCAGCGGCGTCGGGCAGGCGCCGCGTGGAGGCCGCCGTCCATGCGGCGTAGAGGAGGATCGACGCTCCGCACACGGCGGCGAGCAGCGTGTGGCTTCCCGCCCCGGGCATGTCGCGCGCCACGGCCACCACCTCCAGCGCGAGCAGGGCCAGCAGGCGCGCGACGGACGTCGGGCGCATGAGAACCCAGAACGCGGCGATGATGACGCCGAAGTGCAACCCCGGGACCTCGAAGCCGTCCCACCAGAGCTGGTGCAAGATCAGCGAGAGCGCGAACAGCGCCGAGAAGAGGCCGAAGCGCCAGCGCGCGTCGGCGTCCGGGGCCTGCCTTTCGGACGCCGAGAATCCCACGACCCCAGTGTGGCGCGCGTCACGCCCACGTGAGCAGATTCGAAGGCTCGCGGCCCCGGCGCGACGCAGCGGCCACCGCCCGGCCGGGGTCGGAGCCCTGAAGTCCTTCAGGCCGAACCGGCGCGGAACACCCCTTTGAGTGTTGAGATGTGATCCGGTCGGGCGTCTGCGGCGTCATCTATGAGTATGAACTTCCGACTCCCCTCCGCCCTGCTTGCTGCAGGCGCCCTCGCCTTCACCGCCGCCGCGTGCGGCGACGACGAGGAGACGACCACCTCGACCCCCGGCGCCGCCGCGAAGTCCGATTCCGGCGACAAGCCCAAGCCCGCCGCCCAGATCGACTCCCTCAGCGGCAGGACCACGAAGGTCACACTCGACGAGGGCTTCGTCGAGGCCCTCACCTCGCTGAAGGTCACGCCCGGCCCGGTCGGCGACGCGACGATCTCCAAGGCCGGCGTCGCCACCTTCCCGATCACCGGCGGCAACGTCACCTACTACAGCCCCGACTCCGGCGTCATGCCCTACGTCCAGGGCCTCATCAACCACGACAACGCCGGCTTGAGCCTCGAGGCCGGCGGCAAGAAGGTCGAGCTCGAGAACTTCGACGTCGACCCCGGCAAGTCAGTCCTCACCGGCGACGTCTCCGTCGACGGCGAAGAGGCAGTCGCCGACGCGCCGCTGTTCTTCCTCGACGGCCGCACGCTGCAGCCGCTGCGGACGAACGCCGACGGCTCCAAGGCCGTGCTCGAGGGCACGACCGTCAAGCTCAAGCAGGAGGCCGCCGACCTGCTCAACATGACCTTCGGCATCGACGCGCTCAAGGAAGGGCTGGTCATCGGCACCGCCAAGATCACGGTCGACACCGGCGCGTAGTCCCGGCACTCCTTGACGGAGCGCCATCACCCTGTCCCTCCGGAGGCCCAGGCAACGCGCCTGGGCCTCCTTGCGTTCTGGCCGAGCACATCGACGGTCACACGAGAGGCGCCGCGCGGGCCGTCGTGAACCGATGGCCTCGGCGGCTCGTCAGCTCAGGTTCAGCAGCTCGTCGCGGTGCTCGTGGTCGACCTGCAGCGTCGTGTGCGCGATGGAGAAGCGCTCCCGCAGCACGCGCTCGAGTTCCACGCGCCGGCCGTGGCAGTCGTCGCCCGGCGCCACCAGGACATGAGCCGAGAGCGCCGGGAAGTCCGTCGTCAGCTCCCACACGTGCAGGTCGTGGACCTCGACGATGCCCGGGTGCGAGCACAGCGCGCGTCCGATCGCCTCCGTGTCGAGACCCTTCGGCGCCGCCTCGAGCAGCACGCGCGAGCTCGCGCGCACGAGGCTCCAGCCCGAGCGCAGCATGAGCGCGACCACGACGAGCGCGGCGATCGGATCGGCCTCCCGGACGCCGGCCAGCAGGACGACCAGGCCGCCGACGATCGCGGCCAGGGAACCGTAGAGGTCGGCGAGCAGATGCTGGCGGGCGCCCTCGAGGTTCAGCGAGCGGCGCTCCGCGCGCGCCAGCGACCAGGCAGCGGCGACGTTGACCAGCGCGCCCAGCGCGCCGACCACGACGACGACGGCGCCCTCGACATCCGGCCCGCCCCCGCCGAGACGACCCAGGGACTCCCAGGCCAGCACCGCGGCGAGCACTAGAAGCGCCGCGCCGTTGAGCTGGGCGGAGAGGATCTCGGCGCGCTTGAGGCCGAAGGTGAAGCCGGCGCTGACGGGGCGGGCGGCCAGACGGGCGGCGGTCAGCGCCAGCGCGATCGATCCGGCGTCGGTGACCATGTGCGCGGCGTCGGAGAGCAGCGCCACCGACCCCGCGACGAGGCCGGCGGCGACCTCGACGAGCATGAAGCCGACGATCAGCGAGAGGGCGAACGCGAGCTTCCCGCGGTCGGCACCGGGCGACGGCGCGTGGACGTGTCCCGCGTGGGGATGCGCGTGCCCGCTCATCGGCAGCACGCTTCCGGGCAGCTCTCGTCGTCGGCCACGAGTGCGCCCTCCAGCGGTGAGGCGCAGCAGCCGCAGCCGTCGCCGCGCAGCGCGTCCCGACCCTCCTTGACGGCGACCGCGGCGATGAGCAGCCCCACCGCACCGTCCAGCCACCAGGCCCCGAGGAGCGCGTTGGCGAGCAGACCGACGAGCAGCGCTCCCGCGAGGTACGCGCAGAGCATGTTCTGCCGGCCCTCGCCCCGCGTCGCCGCGGAGCCGAGCTGATCGGCCAGCCGTTGCTTGGCGAGACCCAGCAGCGGCATGAGGACGACCGAGCCGACCGCGAGCGCGATGCCCACTTCGGTCACGTCCGGGCGCTCGCCCGTGAGGAGCCCGCGCACCGACTCCGCGGCGACGTAGGGCGCCAGCAGGAAGAACTGCCACGCGACGAGCGTCTGCGAGCGCCGCTCGGCCGCCTCGGAGAAGACGCGACCGCCTGTGAAGCGCCAGATGATCACCACGCTTGCCACGCCCTCGACGACGGAGTCCAGGCCGAATCCGACCAATGCGATCGAGCCCGCAGAGAAGCCGGCGACGAGCGCCACGACGCCCTCGACGGTCATCCACGCCAGCGACAGCCACGACAGCAGTTTCACCCGTCCCGCCAGGGCGGCGTAGGCGGCCCGCGTCAGGGGAGCCGGCGCCGGGGCGTCGCCGGTCACGTCCAGCTCGGCGAGGGTGCTCATCTCACCGCTTCCGCCGCCCGCAGCAGGCCGTCGACGAGCGTGTGCCCGGCCGGAGTGAGCTCGTACATGACCATCCGCCTGTCACGCCGCGAGCTCGCGGCGCCCGCGGCCCTGAGCAGGCGCAGGTGGTGGGAGACGAGCTTCTCGGGACGCCCGACGATCCAGGCCAGGTCGCAGACGCAGGTGGCGCCGCCCTCCCTCAGGCTGAGCACGATCGAGAGGCGGGTGGGGTCCGTCAGCGCCTTCGCCGCGTCCGCCCAGGCGGCGAGCCGGCCCGCGTCCGGCAACGTGAGGCGGATCGCCTCGGCCTTCGGGAGATCGAGGCACAGCAGGTCGCACCCGTCGTCGCTCACGCACTGCAGCCTAGCCCATCCGCACGTCCGTGCGAATGTCAGCGCACGAGCGTCAGGAACTCGTTCCGCGTCCGCGCGTCGTCGCGGAGGAGGCCGCGCAGCGCCGACGTCACCGCCCGCGAGCCGGGTTTGCGTACGCCGCGCAGCGCGATGCAGGCGTGCTCGGCCTCGAGCACGACTCCGACGCCGCGGGGTCTCAGCGTCTCCTCCATCCACCCCGCGACCTGCATCGTCAGGCGCTCCTGCACCTGCAGGTCGCGCGAGAACGACTCGACGACCCGGGCGAGCTTCGACAACCCGACGATTCGCTCCCCCGGCAGGTAGGCGACGTGGGCGACGCCGTGGAACGGGAGCATGTGGTGCATGCAGAGCGAGTGGAACGGGATGTCCCGCGCGACGACCAGTTCGTCGTAGCCCTCGTCGTTCGGGAACGTCGTCGCGACGAACGGCACCGGGGTCAACAGCTCGGCGTAGGCGGTGGCCACGCGACGCGGGGTGTCGGCGATGCCCGGAGTGCTCAAGTCCACTCCGAGCGCGACGAGCAGCGCGCGGGCCGCGGCCTCAGCCGCCGGCAGGTCGATCTCCCGGACGGGAGGTCCCGGGCCTTCCACCGTGATGCTCACGCCCTGCATCGTAGGACCGCAGGTGGCGCTGCGGCGCCCGCGCTTCTACGCTGGGGGGCATGTGTCGGAACATCCGCACCCTGCACAACTTCGAGCCCGCCGTCACGGACGACGAGATTCGCGCCGCCGCGCTGCAGTACGTCCGCAAGATCAGCGGCGCGACGAAACCGTCGCAGGCCAACGAGGAGGTGTTCGCGCGCGCCGTCGAGGCGGTCACGGCGGCCTCCCGTGAGTTGCTGGACGGGCTGACGACGAGCGCACCCCCGAAGGACCGCGAGACCGAGGCCGTCAAGGCCCGTGCCCGCGCGCAGCGCCGGTACGCCGCGTAGCCCCGAGGTCGTCGGCTCCGGGCGTGAGCTGCGGCCGGGTGCGGTAGGGGGCCTGCACCGCCGACATCCCACGAGGAGGATCCATGTCCGATCACGTCTACAAGAGCATCGAGGTCACCGGCTCGTCGACCGAGAGCATTCAGGAGGCCGTGCGCGTGGCCGTGGCCAAGGCCGCCGAGACCGTTCGCAACCTCGAGTGGTTCGAGGTCGTCGAGACGCGAGGCCACATCGAGAACCAGACGCTCTCCCACTTCCAGGTGACGGTGAAGATCGGCTTCCGGCTGGACTGAGATACCTCAGACCGTGAAGACGACCTTGCCGAACAGCTCGCCGGAGGCCATCGCGGCGAATCCGTCACGGGCGGCGGCCAGCGGCATCGTCGAGTCGATCAGCGGCGTCACGGCGCCGCTGGCGCACAGCTGGACCAGGCGGGCGAGCTCGTCGCGCGATCCCATCGTCGAGCCGAGCACGCGGAGCTGGAGGAAGAACGTGCGCTTGAGCTCGGCGGACGGGGCGTCGCCGCTCGTGGCGCCCGAGACGACAAGCGCCCCGCCCGGCTTGAGCGCGCGCAGCGAGTGGGCCCAGGTCGCCTGGCCGACGGTCTCGATCACCGCATCGACGCGCTCGGGCAGCCGCGCTCCCGGCTCGAAGACCCGGTCGGCACCGAGCTCGAGCGCGCGGGCGCGCTTCTCCTCCGAGCGGCTCGTCGCCCAGACGCGGATGCCCGCCGCGGCGCCGAGCACGATCGCCGCCGTCGCGACGCCGCCGCCGGCACCCTGCACCAGGACCGTCGAGCCCGGGGCGGCTGCGGCACGGGTGAAGAGCATCCGGTAGGCCGTCAGCCACGCCGTCGGAAGGCAGGCGGCGTGCTCGAAGGAGAGCGCCGCGGGCTTGGCGATGAGATTGTGGCGCGGCACCGCGACACGCTCTGAGAAGGTCCCCGGGTGCCGCTCCGAAAGCAGCGATCGCTTGGGGTCGAGGGTCTCGTCGCCACTCCACCCGTCTGACGCGACGACACCGTGCACGACGACCTCCTCGCCGTCCTCGTCGATGCCGGCCGCATCGCAGCCGAGGACCATCGGCAGGGCCTCCGCGCGCAGCCCGACCCCCCGCAGCGACCACAGGTCGTGGTGGTTGAGCGACGCGGCGCGCACCGTCACCGTCGTCCATCCCTGCGGGACCTCCGGCTCTGGGACCTCCCCGACCTCCAGACCCGCGAGCGGTTCTTCGGGGTTCTGGCGGGCGGCGTAGGCGGCGAGCATCACGCGAGGCTAGGGCCCGGCACCCGCCGGATCTCGTTTTCGGCTGTGCCCCGGCGACGGGTAGCGCGAGCGCCGCCGCGCGCCTACGCCACGCCCGCCTCGCGCAGCCACTGCCAGACGGCGGCCTGGTCGACGACGGGGACCTCGAGCTTGGCGGCCTTCGCCGTCTTCTGCGCGCCCACGTCGTCGCCCGTGATCAACAACGACGTCGCGGCCGAGACCGACGTCGCGCTCGTCGCGCCCGCGCGCTCGAGCAGCCGGATGAACGCGGGCCGGGTCACCTTCTCGGCGGTGTCGGGGTGCACGAGGGCGCCGGTGACGACGACCGTCGCGCCCATGAGCGGCGTCTCCCCCGCCTCGGCCACGTCGACGGGGCGGTCCTCGTCGCGCACGTCGAGCGAGACGCCGTGGCCGCGAAGCTGCTCCAGCATCGCCGTGACGTCGTCGCGCCCGAAGTACTCCTCGATCGACGCGGCCACCACGGCGCCGATGTCCTTCACGGTCGCGAGCTCCTCGGCGCCGGCCGCAGCGACGTCCTCGACGCGCTCGTAGCCCGCCAGGGCCAGGCGCTTGGCGACGCCCTCGCGCGCGTGGCGGATCCCGAAGCCGATCAGCGCGCGACGCATGCCGAGCGCCTTGGAGCGCTCGACCGAGTCGACGAAGCGCTTCGCGCTCACCTCCCCCATGCCGTCGTAGGCCAGGAGGTCGTCGACGCCGAGCGCGTAGAAGTCCGCGGGCGAGGCGAGCTTGCCGTCCGCGTACAGGCGGGCGATCCAGGTCGCGCCGACGGCCTCCATGTCGGCGGCCGCCCGGCCGGCCCACCACTGCAGGCGGCGGAGGGTCTGCGCCGGGCAGTCGAGGTTCGGACAGAGCAGTTCCCGCGAGTTGCCGCGCTCGTCGAGGGCGGTGCCGCAGGAGGGGCAGTTCGCCGGGATCTCGGCGTCCCGCATCCCGTCGGGCTGCGGACCGGGTGCGGGGCCACTGACGAACGGGATGACGTCCCCCGCCCGGCGCACGAGCACCCGCATCCCGACCTTCACTCCCCGGCTGCGGAGCACCTCCTGGTTGGCGAGGGTCGCGCTCGAGACGGTGGTCCCGCCGACGAAGACCGGTTCGAGCACCGCGCGCGGGACGACCTTACCGCCCGGGCCGACCTCCCAGGCGACGTCGCGCAGGAGCGTTTCACGCTCCTCGGCGGCGAGCTTGACGGCCACCGCGCCGCGCGGGGTGTTCGAGCGACTGCCCGCCGCGGCGTAGGCGCGCTCGTCGTCGAGACGCACCACCGCGCCGTCGATGTCGAAGTCGTTCGCCGTGCGCCCGGCCTCGATGCGTGCGATGACCGCGAGCACCGCATCGGCGCCCGTGACTTTCGCGACCTCGGGAACCGCGAAGCCGTGCGCGGGGAGCGCGGAGACCGGTGGGCCGTCGGCGTCGAAGGCGAAGAAGTGAAGCACCCGACCCTCCGCGGCGGCGGCCTCGGGGTCCTTCTGCAGCAGGGTGCCCGCGCACGCGTTGCGCGGGTTGGCCAGCGGCTTGTCCGGGTGTCCCGCGTTGTAGGCGGCGAAGACCGAGCCGAGCATCACCGCCTCGCCGCGGACCTCCGCGCGGCCGGACACCCCGTCGAGCGTCCGGGGAAGGTTCGTGACGACGTGGCGCGTGGCGTGCGTCACGTCCTCCCCGGTCGTGCCGTCACCGCGCGTGGCGACGTAGGCCAGTGCGCCGTCCTCGTAGACGACCGAGAGCGAGACGCCGTCGAGCTTGGGCGTCACCCGGAGCGGCTGGCCCGGGAAGCGCTCGACGAACTCCCGCACGCCCTCCGCGCGCGCGTCGGGACTGACCTTCGCGAGCGAGAGCATCGGCCGCGCGTGGCGGATCGCGCGGCGGCCGCCGCGCGGGGCGGCGCCGACCTGCTCGAGCGGGTTGTCGGCGGGGGTGAGCTCCGGCCGGGCGGCCAGGAGCGCGCGCAGCTCGTCCTCCCGCCCGTCGTAGGTGACGTCGTCGACTTCGGGCTCCCCGGCGTAGTACCGCTCCCGCAGGCGCCGCAGGTCGGCGGCCAGCGCTTCGACGCGGCTCTGCTCGGGGTCGGGCACGGGACTCACGCCGGGAACGCTCACAGCGCCCAGCCGAAGCACCGCGTCGTCCAGCTCGGGGACTCCCGCTCGTAGAAGCGGTGCGCTGCGGTGCGCGCGTCGCCCGAATCGAGCTCGAGATGCGTCGCGCCGCGCTCGCGCGCCCACGCCTTCGCCGCGTCCAGCAGCCCCCTGCCGACGCCGGTGGAGCGTCGCGCCGGGTCGACCACCAGATCCTCGACCCACGCGCGCTGCCCGTAACGCACCGAGCGGACGTCGAGGGCCACCGTGCAGAGTCCCACGAGCGCGCCGGGAACGGCCTCGGCGACGAGCGCCGTGGCGCCGTCGGCGTCGACGAGCCAGGCGAGCGTCTCCCGCGCGCGCTCGGGATGCCACTGCGCCGGCTGGGAGCCCGGCGGAGCGAAGAGCCACTCGTAGGCGGCGAGCATCGGGTCGACGTCCTCGTGGCGGGCCGGGCGGAGCGTGTGGGACATCCCGCGAGGCTGGCAGATGCGCATGACGCGGTGCTCCTGGCCGAGCGCCGATCTGACCCCGCCCCTCGGGCGTCGTCCGGCACTCGACCCGCGTCAGACTTCGGGAGCCGCGGGCTCGGGGCGATCAGCTCGCCAGCACCCGGGCCAGCAGCGCCGGGTCGGCGTTCCCGCCCGAGACGAGCACGCCGACGCGCCGGCCGTCGAGGGCGAGCCGGCCGGAGAGCACCCCGGCCAGCGCGACGGCGCCGCTCGGCTCGGCCAGGAGCTTGCCGTGGAACGCGAGCGTCCGCAGCGCCGCCTCGACCTCGGCGTCCTCGACGGTCACCACGTCGCGCACGCGCGGCATCCAGGTGGCGAAGTTCAGCGCGCCGGGCACGGCGACCTGCAGGCCGTCGGCGATCGTAGGACGCACGACCACCCGTTCGCGGGCACCCGCGAGGAACGAGCGCCGCGGCGCGTCGGCGGCCGCCGGGCAGGCCCCGTAGAGCTCGACCTCCGGCGGCGCGACGACCGACCACCCCGCCAGCGAGCCCCCTCCACCGGTGGGAACGACGAGCGCCTCCAGCCCGGACACGTCCTCCAGCAGCTCGAGGGCGGCGGTTGCGGCGCCCGCCACGATCCGTGCGTCGTCGTAGGCGGGCACGACGACCGCGCCCGTCTCCTCGGCGAACGCCGCGACGAGCGCGTCACGGTCGTCGACCAGACGCTCGTAGGCGACGACGCGGGCGCCGAGCCGCTCCGCTCCGGCGCGCTTGACCGCGGGGGCGTCGGTCGGCATGAAGACCGTCGCGGGCACCCCGTGGAGCCGGGCTGCCAGCGCGAGCGCCTGCGCGTGGTTGCCCGAGGAGGCGGCGACCAGGCCGCGGCCGCGCTGCTCGGGCTCCAGCTGGGCGACGAGGTTGAACGCGCCGCGGAACTTGAACGCCCCGGTGCGCTGGAGCGACTCGAGCTTCAGCCACACGTCGGTGCCGGGCAGGCGCACCGCCGGGGTGCGCACCGCCACGCCGGCCAGTCGTGCGGCCGCCGCGCGGACGTCCGCGAGGGCCACGGCCGCCGTCACGCCGCCGCCGGCTCGGCGACGGGAGGCTTCTTCACGGCGGTGCGGCGCCCCTCGCGAACCTCCAGGCGGCCGCTGAGGCGCGACAGGGCGAAGTTGACGATCACGAAGAGCACGCCGATGAAGATCATCACCTGCAGGATCGGGGCGGTGACCCCGCCGCCGGTGAACGGGTTGCCCGCGGTCTGGGTGAGCACGCGGCCCGAACGCACGACCTCCTGGATGGCGATGATGGAGACCAGCGTCGTGTCCTTGTTGAGCGTGATGAGCTGGGAGACGGTCGCGGGCACCATGCGGCGCAGCCCCTGCGGCAGGACGACGAGGCGCATCTGCTGGCGGTAGGTCAGCCCGAGCGCCGCGGCCGCCTCACGCTGCCCCGAGTCCAGCGACAGGATCCCCGCACGGAAGACTTCGGCCAGCACGGCCGAGTTGTAGAGCACCAGGCCGCCGATGCCGGCGAGCACGAACTGCGAGCGCAGCGCCTCGGGCAGGAAGCCCGGTGCGGCGTCGACCCAGAAGTCGCGCACGGACTCCGGCAGCGACAGCGCGAGGTAGAGGATCAGCAGGATCAGCGGGATGTTCCGGAAGACGTCCACCCAGACCTTGGCCGCGAGGCGCACCGGGGTCAGGGTGGCGATCGCCATGAGCGCGAGCACCAGACCGAGCGCCAGCGCGAGGACCATCGCGATCACCGCGATCTGCACGTTGGTCGCGAAGGCCTCCAGGAGGAACCGGGCGTTGTTGCCCGTGAAGACCCACTCCCAGTTGTCGGGATCGAGGAGGTAGCCCATGCCGTCCTACCGCCGGATGGCGTAGCGGGACTCGAGCCCGCGGAAGACGAAGGTGAGCGTGACGGTGAGCAGCAGGTAGCAGGCAGCCGCCCAGAAGAACGCCTCGGTGGTCTGGAACGTGTTCGAGTTGACGATCCGCGCCTCCTTGAGGATGTCGGGCAGCGCGACGATCGACGCGCCGACGATCGCCGAGTTCTTGATCATCGCGATGGTGATCGAGCCGAGCGGCCCGATCACGGTGCGAAACGCCTGCGGCAGCACGATGCGCCGCAGCACCGAGACCGGCGTGAAACCGAGCGACAGGCCGGCCTCCAGCTGCCCGGTGCTCACCGCCGCCACGCCGGAGCGCAGCACCTCGGCGACGTAGGCGGAGGTGTAGACGCCGAGCGCGATGATGCCCGAGGTCCACGGCGAGATGTCCACGCCGCCGCGCAGCACGCCGGGGAAGGCGATGAACAGCAGGACCAGCAGCGGGACGTTGCGAAAGATCTCGACGTAGACGGTGCCCACACGCCGAAGCGCCCCGGAGGCCGAGACGCGCAGCGCCGCGACCAGCGTTCCCAGCACGAGCGCCACGACGAAGCTGCCGGCGACCAGGCGGGTGGTGACCCACAGGCCGGAGGCGAAGTCGTCGAGGTTGTCGGTGAGGACGTTGATCACGGCGCGCGCGCTGCGCCTAGGAGCCTGGTGATGAATAGCCGCGTGGCCGCAGCGGGCCGCATCGCCCGTGCCAGGCGACGACCGTTGACATGATCAATCCTGGTTGGAATTGATGCGTCATCGGGTGGCGGCTGGTGCGCGCGAGGTGGTTCGCTGCGGGTGCGCGGATTCTTCAACAGGCTCCTAGGCCCTGCGGGTCAGGGCATACGGGCGTGACACTCGATGCAGCGCCTCGTCGCCTAGGCGGCGGGGACGACGTCCTCGAGCGTCTGGGTCGGCGGCTCTGCCTTCTCGCCGGTGTACTGGCCGAGCCACTTCTGGTAGGCGGCCTTCCAGCGGCCGTCGGACTCGTACTTCTCGAGCACCCCGTTGAGGAACTCCGTGAACTCCGTGTCGCCCTTCTTCAGGCCCCCGCCGTAGGGCTCGGTCGTGAGCTCCTCGCCTTCGACGAGCTCCAGCGAGTCGTCTTGGATGATCATGCCCGTGAGGATCACGTCGTCGGTGCTGACCGCGTCCACGCCACCGTTCTGCACGAGTTCGAGGCACTCGGAGTACGAGTCGACGAGACGCAGCTTGGCCTTGGGGGCCTCCTTCTTCAGCGTCTCCTCGTAGGTCGAGCCCAGCGCCGTGCAGACCCGCTTGCCCGCGAGGTCCTCCACGCCGCCGATGTCCCCGCCCTTCTTCTGCAGGATGCGCCCCTTGGCGATGAAGTACGGATCGGTGAAGTTGATCTCCTTCACCCGCTCCTCGTTGATCGTCATCGTCGAGAGGATCAGGTCGGCGGTGCCGTCGGTGATGAACGGTATGCGGTTGTCCGAGATCGCCTCGATGTACTTGGGCTTGACGCCGAGAGCATCGGCCACCGCCTTGCCGAAGTCGATGTCGAACCCTTCGATGTCGCCGGTGGAAGGGTTCTTGAAGCCGAACGGCGGCACGTCGTACTTGACGCCGATCGTGATCTCGCCCTTCTTCTGCAGCTTGCCCATCGTCGTGTCGGCTGCGAACTTCTCGGGCGGCGTGGTGCTGGTCGCCGCCGGCGTGGAGGCCCCGGCTCCCGGTGCCTCCTCCTCCTCGTCCCCGCAGGCGGCGACGCCCAGCGCGATCGAGCAGGCCGCCAAGGCGGCTGCCCATCGTCGCGTTCGTTGCTGTCCCATCGTGCTCCTCCTCTAGTGGTGGATGATCTTGTCGACGAACTCGCGCGCCCGGTCCGACTTGGCAGCGTTGAAGAACTCCTCGGGCGGCGCCTCCTCCACGATGCGGCCCCCGTCGATGAAGACCAGCCGGTCGCAGACTTCCCGCGCGAAGCCCATCTCGTGGGTGACGACGACCATCGTCATCCCGGAGCGGGCGAGGTCGCGCATGACGTCGAGGACCTCACGGATGACCTCCGGGTCCAGCGCCGAGGTCGGCTCGTCGAAGAGCATGAGCTTGGGGTCCATCGCCAGGGCGCGGGCGATCGCGACGCGTTGCTGCTGACCGCCGGAGAGGTCGGCGGGATAGTCGCGGGCCTTCTCCGGGATGCCGACCCGCCCGAGCAGCTCGTGCGCCCGCGTTCGGGCGTCGGCCTCGGCAAGGCCGCGGACCTTGACCGGCGCGAGCATCACGTTGCGCTCGACGGTCATGTGCGGGAAGAGGTTGAACGACTGGAAGACCATCCCGATCTCGCGGCGCAGCACGCTCAGGCCGCCCCCGGCGGTGTCGATGCGCTGGCCGTCGACGGTGATCGAGCCGCCGTCGATCGTCTCCAGGCCGTTGACGCAGCGCAACATCGTCGACTTGCCGGACCCGGACGGGCCCGCGACGACGATCGCCTCGCCGCGGCGGATCGTCAGATTGATGTCGTCCAGGACGACGTGGTCGCCGAAGGACTTGCGGACGCCCGTGAGCGCGACGAGTCCCTCCGTAGTCTGGGTCAAGGCGTCCTTCCTACCGACGGGCCCGACCCAGGTCAAGGCGCGCATCGCGCGCACCTCGGGTCCACGTTCTCGAAGCCTTCGGGATTGACCGCCTCCGCTTCGGGAACCCGTCGGAGATGAGCATCACGCCACCCACTCCCCTCGCCGTCGTCACGGGAGCCTCCAGCGGCATCGGCCTCGAGCTCGCCAGGCAGTTCGCCGAGCACGGCTTCGACCTCGTCGTCGCCGCCGAGGACGCCGAGCTGACGCAGGCCGCAAGGCAGCTCGAGCGCCTCGGGACCCACGTCGAATCGGTCCGGGTCGATCTGGCCAGCGCTGATGGCGTCGAGGAGCTCGCCCGCTTCGTCCTCGCGCGCCCACGCGCGGTCGACGCTCTCGCGCTCAACGCGGGCATCGGCGCGGGCGGCAAGTTCGCGTCGGAGACCGAGCTCGACCAGGAGCTCAGGCTCATCGATCTCAACGTGCGCTCGACGGTCCATCTGGCCAAGCGGATCCTGCCCGGGATGGTCGAGCGTGGGGAGGGCCGGGTCCTGATCACGTCCTCGATCGCCTCGACGGCGCCCGGCGCCCACCACGCCGTCTACAACGCGTCGAAGTCGTTCACGCAGTCCTTCGCCGAGGCGATCCGCGAGGAGCTCAAGGACACCGGCGTGACCGTCACGTCGCTCATGCCGGGACCGACCGACACGGAGTTCTTCGAGCGCGCCGACCTCGAGGACGCGACCATGGCCGCCAAGCGCGACCCGGCCGACAAGGTCGCCCGGCAGGGCTTCGAGGCGATGATGAAGGGCGAGGAGAAGGTCGTCGCCGGCTCACTGGTCAACAAGGTGCAGGCGAAAGCCGGCGCGCTCGTCCCGGACTCGCTGAAGGCGAAGGTGCACGGAAAGCTCACCCAGAAGGACGGCGAGCACTAGGAGGAGGCGAGGCGCCCGCCGGGGTGAGAAAGCAGGCGAAAGCGGTCAGCGGGCCCGGCGGCCGGCGAGCAGCTGCGCCGCGCGCTTGGTCAGCCCGCCGCGGGAGAGCCCTCGTGTCGCGCGCGGCGCAGGGGCTGCGCCGGCCCCCGCTGCGGCCTCGCCGGCTCCCTGAGTGCTTCCCATCCGGGCCGCCTCGCGCTGGGCGCGCTGCGTGAGCGAGCGAACGCGTCGTTCCATGCACCCCAGGATATCCGAGGTAGAGGGTCGCCCCACGCTGGTAACCAACCCGAGCGGCGTCGGGCTCAGCGCCCCTCCGACCGCGAGACGCCGCCCGGCGCGTTCTGCTCGAGCTGCGGGAACTTCTGGAGCTTTCCCTGGAACTTCTGCGGGCCGGACTGATCGCAGCCCGGCGTCCGCGTCGGCGCCTTGACCCCGCTGTTGGCGCAGTCGAAGCTCGGCAGGATGAACTTCGAAGGGTCCTTCAGGCCCGGGCCGGCCAGCGCGCCGGGCGGGTAGTAGGCGTTGCCGCGGTTGTCCGGCGTACGGTTCATCGCGGGGAGGGACTGGGTGCCGGTGACGATGATCTGCGGGAGCGCGTGCCCGTTGGTCTGGCTCCCGGGCCGGGCCGGGACCTTCAAGTTCAAGGCGGCCGGCGGGACCCCGAGGAAGTCCGAGACGGTCGACTGCTGGGTCTCGAGGTACTCGAGGATCGGGTTGAGCTGCTGCAAGAACGGCCCTGTCGAGGCCAGGGTGGGATCGATGCCGCGCAGCACGCGGCTCAGCGCCGGGAACCCGGTGCGCCCCGCGGAGATCAGCGGCCGCAGATCGGTGAAGAGCTGTTGCAGGTCCGGTGAGAGCCCACGCAGCGAGACCAGGGTCGGCTGGGCGTCGGCGAGCACCGGACCGAGATCGCGCACGAGCGGGGTCGTGTCCCGCGAGAAGCGCGAGAGTCGCCGCAACGTCGCGCGCGACTCCCGCAGGAACGTCGGGAACGCGACGATCGACTCCGCCAGGCGCTCCCGGCGGTCCGACAGGGTGCGGAACGTGCGCGCGTTGTCGGTGATCAGGTTCTGAAGCGCGCCCTCGTTCCGGGTGATCGCCTCGAACGTCCGGCCGGTCTCGCGGGTCAGCGCGCCGAGCGCCTCGCGTCGCTTGCCCAGCGTGTCGACGACCGACTCCGCGTTCTCCGCGAACTCCGGAAGGGAGCCCAGTGCATCGTTGATCTCCTGCGAGCGCCCCTCGCTCGCGTCGGCCAGCGAGGCCTGCCACTGCTGGAAGATCCGGCGGGTCGGCGCGTCGAACGTGTCCAGCAACTCGTCGAAGTCGACGGAGTCGGCGACCTGACCGTCGCGCAGGCGGCCGTTCTCGGGAATGGGCTGCGCGGTCTTGGAGCCCAGGGTCAGCTCGACGTAGGTCTCGCCGAGCAGCGTCTTCTGGCGCAGGATCGCCCGGGCGTCGGAGCGCAGCGGCGCGTACCGGGGCTCGAGCTCGATCTCGGCGAGGGTGCGGTTGCCCCGGGGATCGAGCCCCTTGCCGACGACCTTGCCGATCGGCACGCCGGCCACGCGGACGTCGGCCTGGTCGGCGAGCTGCTGGGCATCGTCGAAGGAGATCTTCACGCGGTAGCCCTTGGCCTGCAGCGGCACCGAACCGCCGAAGGCGATCCAGAGGAAGCACAGCAGGCCGAAGCACGACAGCGTGAACAGGGTGATCGTCGCCAGCCGCGCGAAGCTGAACGGGGTCTTCTGCATCAGCGCCCGTCTCCCGCCGCGGCGGCGCGGGCCTTCGCGGCCGCCGCCGTCCGCTTCTTGACCTCGCCGAGCCGCACCGACGCCGTCTGCGGGTCGTCGCAGACCGTCGCCAGCAGCGGCGAGATGCCCATGGCGAACTCGAGCTCGGGCTCACCCTCCACGAGCGAGGTGAGCGCGGAGCAGGTGCCCGTCAGGAAGATCGGGCGCATCGGCCCGTTCGCGTCGTCGATGTTGATGAGGTTCGACCCCTGGTGGGTGACCCAGGCCAGCCAGAACAGGTAGCCCTCGTCGCGGCCCGCCTTCTCCGGGCCCTCCCGACCGTCCTTGTTGAAGGCGAAGAGGTTGAAGAAGCGGTTGAGCACGCGGGTGCTGCGCCGGAGCTCGGGAGCGAGCGCCGCGAGGTCGGTCGCCGCGGGCGCGAGGTCGCGGACGAGCGGTTGCGCCGCCCGCGTGAACGGCCGGATCTGCTTGCGGACGATCGGCGTCGCCTGCCGGGCGAAGGGCTGCACGCGCGCGTTGCTGCGATCAAGCGCCTGGACGGCCGGCGTCAGCGCGCGCGTCGCCGGACCGAGCTCGCGGGCGAAGGGCCCCACGTCGCGGAGGGTCCGGGTGACGCGTCGCAGCGTCTCGGGGAGCTCCGAGACGGTCTCCTTGAGGTTCTCGTCCTCGGAGGCGAACGCGCCGAACGTCGCGTCGGCGGCGGTGACCAGGCCCGAGAGGTCCTCCGGGCGCTCGGCGAGCTCGCCGTTGAGGCCGGCCAGCGAGCTGACGACCCGCCGCAGCGCCACACGCTCCTCGGCCACCGCGCGGCTGACCCGCCCCAGGTCGCGGGCCGTCGGCTCAAAGCGGCGGAAGACCTCGGCGAGGTCACCGCCGCGGAACTTCAGGCCTTCGCCCGTCCCGTTGATCAGCAGGGTCAGATAGTCGCGGGTTCGACCGTCGAGCGCCGAGAGGATCTCGTCGAGGTCGACGTCGGTCAGCGTGTTCTGCAGCGGTATCGAGAAGCCTTCACGGATCGCCTCGCCCTTGTCCCACGAGCCCGGGAGCACCTGGAGGTACATGTCCTTCAGCGGCGTGCGTGGCCGGAGCAGCGCCCGTGCGTCGGTCCGGATGAGGCCCGCCTCGATCCACTTGGGCTCGATGTCGAGCCCGAGCCTGGCGCGTCCGTCGACGAGCTCGACTTCGGCGATCTTGCCGACCTGCACGCCCGCGACCTGCACGGTCTGGCCCTGCCCGGGAGTCACGGCCTGGGCGTTGTCGAGCACCGCCGAGATCCGGACCGGGGATTCGGACAGGACGGGGATCCGCGCGCCCTGCTGTGCGAGGACGTACGCGGCGACGGCCAGGGCGATCGCCGCCAGGACGACGAGGGCGACGATGTAGCCCACGTTCTTTCGCAGGGTCAGGATCACTTGCCGGCCCCCCGGACCTTGAGGGCGCGCAGACCGCCCAGCAGCTCATCTCGCGTGATCGGCTTGTCGACGACCTCGAGGTCGCTGCCCTCGGCCCGCAGTTGGTCACGGAGCACCTCGACGGCGACGGACTGCGCCTTGGCGGTGCGCTTGCGGACAGCGGGGGAGGAGTTGTCGGTCGGCACGCTCCGCGGCGGGGCGCCCGGCTTGGTCCGCAGGTCGGGGGCCTGCTGGTTCTCGCAGGGCTGGTCGGCCTCGAGCGGGGGGCGCGTCGTCTGCGGCGGCGGGTTGACGCCGCGCATCTTGGAGGCCGTGGAGCCGAAGAGGCCGTTGCCCAGCGTCAGGGTCTCCAGGCCGCCCGTCCCGAGAACCTTGAACCACTGGGCGTTCGCGTCAGTGGAGCGGCTCTCGCCCGCCAGGCCGACGAGCGACTTGGGGATCTCCTCGAAGACCTTGCCCTCCGCCGGGAACGCCTCGTCCTCGAGCGTGTCGTTGCCGAAGGGCACGAGGACCTCGTTCGTGCAGGAGGCCAGCTCGCGCAGCTGCTCGAGCACCGGCACCGACGCCCGGGCGAAGCGGGCCAGCGGGGGGGTGGCGGTCCGCAGATCCTCCGAGAGCCCGCGCAGCTCGCCGGGGCCGACGAGTCCGCGGAGCTCCCGCACGAGCGGGAGCGCCACGTCCACCGTCGGCCCGGTGGAGCGCACGCCGGGCAGTGCCGCACGCGAGAAGGAGCGCACCGCGGGGAACGCGGCGTTGAGCGCCGACAGCGTCGGGAGCGCGGCGCGCAGCGTGACGGGCAGCTCGCGCAGCGCGACGCGCAGGTCGGCCTCCCGGTCGGCCAGCGCAGCGGTCGTGACGTTGAAGTTCGTGACGAGGTCCCTGAGCGCCTGCCGGTCTGCGTCCAGAGCCTCGGAGACCGCACCCTGCGCGCTGATGTAGCGCCCGAGGTCGTCGGGCTTCTCGCCCAGCAGCGCCTCCGAGACGATCGCGGAGAACTTGTACGCGGCGGGCTGGTAGTCGAGTGAGCGGTTGAACGCCTTGGCGCCGCCGTTGCCCTCGGTGCCCGCCAGCTCGGCGAACGTGCGCCGCAGATCGGCGCGCACGTCGGCTTTGAGCGTTTTGAGCACCTGGTCGAGCTGCACGGGGTTCGCGGTCTGCTCGACCGGCAGCATGCCGCCGTCGTCGAGCTCGGCGGTGCCCGGACGGCCCGGCGAGAGCTCGACGAAGAAGTTGCCCTCGAGGAAGATGCGCGGGCGGATCTTGGCGGTCGCGTCACGCTTGATCGGCCGCCCCTCGCCGCGAATCGCCAGTTCGACGGTCGCCGAGCGGGCGCCCTTGCCCGTCGGCTCGACCTTGGAGATCTCACCGACCTCGACGCCCGCGATCCGCACGGGCGATCCCTTCTTGATGCCGCTGGAGTCCTTGAACGCCGCGCGGATGACGTAGGGCTCGTTGAGAAGCGGGACGTCCTTGGCCACGGCCAGGTAGGAGCCGACGAGGATCACCGCGATCAGCGCGAGGGCGATCGGGATCGGGTTGCGCGATCCGCGCCGGCGCGTCACGGGGTCACCTGCGGTGCACGGCCGGCAGGCTCGGCGCTGAACGTCTGTCCTGCGGGCACCGCCGGCTTGCCGGAGAACGTCGGCCCCTGGTTCCCGGGGGTGCGGGCGTCCACCGCGATGTTGAGGTCGGCGGGCGCCCCCTCGGCGACGCGGTTGAGGTAGCCGCGCTGACCGTTCTCGCAGTCGGCCTTCCCCTGCTCGTCGACGGCCCGGCCGTACTGCTGGAAGTGCAGGGCCGCCGGGTCAGGCCCCGGGCCACCGAGCGCTCCCGTACCGTCGGCGGGGCGCGCCGCACCGAAGCTCGACAAGCCGTTGCGCTGGCCGGGCGGGACCTCCTTGACCTGGATGCGCTGAAGCGTGCCGCTCGGTACGCGCTCGGACAGATGGTCGGCGATCAGGGTCCAGTACAAGTTCCAGTAGTTGCAGACCGTCACGTGCGGGCCGAGGTACTGAAGGGTGGGATTGGCGGTCCCCGTCGTGGTCAGCAGGCCCCGGAGCGTCAGGTTCGCCAGCGGAGAGCGGCCGAGGTCTCCAAGTGCCCGCAGGGAGCCGCGCAGGTCGTCGCTCAGCCGCGTCGTCTCCGGCAGCACGTCGGTGCCGACGGCCAGGGCACGGGAGACGACGGGGGCGCTCGTGCGCAGCTCCGAGGCGGCGCCCGTGGCCTCGTCGGCGATCTGCGCCAGAGCGCGGAACAGCCCGCGCTGCACGGGGAGCTCACGGATGGCCACGTCGAGGGTCTCGGGCGACTCGGCGATCGTCTCGTCGAGCGCTTCGGGGTTGCGCGAGAGCGCTTCGAAGGTGTTCGCCCCCGTGGTGAACCCCGCGGCCAGGTCCTGCGCGACCGGGGCCGCGATCCGGGTGAAGTCCGCGAGTTCGCCGAAGAAGCCGCGGAGCTCGGAGCTCGGCGCGCTCAGGGTCTGCATGACCGGCGTGAGGTCCTCGAGCAGCTCGGGCAGTGCCGCAAAGGTCCGGTTGAGCTCCACGCCGCGGCCCGCGAGGGCGGCGCCGTAGGTGTCGAGGTTGCGGCGGATGTTCTCGCGCGTGGGCGCGTCGAAGGTCGAGAAGAAGTCGTCGAGCTCGGGCGTGGTGGCGTCCGGCCCGGCCGCCACCACGCTGTTCTCCCGATAGGCGCTCGGCGACTGCCCGCGGATCTGGTCGACGTACTTCAGCCCGAGCGTGCCCTTGGAACGGATGACGTAGCGGGTGTCGTCGGGGATCGGCGAGAACTTGCGGTCGAGCTGCAGCTCGATCTGGGCGCCGAGGCGGCCGTCGTCGAGGCGCAACGGGTCGATCGACGCGATCTGCCCCACGCGCTCGCCACCCTCGCGCACCTCGTTGCCCACCACGAGCCGCTGGGCGTTGCGAACCTCGACCTTCAGCGTGAAGGTCGGAACGAACGGCAAGCCCTTGTTCGCGTTGTAGGCCAGGAAGACGGCGACGAAGAGGACGACGGTGGTCACCGCCCCGATGAGGATCGGGTTGGCGGCGACGGATGCGGAGCTCTGACGGCGCTTCATCAGCCGAGCAGGTAGTCGAGGAGGTCGGCGGAGGCGCCGGGAGCGCGTGAGGAGCCGGAGCCGCCGAGGTCGGGAACTCGGACCTTGCCGACGCCGGGCAGCTCGAGCTCCGGAAGGGTTCCCGGGTCGAGCGGGAGGGGAAGCGACGGCTTGCCCTGCGGCTGTGGCGCACCGGGCCGGCCGGGCGATACCGGAGGGGCTGGCGACCCTGCATCCGGGGTCGCCGGCGTGGGCGGCGTGCGGGGGGCGTCCGCGGCGGGCTGTCCCTTGGCGGCGCTTGCCGAGGCGGTGGACGGCGTCGGTTCGAACTTGCCGCCCGGCCCGAGCGCGGCCGAGCAGCGCTTCGTCCGCTCCGGCTCCTTCAGGGCGGTCGAACCGTTCGTGTAGTTCGAGCATTCGTTGACGAGTGCGTTGAGCTTCAAGATGTAGCCGCGGTCGTCGAACAGGTTGGTCGCCTGGGACTGGGTGAAGAAGTACTGGAGGATCGCCTCAAGGCCGGTGAAGCCCGCGCCGCCGGGCGACAGCGGGTTCTTCTCGACGGCGTTCTTGCGGTCGTCGAGGTGTTCGAGGACGAAGCGGAGGTTCGTGAGCGGCTCCTTGGCCGTCGCCGCCACGCTTCGCAGCGTCCGGACGGTCCCGCGCGCGTCCTTGACCGCGGGCGTTCCCGTCGCGGAGGCCCGGCCGAGCCCGCGGACGGCCGGAAGCGCGGCGTCCGCGAACGGACCGAGGCGGTTGAGCAGCGTGGTCAGCGAGGGCGCCGCCGCGCGAAGGTCGCTCAGGGCCGGCGTCTGGCGCCTCGCCGCCACCCCGAGATCGCGGAGGGTCGGGCGCAGGACGCGCTGGAAGGTCGGCAGCCGGCGGATCGTGCCGGCGAGCTCGTCGCGGCGGTCGGCCGAGATCTCGGCGGTGTCGCGGGCCGCCGAGACGAAGCGGGCGACGTCGGACTTGTTGTCGTCCAGGCGCCCGACGACCGTGTCCGCGTCGCGGGTCAGCTGCGCGATCGTCCGGCGCTCCTCGCTCAGGAGCCGCAGGACCTCGTCGGTCTCGCGCAGTGCGGGGATCGCGCGCCGAATGGTCTCGTTGACGTCACCGCCACGCGCCGCGAAGCCCGCGCCGAGCTCGGAGAGGACGACCTGCAGCTTCTGCCGGTAGGGCTTGCGCAGGACGTTCATCACGAGGTCGGGCGAGACGGTGCCCATGGTCCGCTCGATCGGCACGGTGCCGCCGTCGGGCAGCTTCCGCGAGGCGGTCCCGGGATCGCAGTCCATGTAGTACTCGCCGATGAGCGACTGCGGCTTGATCTCGCACGTCGCGTCGCTCCGCAAGCCTCCGAACTCGGGGCGCGCGACGTCGACGGTGGCGATGGCCCGGGCCGTCCTCGCCTCGAGATCCAGCTTCCGGATCGAGCCGACCTTCACGCCCGCGGCGCGGAGGTCCGCGCCTTGGGTCAGGCCCGAGGCGTTGTCGAGCTCCACCCGGTACTGCAGGCCGCCGGAGTCCTCGTCCCCACTCCAGGTGAGCACGACGAGACCCGCGATGGCCGCGGCGGCGAACAGGAGCGTGACGAGGACGCGGGTCATCTCCCGATCGGAACCTGGCTCGCGTCGCAGTTGAAGTCCGCCGACGGCTTGTAGGGGTTCGTGCCGTCGCCGGCACGCCGTTCGATGGAGCCGGGGCAGCGGTTGTTGCGCCCCGTGGCCAGCGACTCGCTCTCGAGCAGCGGCCGCAACGCACCCGGCACCGGGAGGACCCTGTCGAGCAGCGGGTTGAACGTGAACTGGTTGACCTGCAGGCCCGCGCGAGAGAACGAGCCGAGGGCGTCGTAGGCACCCGAGGCGCTGAAGTCGTCGAACCAGCCCACGAGGTCCACCCCGTAGGGCCGCAGGAATCCGAGCTGGGGGCTGGCGCCCTGCGCCGCACGGCGCATCGCGGGGAACGCACCCTCACGCTCACGCCCGTTGCGCTGTGCCTTGGCGTTGGCGATCCGGTCGACGGCGGGCTGGCGCTCCAGCAGGTCGACGAGATCGTTGTCGGCTCCGGGCTGGCGGATCGTGCGCGACAGGTCCCGCACGGTCGGCTCGGCCCCCGCCGCGAACGGGCGCAGCTCCGCGAAGAGCGGGCGCAGCTTGTCGCGCACCACGGGCGTGGCGGCGGTGACGAGCGGGTCCAGGTCGTCGAGTGAGGCCCGCAGGTTGACGAACGTCGTGTTCGTACGGCGAAGGAACGTCGGCAGCTGGTCCAGGGCGCTGCCGAGGCTCTCACGCTCGGAGGCGAGCGCGCGCATGGTGGTGCCGAGATTGGTCACCAGACCGGCGAGCTCGTCGTCGCGGGCGCTCAGGTCGGTGGTCAGCGAGGCCGTCGCGGTGATGAAGCGCTCGAGGTCGGGCTTGTTGCGATCGAGCTCGGCGAACAGGCGGCTCGAGGACGAGAGCGCGGGATTGAGGTACATGAACGCCGCGCGAGCGCGCTCCTCCTTGCCCCGGTTGAAGTCGCGGAAGAGCTTGAAGGTCTTGCCGACCGCCACGCGGGCCACGGGATCGAAGGTGTTGAAGACCGCGTCGAGAGGGACATCGGATTCCGTGTTGACGGCCGTGATCGTGCCGCCCTCCTCGATGTCGGGCGCGTCGCCCTCGCCGAGCTGGAGCTCGATGATGTCGTTGGCGATGGACGACAGCGAACGCTTGCGGACGACCGCGCGGGTGCCCTGGCGCAGCGGCGCGTACTCGTCGTCCACCGAGAGGCGCGCCACGGCCAGTCCGTCGTCGGAGAGGCGGATCTCCTTGACCTTGCCGACCTCCTCGCCGGCGACCGTGACGAGGTTGCCCTTCACGAGGTTGCCCGCGTTGGCCAGGCGGGCGTCGATCTCGTATCCCCCGCCACCGCCTCGGAGCAGGACGAGGGCGAGCAGCACGAGAGCGAGGACCAGCACGGCAACCACTCCTGCTCTGGCGACCACCTCTCTCCGCATGACTCCTGGGGCTCCTCCGCGGCGGCTGCCGCCATCCTTGACCGGTGCTCGACCGTCCTGATCGGGTGCGCGAAGCGGCACGATAGCCCGCGATCCACCAAAAGACGCCGGTTAGCGTTACGTCCAGTTTAAGGCAGGATTGAACGCGCTCTACGCACTCGGGGGCGCGATGCGCCGCCACTGGGGAGCGGGTTCTCAGCGGCTCTCAGGGCGCAGCAGCGCCGGGACGAGCCCGCGCAGCGCGGAGCTCACCCAGACCGCGTCCGCGCGGCCGAGCCGCGTCAGCGACAGCGGCTCCTCGGAGCACCGCGGGTCCCCGGCCAGCAGCGCGGCGCGGGTGAGGCCCGGGAGGAGGCGCCCGTCGGCCGGCGGGGTGAGCAGGCGGTCGCCCTCCTGCGCCCAGACGCTCGCCCAGGCCGCCTCGAGGACCGAGCCGTCGGTGTCCACGAGCAGCGGGACGGCACCGAGCGCGACCGCCAGGGCGTCGAGCAGGCGCCGGTCGGCCCACTTGTGCGCGCCGAGTCCGCCGGGCAGGAGGCACGGGGCGAGGCGGACCGGGCCGTCCGTCGCAGGAAGCGGGCCAGTGCTGATCGCGATGCTCTCGTCGAAGGCGAGGTCGAGGCGGAGCCGACCCGTGCCCTGCCGCGCCGCCGCGGTGACGACCTGTGATCGCAGGTCTCCAGGAGCCCTGAGGCCGCACGCCGCCGCACCGGCCCGCAGGCGGGCGAGGTGGTCGGGCAGCCGGTCGGCGACGCCGTCGAGGACCCGGAGCGTCTCGAACACCCCGCGGGCCGGATCGGGGCGCTTCCGTCCGTCGGAGAGCGCCGGCGGGGGCAGTGCGAGCGCGGACGGGGTGGTGAGAGCCGGCGCGTCCGCGGCCCCGAGGGCGAGCAGCGGCCGGGCCTTGACGAGGCACTCCTCGAGCTCGGCGTCCGGGTGCGAGCCGGACGTGATGCCACCGCCGACGCCGAGCTGCGCGTGCCCGCCGACGAGCTCGAACGTCCGGATGGCGACGCTCAGCTCCAGGCCGGCGACCGGGCTGGCGTACCCGATCGCGCCCGTGTAGAGCTCCCGCGCCGAGCCCTCGAGCTCGGCGATGACGCGGGTCGCCTGCACCTTGGGCGCACCTGTGACCGAGCCCGGCGGGAACGTCGCCCGAAGCAGCTCACCGTCGCCGACGTCGGGCCGAAGCCTCCCGCTGACACCAGATACAAGATGCGTCACCCCCGCACCGGTGCGGGGCTTCGCCAGCTCTCCGACGCTGACCGAGCCGAACTCGCAGACTCGCCCCAGATCGTCTCGCATCAGGTCGACGATCATGACGTTCTCCGCGCGGTCCTTCGCCGAGGCGGTCAGCGCGAGCGGACTCCCGGCCGGCGCAGTCCCCTTGATCGGCTCCGTACGGACGTCTCGTCCCGTGCGGCGCAGGAAGAGCTCGGGTGAAGCGCTCACGAGCGCACCCCAAGTGCCCCGTTGCAGCGCGCCGTGTGCCGGTGCGAGGGTTTCGGCGGCCGCGACGGCGAGATCCTCGGGGCGCCCGTCGAGGGTGGCGTCGAGGTGCAGGCAGAGGTTCGCCTGGAAGATCTCTCCTGCCCCGATGCGCTCGCGACACGCGGCAACCGCCGTCCGGTGCCCCGAAGCACCCGGCGCGCGCAGGCGCACGCCTCGCAGGCGGACGGGGCGCGGCCGTGGCGCCGCGGCCAGGCGGGCCGCCAGCGCGTCACGGCGCCCACGCAACGCGGCGTCGCGCTCCGGGGTGCTCAGCGCCTCGAACCACCAGCCCCCCTCGCGATCACAGACGAGCAGGTGATCGAAGAACGCGAGGGGCGCCGCGGGCAGCCGGAGCGTCCGAGGCGGCGCGGGCACCGTCGGCTCCGTCCTCTCCCCGAGCGCGTAGCCCAGCGCACCGAACCAGCCGCCGCCGAGCGCGACGCCGGCGCCGCGGCCGGCAGCGAGCGCGGGGAGCCGGTCCAGCGCCAGGAACGGGTCGTCGTCGCGGGCGAGGACCAGCAGCGGCGCGGTGCCGACCACCGCCGCGACGCCGGCCCAGCTCCCGGTCAGCGCGAAGGCGTCGACTTCCCCTGTCACCAGGAGCGCCGCGTGGGCGGCCGGCAGGGTCCCGGGCAGCCGTTGGCGCACCGCCCGAGCGGCAGCGGGCACCGTGGGGGCTTCGAGGTCGGCGACGGCCACGCCCATCACATGATGGCGCGGCGCCCTGGTACGGATCAGGCCGCGACGCGCTGACCCGGGAGCCGCGCGGCCGTGCCCCGGCTGCGCGCGAGCGCCCGAGCAGCGATCAGGCCGCCGACCGCGCCGAAGAAGTGCGCCTGCCAGGAGATCCCCTCCTGGGGCAGCAGGCCGCCGAGCAGCGCCGTTCCCCACAACGCCCCGACCACCAGCCCCACGCCGATCTCGAGGACGCTGCGATTGAACAGGCCACGGAAGATCAGGTACGTCGCATAGCCGAAGACGAGGCCGCTCGCGCCCAGGGTGACCGTTCCCTCCGGCGCGACGAGCCAGACGCCCAGGCCGCTGACCACGCCGACGATCGCGGTGACGAGCAGCACCCGCGCCGCCCCGCCGAGCGCGATCGCGGCGCCCATCACCGCGAACGGCACGGTGTTGGAGATCAGGTGATCGAAGCCGAGATGCAGAAACGGCGCGGAGACGACCTCGGGCAGGCCCTCCGTGGAGCGCGGCTCGATCCCGTAGGCGTCGAGGCGGTGGCCGGCGATGACGTCGACGATCTCCAGGAGCCACATCAGCGCGACCATCGCCGCGACCACGAGCAGGCCGTTCGCGCGGGCGGAGCGGTCGGTGCGGGTCGGCGTGCTCATGACAGACACCATCGCACGAGATCCTCAAGCGTTCCTACACGGGCGCGACGGCGGCGCGGAAGAACAGCCCCAGCGCGCGTCCGCCACAGTCCGCGGGCGCACCACCCCAGAACCCGCTCCCGCTTGAGCTCGGGCGCACACCACACGCTGTCCGTGGCGGCCGATGGACCGTATGGCTGCATCAGACGTCACGGACAGCCGGTCCCACGGCCGCCCAGGCCGCGCCGTACCAGCCTGCGAGGTCCTCGACGCGGTGGTGGGCGTTGAGGCCCGACGGGTTCGGAAGCACCCAGAGCGGGCGACCGCCGAGGCGCTCGGCCTGCTCGCCGAGCACCGCCCGGGGGCGGGTGAACGCGGCGCGGTAGGCGGTGACGCCGACGATCGCGACGACCCCGGGGCGCCAGCCGGCGACGAGCGCCTCGAGCGCGAGGGCGCCGGCGAGCAGCTCGCCCGGAGTCAGCTCGTCGGCACGGCGCGTAGGGCGGGCGCAGACGTTCGTGATCCCCACGCCGAGCGGCAGGAGCTCGTGCTGCTCGGCCGGCGCGAGGCGCCGGGGGGTGATGCCCGCCAGGTGCAAGGCCGGCCAGAAGCGGTTGCCGGGGCGGGCGAAGTGGTGGCCGGCCTCCGCCGAGCGCAGCGACGGGTTGATGCCGCACAGCAGCAGCCGGAGGCCGGGGCCGCCGAGGTCGGCGAGCGGCTTGGCCGACGCGGAGTGCGGCGCTGGGCCAGCATGACGGGACACTGGAAGCGGAGCTTAGGAGCTGCCTCAGCGCACCAGCGTGAACGGCAGCACGAACGGCGCCTCGGGGGCCGTCGGCACGCCTTCGGTGATCCGCGCCCGCAGCCTCGCGGTCTCCTCACGCCAGCGCGCGACCCCGCGCAGCTTGATCTCCTCATAGCCGCGGATGACGTCGGGGAGCTCTGCGAGCTCGGCGACGAGCGGCGAGGTCGCGGGGGTCAGGTGGGCGAGCGCGCCGCGTACGGCCTCCTCGTACTCGGCGGGCAGCGCGCGCTCGACGCGGCGGACCGCGGTGCGGCCGAACGGGTCGAGCCGCGTGCCCCGCAGGCGCTTCATCCGCCGCAGCCCGCCCAACGCCGGCACGAACCACTCCCCCAGCTCGAGCTTGCGGTGCATCCCGAGCGCCCGCAGCACCGGGGGCTGGAGACGGAAGCGAAGCTCCGCCTCCTCCCCGTGCTCGGCCCGGATCTTCTCGAGCGCATCGAGGTGCAGCCTCGCAACCTCGTACTCGTCCTTGTAGGCCAGCAGCTTGAAGTGCATGCGGGCGACCGCCTCGGTGATCGCGAGCGCGCCGTCGTCGGCGCCGCCGAGTCGCCGCTCGGCCTCGAGCACCTCGCCGACGAAGGCGACGTAGCGCGCGGCGTACTCCGCGCTCTGGTAGGCGATGAGCTCGGGCACGCGCAGCTCGAGCAGCCGCCGGAGCTCGGAGCCCTCGGGGGCCCCGACGCGGGCGATGAGCGCCCGGCCCTCCGCGGACAGCGGCTCCGCGACGAGCCGGCCGGCGACGCCCTCGAGCGCCGCGACCGCGTCGGGCGCCGCGACGCACGCCCGGCCCCACGCGAACGCCGTGAGGCTCTTCTCCACCGCGGTGGCGTCGAGGCGGATCGCCGCCTCCATCGAGCCGGCCGCGACGGGCAGCGCACCGCGCTGGAACGCCGCGCCCAGCGCGATCATGTTCGCCGGCAGGTGATCGCCGAAGAGCCGCTCGCTCAGGCGCTGCGCGTCGAGGAACACGTTGTCCGCTGCGCGCGTCCGGCCGTTGATCGCCGCGAACGCGTCCTCGAGCGCGGGAAACCCGACCGTGGGATCGACGACCATCTTGCCCGTGGGCACCGCGCCGGTGGAGACGACCGCGATCGTGCGCGCCGGGTCCGCGGTTCGCAGGTTCCTCGGGTTCGCCGCGCCGAGCAGATCGAGTCCGAGGTAGAGGTCGACGTGCGCGGCGCTCGCCTTGTTCGTCCCGGCGATCGGCTCCGTCGAGAGGCGGACGTCGGAGACGACCGGGCCGCCCTTCTGCGACAGGCCGGTCTGGTCGAGCCCCCACGCGTGCTTGCCCTCGAGGTGGGCGGCCATCGAGAGGATCTGTGAGACCGTCACGACTCCCGTGCCGCCGATGCCGATCATCCGCAGGGTGAAATCCGTCGGGTCGACGAGCATCTCCGGCTCGTGCAGATCCGGGGGCGGCGCGGGAATCACGTGCTCGCGGGCCTTGCCGGGGATGACCGTGAGAAACGACGGGCAGTCGCCTTCCAGGCAGGAGAAGTCCTTGTTGCACGACGCCTGGTGGATCTGTGTCTTGCGCCCGAACTCCGTCTCGACGGGCTGCACGCTGAGGCACGAGCTCTTCGACCCGCAGTCGCCGCAGCCCTCGCAGACGCGCTCGTTGATGACCGCGCGCTTCCTGGGCTCCTCGAGCTTGCCGCGCTTGCGCAGGCGCCGGTTCTCCGCCGCGCACGCCTGGTCGTGGATGAGCACGGTGGTGCCTGGGACCCCCGCGAGCTCCTGCTGCACCTGCAGCATGTGCTCGCGCGGACGCACCGTGGCGATCGGTGAGAGCTCGACGCCGTCGTAGCGCGCGGGATCCTCCGTCGTCACGACAACCTGCTTGACCCCTTCCAGGGCGAACCAGTGCGTGAGCTCGGCGACGCTCATGCCGCCCTGGATCCTCTGCGCGCCCGTCATCGCCACGCTGCCGTTGGCCAGGAGCTTGTAGGTGACGTTGGTGCCCGCCGCGATCGACGCCCGCACCGCGAGCGAGCCCGAGTGGTGGAACGTGCCGTCCCCGAGGTTCTGGACGAAGTGCTGCTCCTCGAGGAACGGTGACATGCCGATCCACTGCGCGCCTTCCCCGCCCATCTGGGTGATGCCGGTGATCATGCCGCGGCCGTCGCGGTTGAGCAGCACCATCGTGTGGCAGCCGATGCCGGCGCCGACCAGGGCGTCGTCGGCGGCGACCGTCGAGGAGTTGTGCGGGCAGCCCGAGCAGAAGAACGGCGTGCGCACGACGGGCAGCGGCACGAGCTTCGCCCGCTGGGCCTCCTCGAGCTTGGCCATGCGGGCGACGACGGACTCCACGCGGATGTCGCGCAGGCGCAGGCGCGAGGCGATCGCGCGAGCGATGAGGTCCGCGTCGAGCTCTCCCTCGGCGGGAAGCAGCACGCGGCCCTCCTCGTCGAGCTTGCCGACGACCCGCGGCGGCTCGCTGACGCCGTAGAGCACGTCCTTGACGGCGGTCTCGAGGAACGGCAGCTTGTCCTCGACGACGAGCAGCTCCTGCAGCCCCTGGGCCCATTCACGGACGGTCGCCTCCTCCAGCGGCCAGACCATCCCGAGCTTCAGGACGCGGATGCCCGCGGCCTTGAGGGACAGGTCGTCGAGGCCGAGGTCCGCGAAGGCCTGGATGAGGTCCGCGTACGTCTTGCCCGCCGCTGCCACTCCGAGCCAGGCGCCCGGCCCGTCGACGGTCACGCGGTTGAGCGCGTTGATCCTCGAGTAGGCGCGCGCGATCTCGAGGCGGACGTCGAAGAGGTTGCGCTCGGAGATCAGGGAGTCCGGCGCGAGCATCACCGGGTTCGGCCGGTGGACGTAGCGGCGCCCGCTGCGCAGGACCTCCGGGATCACCGGGGTGACGCGCTCCGGGGAGACCTCCGCCGTGCCCGCCGCGTCGGCGACGTTCGTGACGATCTTGAAGCCCGTCCACAGGCCGCTCGCACGCGAGAGCGCGACGGCGTGACGCCCGAGGTCGAGCACCTCCTGCACGTTGCCCGGCCACAACGTCGGCAGCAGCAGGGACGCGAGCATCGCCTCGCTCGCGCTGGGCAGCGTGGAGGACTTGCACCCGGGATCGTCGCCGACGAGCGCGACCGCACCGCCCGTCGGCCCGACGCCGCACAGGTTCGCGTGGCGGATCGCGTCGGCCGCGCGGTCGAGGCCCGGGTTCTTGCCGTACCAGAGCCCGACCACGCCGTCGACCTTCGCGCCTTTCATGCCGGCCGCGAGCTGCGAGCCCCAGACGGCGGTGGCGCCGAGCTCCTCGTTGACCGCGGGCTGGAGGTGGAGCTCGTGCTCCGCCCAGAGCCCGCGGATGCGCAGCAGCTCCTGGTCGAACGTGCCGAGCGGCGAGCCCTGATAGCCCGAGATGAACGTCCCGGTGTGCAGGCCGGCCGCGTGGTCTGCTCGCTGCTGGTCCAGCGGCACGCGCACGAGCGCCTGGACGCCCGAGAGAAAGATGCGACCTTCGCGGAGCAGGTACTTGTCGTCCAAGGATACGGCGGGCGGCGGTGCGGCGGCGACAGCCATGCGGTTCTCCCCCGGGAAGGTCTTGGTCAGCTTACCTTACCAGACCTGGTGCACACCGCGATCCGCTCGACGGACGAGCGCACCGACCCCGCGTCAGCGGCGATTGGCGCCCCGCGCCGCCACGGGCTTGAGGAAGTCCGGGATCGCTCGCACGAGGGAGCGGCCGCTCTCCTCCTCCCAGGTTCCCTCGAGCTGCGCCAGGTGGACGTCCATGATCTCGTCGACGCGGCGCATGTCCCCCGAGCGGATCGCGTCGAGCGTCTCCTGGTGGATCTCCAGCGAGCGCTCGACGGAGCGGGGCACGTGGAGCGCCATGTCGCGCGCGATCTCGAGCTGGCGCAGCAGCGAGCGCACGAGCCCGACGATCGTCGCGTTCCCCGTGGCGCGGGCGATCCCGATGTGGAACTGCACATCGAGGGCGAGGAAGCGGTCCTCGTTGGCCGCGAAGCGCTCGGGTGCGTGGGCGATCGCCGCCTGCCGCTCGATCGTGCGCTGCATCGCGGTGAAGTCCGCTTCGCGCCCGTGAAGCGCCGCGAGCTGCGCGACCCGCGGCTCGAGCAGGCGCCGCGCTTCCAGCACACCGCCGACCTCGCCGATGCGCACGGCGGCGCGCCGCAGGACCTCGCGGGGCACGAACTCGCTGCGGACGAACGCGCCACCACCCGAGCCCGGGCGAACCTCGATGACTCCCGAGTCGGCGAGCACCTTGAGCGCCTCGCGCACCGTCGGGCGTGAGATCTCCATCTGCTGTGCGAGCGTCCGCTCGGACGGCAGCTGGTCGCCGGGAGCGAGCTCGCCGAGCGAGATGCGCTCGGCGATCTGCTCCACCGCCTCCTCGAAGGTGCGGCGGGTTCGGACGGGCGAGAACGCGGACATCGGTGTCCGACGGACGCTACCCGTGCGCACTCATCCGGGCGCCGGCCGGGGTACGCGCGGCCGCTACGGCCGGAGACCGCCGCCGGATAGAGCGGCGCGGTGGCGGGCCGGCGCGAAGGCGGCAGCCGCGGGCCCGGCGAGAGCAAGCGCCACCGCCGTGGCGGTGACCGCCGCCGCGATGGTCAATCGGGCGAACAAGCGAATCTCCTGGTCTCGAGATCGCGTCTCGTACAGGCCGGGGGTAGCTCGCAGATCGCGCGCACGGCTCTCCCGCCGCCTCGTGCGCGAGGATGTGGGAATGGACCAGGGTCAGCATCGCCAGGAACGCGTCGTCCTCGAGACCGAAAGCCACCGTGTGTGGGGTCTGGTGACGCTGGCCCGCGACGGCTACCGCTCGCGCATGTCAGACCTCCTGAACGCCAACGAGCGCGACTTCATCCCGTTGACCGACGTGACCGTGGAGCGCCTCGACGGCGGGGGCTCCGAGCACCACGCGTTTCTCGCGGTCTCACGTCGGCACATCGTCCTGGCCGTCGACGCGCCGGAATGACGCCGAAGGCCTTTGAGCATCAGAGCGATCCGCGCTCGTTCGGACCGGCGTTCGAGGCGTGCCGTCGCTGACGCTCGAGCCGTGCGGGCCGTTCGACCTGCGCCAAGCCATCGGCGTCGGCTTCGGACCCGTCGAGGCCGGCGACGACGACGTCCTGCGCCTGGCGTTGCTCGACGGACACGGGCGGTCCCGTGGGCGTGGAGCTCCGCCAGGCAGAGCGCGACGGTCCCGTGGCCGGGAAGGCTCACGGCGAGGAGGACCCCGCGGCGGTCGGCCGCCGACGGTGCGGCGTGGACGGCGCTCGGCGGCGCGACCCGGTGCTCGGCCCGCTGCAGGCGCGCTTCGAAGGCCTGCATGGCTTCAAGCTCGCGGGCGAGGTTCGCCACGCGTGGCCGGCGCGGGATGCGCTGCTCGCGTCGCTCGACGCGGAGCGCGTCACCGGGCTGCAGGGGGAAGCTGCGCCGGCTGGGCGGCGTCGCGGCGGCGGCCGCCGCCGGCGAGCTCGACGCCGCTGCGCGGCTTCGGCCGGGTCTACCGCGAACACGAGCGTCCGCGTTCGAACGCCTCGACACCAGGGTCGAACGCCTCATCAAGCGGTGCTCGGTACAGACGGGCTGAGCCGACGTGCTTCAACCGTGGCAGCAGTTCGAAGCCGAGGAGGTGGCCGAAGATGAAGCCGACGACTCTCTCGGTGTGCGACCGTGTCGCCGTGGCCAACTGGGAGAATGTGCGTCAGCGCGCGCTCACGCTGCCCGAGACCAGCGAGCGAACCTCGCGCGAGCTGCGTCAATGGCTGGTCAAGGACAAGCTCTTCGTGTGGGAGCGCCCACTTCGCCGAGCGGACCTGGAGGCCCTCGGCGGCGAGGCACCCGACGGGCCCATCCTCGGCGCCCGCGTGGAGCACCTGGGCGCAAAGGAGGCATTCCTCGCCAGCGGCGAGAGCGTCTTCTTCACCACCCCCCACTTCGATGGCTACCCGGCGATCCTGGTGCGGCTCGACCCGATCACCGTCGCGGACCTCGGAGAGGTGATCGTCGAAGCCTGGCTGGCACGGGCGCCTAAGCGACTCGTCAAGGCCTACCTGGACAAGGCGTCATGACCAGCAGAAGAGTCGCCGACGCCTGAGACGGGCGCCTGCACTGCCGCTCAGGACATCAGCGTCGGCTGACAGCTCTTTTGAGCAGCAGCGAGAACATCGCAGAGTCGATCCGATGCCCGGCAGGGTGACGATGCTTCGAGCGCATCACTCCTCGCGCGCGGATCGCGGTGGAGCTTGCCGCCGCGTGACCGGTACACCAAGCACCTGGCCGCAGCGACGAGCGCCGCCGAGCCGGTGCCGTCGTCGCCGAGGACGCCAAATCACCACGCGCGTCCCGATCATCGGCGGCGGTCGATCTGGGCGAGCCGGTGGGTCACGATATCCACCACGACGTCCTGCGGGACCGGCTTGTCCTCGGTGAAGCGAAACGTGCCCTTGGTGCCCGGCGTGGCCTCGACGGCGCCGACGGTCGGGTACACGCTCATGTGGTTCTGGAAGGCGGCGAAGTAGATGAGGTACTTGCCGCGGTGCTTGAACGTCGGGATCCGGTAGCTGATCGTCTCCTCGGCGTCGGGCACGAGCCGCCTGACGATCGCGCGCACGCGCTCGAACTGCTCGCGCTGGCCGGGGGTCAGTTCCTCGACGTACTCCTCGACCGTCGACACACGGCGACTCTATGCGTTGCGGCCCGCGCCAGGACGAAGCGGAACAGCTGCTTCGACGAAGCCGCGCGCCCCGTCGTCCAAGCGTCGCACGAGTGCGCCGGGGCGGGGTTTACGCGGCAGGCGCCGCTGCGGTTTCGTGAGGTAGGCTCGCCCTCACCACCCAACCCGAGGAGAAGCCCAGGATGACCGACGAGAGTTCCAAAGAATCGCCCACCCCGGGCGAGCCCTCCCCCGCCGCGAGCGACCCGGACGCCCCGGCCCCCACCAAAGCCCCGGCCCCCAACGAATCCCCCGCCGAAACCCCCGCCGAGGCTCCGGACGAGGGTTCCCCCGACAACTAGCAGGTGCAGCAACGTGACGGGCGCCTTACCCTCCGGGGACGGCGCCCCTCACGCACACCCGTCACGGTCCACGACGCCTACCACGCCTGGACCATCCACGGTGACTCCCTTCGAGGCCGTGGCTGATGTGCGGGCGCTCTGTTCAGACCTCGCACGCGACGGTGGAAGCCGAAGAGAACGTGCCGCTCCTGAGACGCGCAACGGCGAGGCCGAGAGCAACTGGCGGCCACGCTCACCGTGGTGAGGGGGTGGTTCGCATGGTGCCTCTCGAGCCACGGACACCGGTGGCGCGGGGGCGCCGCAGTAGCGGCCCATCCGCACAACGCCGCCTCCACGGACGGCGCCAGAAGGCCTGCCCGTCCCGCCTCTTTTTGAGAGCCGTTCTGACAGGACGCCAGGCGGAGAGAGAGGGATTCGAACCCTCGGTACGCGCAAACGCACACACGATTTCCAGTCGTGCCCATTCAGCCGCTCTGGCACCTCTCCTGGGGTCCTGCGAGTGACCAAGCCTAGCTCAGTCGGGTTCCGCGGGCCACGGCTCTCGGATCCGTCGGCGTGTCGCAGCGCACCGGCGCCAGTCGGAGCCGGTCGAAATATTCGCGCACCCGCCGGAAACCACCTCGGGCGCACCATCCGCCCTCGACGATGGTCCTACAGCTGCCAGGCCCCTCCGCGCAGGACGGACGTCTCCCCGCCCGCGGCGGCCAGGCCGTCGACCTCCATGGCGTCGGAGCCGATCATGAAGTCGACGTGGATCGCCGAGCGGTTCAGCCGGTCCTGATCGGCCTTGCCGGCGCCGAAGCTGTACGCGTTGCCCAGGGCGATGTGGCTTGCGGCGTTCTCGTCGAGCAGCGTGTCGTAGAAGACCGTGTCGAGCCTGCCGATACGGCCATCGCCGTCGACGAGGGCGACCTCGCCGAGGCGCGCCGCTCCCGCGTCCTTGGCGGCGTAGCCCCGCAGCACGTCGGCGCCCTCCTCGGCATCGATGCGAACGGCCACGCCGCCGGAGAACTCCACCTCGAGGCCGCGGATGACGCTGCCGCCGAGCACGAGCGGCTTCGTGGCCCGCACCACGCCGTCCACCCGTTCGGGGTCAGGGGAGCAGAAGATCTCCTCGCTCGGGAGGTTCGGCATGTGGGCGAGGCCGTCGATGGTCGTGAACTGCGCCGCCAGCCAGGTGGAGGTGGGCAGCAGGCCGACCCGCAGGTCGGTGCCCTCGCCGCGGAAGCGAACCGCCTCGAAGCGGCGCTCGGTCAGGCGCGCGGCGGCGCCGACCAGGACCGCGGCGCGCTCGCGCCAGGCCGCGACGGGATCGTCCTCGTCGAGGCGGCAGACGTGCAGCAGCTGCTCGCCGAGCCGCGCCCACGCGGCGTCGGGCTCGAGCCCCGGGTGGACCTCCTCGGCCCAAGGGCGCGTCGGACAGGGCAGAATCGTCCAGTTCGTCGTCCGCGCGTTGACCACCGGGCCCGTCTCCTTCAGGGCCGGGAGCTGGTCCTTGCCCGAGCGCGCGGGATCGATGCCCTCGAGCAGGCGAGGTGCGGCCGGACCGCTGAGCGCGATGCGTGCGGCGTGGGCGTCGGAGAGCGCCAGGAGCTTCGCTCCGAGCCAGTCCGGCACCCAGTCGAGCGTCTCCTGCGCCGCATGCTCGAGGCGGGCGCGCTTGACGTGCAGGTCGAAGTACTCCACGTCGACGTACTTCGCTCCCGTGCGGTAGGCCTCGGCGGCGACCGCGCGGGTCAATGCCTCCTTGCCGATCTCCGACTTGACCTGTACGAGCTGGCCGGGCTGGACGTTGGCGGCGAAGCCGACCGCGAGCCGGGCGAAGCGCTCGAGGGTCTCGGGATCGTCGAACGGGCTCATCGCGCGGACGCTAGCGCCGACGCGCGCGCGGTCGCCTCGCCCCGGAGGGCGGGCAGGCCCGACCCCGGCGGGGCGCGAAGCCCGGCGCCCTACCCTGGAAGCCATGCGCAACCTCCCCACCTGGCCCGTGGCCGCCGGCTCGCTGGTGCTCGGCTTCGGCGTCGCGCAGGCGACCGGCGTCCGTCCGCTCGGTGGCGTGGTGTTGCTCGCGGGCGCCGGCTGGTGCGCGCTGCGCTGGCGCGAGAGGGCCGGCGCAGGCGTGGCCGCGGCGCTCGTCGGGCTCTACGTCGCGGCGTTCGTCGCCTCCCATCTCGTGGCCGACGTGCTGGGCACCTGGGGTGCCGTCGCGCTCGTCGCCGCGCTCGTCGGGCTGGCCGCCTGGGCGACAACCGACCGCACCACCCCGGCGCGTGCGACGATGTCCGCGTGACCAGCCTCGAGCCCCGTTCTCCCAAGCGCGTCTCCCGCAAGGACCGTGAAGCCCGCGCCTTCCGCCTGGCCGCCGCGGGCGGCACCTTCGGCGTGATCGCCGTGGTCGGCCTGGTGCTGGCGATCGTCGGCGGTTTTGGCCTCGGCATCCCGGTGCTGTCGGGCATCATCGCGGTGATCTGCCTGGTGCTCTTCCGCCGCACCGTCGGGATGTAGCTCCCGCCGCTGTCGAGCTGACGCGGTGTCAAACATTTCTCCGTCGCTGTTGTATCGGTGGACAAGACGGGCTACGGTGTCCAGATGACGACGACGGAAGCGGTGCACGGCGGCGTACCCGAGCTGACGCCCGCCCGCTGGACCGACTCCAAGCGCTACGCCTGGCTGCTGGGCCTCCTGGTACCCACGCTGCCGTTCATCGCCTGGGGTCTCGTGGAAGTCACCGGCCTCGGGGTCTTCTGGTTCTTCGGCCCGCTGTTCGTGTTCGGCGTCATGCCCTTCCTCGACCACCTGGTGGGCGACGACGCCAAGAACCCGCCGGACTCCGTCGTGCAGTGGCTCGAGCAGGACCGCTACTACCGCTGGTGCACGTACCTCTACCTGCCGCTGCAGTACACGTCGCTCGTGGTGGCCTGCTGGCTGTGGGCGGGCGGCGGGCTGTCCGCCGTGGAGTCGCTCGGCCTCGCACTGACCGTCGGCTGCGTGTGCGGCATCGCGATCAACACGGCGCACGAGCTCGGCCACAAGCGCGCGAGCGTGGAGCGCTGGCTGAGCAAGGTCGCGCTGGCCCAGTCGGGCTACGGCCACTTCTTCATCGAACACAACCGGGGCCACCACGTCCGCGTCGCCACTCCGGAGGATCCCGCGAGCTCACGGATGGGCGAGAGCTTCTGGGCGTTCCTCCCGCGTACGGTGACGGGCTCGCTCAAGTCGAGCTGGGAGCTCGAGGCCGAGCGTCTGCGCCGCGGGGGCTCCTCCCCCTGGACCATCAAGAACGACATCCTCAACGCCTGGGCGATGACGGTCGTGCTCTTCGGCGCGCTCACCGCGACCTTCGGCGTGGCCGTCCTGCCGTGGCTGCTCGTCCAGGCGGTCTTCGGCTTCTCGCTGCTCGAGGTCGTCAACTACCTCGAGCACTACGGCCTGCTGCGGGACAAGCGCGAGGACGGCCGCTACGTGCGGACGGAGCCCCGGCATTCGTGGAACTCGAACAGGGTGTCCTCCAACGTCCTGCTCTATCACCTGCAGCGCCACTCCGACCACCACGCGCACCCGCTGCGCCGCTTCCAGGCGCTGCGCCACTTCGACGAGGCGCCCGAGCTGCCGTCGGGCTACGCGACGATGATCGTGCTGGCGGTGGTGCCGCCGCTGTGGCGGCGCGTGATGGACCCCCGTGTCCTGGACCATTACGACGGCGACGTCACCCGGGCGAACATCCACCCGCGCCGGCGCGAGCGGGTGCTGCGCCGCTACGGGGGCGAGAACAACACCGCGGGGCTCGTCGCGTGAGCGCTTTTCGCTGCCCGGAGTGCGGCTTCACCTACGACGAGGAGCAGGGCAATCCGCGCGAGGGCTTCCCGCCGGGGACGGGGTGGAGCGCGGTTCCGGACGACTGGCCGTGTCCGGACTGCGGCGTGGAGAGCAAGCCGGACTTCGAGCCCGCGGCCTAGAGTCCGGGTGCCGCACATGGCCGAGGCGCCCGTCCCCTACGCCGTCGCCGCCCGGGAGCTGCTGCGCAGCACGCTGCTCGATGCGATGCGCGAGCAGTTGACCACCCGCGAGTGGGCGACGGTGACGATGGCGGAGGTCGCCCGTGCGGCCGGCGTGAGCCGGCAGACGCTGTACAAGGCGTTCGGCTCACGCGAGGAGTTCGCGCAGGCCTACGTGTTGCGCGAGGTCGACTGCTTCCTCGAGGCCGTCGAGGCGGCGGTGCAGGCTCATCTCGACGAGCCGGCCCGCGCCCTCTCGGCTGCCTTCGACGTCTTCCTCACCGCGGCCGCCGACGACCCGCTCGTGCGCTCCATCGTCTCGGGGAAGAGCAGCGACGAGCTGCTGCCGCTCGTCACGACACAGGGCCGGCCGGTCCTCGGGCACGCGACGGAACGCCTCGCCGCCTTCCTCGACCAGGCCTGGGCGCCCATGGCGCCCGAGCAGGCGCGCCTGCTGGCCGAGTGCGTCGTGCGCCTGGCCATCAGCTGCGCCACGCTGCCCAGCGCCCCGCCGGGCATGGGCGCCGACTCCGTCGCGACGCTGCTGGGGCCCTACCTCGAGGGCGTGCTCGCCTGACGGCGACGACTCGGTAGCAGTCCTCAATCCCGGCGCACGGCCCGGAGGGCGAGGAATCCCATCGGCTCTCGAGACAGTCGCCGGTGGCGCTCCGGGTCGAGGGCAGCCGCCTCCGGGGAGGGCGTGGGCTCGAGCAGACGCTCGATCAGAAAGCCGGCCTGGAAGAGCTCCTCGCACGTCTGCTGCAGCGGCGCCAACCAGTAGCGCACCGCCCACCCCTTGCTCCAGACCTCTTCGATCACCCGCACGTCGAAGTAGCTGCCGCCATGGCGCAGCCAGTCCGCCGTCGGATGCTGCCGGGACAGCACGAGCGCACCGCCGGGACGCAGCACCCTGCGCAGCTCCCGGAGGGCTTGCACGCGGTCGTCGACGTACTCGATGGCCAGCGCGAGCAACGCCAGGTCCACCGAACAGTCACCCAACCAGTCCAGGGGGTCGCCGAGGTCGTGGACGCGGAAGTCGCCAGCGGGCACTCGTTCAGAGCAGATCTCCACCATGCGCGGGCTCTGGTCGAACCCCGTCACCTGCGCACCGCGGGCCACCAGCTCCTCGGCGTAGAGCCCCGGGCCGCACGCGGCGTCCAGCACGTGCCGCCCGGCGACGACTCCGAGCAGGGCCAGGCACGCCGGCCGGTCGCAGTGGGCGTTGTAGAACCCGTCCACTGCGTGGCGGCGGAACTCGTCAGCGAAGACGTCGTACTGCGCCGTGCGCCCCACCCGGTCACTCACGAGGACGACTGTGACACGGACGTCGCCGCCTATGGCGTCGGCGTCTGCGCGCTCCCGCCACCCGACGTCGAGACCTGCTTCAGCAGCCCGGCGAGCGCGGCCGTCGCGTCGTAGGTCTCGCCCGCGGCCGGCGGCGACGCGTCGAGCGCAACGCCGAAGTCGCTGAGCACGTAGCTCTGCTTGATCGTCCCGCCCGGCTGGCCGTTCTGGCCAGGAAGCCTGGCCGTGGACAGCAGCTTGCGGGTCACGCCCTCCTCGTCGACCCAGAGGTCGGCGGGGACAGGATCGTCGAGGCCCGCGCCGCTGTCCCCGCCCAGCCGCTCGAGCTCCTTGATCGCCCGCTCGACCTCCGCACGCTCGGCCGGAGGCAGCGTCGCGACGAAGTCGGTGAGCTTGAACGTGCCCCGGTAGTGCGTGGTCTCGGCGCCGCCCACGTCCTCCTTGCCGACCTCCTTGAGGCCCTTGGCCGCCTTCAGCGCGCGCAGTTGCGCGGCAGGCTCGAGCGTGAAGAGCTTGCCGAGCCCCCGGGTCGGCAGCCCGAGCGCCGACGCGAGCTTCGGCAGCCGGAGCGAGACCCAGCGCTTGCCATTCGGGATCTTGAGCTCGTCGAGCGCGGGCGGCCTGGCGTACAGCGTCCCGCCGTCGAAGCGCACCTCGAGGTCTCCCGGGGTGCCCTTCGGCGCACCCGCCATGCCCAGCAGCGGCGCCAGATCGAACGTGAGCCTGCCCTTGGGAGCGCCCAGGGCCGTGATCCCCTTGGCGTCAAGGTCGACGGGCAACGGCAGGCCCGCACCCTCCACCCTGATCTTCACCGCGATGCGAGCGGTGCCCTTGTCGGCGGTGGCCGCGGCCGCCTTGGCGACGTCGAGCCCCGCGACCTCGTCGCCGCCGCAGCCGGCGAGGGCGGTCGCACCCGCGCCCATCCCGGCGATGACGCAGAGGGAGGTCATGAGCTTGCGCATGGACGCAGGTTAGAGAACGGACGCCGACGGCCGTGCCGGCGGCCGTCGGCGCACCCGCCCTGCGCTGGCGTCCCGGGAACCATGGCTGCTCGCCGTCTTGGGCTCCTCGCCCGCGCATTGCCGCCAGTCAGGACGCCGGAAACTGCGTGAGGATCCACTCGGGCCCGAGAAGCTCGCGCTTGTACGAGCGTCCGTGGACGAGCACGTAGTCGCCGGTGCGGGGGTCCATCGGCAGGTCGCGCTCGACGGGGTACCACTCGTTGTGCTGGCGGATGAGGGCGTTGAGCGCGGAGAGATCCCACGTCCGCGCGCGGACCGTCCACGCGCGGGCGAAGCGCTCGGTGTCGCTGCCGCAGTCCTCCCGGAGGCGGTGGTAGGCGGCGGCCAGGCGGCGGCGGTGCTCACGCTGGCCGCGGTCGATCTCCGCGGCGCGCTGCATGTAGCGGGGGATCGCCTCGCCGCGCAGGTAACTCTCGACCGTGCGCTGGCGCTGCAGCGTGCGCTCCGAGAGCGGCTTGCCCACGCCGGTGCGGTCGATCAGCGAGCCCGCGACCACCTTCTCGGCGGGCGAGCGACGGTGCTCGTCGTCACGGTCCACGTGCTCGAGACTAGCTTCCGTCCTCAGGCGTTACGGGAACGCCGGGACAGGGCCGCCCATGGCCGGGGCGGTCGGGCGCACCGCCTCCACCGCGGGCGGAGCGACGTAGGGGGGCGCCTTCGGCCGCTCCTTGCCGCCCGGCAGGGCGAGGCGCACGATCGTGCGCTGCACCATGAGCCACTGCTTGGCGAACGGGCCCGTGTTGTACGGGAGCCCGTACTTCTCGCAGACGGCCTTGACCTTCGGGGCGATCTGCTTGTAGCGGGAGCTCGGCATGTCTGGGTAGAGGTGATGCTCGACCTGGTAGCTGAGGTTGCCGCTCATCAGGTGGAACGTGTCCGAGCCCTCGATGTTCACCGCGCCGAGCAACTGGCGGACGTACCAGGCGCCTCGGCTCTCCGTGGCGGCCTCCTCCTCGGTGAAGGTGTACGCCTGATCGGGGAAGTGGCCGCAGAAGATGATCGCGTTGGCCCAGACGTTCCGCACGATGTTCGCGGTCAGGTTCGCCTGCAGGGTGCGCTTGAAGCCCTTGCGGCCCGAGAGCGCCGGGAACACGATGTAGTCCTTGACGATCTGGCGGCGAGCCTTCTGGGCGATGCCCTTGAGCTCCTCTTTGAGGATCTTCTTGTCCTTCCTGCCCTTGAGGATCTCCTCGAAGTCGAGGTCGTGGAAGGCGACGCCCCACTCGAAGATCACCATCAGCAGCACGTTGATCGCGGGCTGGGCCAAGAAGAACGGCGACCACGGCTGCTTGGGGTCGACGCGCATGATCTGGTAGCCGAGATCCTTGTCCTTGCCGACGACGTTCGTGTACGTGTGGTGCAGGTAGTTGTGCGAGTGCTTCCAGGCCACGGACGTCGAGGCGGTGTCCCAGTCCCACGACGAGGAGTGGATGTTCGGGTCGTTCATCCAGTCCCACTGGCCGTGGAGGACGTTGTGCCCGATCTCCATGTTCTCGAGGATCTTCGCCACGGACAGGCCGGCGGTTCCGAGCAGCCACGCCGGCGGATAGCGCGAAGCCATGAGGGCGATCCGCGAGAGCGCGGCCAGACGACGGTGGAATTCGATCAGCGAGCGGATGTAGATCGCGTCGGACTCGCCCAGATCGGCGCGGACCTCGTCTCCGATGGCCTGGAAGGCGACGCCGATCTCCTCGATCTGCTCGGCGGTCAGCCGGGGTGGTCTGTGGGGGCGGTGGCAGTGGTCACGCGGGCTCCCTTCAGAGTTCGATCTCGATGGGGCCCTCGGGGGCGTTGATGCAGGTCCGGATGGTCTGGCCCTCGTCGGTGAAGAGCTCTCCGGTGCGCAGATCGCGAACCTGACCGGCGCGCAGCCTCCCGACGCAGGTGTGGCAGATGCCCATGCGACAACCGTAGGGCAGCAGCGCACCGGCCCGCTCGCCGCCGACGAGGATCGAGACGCCGACCTCGCACGCGGCCTCGACGTCTTGGACGCGGAAGAAGACCGTGCCGCCCGTGCCGACACTCGCGTTGCCCGTGCCGATGACCGGCTGGAAGCGCTCGACGTGCAGGACGCTGTCCTCGCTGCCGTTCTCGAGGTAGTGCGCCTCGAGCGCGTTGATCATCTCGCGCGGGCCGGAGAGGAACGTCTCGCGCTCGCGCCAGTCTGCGACGAGGTCGTCGAGCTCGTCCGGCGTGATGCGCCCGTGCTCGCCGGTGAGGCGCTCGTGCAGGGTGTACCCCGGGCGGCGCGCGGCGAGCTCGCGGAGCATGTCACCGAAGATGAAGCGGTCGGCAGTGCGGACGGAGTGGATGTGGACCACGTCGTCCAGACCGTTGCGCCGATCGAGCTCGCGCAGCATCGACATCAACGGGGTGATGCCGCTCCCGGCGGAGATGCCCAGGATCTTGGCCGGCAGCGGATCCGGGAGGCCGAACGTCCCCTCGACCTCGCCGAGGAAGACCAGGGTGCCCGGCTTGGCGTGCCGCACGAACCAAGGCGACATCAACCCCTCTGCGACGCGCTTGATCGTGATCGAGACGAGCTGCTCCGGGTGATCCGGATCGGAGGTGATCGAGTACGCGCGCCAGTGACGCCTCCCGTCGATCTCCGCGCCGACCCGCAGGTACTGGCCCGGCTTGTGCGCCGTCCACTGGTGGCTCGGCCTGATGACGACGGTCGCCGCATCGTCGGTCTCGGGCACGACGCGGACGATCGAGCCCGTCGCCTCGCGCGTCGACCAGCGAGGGTCGAGCAGACCGATGTAGTCGTCGGGTAGCAGGGGCGTGGTCATCGCGCGCGCCGCCTGCAGCAGGCGCCTGCGGAGCATGGGGATCTTCGGCGCGGCCGCCCGCTCGACCATCAGCGCCTCGTTTCCCTCACACGGCGACGTGCCCACACCGCGCAAGCATACCGGTTGAGAACGACTGTCAATCGCCTTGAACAGCCGGTAGGCTCGGTACCGGTGCCCGCCCCCTCGCCGACGCTCAGAGAGGCCCGCCGCCGCGAGCTCGTCTCGGCGTGCCGGACGATCTTCGACGCCCGCGGCACCGCCGAAGCGCCCGTGGAGGAGATCGCCCGGGCCGTCGGCATCGCGCGCGGGCTGATCTACCGCGAGTTCACGGGCAAGGAGGAGCTCGTCGTGCTCACCGTCGCGGGCTACCTCGCCGAGCTGGCGACGCTGATGGACGTCGCGGTCGCCGCCGAGACGGAGCCCGGCGCGCAGCTCGAGCGGCTCGTCGAGGCCTACACCGGCTTCTGCCGCCGCTACCCCGCGTTCCTCGACGGGCAGATCCGCCTCATGCGCCGCCCGGCGCGCGAGCTGGCAGCCCTGGTCTCCGACGAGGTGTGGGGCGAGCTCGGCGACGGGATGGCCGGCTGCCTGGGGCCGGTCGCCGACGTGATTCGCGCCGGGGGACAGGACGGCGCGTTCTCCGTCGCGGACCCCGAGCTCACGGCGAACCTCGTGTGGACGCAGATGCTCGGGGCGATGCACCTCGCCCGCGTCGGCGTCGGCGTACGGCGCGCGCCCGGCGGCGAGCCCGCGCTCTTCCGCATCTCGCCGGAGGCGCTCGTCGACGCATGCGTCGCGAGCGCGCGCTCCACGGTCGGCGCCCGGTGAGCCGGGGCGTCATGGCGTGCGAGCGCGAAGCCGTCGCGGCCGCCGGGCACGAGCTGGCGGCCGCCGGCCTGGTGATCGGCACGTCGGGGAACCTGAGCCTGCGCACGGAGGATCGGGTGGCGGTGACCCCCACGGGTGCGGTGCTCGCCGAGCTCGAGGCGGCCGACATCGCGGTGGTCGGGCTCGACGGCGATCACGTCGCCGGGGAGCTGGCCCCGACGTCCGAGCTCGGGCTGCACCTCGGAATCTACGGCCGCTACGGCTCACGAGCGGTGGTGCACACCCACGCACCGATGGCCACGGCCCTCGGACTCGTGCTCGACGAGCTGCCCTGCGTGCACTACGAGATGCTCGGGCTGGGCGGGGCGGTCCGCGTCGCCCCCTATGCGACCTTCGGCTCCGCCGAGCTCGCCGACGCCGTGCTCGACGCGCTCGCAGGGCGAACCGCCGCACTCATGGCCAACCACGGCGCGGTCGCCCACGGGCCCGATCTCGCCGCCGCCGTTCGGGCGATGCAGCTGCTCGAATGGGTGTGCGCACTCTACTGGCGGGCAGCGACGATCGGGACGCCGCGCACGCTCGACGCGGATCAGCTCGACGCCGTCGTCGAGACGATCGACGCCCTGGACTACGGGGCGCCGCGGGCGGCCGAGCCACCGCGCTAGCCTCGCCCGAGTGGTCTCCGTGCCGGCCCACCGACTGATCAGCGCCAGCGATCTCAAACGGCAGCGCGGCTGGACCGAGACCCTCGTCGCCGGCCTGCTCGGCGCCCCCGACGCCCACGGGCCGAACCCTCACGGCTTCCGCGCGCCGATGCGCTTCTTCCGTGAGGACCGCGTGCTCAGCGCGGAGCTCGAGCCGCCGTTCGCCCGCCGGCTCGAGCAGCTCGCCGAGCACCAGACGTGGCGTCGCGCCCAGCCCTGCCGGATCCTCGATCCCGCGGAGATCCCCCACTTGGAGTGGCTCGACGACCCGTGGCGGATCGCGCTCTTCCACGCTCCGCGCCGGCCACGTCGCCGGCGCCGGCGCCTGGCGCCCGCCGCGGCGTCACCGCCCGCGTTGCGGTTCGAGGTCCTGCGGCTGTTCTGACCCGATCGGCTCAAGGTTCGTTGCGTCTTGCCGATCAGGTAGGTGATCGTGTCCAGCCCCTACCGCGCCACGCGGCTCCTCGCCATGCTGTACCTCGCGGGGACGGCGATCGGGCTAGCTTCCATGGTGCTGCCTCAGCCCCCCGGGCAGGAGGACGCGCACATCTACGCGGTGCTCGGGGCCTCCTTCGCCATCGGCTGCGGACTGCTGGTGGCAGGGCCGCGCGCCCCGCGTCCGCTTCTCTTCGCCGCGCTGGCGGGTATGAGCCTGCTCACGACCGCGGGCATCTACGCGAGCAACCAGCCGACAAGCGTGTACGCGCTCTTCTACGTCGGCATGGCGCTCGTCGCGTTCTTCGTGCTCGGGCGGCGTGCTGCGCTCGCCCAGGTGGCGATCGTCGCGATCGCCTACGGCGGGCTGATGCTGCACGAGCAACCGCCGGGTGCCGCCGAGCGGTGGCTCGTGACGGTCGCGGCCGTGCTCGTGGTGGGCCTCATGGTGGGCGCGATGCGACGCCGGGTGGACGAGCTGATCGAGGAGCTCTCCGCCAACGTCGACCGCCTCGCGAGCGCCGCGACCACCGACGGGTTGACCGGACTGGTCAACCGTCGGGGCTTCGACGAGGGAGTTGGGCACGAGCTGGCACGGATGCGGCGTGGCGGGCCGCCGTTCGCCCTCGTGCTCTGCGATCTCGACCGTTTCAAGGACGTCAACGACTCGCTCGGCCATCCCGGCGGCGACCGCGTGCTCAAGCGCGTCGCCGAGACGTTCAGCGCGACCGCTCGAGACGTCGACACCGTCGCCCGGATCGGTGGCGAGGAGTTCGGGGTGCTGCTGCCGGGCACCGGCGAGCCCGAGGCGCTCGCGGTCGCCGACCGCCTGCGCCACGCGCTCGAGCTGGCCTTCGCCTCCGACGGTTACGCGCTCACGGCGAGCTGTGGGGTGGCCACGGCCGGCGAGCATCCCGCGGCCGACGAGCTGATGCGCGCGGCCGACACGGCGCTGGACGCCGCCAAGCAGCTCGGGCGCAACCGCTCCGTCGCCTCCCGGCCACATCTCGCGGCAATGGTGCGCCTCGAGCTCGGCGACGGGCTCGCTGAGTCTTCGCCGCTGCGGACGATGCTCGCCCTGTCCGAGGCCCTCGACGTGCGCGACTGCGGCACCGCGACCCACTCGCGGACGGTCGCTCACCACGCCGAGACGATGGCCCGGGCGCTCGGCTTCACCCCCCGTCGCACCGCCCTGGTGCGGCTCGCAGGGCTGCTGCACGACGTGGGCAAGATCGGCGTGTCCGACGCCGTGCTGCGCAAGCCGGGGCCGCTGGACGCCGCGGAGTGGGAGGAAATGCGGGCTCATCCCGAGATCGGCGCGCGGCTGCTCGGCGGCGTGGTCGGCGACCTCGGGGAGTGGGTGCTCGCCCATCACGAACGCCTCGACGGAACGGGCTATCCGCGGGGCCTGACCCACGACGAGATCCCGCTCGAGGCACGGATCCTCGCGGTGGCCGACGCCTACGAGGCCATGACCGCCGACCGGCCCTACCGTGCCGCGCCGGGCCCGGCGGTGGCCGCGCGCGAGCTGCGCGCGGGGGCGGGCACGCAGTTCGACGCGCAACTCGTCGAGCTCTTCCTCGAAGCGCTCGCCGCGGAGCAGGCGGCGCCGCCGCCCGCCGCGGCACCCATGGCGTAACCCGACCGCCGTGCCGGGCGGCTCGCCCCTCGCGCCGGTGATCGTCCCCTGGAGGTCGTTCATCGCGCCGCAGCAAGGGCGCGGGCGATCCACTCGCGCGGGGGTACGCCGGACTGTCCCTCCTCGGTGCGGTAGAGCCGGCACTTCATCCCGAAGTCCGCGCGCGCGTCGGCTCCCGGCTCGATGTCGCGGCCATCGACTTGGACGCTGGGCGAGCCCAAGAAGCGCGCCTGCTCGGCGTGCTCAGGCGTCACCACGCGGGTGACGACCAGCTCGGCACCGTGGTCGCCGGCCAGTTCGCGCAGCGTCGGCAGCAGCCGCGCGTGGCTGGGACAACCGTCGAAGAACAGCACCTCGAGCTTCACCGCGACTCCTTGGTTCTCTGCTTCAGGCCAGGGCAGGTGCTTTGCAGGCAGCAGGTGGGTAGTGGTTCCCGTGACGGAGCAACGCCGCCCGGTGGCGGCAATCGAGCCAAAGGACCCGACGCAATGACTGAAAAACGCCCTGAGAGCGAAGAGGTAGTCCAGCAGATCCGTACCGAAGAGCCGCAGGCCCCCTTCGGACAGGACGAGCCGAACCCCAATGTCGTCAGCGACGCGACCGCCGACGAGAAAGGCCCGGGCGAGACTGTTTTCCCCGGCCGGGGCGGCTACACGGACGGGCGCGACCCAGGGAAGGACATGCCGCTCATTCCGAGCGTAGGGGACACGCAGGAGAATCCGAGGACTCACAACGCCGAACCGGGCGAGTCCCTCGACGACGACATGTGAGCCCGGCCGGGCGGGTACGACGCGCCCCGGCCGGGCCGGGGCGCGTCGAGCCGCGGCCCGAGGGCGCCGTCAGATCCCGAGCCTTCGACCGACGTCGGTGAAGTAGAAGGCACCCGCCATGTCGACCCACAGCAGCGCGACCACGAGCAAGAGCGCGGCCGCCCCCGCCACACCGCGAGATCCGGGCATTCCCGGACGCGCGAGTGCCAGGCCCACGCCGAGCGCGAGCGGGCCGAGCGTCGGGTAGATGTAGCGCAGGAGGAACGCGTCGTTCCCGGTGAGCACGTAGGTCGTGTTCATCAGCAGCACGCCTGCGACGAAGGGCGTCGCCAAGAACCACGTTCGCCATTCCCCGCGGCACGCGACGAGGAGGGCGACGGCGCCGACGAGGAGGGCGATGCCGAGCCCGTCGACGCCGGCCCGGACCCACCACACGTCGAGTTGCGCGACCCATTCCTGCGGAAGCACGCCGTCGAGAAGGCGCCAGTTGAGCCCCGGCAGAGCGCCCAGGCGGTCCGCGAACCCGGCGGAATCGATCGGCGCGACGATTCCTTGCGCGCCCGTGATGCCGACGGTCGGCGAGCCGTAGCGCGTGAGATTGAGGACGAGCCACGGCGCGAGCATCAGGGCGGGCAGCGCAGCCCATGCGACGGTGGCGGCCCGAGAACCGCGCGTGCCGGGGCGGCGGAGACGCCGCACGAGAACGAGAAGGAAGAGGGGCACGAGGCACAGGAGGGAGAGCTTCGTGAGCAGGCAGAGCCCGAGCAACGCGGCGGCGCCGGCCATCAGACTCCCACGGCCTTCGCAGTCAGCGCGCCAGAGCACGACCATGAAGGCGGTCGCCAGCACCAGTTCGAGGGAGGTGTTGCCGAGGGTGACCGCCCGGACGACGACGCCCGGCCACAGCAGCACGGGAAGGGCCACCGCGAGCGCGAGCAGCGCCTCGTCCCGGCGGGACGCCAGGCGCCGCGCGAGTCGCCACAGCAAGAAGACCGCCGAGAGCAGCAGCGCGAGGTCGAACGCGCGCACGGCGTAGACCTTCTGATGGTGATCGCCCACCGCGGAGAAGCTGGGAGCGGCCGCGACGTAGTAGAGCGGGGGTTGGATGGCCTCATAGCTCCGGCCGGCCAGACCGATGCTCGCCCGATCAGTCGGGCTCGGAAGCGGCCAGGTGCGGTCGGTGATCGCCTGGACCTCCGGACTGACGAGGTCTGTAGGACGCGGCAGCCTCTGCCGCTCGGCGACCTTCTGGATGTAGTCGTAGTGGGGACGTTCGTCGATGTCCGCCCAGACGTGGAATCGCAGCACCGTGACGCCGCCCAGCACGATCAGGGCGGCGAGCTCCAGGGCCACGAGCAGCCGGACTGCCGCGGAGCGCCGCTGCAGCAACTCCGTCTGCATCCTCCGCGCTACCCGAACGCTCATGCCCATCCGTTTCTCGACCTGGGGGCCGGCTTGTCCAGGGGGCGCGGAGGCGCCCGCTCTGAAAGAGGAGGGAGAGGGATTCGAACCCTCGGTACGCCTTCCGACGCACAACGGTTTTCGAGACGACAGCGAGCGGAGCAGAACTCCGCATGCCTGCTGGAGATTAGCGCTTGTGGCGGTGCCGCGGGACAGTTCTCGGGACATTCTGCGCCCGCGGGTAGGGGCGCCAGCCAGGTCGTGATCGACGAGCACGTACAGCACGAAGTTGCGTGCCCGATCGGGCGGACGGAACGTCTGATAAGAGCCTTCATCGGACAGTACGGATCGCGACCGGCCCAGCGGACGCTGGACGGCCGCAGGAGCGCCGGGCGGATTATCGAGACGCTCGAAGCGGAGTTGCGCGCCGATCGAGCACGGGGCGCTGTCGTCAATCCTCTCGCTGAAATACGTTGAGCCGAGCTACAGCAGACCCCGTCTCCTAGACGCTAGCGCTGGTCGCCGCGCGGCACCTTAAGCGTGCCGCGTTCTGGCTGATCACCTCGCCGCCACCGGCCTGGAGATCGACGACATCGACATCGAGCGGCTCACCCACTGGGCCGCGCCCACCTCATGCTCGCCGGGCGATACCGCATCGCTCTCGCCGAGGCCCTACGCGTCCGGCACGGAGCGGTGGAGGTTTCGCCTGAAGAGGACGCTACGACGCGGCACCTACATCCTGACCGTCCGCGCGATCGATGACCACGGTGCGGCGACCCGTGTCCACCAGAGGTTCACCATCAAGTGAAGGAAGCTTCGGCGAAGAACTTCCGGTCACCCTCCGCGCTACTTGTACACGGCTCGGAACAGGTCGTCGTAGAGCGGGTTGGAGAACATCCGCAGATCGCGCGCCGTGTAGCCGCCCTGCTTCGCGATCGCGTGCAGCCCGGCGCGGAACTTCGGGATCTGATCCGCGTAGGCGACGTCGCGCAGGTACGGCACCGCCGGCATGCCGCGGAACTTCACTTCCTGCCACTGCTTGGCCCAATGCGGCCGAACGTTCAGGGGGCGGCCCAGGTGGTCGGTGTAGGAGGTCCAGAGGTCGGTGATCTCCTGCCTGAAGGTCGCCCAGTTCTCCGGCGGCGTGGCGAGGGTGGTGAGGACCTCGATCGCCGCGGTTGCGAAGTTTCCGTGCTGGGCGGCCATGGTGGCCTGCGAGCCGCCCATGACCCGCAGCTCGAGGACGACGCGCATCGGCGCGTCCTCGCGCGAGTAGACGTGCTTGATGGCGTCCCACCACGCGCGCTGCGCGATCGTCCAATCACCGCGCGTCGGATCGTCCTTGCGGCGCGGGATGGGGATCTCGAGCTCGAGATCGACGACGCGGAAGTTCTGGATGCCCCGCTGGTGGTGCAGGGCCTCGATGAGGGGCGTCACGATCGTCACGTCGCTCGGGAGCGCAGCCATCGCGGCCGTCCCGAAGATCTCGGCCTGCTGCCGTCCCGGCAGCACCTTGAAGGCGGTGTTCTGGCTGAGCTCCAGCAGGAAGAGCCCGGCCTCGCTCGTCCGCTTCTCGTGCTCCTGCGGGAACGGCTGCGCATCCTCCTTCGCGCCGTCGTTCTGCCAGCAGTTGACGTAGACGTCCTTCTGGTACGGGAACCAGAACCAGCCCGCGTAGTAGTACTCCTCGCACTGGCGGGTGAAGTTCGCGCGGGCTTCCGCCAGGTCGGCATCGGTGATGCCGCTCATGTCGACCTCGGCAGGCACCGCGTAGCCCTCGGGCGGCGGGATCGCGATGCCGACCCGCGGTGTCCTCGGCTGGAAGGTCGCGTACGTCATCGGGTCGAGCTTGAGCGTCAGGGAGGTGATGATCCCGAGCAAGCCGAACGCTCCCGCCGCGGTCTTGATCAGCTTCGGATCCGACACGGTCTGCAGCTCGCCGCGGGCGTTGACGAACTCAACCTCGGCCACCAGGTCGGACAGCGTCTGGTGACGCGAGCCGGCTCCGTGGCAGATCTGCGACGTGCTGCCGCCCCAGGTGATCTCGACCATGATCACGTTCACCGGGACCGTCCACTCCCACCTGCCGCCGGCCTCATCCAGGCACCACAAGCGGAACTGCTCACTCGTCGTGCCAGGGCCGATGCGGCACAGGCCCTTCGTCACGCCGTTCTCTTCGATCGTCCCCAGCAACTCGATGCCCTGCAGCTCGTTGTCGGGATCCATCGGCGGATGCGATGCCGGCAGCGTCTCGACCTGCTCGACCGGCAGGATCGATATGAGCACCTCGCCGTCGGAGGAGAAGACATCGGCCCAGCTGTGCCGGTACCCCGCGGCTCGTACGCGCTTCCCTCGCTCACGGGCCCACTTGACTATTTCCTGGACGCCATGCTTGGTGCGCGGCACGAACGTCACGGACGGGTCGTTGCTGACCGTGCGGCCCCAGTTCTGGAACTCCGCGCCGTCGAGGTACCGGATTGGCGTGCCGTCGCCCTCCTTGAGCTCCGGATGGTCGCGGCCGTACAGCCCGAGCAACTCCCCGAGCGACTGCGCCTGCGCCGGCGCGATCTGGGTCTCGATCAGCCCCGCCGCGGCGAGGCCGACGAGGGTCCTCCGCGTGATTCTTCCGGACCCTCCCCGTGCTGCCGGCCATTCTCCGTGTCGTGCGGTCATCGTGAGCCCTCCCGAGCGAGTCGACGGGCGCCGCCCGACGCGGTAAAGCGTCCCAACCCGCGCCTCATCGGTCAACCCGCGCAGCCACCGACTCTCGCGAGGCGGCCCGGGCGCCGGAGCACCCGGGGCCTCCGTGGCCTCAGCGCCGGACGCGGACATAGGTGTCGACGGTGCCCTGGCGGCGCTCCTCGCTCCTCTTGGTCGGAACGATTCGGATGTCGGAGGCCGTGGACGTCGGCGGAGATCTCGTCACGTCGACCGCAGCGGGGATCTCGAAGGTGTGCACCCGGCCGATCTCTCTGCGTTCGTCGACGGTGAGCTCGGGTGGCTGCGAAGCCTGCGGCTGCGAGCCCACTTGCGGCGGTGTGAGCCCCTGCCGGCTCTACGTCGAGCAGCTGCGGGTGGTCGTCGCCTTGGCCGAGGAGGTGCGGCTCAGCGCTCCTGACGCCAGCGCGTGAACACGGTGAGCAGCTCGTCGTGCATGGCCGGGGAGACGTCGTCCTGGACGAGCTGACCGGCCAGTGTGAGCGTCTGGCGCAGCTGGCCGAGATAGAGCTGGCAGGCGGTGCACTCGCCGAGGTGCTCCTCCAGGCGGGCCCGATCGTCGACCTGGAGGCTGTCTTCGAGGTAGTCGGTGACCCGTTCGACGAACTCCGCGCAGGGCATCTCGGGTCGGGAGTGCGGTGGATGAGTCATGTCAAGTGCTCCTCGAGGGCGTTGCGGACGACTGAGCGCGCCCGATGCAGCAGTACCCGCTGATTGGCGACGCTCACCCCGAGCACCTCACAGACCTCCTGGGACGGCCAGCCTTCCATGTCGCGCATGGTGATGACCATGCGCTGCATCGTCGGCAGGCCGTCAATGGCGGCCTGGATGAGGCGGAGGGTCTCGGCGTGGGCGAGGGCGCCCTCGGGCGAGGTCTCCCAGCGGCGGGGCGGGGCGGCCCAGTGGTGCGGCCAGCGGTCGTGGTCGGCGGGCAAGAAGCGCTCGGGTTCGACAGCGGTGAACCCCTCGCTGAGCTCGCCCGCGGCGAGCGCAGCGAACGGGACGGTGCGGCTCTCGCCAGCGCCGCGGGTCTGCGCGCGGTTGGTGAGGATCCGGTAGATCCAGGTCCGCACCGACGAGCGGCCCTCGAAGCCGTCGAGGCCACGCAGCACCCCGAGCCAGGTGTCCTGAACGACTTCCTCCGCGACGGATTGGGTGGAGACGTAGCTGCGGGCGACGCGCAGAAGCCCGGGTGTGTGGGCCGCCACGAGCTCGGAGAAGGCCCGCTCGTCACCTTCGCGCAGCCGTTCGAGCAAGCGCCGCTCAGCGACGGAGGAGTCCTGCTCGGTCACGTTCACGCCGGCTGATGCTCCCAGGCCGGCGCCTTCGATGCCAAGAGCGATCAGGGCTGGGGCGCAAGCAGGTCTTCGACGCTCGAAGCGGGGGCCCCGGGCGGGGTGGCCTGGCTGGCGGGGGCGCCCGTAACCAGCGGCTCGTCCACGACGGTCTCCCGAACCGACGTGAGGTAGCCCAGAGCAAGCGCCGTGACGGCTGCCGCGAGATAGGTCCCGCGAAGGGCGAGCTTGAGCTCGGGGCGACGGCGCGAGAGCCGGGTCGTGAGGAAGCCGATGACCAAGAACCACGCGACGAGCAGCGCGACGGCGCTCCACAGGCCTGGTGCGACGACTGCTCCCCACAGCCAGCCGCCGGCCAGGAGGGCGGCCAGGACGCTAGCGCCGGCGGCGAGCTGTCGCGCGGTGCGGGTCATGAGCGGCGCAGGTCGGCGCGGGCAAGCGCCTGGGTGAACGGCACGCACCAGAAGACGACGGACTGATACTTGCGCAGATCGACCGACCTCGGGATCGTATACCGCTGGTTGCCACGCGACCCCTTCAAGGCGCCGAGGTCGCGACGATCGCGGGGGATCTGCCGGTCGCTGCGGGCGCCCTTGGGCACCAGCCAGACGCGCACGCGCGGCCCAGGCGAGATGCGGAAGCTCCGCAGCGTGAGCGTGCGGCGCCCGCCGCTCGATGAGACGACGGCGGCGCGCCCTGAGGCGGAGTGGGCGACGGGCGCGACGCGGCCGTTGAGCAGCTCGACGTTGGCCGCCATCGCCGGCGGCGCGAAGCCGGCCAGCGCGCCAAGGGCGATCGGGAGTGCGAGGAGGGAGGTGCGATGTCGTGGCATGCACCCTTAGTCCGGCCAACGTCCCAAACGTGACAGCGCCGGCGTCGTAACGCCTTGCCGAGCGGGCGGACGACGGGCTGCATGAGCGAAGAGACCTACGACGTGGTCGTCATCGGTGCGGGGCCTGGAGGGGAGGCGGCCGCCGGGCGGCTGTCTGGCTCAGGCCTCTCGGTGGCAATCGTGGAGGAGCACCTCGTCGGCGGAGAGTGCTCCTTCTACGGCTGCATGCCGTCCAAGGCGCTGCTGCGCCCAGCTCAGGCGGTCGCCGAGGCTGGCCGCGTGCCGGGCGCCGTGGCCGGGCCGCTCGACGTGGCGGCGGTGCTCGAGCGGCGCGACCGGATCGTCAACCACCTCAAAGACGCCCATCAGGTTCCGTGGCTCGAGTCGCGCGGCATCGCGCTGCGCCGCGGCCGCGGCCGCATCGCTGCCCCCAACCGGGTGCAGGTCGGCGACACGACGCTCGTGGCCCGCCGCGGGGTGATTATCGCGACGGGCAGCCTTGCGGCACTCCCGCCCATCGACGGGCTCGCGGAGACGAAGCCCTGGACCAACCGGCAGGCCACGGTCGCCGACGCCATCCCAGCCTCGTTGCTGGTTCTCGGTGGCGGGGTGATCGGCTGTGAGATGGCGCAGGCCTATCAGGGGCTGGGCAGTGCGGTGACGCTGCTGGAGCCGGGGCCGCGGCTGCTCGGTCGTGAGGAGCCGTTCGCCGCCGAGCAGGTCGAGGCCGCGCTGCGCCGCACCGGCGTCGACGTGCGGATCGAGGCGTTCGCGGTGCGCGTCGACCGCGACGAGCACGGCGTCGAGGTCGAGCTGCGCGACGGCGAGCTCCTGACCGCAGGTGAGCTTCTCGTCGCCGCAGGTCGGCGGCCGCTCGTCGACGACCTCGGGTTGGAGGCTGTCGGCTTGAGCGCCGACGGACCGCTGCAGACCGACGTTCACCTCCAGGTCCTCGGCGCTGAGGGCTGGCTGTACGCCGTCGGCGACGTCAACGGCCGCGCGTTGCTGACCCACCAGGGCAAGTACCAGGGCCGCATAGCGGCCGACCACCTGCTCGGCCTCTTGAACACCTCCCTCGTCTACGGCGGGCCGCTGTCGCCGCGGGTCGTCTTCACCGAGCCGCAGGTCGCCGCCGTCGGCCATACGCTCGACTCTGCGCAGGCCGCCGGGATCGACGCGCGCGCCGTCGATGCGGACATGAACAGCACCGCCGGCTCCTCTTTCGTCGGCCGCGGGGAGCCCGGCACCGCCCGAATCGTCGTCGACGAGAACCGCCGTGTGCTCGTCGGCGCGACCTTCACCGGCGCCGAAGTCGCCGACTTCGTCCACGCGGCAACGATCGCGATCGTCGGGGACGTCGCGATCGACCGTCTCTGGCACGCCGTCCCGAGCTTCCCGACCCGCAGCGAGGTCTGGTTGAAGCTCTTCGAGGCCTACGGGCTCTGAGCTACAGGAGCTGGCCTTCGGGATCCTGCTTGGGCGTCGCCGTGATCGCTTTCCTCGCGCCGCTCGCGGTGCGCTCGCGTCTGTCTTGCCCGCCACGGCGTTGGTGCTGGCGGGCCGTAACGCGAGCGCCACGAACGGGACGACCACGCTATGAGCAGCTTCGAGCCCGTCGACCTCGACTTCAGCGACCTACGGGTGATGGTGCTCAACTGCACGCTGAAGCGCACCCCCGAGCCGTCGAACACCGACGCGTTGATGGACAACGCCACGGCAATCATGGCCGAGCATGGCGTCGTAGTCGACCGCGTGCGGCCCGTCGACTACGTCGTCGTTGCGGGGGTGCAGCCCGACATGACCGAGCACGGCGCGCAGCGCGACGACTGGCCCGGGCTGCAAGAGCGCGTTCTGGCCGCAGACATCCTGCTGCTCGGCACGCCGATCTGGCTCGGAGCCAAAAGCAGCGTGTGCACCCAGATCGTCGAGCGGCTCTACGCCTCCAGCGGGCTGCTCAACGACCGCGGCCAGTCCATCTACTACGGGCGCGTAGCCGGCGTGGTCGTCACAGGCAACGAGGACGGCATCAAGCACGTGGCGATGGAGACGCTCTACTCGCTGCAGCACCTGGGCTACGTCATCCCGCCGCAGGCCGACTGCGGCTGGATCGGGGAGGCCGGCCCGGGGCCGTCCTACGCCGACGCGGGCAGCGGCGGACCCGAGAACGACTTTACCCGCCGCAACACCGCCTTCATGGCCTGGAACCTCATGCACTTCGCCCGGATGCTCAAGGCGGCCGGCGGGGTCCCCGCTCACGGCAACCAGCGCGCCGCATGGGACGCCGGCGCCCGCTTCGACCACCCCAACCCCGAGTACCGCTGATCGCCCGTAACGCCCTGCGTGCCCGCGTGACAGAGGCAGGAACCGCACCAACCAAGGAGAGCACCGTGAGCCAGCCCGTCCGCCTGATAGTCATCGCCAACCGCACCTGCCCCTGCCCGGGCCTCGCCGCTGCAAATGGAAACCATTCAGCTGATGTGGCGATCTTCCGGCCGTTGGAGGCAAGAAGCCGCCACTGGTAATAGCCGCCCCCGGTCTTCCTCCAGGGTCGTGGACTCGAGACGATCCCACATCTCTGCGAGCGGCGATCACGGTCGATCATCCGCACGCGCCACAAGCTTGCAACCCGACGGCGCGACCACGAACGTTGGTTCTCGGGGGGTACACGTCAAGACATCAAAATCTTGATGCCTTGATGTTGCGACGATAGGATGCGCCACATGCGCACCACCCTTTCGCTCGACGACGATGTCGCCGCCGCGATCCGCCGCCGCCAAGCGGCCCGCGGGACTGGCCTCAAGCAGGAGATCAACGACCTGCTGCGGGCGGGTCTTGCCGCCGAGCCAGCCGAGCCGGTGAGCTGGGACCCACCGTCGGTAGGGGTCGGCCGGGTCCTGCTGAAGGACCCGCGTGCGTGGAAGGAACTGCTCGACGACGAGGACGACGAGCGCGCCCTACCGCCACGACCGTGATCCTCATCGACGTCAATCTGCTGCTGGTCGCATCGATCGAAGAGGCCGACGGCCACGCAGACGGCCACCGATGGCTGGCTCAACGACTCTCTGGTTGCGCCCAGGTGGGTCTGCCGTGGGCCGTGCTCACCGGGTTCATCCGCATTGCCGCGCAGCCGCGGATCTGGGAGCGCCCAGTGCCGTTTGAGACGTCATTGGCGATCGTCAGGGCCTGGTTGTCGCGCCCGAATGCCTGGACGCCCGAACCTGGCCCCGCGCATCTCGACATCCTGCAGCGGCTGCTCGTCCCGGGCGGTTCCCCGCGGCACGTGACGGATGCCCATCTTGCGGCTATCGCCATCGAGCACGGCCTTATCGTATGCACCCTCGATCACGATTTCGCGCGCTGGGAGCCCGCAAAATTGCGGTGGGAGAACCCGCTTCGGCACTGACGGCAGAGCCATGACGCACTACTCTGCTTCAAGGCTTGATCACGCCGCACGCCACGCGGTCGCCGGCGTCGCCAGTGTCGAGCGTCTCTGCGTCGGGACCCGCCTTGCCTTCGCTCTTGTAGCGCTCGGGGATGTTCGCCTGGTTGTCGCGCATCGCGTGAACCATGAGCGCGCTGCCGTCCTGGTCACGGACGTCTGCCAGCCGCAACCGATCCGTGACGAAGGTGAGGATCGCGGTTCCGTCCTTGCGAACGAGCAGCGTCGGCAGGTCACCGGCGTGCTCGCCATGGTCGGATCCGTCTGCGGCCAGGTGGCCCATCGCCGACGAGAAGGGCGCCCGTTCGCCGTCCTTGCGCGCCTCCGGGTCGCACACACCGGCCTCGTGGACGTGGAACCCGTGAAAGCCCGGTTCGAGACCACGAACATCGGCACGGACCTCGACGCCGCCTTCGGTCTCAGTTAGCGAGGCCGAGCCCGCCGATAAGCCCTCGGCGAGTTTGAGCATCACGTCGACGCTTGGCCGCTCCTGTGCCGCGGGGCGTTCCGCGGGACTCTCCTCGTCCCCGCACCCGGCGAGCGTCCCGAGAGTCAGAGTCATCAATGCGGCCGTTAGGCACCTCGTGCGTTGCATTTTGCTCACTCCTGCCCTTCGTCGTCGGACTCGTTTTAGTTCATCCCAGCGGCCTTAGAAGCTGTTTCAGAATGAGAGCGGTCCGGCGAGGGAGCCGGATCGTGGATGGCGGGGCTCATCCGATGGCCTTCGCAAGCTGGTTGCCTTTGTGGGGCCATCGGATGGTGCCGCGAGACGGTTTCCTCGGCGCACCGCTCTTTCTGAAACAGCTTTTTAGCCGAGATGGCAGTCTACGACGCGGGTGGCGGGGTGGCCGGCGAAGAATGGGCCGTCGCGCCAGACCCGGCGCCGGGGCGGGCGGGCCTTCCGCAAGCAGTGCGTCGAAGATCAGACGAGATCCAGCTAAGCGCCGGCGGCCGACCTAGAACTTCTATCGAGGGTAGTAGAGTCGTCGCGGATGGGCTCAGCGGACACGAAACGTCCCTGT
>CADCVR010000101.1 GCA_902806205.1 uncultured Solirubrobacteraceae bacterium | reverse complement strand
TGTCGTGTCGGGCGAGCTCATAGATCACCGCCAAGCGTCGCACACTTCGCTCGGAGCGGCCACATGCCTCAGGAACGCGCGAGCGCGACCCGAAGTTGCGCCCCGGCGACCTCGACGCCCTCGAGGTCGGAGACCACGCGGGTCGCCTCGCTCTCGGGCACCGAGAGCAGCGCGAACCGCTGTAACACCCGCACGTCGCGGACCGCCTCCCCGTCGAGGCCGGTCGCCCTGGTCACCGCGGAGACGAGGTCGGCGACCTCGACCCCGGCGGCCGCGCCGACCCCCGCCAGCAGTCGCACGTAGGGCTCGTCGGCACTGCGGGTCAGCTGCGGCTTGGTGTGCCGCCGCGGCCTCGCCCTCGGCTTACCCGGTGTGGGAGCCTCGGCCGCGGGCATCCCCACCTCCAGCTCGACGGGCTCCATCGCCGCCGTCTGGACCACCTCGGCCTCCGTCCCCGCGGCGGAGGCCCCGTCCCGCGAGGCCTTCGTGCGGGCGCCAGGCGTCCACGGGGTCAGATCCGTCTTGACGTGGCGCTCGATCGCCTCGAGCTCCTTCCGCTGCTTGGGCTCCACGAAGGTGATCGCGCGCCCCTGCCGGCCGACGCGCCCCGTGCGACCGATGCGATGCACGTACACGTCGGGCGAGATCGGCACGTCGAAGTTGACGACGTGGGTGACCGTCGAGATGTCCAGGCCGCGGGCGGCGACATCGGTGGCCACGAGCACCGGTACGCGGCCGCCCTTGAAGCCGAGCATCACGCCGTCGCGGGAGCCTTGGCTCATGTCCCCGTGCAGCGCCTTCACGTTCATCCCGCCGTCGCGCAGCTTCTTGTAGAGCTGATCGACGCGAATCTTCGTGCGGGCGAAGACGATGGCCTGGTCGGGCTTCTCCGCCGCGAGCAGCTCGACGAGCCGCTCGGCCTTGTCGCTCTGCTTGACCTCGAGGCGGAACTGCTCGACGGTGTCGACCGTCAGCGTGTCGGAGACCACCTTCACGTGGACGGGGTCGTAGAGGTAGTTGTCGGCCAGTCCGCGGATCGGCGGCGGCATCGTCGCCGAGAAGAGCGCGGTCTGGCGGGAGTTCGGCGTCAAGCCCAGGATCTTCTCCACGTCCTCCAGGAAGCCGAGGTCGAGCATCTCGTCGGCCTCGTCGAGCACGACGAAGCGGCAGTCGTGCAGCACGAGCGAGTGGCGCGAGATGAGGTCGAGCACCCGGCCGACCGTGCCGACGACGACGTGGCCGCCGTCCTTGAGCTGCGCCTGCTGGGAGCGGATGGGCGCGCCGCCGAACACGGCGACGACGTCGACGCCCTTGCGGGTCGCGTAGGCGCGGATCGCCTGGGTGACCTGGATGCACAGCTCGCGCGTCGGGGTGAGGACGAGCGCCTGCACCTCGCGCAGGCCGGGGTCGACGTACTCGATGATCGGCAGGCCGAAAGCCGCGGTCTTGCCCGATCCGGTCTGCGCCTGGCCGATGACGTCGCGGCCTTCGAGCATCGGCGGAATCGCCTGCTCCTGAATCGGGGAGGGCTTCTCGTAGCCGACGTCCTTCACGGCCTGCAGCGTGGAGTCGGAGAGCCGGAGGTCGTCGAACGTGGTCATCTCAGGGACAGGCTAGTTGACGCCATGGCGACTAGGGTGGCTCTCTCATGAGCCTCACCGTGGTCGGATCGATCGCCTACGACGCCGTCGAAGCGCCCGCCGGGAGGCGCGAGCGCATGCTGGGTGGCGCCGCGACGCACTTCTCGCTCGCCGCGTCGTTCTTCGACGAGGTGCGTGTCGTGGGGCCCGTCGGCGACGACTTCGACGAGGCGAGCTGGGACACGCTGTGCACCCGCGGGGTCATCACCGACGACGTCGAGCGCGTGGCCGGCGGCAAGACCTTCTTCTGGTCGGGCGTCTACTCGGAGAACCTCAACGAGCGCGAGACGCTCGAGACCGATCTCAACGTCTTCGAGCACTTCGAGCCCAAGCTCTCAGACGCCGCGCGGGCGTGCGACGTGCTGTTCCTCGCCAACATCCAGCCCGACCTCCAGTTCCAGGTCCGGGAGATGTGCGGCGAGGCCCGCTTCGTCGCGATGGACTCCATGGACCTGTGGATCAACATCGCCCGCGAGTCGCTGGAGAAGACGATCCGCTCAGTCGACTGCCTGATCCTCAACGACGAGGAGATCGGGATGCTCACGGGTCGCGCGAGCACGCTCGAGGCCGCCGAGGAGCTGCTCGACTGGGGCCCGTCGAGCGTGGTGGCCAAGCAGGGCAAGTACGGGGCGCAGCTCTACACCGCCGAAGGGCAGTTCTCGCTGCCCGCCTTCCCGCTCAAGGACGTCGTCGACCCCACGGGCGCCGGCGACACCTTCGCTGGCGGCTTCGTCGGCTGCGTGGCGGCCGCGGGCGGCGAGGCGACGCACGACGTGCTCGTCAACGCGATGGCCTACGGCACCGCGCTGGCCTCGTTCAACGTCCAGGCCTTCGGGACCGAGCGCATGCCGCAACTCACGCAGCCGGAGATCGAGGAGCGCGTGGAGACGCTCGAGCGCATCACGCGCTTTGAGCACCATCCGGTCGCGCTGCGCGCCTGACGCGGTTCATCAGCCGAGCAGAACGACCGCGGCGCGGCAAGTTCCGAGAACTCGACGAGCCGCTACCTCACGGTGATGGCGCCCTTCATCCCGATGTGCAGCGTGCACACGTACCGGTAGACGCCGGGCCTGGTGAAGCGCACGGAGTAGGTGCCGCTTCCCTTGACCGGGGAGCTCTTGAAGCGCTTGGCGCCCCTGGAGATCACGTTGTGCTTCGTCGTCTCGTCCTGGAAGCGCCAGGTGACCGTGGAGCCCCGCCTGATCGTGAGGTTCCCCGGGTTGAACTTGATGTCCCTCACGACGACGGACTTGCCGGTGGCCGCGCTGGCGGACGGACCGGACACGGCGACGGCGACCGCGACGGGCAGGGCGCCCGCAACGGCGAGGGCGAGCAGGCGGGGAAAAAAGGGGGTGCGCATGGCAGTCCTGTCGTCCGTCCCCCTCGAGCGGTTCACGCCGTCGTCAGAAAAGCGACGAAGACGACGAAGAGCCGCCCTTTTCGGGCGGCTCTCCATTCAGGTCCTGCATCGGCGCGAGGGCCGGACAGGCTTAGTTGTCGACGATGAAGCCGGTCTTCTTGACGGCGGCCAGCACGGCCCTGGCGCTCTTCGCCCGGTCGAAGGCGCCGTCGGGGGCGATGCCCTTCGACGAGTTCTTGTTGATGAGGCCGATGACCGACGCGTGACGCGCCTCGATCGACAGGATCGAGCCCGCCGCGCCGAGGATCTTCGTCGACTTGATGTTGCCGGCCTGGCCGAGGTAGGCCGTCACGCCCGTGTTCTCCAGCACCTCGGCGGTCTGGGCGAACATGGCGGGATCCCTGACCGTGTCGCCGAAGTTGAACTTCGGGGACTTGACGGCCTTCGACCTCAGCGCACCCCGGAGGAACCCGACGTGCCGGTTCTCGTCGCGCGTGACGGTGCGCAGGAAGACGGCCAGTTGGCTCGCCGGGTCGGGGGCGACGTTGTTCCTTGTGGCCTGGTTGTAGAACGCGGCCTCGAGGAACTCGAGCGTCAGCGCGTAGTTCAGGATGCCGACGTCGCCCCTGCCGAACGACGAGGGCGGGCGGGTGCTCGACCGGTGCCGGGCCGAAGCCGTGCCCGCGGTCAGCCCGCTCAGGACGGCACCACCGGAGACGGCGGCGGCTCCACCGAGACCGGCCTTCTTGAGGAAGTCCATGCGGGTGTCGCCCTCGATGGCGGCGTGGTGCTCTGCGATGACGCCGCTGGGATCGATCTCGTCCAGGTTCAGCTTGTACATGTTCCTCCTAGGAACTGTCCTCGGGGCACCGTCGGCGCCCGCTCGTTAGGTCAGGGGTTTTTGCGGGGGCAAGCCGCCGCTGGTTCACCTTGTGGCGCGTTGGCGCTCAATTGAGGCTCTCAGCCGCCACCCGGACGCCTCTGGCGACGACGCAGCCCCTGGGGCGCACCGCGCCAATCCCGAATTCCGTCAGCGCGACTTGCCCGCACCGGGTACGCTCGCGCTCGCACATGGAATGGACCTTCGTCTACCTCATGGTCTTCTTGAAGCTCCCGATCGTCGCGCTCTTCTGGATCGTGTGGTGGGCGGTCAAGGCCGGTCCGGAGACCGACACCGACGCGGACTCCTCGGACGGCGGCGGTGGCTCAAAGCGCCCGCGTGAGCCGGTCGGGCCGCGCCCGCGCAGCCGGGGTCCGCACGGCGACCCGCGCCTGCCGATCCCGCCCCGCAGCCGTCCCGTCAGGGCGAAGGCCCGGCGCGTCGCCGGGCGCCCTCGCCCGGGCTCACGCTGAGCCACGCCTCCGGGCGCCGGCGCTCGATGGCAGACTCCGGCGCCACCATGCCGACGACCTCCGTGCTCTCGGACGGGACCATCCGCCGACTCGTCGGGGAGGGGCGCGTCCGCATCGATCCCTGGGATCCCGCCCTGGTCCAGCCCGCCTCGGTGGACCTGCGGCTCGGCGGCTCCTTCCGCGTGTTCCACAACCATCGCGTGGCGGTCATCGACCTTGCCGACCCGCCGACGAACCTCACCGAGCACGTCGAGGTCGCCGACGGCGAGTCCTTCGTCATCCACCCGGGCGAGTTCGTCCTCGGGCGCACCCAGGAGTGGGTCGAGCTGCCCGACGACATCGTGGCGCGGATCGAGGGCAAGAGCTCGCTCGGGCGCCTGGGGCTGATCGTCCACGCGACCGCGGGCTTCGTCGATCCGGGCTGGAAGGGAACGCTGACCCTCGAGGTCACCAACCTCACCCGGGTGCCCATCCTCCTGTGGCCGGGCAAGCCGATCGCCCAGCTGAGCTTCATGACGCTCGACGCGCCGGCCGAGCGGCCCTACGGAAGCCCTGGCCTCGGCTCCCACTACGCCGGCCAGGTCGACGCCACCGAATCGCGCTACGGCACCGCCCCTCCCGCGAGCGCCTGAGTTCGAGATAGGCTCGCGCACCATGTCCGTCACCGCGCTGCTCGTGCTCGCCGCCGAAGAGGCGGAGTCGTCGAAGGCCGCCTTCTACATCGGGGGCGGGGTTCTCGCGGTGTGGGCCGTCGTGCTGTCGGTGATCGGCCTCTCCCGCCCCGGCTTCCCCGCCTCGAAGGGCGCCGCCCGTGGCGTGTACGCCGTCTCCGGGCTGCTCGTCGCCTTCGCCGCAGTGACGTCGATCCTCACGGGGTGAGCGCGCTCAGGGGCCACCCCTGCGAATCCGGATTCAGACCGCCGGCTTCCCCGGCTCCACGCGATCGAGCTCCGCCCGAAGCTTCCGCAGCGCACGGTAGACACGGCCCTCCACGGTGGTCATCGGCTGTCCGAGCGTCGTCGCGATGTCCCGCAGGGCCAGGTCGGCACCGAACCGCAGTGCCACGCACTCGCGCTCCTCGTCGCTGAGTGCCACGAGCGCCCGGGCGATCCGGTCACGGTCGTCGACGTGCTCGAGGTCGGTGGGGCGGGCAGCCCGGGTGAGCTGATCCTCCGCCAGGCCCGGCAGCGCGCCGGCCTCCACGCTGCGGCGGCGGGCGTGGTCGCGCAGCCGGTTGAGCGCGATGGTGTAGAGCCAGGTGGACTCGCTGCCTCGACGCGCGTCATACCGCCGGCGCGCCTTGAAGGCCGCCTCGAACGTCTCGGACACCAGATCCTCGGCGAGCGCCCGGTCACCGGTGCGGTACATCAGGAAGCCGAACAGCCGCTGGGCGTGCTCGACGTACAGCCGCTCGAACTCCTCGGAACGCACGCTTCGGATGATGGCAGTCGGAAAACCGGCCTCCCGTTCGTAGAAGGGTCGATATGCATCACGACGACCTCGATCTCACCGACGACCTCAGCGACGTCGCGACCCTGCTTCGGCAGCAGCGCGCCGAGCTGAACGGCTTGGAGCTCGACCACATCAAGCAACGGGCGATGGGCCTCGGCCCCCGCTCCTCCACCTCGTCTTCCACCCGAAAGAGCACCTTCATGCGTTCACGTTCTCTGGTCACCGCCCTGCTTGCGAGCGGCATCTTCATCACCGGCGGGAGCACCGCCCTCGGCGTCTCCGGCCTCGTCGCGAGCGACTCGGCGAGCGTGGCGCAGTACGGCACCGTCAATCCCACGGGCACGGGGCAGACCCTCGGAGCGACCAAGGAGGAAGAAAAGGACGACTTCGACAACGCGAACGCGAAGCCGTCGAAGGGTGAGACCCTGGGAGAGACCGCCGAGAACGGTGCGCCCAAGGGCCAGGTCCGTGGAGCCACCAACTCATCGCCGAACACGATCCAGCCCGCCCGTCAGCTGGCCGCCACGAGCGCCAACGGCGAGAAGCTCCCGTTCACCGGCTTCGCGGCGGTCCCGATCCTGCTCCTCGGCCTCGCTCTCCTCGCGTCGGGCGTATTCCTGCGCCGCTTCGGGCAGCACTCGCCCAGCGAGTTGTAGGACCGGCGGCCTTCTTAGAAGCTGTTGCAGAAAGAGCGGTGCGCCGAGGAAACCGTCTCGCGGCACCGGAACAGCTTCTAGTCCGCCTCGCCCGGGAGGCGCGCCCGCAGGGCGCGCCTCCTCCACTTCGCCGGGTCTGAGGTGGCGAACATGCGAACGGCCTCGGCCGCGAGTATGGAGCCCGGGTTGAGCCGCTGTGCCGCCCTGGCCGCCGGCCGGGGATCCAGTCCCGCCGCCCCCCGTACGAGCGCGGTGCCGTAGCGGTACTCCCAGTTGTCCGGGTCGCGCGCGACGGCGTCCGCCAGTGCCCGCACGGCCAGCTCCGAGAACCCGAGCCGGACGTCGCAGACGCCGAGCACGAAGGACGGCTCAGGGCGAATGCTCAACGCGGCCTTCGCGTCGAGCGAGCGGTCGACGGCCGTGCCGCAGTCCCCGCGGGCCAGCGCGCGCTGGGCGTCGCGCAGCGGGCGCTCGGAGCGCAGGACGCTCAGGGGCGCGAGCAGGAGGATCAGGCACCCGAGGCCGGCGAGAACGCGGACCGGGCGCGGCGGGCCGGGCTTGTTCGGAGGGGCCTCCGGCGCGGCGGCCTCATCGGGGGTGGGCGGTGTGGGAGCGGCCACATCGGCCACATCGGGGTTCTCGCCCGCTGCGGCTACCGCGGTGACATCGGGGTTCTCGCCCTCGGCCGCGGCCACCGCGGCGGCATCGGGCTTCTCGCCCTCGGCCGCGGCCACCGCGGCGGCATCGGGCTTCTCGCCCTCGGCCGCGGGCACGGCGGACAGGGCGAGCCCTCCGGCGGCGAAGACCCACAGCGTGACCGCGGGCATCTCCCAGTCCCAGTCGATCCCGGCATGGAGCGCCCAGGCGAGCGCCGCTCCGAACAGCGCCGCCCCCACGACACGGTCAGGGCCCCGCGCGCAGCGAAGCAGTCCGCCGAGCACGAGCAGCAGGACCACGACGAGGAGCGCCAGGCCGACGGCACCCAGTTCGCCGAGCACCTCGAGATAGAGCGAGTGCGCGTCTTCCACCTGGAAGATGTCGCGGCGATTCTGCGTCCACGACAACGCGTAGGTGCCCGCGCCCCGACCACGAATCCGATTCGCCCGGTAGTCCTCGAGCGCGACGCGCCACTGCGTGAGCCGGCCGTTGTTGCCGGGGTTGGTCAGCCGCTCGCGCGAATCTCCGGTGTTCTGGACGGCGTCGCCCTGGACGAAGCGCGTGTACTGCCGTTCGACGGCACGCGGCGCTCCCGAAGTCACGACGACCACGACCAGGGCGGTGAGCGCTGCAGCGGACGCCGCGTATCGAATCCCGGCACCTCGCAATGCGGCCGGCAGGCGTATGCGGGCCATCTGCCGGTCGAGGAGGAGCAGGACACCACGCGCGAGCACGGCGGCCCCGACGCTCAACGCCACGACGCGGGCGACCTCGTGGCCCTGGACGACAGCGGCGGCAGTCGTCGGATCGGGGGTGGCCAGCAGATCGGCTCCGTAGGCTGCGATGACCGCGACGGCGACGGTGGGCACCGCGACGAGCAGCCCGCTCAGCAGCGCGCGAGGTCGTCCCACCAGCACCAGCGCCACCAGGCCGACGGCGCCGGCGGCGATCGATCCGCGCGAGAACGTCAGCAGCAGCGTCGCTGCGAGGACCGGCAGCGCCCCGGCCGCGAGCACCCGGCCGGCCGGTGCCTCCCGCGCGTCGCTGGTCAGCGCGAAGCAGAGCACGATCCCGACGGCCGCGAGGAGCCCGAGCGCATTCCAGTACGTGACGGGATAGCTCAGGCGGTCCTTGGCCACCGCTGACGCGACCGGCCACACGTCGGGTGCCAGTCGGGTCGCCAGCCCGCAGGCACAGACGATGAACGTGCCGGCGGCCACCCCGCGCATGAGCCACCGAAGGCGCGTCTGCGAGCGGCCGAGCGCGCCGAGCACGAGGAACGCCAGGAGGTAGAGCAGGACCCGGTCGTACTCGACCAGGGCTCGGGCCGGTGAGCCCGACCAGCTCGCCGACACGAGCGTCCAGACGGCGAAGAGCCCGAGCGCAACGGCGCCGAGGACGAACGGGGCGCTCAGCCCGGGGAAGGGCCGGGGCGCCAGGGTGACGAGCAGGACGAGGACGAGACCCAGACCGGAGGCGGCGATCGCCACCGCCCCGGGAAAGAAGCCGCCCGCCGCGAAGCTGAGGGCGACGACGAGCGCCCCGGGAAGCAGAGCGATCAGCCCGACGACCGCGCCGGGAGCAGGGCGGGTCAGTCCCGCCTGCTCTCCACCCGGGCGCCGACCGACTGCCTCGGCGTCCCTGGCGCGTCGTGAGGTCCTGGCGCGGTCGCGTAGTAGACGGACGTCTCGGCCGCCCCGGCGTCGGTGACCACGAGCCCGTCGAGCGGGGCGTCGACGTTGTTCATCACGCGTAGTGCGCGGCGGCCGGCCTCTTTGGTCGTCTGGTTCAAGCGCACGACCATGAGCACTCCATCGACCAGGCTCGTCAACGCCACGGCGTCGTTGACGGTGCCGACCGGGGCCGTGTCGATGAGCACGACGTCGGCCATCGACCGCGCGACCTCGATGGTCCTGCCGATCCCGGGGTCGGACAGCACCTGCTGGGTGTTGTCCGGAAGCGCACCGGCGGGCAGGACCGCGACCTCTCCTCCGCCGACCGCGCCGTTCTTCGTGCCCTGCAGGGTGTCGACGTCCAGGCGGATCAGCGCCTTGGCGACCATCGTCGACCCGTCGAGGACGCCCGCGAGCCCCGGCGAGGAGCTCACTTCGGTGAAGCGCGCGAAGCTCGGATGCCGCAGGTCGGCTTCGATGGCGATGACCTTGAGGCCGAGCCGGGCACAGGCACGAGCCACGCCGAACGTGACGCTCGTCTTGCCCTCCGCCGGGCCGGAGGACGTGACCATGAGAACACGCGAGCCGCGCGTCATCGCGGACAGCCGGAGGTTCGCGGCGAGCAGCCCGTAGGCCTCCCGCTGACCCGGATCCTCCAACCCGCGCCCGCGGCGAGCGGCCCGCGGGATCGCCGCGAGGATGGGGAGATCGAAGAAGGCCTCGACGGCGTCCTCGTTCTTGAGCCGCCGGTCGACGAGCTCGCGGGCGAGTGCAAGGCCGATCCCGAGCAGCAGGCCCAGGAAGAGACCGACCGCCCCGCTCAGCTTGGGCCGGGGACGCGAGGCCGACGTCGGAACGCTCGCACGGCGCACGATCTCGGCACCGCCCGTCTGGAGCGCGGCGGCGATCTGCAGCTCGCGCTGGCTTGCCTGGAGCTCGAGGCCCTGTGGCGTGCGACGCTCGGCCGGACTCAGTTGCAGCAGCTGCTGCTGCGCCAGCTCAGCGGCCTGGGCGTAGCGCTCACGCGCCGAGGTGACGCGAAACTCGACGTACGCTTCGGCGAAGGCGTTGGCGACCCTCGAGGCCAGCACGGGGTCGGGGTCGCGCGCGGTCAGCGTCACGATGTTGGACGTGTTGGTGGTCTCCGTCTCGACCTGCGCCAGCAGCGCATCGGTCGAGCGATCGATGCCCAGCTTGCGGCGCGCCGCGTGGGCGGTGCCGGCGACCTTGATGAGCTGCACATCGGTGTTCAGGTCACGCTCGGGGTTGTTGGAGATGCCCGCGCCGGGCTGCAGGACCGCGTTGATCGGCTCCTGACCACGCAGGAGCAACTCCACGGACGCGTCGTAGCGCTCCTCGGCCGAGAGGCTGATCGCCAGCGCCACACCGGTGGTGATCGCCGCGATGAGCATGACGAAACGCCACCGCTGCCGGACGGCGCGGAGGTACTCGAGCAGCGATGCCGTGTCGTTGGAGTTCATGGTTGGGAAGCAACCGTCCGGTCGGGAGGGGGGATATAAGCAGCTTCTGCGTTCTACGCTAACCCTACGAAAAGCGGATCGTTGGCCGGACGAGTCGAAGGTCACATCTTTATGTTTCGCTCGAACGTTTGACGAGTTTGCCTGTGGCGCTTACGCTGCGCACTCGACGGATCGAGGTCCACCCCATGATCGACGGCACGACGCCCATCCTTAACCCCTCCGCCAGTCACTCGCTCGATGTCCGCGTGACGGCGGCCGTCGCCGCCGAGCGACGCGGGGAGCAACGCGCGGCTTGGCCGATCGCCAAGAGCGTCTGCGATCGTCTGGCCTCGATCGTGCTGCTCGTCGCCATCGCGCCGATTCTGCTCGTGATCGCGGTCCTCATCAAGCTCGATTCCCCTGGTCCCGTGCTGTTCCGTCAGGTGCGCGTCGGCCGCCACGGCGAGCTCTTCACGGTGCTGAAGCTGCGCACGATGCAGGACAAGGCGTCGAGTGAGCTGCACCGCCGATACATCGCGTCACTGGCGACCGGTGCCTCCGGCACGGGCACGGTGCTCAAGAAGCTCGTCGACGATCCGCGGGTCACGCGCGTCGGAGCGTTCCTGCGGCGAAGCAGCCTGGATGAGCTGCCGCAGCTCTTCAACGTCCTGCGCGGAGAGATGTCGATCGTCGGCCCCCGGCCCGCGCTGGCCTACGAGCTGGACTTCTACGAGCCACAGCACTTCCAGCGCTTCGACGTGCGCCCGGGGCTGACCGGCCTCTGGCAGGTCTCGGGACGCAGCCAGCTCGGGTTCCTCTCGATGCTGTCGCTGGACTCCGAGTACGCCCGCACCACCAGCCCACGCGTCGACGCGATGATCCTGCTGCGCACGCCGCTCACGCTCCTGCGCAAGCACGCCGCCTGACGCCCGGCTCTCCGGGCGCCTCGGGGGCAGCGATCAGGCCGCGTACGGGAAGATGCTGCCTCACCGATGTCGCTCAAGGACACGAACCCCATGCCTCGATAGCCTGCGCATCATCCGTACCGTCTTCCCGCCGCCCGTGACCCCGCCGTGCCCGTCGTGAGCCCTGTCAACGTCGCAGTAGTCGGCCTGGGCTACTGGGGCCCCAACCTCGTGCGCAATCTGTGGGACACCGAAGGTGCCCACATGGGAGCGGTCTGCGACCCCAACCGGCGCGCTCTCGGGCCGATCGCCCGGCGCTATCCCAGCATCCGGGCGGTTGAGAGCTACGAGGAACTGCTCGCCGACGAAGAGATCGACGCGGTCGCGATCGCCACCCCTGTCCATACGCACTTCGAGATGGCGCGCGCCGCGCTGCACGCGGGAAAGCACGTGTTCGTCGAGAAGCCGATGGCCGCGCGCAGCGAGGATTGCCGCGAGCTGATCGCGCTGGCCGACGAGCGGTCGCTCGTGCTCATGCCGGGCCATACGTTCCTGTACTCGCCGCCGGTGCGCAAGATCAAGGAGCTCCTGGAGGCCGGCGAGCTCGGGGAGCTGTTCTTCGCGACGTTCAGCCGGGTCAACCTCGGTATCCATCAGAGCGACGTGAGCGTCGTCCGCGACCTCGGCCCGCACGACTTCTCGATGCTGCTGTACTGGCTCGGACAGCCCACGTTCGTCCGCGCGATCGGCCGTGACGCGGTGGGATCCGGCCAGCTCGACGTCGCCTTCATCGACTTGGGGCTGGCCAACGGAGCGCTCGTCCACATGGAGCTCTCCTGGCTGGCCCCGACCAAGCTGCGCCGAACGGTGCTCGTAGGCAGCGGCAAGATGGTCGTCTACGAGGACACGAGCTCGGAGCAGGTGCGCGTGTTCGATCGGGGGGTCGAGGTCATGGAACCGCAGAGCTTCGGGGAGTACCAGCTCTCCTACCGGTCGGGCGACGTGACAAGCCCGCGGCTGGACGCCCAGGAGCCCCTGCGGCTCGAGTTGGAGGACTTCGTGACGTGCGTCCGCGAGGGGACCGAGCCCCTGTCGAGCAAGAAGGTCGGACTCGACGTGGTACGGATCATCGAGGCAGCCGAGACGTCCCTCCAGTTCCACGGATCCCCGGTGGCGCTCGACACCCCGAGCGGCGACCGACGACGCAACGACCGGCGGCGCAACAAGGGCGGGATGCCGAACCTGGAGACCTGGCCGGCGGTCAGCTGACCGTCCCTGCGGTTCTTCAGCATGCGATCCGCCTGAGCGGCGATCCGCAGGTTGGGATGTAACGAGTTCGAGTGGAAGAGGCCGACCCAAACGGGAGTGCGCTACGCTGCCGCCGCTTTTGAAACATAGAGCCTTGTCAACCATTGAGGAGCGACGGCGTGACGATCGGGAACAAGACGCGGAGCCTTTGCGTAGCGGTGTTGGGAGGGTTGGGCTTCCTAGCGGTGCCCGCGCAGGCGAACGCGGCGCAGACGGTCGTGTCGCTGACCTTCGGCGGTGGGCAACAGACGCAGTACGAGACGCGATCGCTGCTCGCGAACCGCGGCATGCACGCCACGTTCTTCGTCAACAGCGGATGGGTGGGGACCGATACGAGCGGCTACAAGATGCCGTGGAGCCGCTTGCAGGCTCTGGCGTCGGATGGCAACGAGGTGACCGGTCATTCGCTGTCGCAC
>CADCVR010000100.1 GCA_902806205.1 uncultured Solirubrobacteraceae bacterium | reverse complement strand
CAGCGCTCGCGCTCGGTCGGCCAGACGCTCGTCGAAGACGGTGGGCTCGTCGCCTGCTCGCTCTGCGATCGCCCGCTCGAGGCGCTCTCTGAACGGAGCCGTCTGCGCATCGGTCAGGGCGCCGAGCTCGACGAAGGTGGCCGCGGCGGCGTCCATGCGCATCCGTCTTCTGGCGCCGATGACCTCCAGCGACCCTGCCTCCCGAAGCGGCGGATGTCCGCCCCGACCGAAGTCGACAAGCCCGAGAAGGTGTCGCTCCGCCTGCTCGCGCTGAACGCTCATCAACGAAGCGAGTGTAGTTCCGCGGGGTGAGCGCCGATGCTGCGTTTCGCGCCGAAGCGGAAGCAGTGGCCTGGTTCGGGCCTAGACCCTATGTGGCGGTTGCCCGGCGTTTCGGGTTGACCGTCGGGGCTGGTGGCCGGACGCTCCTCGCGGGGGCTTGTCTGGCCGGAGAATGGCTCCGGCTGACCCCAGAATGGTGAGGAGGTCCGGCCATGACCGGAACTGTGACGTGGGCGGGACTTGATGTCCATGCCCGCTCGACGCATGCGGCGGCGATCAACGTGATGAGCGGTGAGCTTTTGAGGGCGAGGTTCGGGGCGGGCTTGGAGGAGCCGTTGGCGTGGCTTGCTGGGTTGCCCGGGCCGGTGAAGGCCTGCTATGAGGCGGGACCGACCGGTTACGGCCTCTACCGCGCCGCGGCGGCCGCGGGCATCGAGATGGTCGTGATCGCGCCCGGGAAGACGCCGCGGGGCCCGTCGGATCGGGTGAAGACCGATCAGAAGGACGCTGAGCTGCTCGCGCGGCTGCTGCTGGCGGGATCGCTGACGGCGGTCGTCGTTCCGCCGCCGGAGCTTGAGGCCGCGCGGGATCTGATGCGCGCGCATGACGCATGTCGGCGAGATCTGATGGACGCGCGCCACCGAGTCTCCAAGCTGCTGCTGCGTCACGGCCGCGTCTACCCCGAGAAGGCGACCTGGACGGTGCGTCACCGCGGCTGGCTGGGGCGTCAGCAGTTCACCGAGCTGGGGACCGAGCTGGCCTTCGCCGACGCACTCGCCTGCGTGGACGCGATCAGCGCCCGCAAGAGCGCCCTGGCGCTCAAGCTCTCCGAGCTCGCGCTCGACGAGCGGTGGTGGCCGACGGTGGCGCGTCTGCGGTCCTTCCACGGAATCGACACGCTGACCGCGTTCGCGTTGCACCTCGAGCTCGGCGGCGACTGGAAACGCTTCCAACGCGCGCCGCAGCTGGCCTCCTGGCTCGGCCTGACACCCACGCTCAGCCAGTCCGGGGAGTCCTCCCGCCAAGGCCACATCACCAAGACCGGCTCCACGCTCGCGCGGCGACTGCTAGTCGAGGCCGCCTGGCACTACGCCCGCACCCCCGGACCCGGCGTCGCGCTGGTCGCGCGGCAGGCCGGGCAGCCCGCGCACGTGCTGCAGATCAGCCACCGCGCCCGCCAGCGCCTGCACCGCACCCACCGCAAGATGCGCTCCCGCGGCAAACCCGGCAACGTCTGCGTCGTGGCCGCTGCACGCGAGCTCTCGTGCTTCCTCTGGGCCGCGGCGGTCGCCCCCTGACGCGCCCACGCTGAACAGCCCTACCGGTCGGTGGACCGGGGCGCCGGGCCACACGCGGCCGGCACGCGCGACTGAACTATGAGCAGCCCGCAAGGGACGACGCTCGTTCCTAGACAGCGCTCGCCGGCAGCATCGAAACCGGGCCCTGGGGCTACCAAGATCCCCGCATCATCAGACTGGCGACGCCGACACCGAGCCCGGCGCCCCGCTGCACCGACCACCCGCACCAACCAGACGCCAACGCGCCACGATCACCCCTGCCACCTTGACACAACCACCGACATATCAGTTCGACTGAGGCCCTCGCGTCGAGGTCCGCCGGGAGCCGGCGGCGAGCGCCCGCCTCCACGCGCGCGAGCCTCCAGCGCGCGGTGAGCCAGGTGGGTCGCCGGGAATGAACACGCGCGGATCTCCTCGCCGCGCGGCGGACGGCGCGTGCGGTCAGCCCGCGGCCCGCAGGCGCCCGCGACGCGGGGTGGGCGCGACCTCGGGGACGTCCTGTCCGACGGTCCGCTGCCCCACCATCGCGAGCACGGCTTCGCGCGCGTCGAGCAGGCCCGGCCCGACGCGCGGAACGGTCGAGCTGCCCTTCACGGCGCCGCGGAAGTCGCAGACCGCCACGCGCTCCCCCCGGCCGCGGCGGGAGGCGAACACCGCGCGGCCCACGGCGTCGAGCGCGGCGCCCCGCCCGCCGAGCACCACGAGCACCGGGTCGAGAACGGTGACGGCGCGCTGCAGACGCACCGGGTCGAGCGCCACCGGCAAGACGAGCACGCGCAACCCCGAGCGCCGCAGGGCGAGCTCCAGGCCCGCGACGTGCAGGACGTCCGAACCGCCGGCGTCGAGGACGAGCACCCCCTCGGGACGACAGGCGGGCGGCGCGAGACGCCGCTGGGCGGCCAGCCAGCCCGCGGCCCAGCGGTGTCCGAGCGCGCGCTCGGGCGTGTCCGGCGCGAGACCGTCGACCCCCGTGAGGACGAGCTCCTCGACGACCACCTCGAGGGCGCGGGCGGCGAGCGCCTCGGCGACGACGCGGCCGGCGGCGTCTTCGTCGAAGGCGGTGAGCGCGGCGCGCAGCCGCGCCCTCGACGGCGGCGCGGGTCCGCCGCCGCGCGTGCGGGCCAGCTCGACGGCCGAGGCGGCGTGCCCCGTCTCGGCGTAGGCATCGCGCAGCGCCTCGACCACCGCGCGTTCGTACTGACGGTGTCCGCCCGTCGAGCGCCGCGGCTGCGGGAAGCCGTAGCGGCGCTCCCAGGTGCGCAGGGTGCTCGGGCTGACGCCGAGCAGCGCCGCTGCGGTGGTGGTACGGATCTCCACGTCGAAGAGCATCGGCCCCGCCCTGCGCGCCCGCAACGCGTGCACTGCGCGATGCACCGCGCACGCCCGCGTGCAGCGGGGAGGAACTCGAGCGCACGCTCCGACGACCGGCCGGCGGCCTGGACGGCGCCCCTATGGTTGGCGCCATGGGTCGCTCCGCCCCCTCCCTCGTCGCCGTCGCGCTCGCCGCCGGCGCCGCGGCGGGGTGCGGCGGGCAGGCCGGTGCGCCCCTGGCGGACGGCTGCACCGCCGGCCCGGAAGGTATCGTCGCGGCGCTCGGCAGCGCCCCCGGGCCCGTACTGCTCGAAGACGGTTCGCCGCTGTCGCGGTGCGTCTCCGACGGCACCGACGAGGGGGAGCTGCAGACCGTCGGCACGGCGTTCTCCGCAGCGGCCGAACGGCTGCGGGACACGGCCGAGACGGACCCCGCGGCGGCGCTGCAGCTCGGCTACCTCGTCGGAGTCACCCAGAAGGGAGCGGCGCGGACCAACGGCGTCATGGCCGAGCTCGTCCGCCGCATCGAGATCGTCGCGGGACGCACGTCGGACGACGCCTCACCCGCGGCGCGGCGCGCGCTGCAAGACGGCCTGGCCGCCGGGGCCGACGTCGGGTGAAGCTCCGCCTGTGGCACGCCCCGGACGGCACCCGCGTCGCCTACCGCGAGGCGGGAGCCGGCCCCGCGCTGGTGCTGCTGCACTCGCACCTCCTGACCCACCGGGAATGGGAGCCGGCGGTCGAGCACCTCACCCACCGCTTCCGCCTCGTGCTGCCCGACCTCCCGCTCCATGGCGACTCCGAGGACCGTCCCCGCCACCCGTACACGCTGCCCTGGTACGCCGAGGTGATGAGCGGCTTCTGCGAGGAGACCGCCGGGCCGCGGCCGCTGGTCGGCGGCCACGGGATGGGCGCGGAGGTGCTGCTGTACGCGGCGACGGCCGGACGGCTGCGTCCGGCGCGCCTCGTGCTGACCCCGACGCGGCTGCATCGCCCCTCAGGCGGACAGCAGCGGCGCCGCCGGGCGTGGCGGATGGTTGCGCGCGCGGGCGCGATACCGGGCCTGGACCGCGCCGTGACCCACGCGGCGCGTGCGGCGTTCCCGCCCACCTGGGGCCAGCAGCTCTCCGCGCGCGCGAATCCCGCTGCGCGTGATCTCGTGCGCCACGCCTTCGCCGACGTCGGCGGCAACGCGAACCTCGCCCGGGCGTGGGCGCGTCACGCGCGTCGCTGGCCGGCCGGGGGGCAGGCGGAGCTCCTCGATCGCTACGCCGCTCTGACCTGCCCCGTGCTCCTCCTCTGGGCCGACGCGGACCCGGGACATCCCGTCGCCCTCGCCGAGGAGGCCCTCGCCCGGCTCCCCGACGGCCATCTCCGGGTCCTGCGGGGCGCCGGCTATCTCCTCGCCTACGACGATCCGGTGGGTCTGGCGCGGGAGCTCATCGCGTTCTGCGGCTGACCCGGGGGACCGGCGAGCCCGGTCCGCGAAGGCGCCCCGCCTGCTTCTCGGTGAGAACCGGCCGCGCCGTGAGGACTGCGGACGGGCCGCGCGGCATCTGCCTGACCGTCGCGACGACGGAGAGGGCGGCGCCTCGGGCGGCCTCCAGCCTGCGGGCGACCGTGCGCGAGATCCTGATCGACTTCGCCGTCCGCCCGGCCGTGTCGCGGGTGACCGTCGTCGTGCCGACGGTCCTGAAGACCGGTCGGAGCCTGCGCGCCGTCGCAGCGCTCACCCGGAGGCGGATCTTCGCCGAGCACGCCGTCGAGCAGCGCAGGCTGAAGCGCAGTCCGCGCACGCGGACCGTGCGACGGAGGGCGCGGTTCACCGCGAGCACCGCGCGGAAGCCCGAGCTCGTCGTGGTGGCGGCGACGGCGGTTCCGGAAGGCGTCGTGGTCATGGTGGTCGATCCCGGAGCCCGACTGCCGCCGGACGTGCCCGGCGCCGGGCGGGTGGCGCCGGCGGGCCCGAGCACCGAGCCCGGCCCGGCGGGCGTCACCGCCTGAGTCGGTGAGGTCGAGGTCGCAGGCGACGGCGTGGGTGTCGCCGTGCCGGCCGGGAGGTCGGCGACGGCGTCGGGGGCGGCCTTCCGGATGAAGCCTTCGCGTAACGTCGCGTCGGCGACCCGGGCGTAGACGCCGGGGGTGTTCGGCCTCGCGCAGCCCCTGCCGTAGCTCGTGGAGCCGACGACGAACAGCGCGGCGGCCGTACGCGAGAACATGGGGCCGCCCGAGTCCCCCTGGCAGCTGTCCGTGCCGCCCTGGGGATAGCCCGCGCACAGCTGCGTCCCGGGCTCGAAGCTGTCGGGGTACGCCCGGGCACAGGACGCGTCGGGGAGGATCGGCACGCTCGCCTGCTGCACGACCGGCGGGGCGTCACCACCCTCCTTCGTCGCGCCGAAGCCGACGATCTCCGTCAGGACGCTCGGCGTCGAGAGCGCCTCGTAGCCCTTGCCCGCGACCGGGGTGGGGACGGCCTTCGCCGGTGCGGCGAGGTGCAGCAGCGAGACGTCGTAGCCGTCCGAGAGGAGGTAGTCGGGCGGGATGGTGACCCCATCGACGGTCACGCGCTCCCCGTCCGAGCCGTCCGCCTCGACCGCGTCGACGGTCACGGCGAAGGCCTGCGGCGGATAGCTGGCCGGAGTCGCGACCCCGGCGGCGCCGGTGAGCGAGCTGCAGTGGCCCGCGGTGAGCACCCACCGGGGCGCGACGAGGGTGCCCGTGCAGCCGAAGAGTCCGATGGTGACCTTCGCGACCGAGGGATACCTGCCGGCCGGGGCGTTCGTTCCCCCGACGATGGCGCCGGCCGAGGCGGGCGCCAGGGCCAGCCCCGCTGCCGCCGCGAGCGCGGCGAGAGCGCGACGAGAGAGGCTCATGGTGCTTCAACGTGCCCTGACGCCGGAACTTGCACTCCAGTCCGCGGCGGGCGCGGACGGGGAAGCCGCGGGTAGGGTTCGTCCATGGCCCAGACTGCTCAGCTCTACGGCGGCGAGACGGCGAAGGCGGTCGAGAACTTCCCGATCTCCGGAGAGCCCGTCCCCGCCTCGGTGATCCACTGGCTCGGGCGCATCAAGGCCGCCGCGGCCCGGGTCAACGGCGAGCTCGGCCTCCTCGACGAGAAGGTCGCGGAGAAGGTCGCCGCGGCCGCCGACGCGGTCGCGTCGGGCATGCACGACGTCGACTTCCCGATCGACGTCTTCCAGACCGGCTCGGGGACCTCGACGAACATGAACGCCAACGAGGTCATCGCGAAGCTCTCGGGCACTCACCCCAACGACGACGTCAACTACGGGCAGTCGTCCAACGACGTCTTCCCCTCCGCCGTCCACCTCGCCGCGCTCGACGAGGCGACCAACCGCCTGCTGCCCGCCCTCAAGCTCCTGGAGAAGTCCTTCACCAAGAAGGCCAAGGCGTTCAAGGACGTCGTCAAGGCCGGCCGCACGCACCTGATGGACGCCGTGCCCGTCACCCTCGGCCAGGAGTTCGCCGGCTACGCCGCGCAGATGCGCCTCGGCCGGGAGCGCATCGAGGCCGCGCTGCCCCACGTCGGCCAGATCCCGCTCGGCGGCACCGCCACCGGGACCGGCCTGAACACCGACCCGAAGTTCGCCGAGAAGGTCCGCAAGCTCCTGATCAAGGAGACCAAGCTCAAGCTCATCGCACCGCCGCGGGACCGCTTCGAGGCGCAAGCCAACCGCGACGCGCTCGTCGAGCTGTCCGGCGCGCTGAAGGTCGTCGCCGTCTCGCTGACGAAGATCGCCCAGGACCTCGCGCTGATGGGCTCCGGACCGCGCGCCGGCATCGGGGAGCTGTTCCTGCCCGAGCTGCAGAAGGGCTCCTCGATCATGCCCGGCAAGGTCAACCCGGTCATCCCGGAGGTCGTCCTCCAGGTCTCGGCGCAGGTGATCGGGAACGACACCGCGATCACGATCGGCGGCATGCAGGGGCAGTTCGAGCTCAACGTGCGCATCCCGCTCATCGCGCGCAACCTGCTCGAGTCGATCCACCTGCTGACCACCACGACCACCGTCCTGCGTGAGAAGTGCGTGGACGGCCTGACGGCGAACAAGGAGGGCACGACGCGCTCGGCCGAGAGCACGCTGGCCACCGCCACCGCGCTCAACCTCCACATCGGCTACGACAAGGCGGCGGCGATCGTCAAGGAGGCCGCCTCCTCGGGCCGCATGCTGCGCGAGGTCGCCCTCGACCAGGGCGTCGAGCCCGAGCTCTACGACAAGGCCGTCGACCTGCGGAAGATCGCTGCGGGCAACGCGCCGGACAAGAAGTAGCTCGAGCGCTCAGCTCGAGCCGAGCGGCCGGGCGCGGACCGCGGTGTGGGGGATCCCCTTCAGCCGCGTCACGATCCGCTCGCGCCCGCCGGCGCTGCCGAGCGACCGCCACGCCGTGCGCAGCGGCGGCCGCGGGTGCGCGGGGCCCGTGGGCAGGAAGTAGATGCCCGTCTGCTCGAGAAGCTCGAAGCCGGCGCTTTCCACCATCCGGCGGAAGCCCGCGGCGTTGGGCTGCCACCACCAGGACTGGTCGAGGCCCTCGAGGCGCGCGGTCGGTGTGCGAGGGCGCACGAGCGACGGCAGCAGCTCGATCGACTCGGCGATGACCGCCTCACCGCCGCAGACGCGGCGGACCCGGTCGAGCGCGTGGATCGGGTCACGCAGGTGCAACAGCAGCGAGCCGAGGAAGATGACGTCGAAGGTCCCGTGGAGCTCAGGGTCGAGGTCGTACACCGAGCAGTCGATCCGCTCCACCGAGGAGCCGAGCGCCTCCTTGGCCAGCGCGAAGGCGGCGGCGCCGGACTTGAACGTCCGCAGGTACGCAAGCCGCGCGTCGTTGGCCGCGGCGAACGCGGCCTGCGGCGGCCAGTCCCAGCGCAGCGGGTCCTCGATGTCGATCGCGGTGACCGAGGCGGCGCCCCGGCGCTCCATCTCGAAGGCCCAGAAGCCGTCCCAGGTGCCGACGTCGAGGCAGCGCTTGCCCGTGAGGTCTCCGGGCAGCGGCACCCGCGCGACGGTGGGGCGCGTGTCGAAGAACGCGTCGGTCACGACCCCGGGAGCCAGCTCGATCGTGTGGTACCAGCTCAGCTCCGCGGCGCGGACGGCCAAGTCGGCGGGCGGCACGGCGGTGCGCTACGGCCGCGGGAAGGACGCAGCGGCCCGGGCGAGCGCGTTGCGGACGACCCTGGCCGACGGCTTCGGGCGCCCGTCGTAGAAGAAGAGGCCCTTCTGGTTGAGGCCCCGCACGATCTCGATGTCCGGCACCTGGCGGCGGATGGAGCCCCCCGCGAAGGCCGGCGAGACGGCGAAGTCACGCAGGTTCCACACGAGCATCCCGGAAACCCCCGGTTCGGTCCGGTAGACGTCGATGTGGCGGCGCAGGAGGTCGGCCTGGAAGGTGAAGCCGCCGGGCTCGTCCGTCGCGTTGTCGCCGTTGGCCTCCGCGCCGAACTCCGTGACGACGATGATCTTGTTCGGGAAGACGCGCTTCATCAGGCGGACGTGCTCCCGGATGGCGCGGGTGACCTCGGCCTTCGGCCGCAGGGTCTTCTCGTACCACCCGATGTAGTTCGTGTCGCCGATCGCGTCGATGTTGCGGTACATCGCGCCGCCCGGCTGCCTCGGCGGGTGCGCGCCCCACACGTCGAGGGCGACGAGGCGGCCCGGGTCGCGGCGCTTGAGCTCGCGCGCCATCTCGTCGATGTAGCCGGCCTGGCCGTCCGGGTGACCGTTGCCCGCGACCTCGTTGGCGAGGTTCCAGGCGATGAGCGACGGGTGGGTCTGCAGCTGAAAGAGCGACCGGCGCACGCGCCGCTCGCTCTGGTTGCGCAGCTTGCGCGTCTTCGAGGTGAACGCCCCGGGGGCGTCGACGGGTCCGATGCCCATCCAGACCATGATGCCCGCGGCGTCCAGGCGCTCCATCAGCGCCGGGGAGAGCGGGTGCTGCGCGCGCGTCGCGTTGGCCCCGAGCAGCTTCAGCTCGCGGACGATCTCGTCCATGTCCTCGGGGTTGACCGCGTCGCCGCGGCCCTGCGCGTCCTCGTGGATCGACGCGCCGCGGAACTGCACGGGGCGGCCGTTGAGCAGGATCTGCCGGCCACGCTTGGACACCTCGCGGAGGCCGGTGCGCAACTCGTAGCGCGTCTCGCCCGGGACCGTGAGCTCGAGGTCGTAGAGGTTCGGGGCCTCGGGTGACCACAGTGCCGCGTCGGGAACCTCGACGGTGGTCGAGACGATGGAGGCGTCACCCTCGGGGATCCTGAGCGTCGGAAAGCTGAACTCGTAGCGCTTGCCGTCGCGGACGAGCGCCCCGCCCGCCGGGATCTCGCGCACGACGTCCCGGTTGCGCAGGTGGATCTGCACGTCGACGAGCGCGCCGCCGCCGGGCTTGAGGCGGGTGCGGACGTTCGGCGCGGTGATGTCGCTCTTGCCGAGCGGGCGCAGCGACACCTCGCGATTGATTCCGCCGAAGTTGAACCACGTGCGGTGCCACGCCTCGCGCTTCAACCGCGCCGGGTTGCGCCAGTCGGCGCGCACGACGAGGGTGTGCTGGCCCGCGGTGAGCTGCACGGGCTTCTCGAAGGGCAGGTAGGTGCCGAGGTGGCTGCCGAGCGGCTTCCCGTCGATCCACACCGTCGCCTTGTGGTTGACGGACTCGAAGCGCAGCGCGTACGGCCCGTCGGCGGGCACGGTGATCGTCGTGCGGTACCAGCCCGCCGAGCCGCGGAAGGAGGCCAGGCCCGCCGCGCCGGTGATGCGCTTGGCGTTCGGGGAGTTCGGCACGGAGACCGTCGAGCCCACGAAGTTGCCGGTCGGCCAGCCCTTGGCGACCCCGGTGAAGCGCTTGTCGCTGCGAAGCGTCCACGGTCCCGCGATCGGGACGCGCCCGGCAGGGCCGCCGACTGCGACCGCACGCAGCGCCGCGGGCTTGCCGTCCTGTCCCGTGGCATCCCCGCCCGGCCCGGCGATGACCGCGACGGCTCCTGCCGCGGCGACTCCGAGCAACGCCCCGCTGTACTGCATCAGCCCCCCACGATCGCGACGGAGGAGGCGAGCCCGAGCGCACGCACCCGCGCCGCGCGGGCGGCGTGGTCTGGGCACCGGTGGTAGGTGCGCGGGGGGTCGGGGGGCCCCGGCGGCGAGAGATCGATGGAGCGCGGCACGTCGTGAGCGGAGAGGGTAGCCCGCGGAAGCGTCGGCGCGCGCCGCCGTCACCCGCGGACGAACGCCGTGAAGCGGGTCCCGGGGTCGCGAGAAGCGTTCCTCGGCGCACCGCTCTTTCTCGAGACGGCTTCTTCAGACGTTCAGGGCGATGTACTTCGTGTCGAGATACTCGTGCAGCCCCTCGGGCCCGCCCTCACGTCCGAAGCCCGATGCCTTGATGCCGCCGAACGGCGCCCCCGCGTTCGCGACGAGCCCCTGGTTGAGCCCCACCATTCCGGTCTGCAGTGCTTCGCACACCCTGAAGGCGCGCGTCAGGTCGGCGGTGTAGACGTAGGCGACGAGGCCGAACGCGGTGCGGTTGGCCGCCTCGATCGCCTCCTTGTCGGTGGCGAACGTCGTGACGGGTGCGACCGGACCGAAGATCTCCTCGGTGAGCAAGCGGGCGTCGTCCGGGACATCGCCGAGGACGGTCGGTTCGTAGAAGGAGCCCGCGCCCTCGACGGCCTTTCCGCCCGTCAGGAGCCTCGCCCCCTTGCTGACCGCGTCCCGGACGAGCTCGTCGACCTTCGCGCGCTGGTCTGCGTCGATCAGCGGGCCGACGTCGACACCCTCGTCGGTCCCCCGGCCCACCCGCAACGCGCCCATCCGCTCCGAGAGCTGCTGCGTGAAGCGCTCCGCGACGGACTCGTGCACGTGGAAGCGGTTGGCCGACGTGCAGGCCTCGCCGATGTTGCGCATCTTGGCGATCACGGCGCCGTCCACCGCCGCGGCGACGTCGGCGTCGCCGAAGACCAGGAACGGCGCGTTGCCCCCGAGCTCCATCGACACGCGCAGTACCTGCTTGGCGGCCTGCTCGATGAGCGTGCGACCGACGTCGGTCGAGCCTGTGAAGGAGAGCTTCCGGGCCCGCGGGTCCTCGATGAGCGGCTGCATCACCTTGCCGCTGGACCGCGCGGTGATGAGGTTGAGTACCCCGCCGGGAACGCCGGCCTGCTCCAGGATCTGTGCGAGGGCGAGCATGGACAGCGGCGTCTGCTTGGCAGGCTTGACCACCATGGTGCAGCCCGCGGCGATCGCCGGCGCGATCTTGCGGGTGCCCATCGCCATGGGGAAGTTCCAGGGGGTGATCAACAGGCAGGGCCCGACGGGCTGGCGCAGCGTCAGGACCCTCCCCGTGCCCGCTTCGTTACGGGTGTAGCGGCCGTCGATGCGGACGGCCTCCTCGGCGTACCAGCGCAGGAAGTTGGCCGCGTAGGTGATCTCGCCCCTGGACTCCGCGACGGTCTTGCCCATCTCCAGCGTCATGAGCAGTGCGAGCTCGTCGATGCGCTCGGTCAAGAGGTCGTGGGCGGCGCTCAGGATGTTCGCGCGGGCGCGCGGCGCCGAGTCCTTCCATTCCGGGAAGGCCGCGTGCGCGGCCCCGAGCGCGTCCATCGCGTCCTCGGGCGTCGCGTCGGCGACCGCGGCCAGGACGTCGCCCGTCGAGGGGTCGAGCACGTCGAGGGTGCCGCCACCCGTCGCGTCGCGCCACGTCCCCCCGATGAAGAGTCCCTTGGGGACCCGGTCGACGACGGACGCTTCGGTGGAGGACACGGTCGTGGCCATGGGCCCGAGCATACGCGCGGGTGCAGGCCCGACGGGCAGGCCCGCCGCTGCCTCGGGGCTTTCAGCGCCACGAGCCCGACGGGGCTAGGCTGACCAGCGCAACTCCCCGAGCCCGCGGGAGTTCGATCGCCTTGATGTCCCGGTTCCCAAAGACCCTTGCCTGCAGCCTCGGCGCGCTCTCTGCCGGCGCGCTGATCGCTGCCCCCGCAGCCCCGGCCGCGACACGCCTGGTGATCAAGGGCGCGGGCTTCGGCCATGGTGTCGGGATGAGCCAGTACGGCGCCTACGGCTTCGCGCTCAAGGGCACGAACTACCGGGACATCCTTGCCCATTACTACAAGGGCACGAGACTCGGGGCGCTCACGAGCAGCCCCGACGTGACCGTGCTGCTGCGCTCGAGCCGGACCGCCGCGTTCACGGGCGCCTCGCGTATCGGGGAGCGCCGGCTCGACGCGGCCAAGCGGTATTCGGTCAAGGAGCAGGCAGGGAGGGTGGTGCTCCGCAGCCCGACCGGGCGCCCCCTTCTCGTGTTCACCGGCCCGGTCAGGATCTCGGGACCGAAGGCCCCGGTCAGGCTCTTGGGCAAGGGACCCAACGGCGTGCGGGACGGCCTCTTCCGCGGGGCGCTGGAGTTCCGGCCCTCCGGGGGCAGGCTGCTCGTGATCAACGCGCTCGACCTCGACTCGTATCTCCGCGGCGTCGTGGCCGCCGAGAGCCCGTCGTCCTGGCCGCAGAACGCACTGCGGGCCCAGGCCGTCGCCGCGCGCACCTACGCGCTGACGACCGACGCGGGCGGAGGCGAGGGCTTCAACCAGTGGCCCGACACCCGCTCGCAGGTCTACAACGGTGTCTCCTCGGAGACCCCGTCGACCGATGCCGCGGTGGCCGCGACCTCGCGCCAGGTCGTCACCTATCTCGGCAAGCCGGTCGTCACGTACTTCTTCTCGACCTCGGGCGGCAAGACCGAGAACGTCGAGAACAGCTTCCTCGGCGCGAGCCCGCAGCCGTACCTCAAGGGCGTCGTCGACCCGTACGACGACGCCTCGCCCAGGCACCGCTGGGGTCCGTACCGCTACACGCTGGCCCAGGCGCGGCGCAAGCTCGGCGGTCTGGTGAAGGGCAGCCTGCGACGCATCAAGGTGACCGAGCGCGGCTTCTCTCCGCGCATCGTCTCGGCCAGGGTGATCGGCACGCGCGGCGTCACCGTCGTCAGCGGCCCGACGCTGCGCAAGCGCTTCGACCTGTTCGACTCGTGGGCGACCTTCACGACGATCGGCGCGCGGGTGACGACCCCGGAGGCCAGGCCCGCCGCGGGCCGCATGCGCGCCGCCCCGGCGGGAGGCCCCGCGGCCGACGCGGCGCGCTCCCTGC
>CADCVR010000099.1 GCA_902806205.1 uncultured Solirubrobacteraceae bacterium | reverse complement strand
GGTGAACGCGGGGAAAGGAACACCGGGCCGCGCCACCCGCGGGGTCCCGGGCGGGGGCTTCGACCCGGATGAAGCCCGTGGGCACGCGGCCGACCGCCACGCGGCGCTCCGCGCGCGGATGCGCGGCGACGGGCTCCTCGTCGGCCCGGACGGCCCGGTCTCGCGCGGAGGACACCCGGCCGCGGACGGCCTGCGCCGCGCCGTCGACGTGCTCGTCGCGGGCGCGGCGCTGCTCGTCCTCGCGCTCCCGCTCGCGCTCGTCATGACGCTCATCCGCTTCGAGTCGCCCGGGAGCCCGGTCTACCGCCAGCGCCGCTGCGGCCTCGACGGCCGCGAGTTCGAGGTCGTCAAGCTCCGCACGATGGTCGACGGCGCCGAGCGCATCGGCGCGGGCCTGGCGATCGACAAGGGCGACGCCCGCGTCACGCGGCTCGGTCGCCTCCTGCGCCGCACCTCGATCGACGAGCTGCCGCAGCTCGTGAACATCCTCCGCGGCGAGATGACGCTGGTGGGTCCTCGCCCGACCCTGGCCCACCAGGTCGCGACCTACGACGATCGCCAGCGCGAGCGCCTGCTCGTCAAGCCCGGCGTCACGGGCTGGGCGCAGATCCACGGTCGTACGTCGCTCAGCTGGCCCGAACGCATCGAGCTCGACCGCTGGTACGTCGCGCACCGCAGCCTGCGCCTCGACGCCCGGATCGCGCTCAAGACGGTGAAGGTGGTGCTCGGCGGCGAGGGGGTCGAGCGCGAGGGTCGTGCCTGGGTGGAGCCGGGGCAGGACGAGTAGCCCGCCGCCTCAGCTCACCGCCGCCCGCCGCGCCGCCCACGGCGAGGCCTCCTCGAGCTGCGCGCTCAGCGCGAGCAGGGCGCCCTCGCCGAGCGGCTGGCCGATGAGCTGCACGCCCAGCGGGAGCCCCGCGTCCGGGTCGCCCTCCGGGCGCGCGTGGAGGGGCAGCGAGATCGCGGGGGAGCCCGTGACGTTGGAGATCGCCGTGAAGGGCGTGAACTGCCCCGAGCGCGCGAACGTCGCCATGGCGTCCGGCGCGGTGGGATCCAGCACGCCGATCTTGACGGGCGCCTCGGCGAGCGCCGGCGTCAGCACGGCGTCGTACCCCGCCGTCCACGTGACCACCCGCCGCGCGAAGCCCTGCAGCTGGATCGCGGCGCTTGCCGCCTGCACGGAGCTGATGCCCTGGCACGTCCGCCAGATCCCCCAGCTGAGCGTCTCCATGTCCTCCGCGGCGGGCTCACGGCCGGCGAGCAGCGCGCCGAACGCGATCTGCGTCGAGACCGCCGGGCCGAACGACGCGGTGAAGAGCTCGAGCATCCCGGGAGCCGTCCACGGCGGATCGGTGACCTCCGTCACCTCGTGACCGAGCGACTCGAGGAGCTTGCCCGCGTCGTGTGCCGACTGCGCGCAGACGGGGTCGACGACGGCGTCGGCGAGCGGCGGCGCGGTGCACAGCGCGATGCGCAGCCTGCCGGGGGTGCGGACGGCGGCGTCGGCGAAGGGCTCGCCCGGCGGCGTGGCCCACGCGGCGTCGCCGAGCTCGTAGCCCTGCACGAGGTCGAGCACGCGCGCGGTCTCGATGACCGACCGGGTGAGCACGCCGTCCTGCACGAGGAAGCTCAGGCCCTGAACGGGACCGACGGAGATCCGCCCGCGCTGCGGCTTCAGACCGACCAGGCCGTTGCACGCGGCGGGGATGCGGGTCGAGCCGCCGCCGTCGTTGGCGTGGGCGATGGGGACCATCCCGCTCGCGACCGCCGCGCCCGACCCCCCGCTCGAGCCGCCGGGGGTACGGGTGAGGTCCCACGGGTTGCGGGTCACGCCGAAGCGCTCCGTTTCGGTGGAGGGGAGGATGCCGAACTCCGGCAGGGTCGTCGTCCCGACGATGACGAAGCCGGCGCGCTTGATGCGGGCGACGACGTAATCGTCCATCGGGGCGACGAAGTCGCCGACGAAGCGCGCCCCGAAGGTGAGCCGCTTGCCCGCGACGGCGCGGTTGTTCTTGACGGCGATCGGCACCCCCGCGAACGGCCGCGGGTCGCCGGGCCCGATCGCGTCGGCCTCGGCGAGCGCCTCCGCGGCGAAGACGTCGACGAACGCGTTGATCTGCGGGTTGAGCAGCTCGATGCGGTCGAGCGAGGCCTGCACCAGCTCGCGGGCAGACAGCTCCCCCGAGCGCACCGCCTCGGCGAGCTCGGTGACCGGACGGAAGACGAGCTCGGAGGCGTCGGTGGCGGACACGAGACGACCCTAACTCGCCCCCGCTCCGCCGCGTAACCGGTTGACAGCTAACATGTGGTTATGGATCGGAACGCCGCCCGTGACCTGCCGCCGGAGCTCGTGCTTCCGCTGGCCTCGGGCGCGCCATGGTGGTACTGGCTCGGCGGACGCCCCGCGCTCGACCTGGTCAACACGCGGCGCGAGCGCTGGAACCGTGAGGTCGAGACGCTCGTGACCCCCGAGGACCTCGCGCAGTGGCTCGCGGCGGCAGGCATCGTCGAGCGGGCGCCCGCGCGCATCCCGCACTCCGACCTGCTCGAGGCGCGCGAGCTGCGCGAGGCGATCGACGCGCTCACCACCGCCTGTGTCGGCGGCACTCCCGTGCCGGCGGCGGCGGTCGCCCTCGTCGACCGCTGGATCGCCCGGGCGGGCACGCGGCCTGCGTTGCGCTGCGGGCCGGACGGCCTGCCCGAGCTGGCCGAGCGCGGCCCGGCCGACTCCCCGCGGCGTGCTCTGGGTGAGATCGCCCTCGACGCGGCGCGCATGCTCGGTACGCCGGAGCAGCGCGCCCGCGTGCGCGTCTGCGGCGCCGCGGACTGCTCCGCCCGCTTCTACGACCGCTCTCCCGCCGGCCGCCGCCGCTGGTGCTCCATGGAGACCTGCGGGAACGTCGCCAAGGCGCGCCGCCACCGCGCGCGCCGCCAGGACAACGACCGCGAGCAGGCGGATCCGGGCCTCCGGCCCTCACCGGCCCCTTCGCGTGGCCCGCGCGGTGCGGTGTGAGCGGCCCGCCCGACGCGACGGCGGGCGCGGCCCGCTACCGCTGGGTCGTCCTCGGCGTGGGCGCGTTCGGCGCCGGCGCCTTCGCGGCACTGCGCATGGGACTCCCGGCGCTCACCCCGGCCGTCCGGGAGGAGTTCACGCTGAGCCTCGGGGAGGTCGGCCTCGTCTTCACGGCGGTGAGCGCCGGCGTCCTGGTCACCATGCTCCCCTGGGGCCTGCTCACCGACCGCGTCGGCGAGCGCCCCGTCATGACCGCCGGCCTCGCGGGAACGGGCGCCGCGCTCGTCGCCGCGGCCTTCGCGCCGACCTTCGTCACCCTCCTTGCCGGCCTGCTCGTCGCCGCGATGTTCGGGGCGAGCGTGACGGGAGCCAGCGGCCGCGCGGTCATGGGCTGGTTCGAGCGCGGGGAGCGCGGGATGGCGCTCGGCGTCCGCCAGATGGCGCTTCCGCTCGGCGGCGCGCTCGCGTCGTTCAGCCTGCCGCCGATCGCCGGTGCGAGCGGCCTGCGCGGCGCGCTCCTGGCCGTCGCCGGCGTCGCGCTCGCCGCCGCGCTCGCCGCGGCGGTCTGGCTGCGCGACGCCCCGGCCCCCG
>CADCVR010000098.1 GCA_902806205.1 uncultured Solirubrobacteraceae bacterium | reverse complement strand
GATCGACGCCCGCGAGGCTCGCCAGCGGGCCGAGGCGACCGATGCTGCCAAGCCGGTCGAGGGCGTCGGCGGCGACGTCGGCGCGGTCGAGGTCCGCGCGGAGGGTGAGCGTCCGGCCGTCGCGCGAGGTGAGCGTCGCGCTTCCCGCGAGCCGGTCGAGGAGCTCCTCCTGCACGCTGACGCGCGCGTAGCGGGCAAGTACCTCCTCGGCCTGGCGCAGCCCGTCGAGCCGCTGGGGATCGAGCACGTCGATGACCCGCCGCGCGAAGCCGAGTGTCCGCTGCGGGTCGCGGACGGCGGCGACGACCCGCCCGCTCCCCCGCGTCACCGGTGGCTCGACGCCCGCCGCGACCGGGACGTCGTCCGGCGTCAGCGCGCCCGCGTCCGTGCTCGCCCGTGCGTGCACGCGCAGGCCGCCGGCCTCGGGAGTGACCGTCAGCGCCGCGCGCTCCAGCGCCGACACCCACGGCACGCGCCGGGCCTTCCCGCCGTGCCGGGCGACGAGCGCCCGCGCGTCGAGCGCCACCCGCGCCACCGCGCCGGCCTCCGGCAGCCCGAGCCCGCGCTCGCGCAGGAGCTGCGGCGACCACTGCCCGCGATCGGCCTGCCGGCGGCGGAGCACCTCCTTCAGGCGCGGGAGGTCCGGCGCGACGACGACCAGCGGCCCGCGCCGCGCGTAGGCTCCGCCGCCTCGGCGCGTGTAGAGCGCGTAACCGGCCAGGACTGGCCCCGCCTCGAGCGCTCCTGAGGCCTCCCGCGCCTCGAGCAGCTCCCCGAGCTTCTCGCTGTCACGCACGACCCACGCGGCGAAGCGTGGCCCGGCGACGAGCCCTTCGACCGACCAGAGCACGAGCGGATGACCGAGCAGCGGCCGGAGTTCCGTGGCGTAGTCCAGCCCGACCCGGGCCCCCAGCGTCGCCTGCGCCTGCCCGAGCACCAGGTCCATGCCGGGGAAGCGCCGTCCGAGCCGCGCAAGCGCCGCGGCGGGCCCGGCCGCGGTGTCCGTCGCGACCACGCCGAGCACGGGTGCGTCGGCGGGCGCATGGGCCAGCGCCTCGGCCACCGGATCGGCGATCACCACCTGCTCCTCCCTCGTCCCGCACCCCGTGGCCCCGACCGCGAGAGCCGCCACGATCGCGAGCACACCGCCTTTGCGAACCACTCAGATGACCCTAGAGATGATCGATTCCCGAGGTGGTCCCCGTCACCGGATCCGTGACATCACTCATCCAGCCGGGGCACGCGGCGCGGCGAACCTTCGCGCTACCCTTCCCGCCCCACACGGCGAATTAGCTCAGTTGGTAGAGCACACGACTGAAAATCGTGGTGTCCCCGGTTCAAGTCCGGGATTCGCCATCGACCTGTTCTGTCAGTCCCGACGATGGAACAGCGGCTCACCGGCCGCGACGGCGCCCCGGTCCTCGTCGACGTCCATCTGGGCCCGTTCGTCGGTGGCATGCGCGCCGCACTCGTACTGCGCGTCTCGGAGTCGGCTCTGCTCACCGAATCCAGCCGCACCTCGACGCGGCCTTCGAGCTCGCCCCGATCGGCATGGCGTTCTTCGACCCCGCGGGCTCTACATTCGCGTCAAACGCCGCCCTCTGCCGCCTGCTCGGGCGCGGCACGGGCGCCGAAGACCTGCTGGGCGCCGCGACCAAGAATCACCCACCCGACCACCGCGCGTCCGACGTCGCCGCCGCATGGCGGATCATCGCGGGTGAAATCGACTGCTGACAGACTGAGAAGCGCTTCGTGCTGCCCGACGGCGAGGTCGTGGGTGATCGCGAACATGACCTTCCTTCGCGACGAGGCGGGTCGCGCGCTGCATCTGGTTCGGGCAGTTCCAAGACATCACTGCACGCAAGGAGCTCGGGCGCCGGCTCCAGCGCGGCTTCAAACGGATCCACGACACTCACGACCACGCCGCGGCGACGCCGCACCTCGTCGCAGTTGGCTGCGCGCTGCGAACGCAGGTCCGCGGCACGGACACGCTCACGCGCATCGCCGGAGACGAGTTCGCGCTGCTGCTGCCTCGCACCGACGAGCCGGCCGCCCGCCGGGTGGCCCTCGATGTGGAGACGAGTGTGCGCGCGATCACCCTCGGCTCCGGGACGTCGAGCATCGCGCTGTCGGTGAGCATCGGCATCGCCGGCTTCGGCGTCGGCCGAGCACCCCTCTCCCGCCGAGCTGCTCGCCCGCGCGGACGCCGACATGTGTGGTCGCCGGGGAGCCACATCGCCCGTGCCAGGCGTCGCGGGATGACGCGGCAGATCCCGGTTGGATCTGCGAGTCGTCGGATGACGGATGGTGCGCGCGGGGTGCTTTCCGGCGGGCGCGCGAATATGTCAACAGGCTCCTAGGCTGACGGGTCCATGCGTGCCGCGATCATCGGTGCCGGGCCCTCCGGCTTCTACACGACGGGGATGCTGCTCAGCGCGGGCTTCGCCGTCGACCTCTACGACGCCCTCCCGACCCCGTTCGGGCTGGTGCGCGCGGGCGTCGCGCCCGACCACCCCAACATCAAGGCGGTCACCCGCGTCTTCACCAAGACCGCCAAGCACGCGAGCTTCCGCTTCTTCGGCGGCGTCGAGTTCGGCAAGGACATCACGCGGGAGGAGTTGCTGGAGCGCTACCACGCGGTCGTCTACGCGCTCGGGACCAGCGACGACAACCGCCTCGGCATCCCGGGCGAGGACCTGCCCGGCTCGCACGCCGCCACCAAGTTCGTGGCCTGGTACAACGGCCACCCTCATCACAACGATCACGAGTACGACCTCTCCGTCTCCCGGGCCGCGGTCATCGGCAACGGCAACGTCGCCATCGACGTCGCGCGCATGCTCGTGCTCCCGCCCGCCGAGCTCCGGGCGACCGATACCGCCGATCACGCGATCGACGTGCTCGAAGCCTCCAAGCTGGAGGAGATCGTGCTCCTCGGCCGCCGCGGGCCCGTGCAGGCCGCGTTCACGAACCCGGAGCTGCGTGAGCTCGGTGAGCTCACCCGCGCTGACGTGATCGTCGATCCCGCCGACCTCGCGCTCGACCCTGCCTCGGAGGCGATGCTCGCCGAGGCCGACGGCACGGTGACGCGCAACGTCGAGATCCTGCGCGGCTACGCGGCGCGCCCGCCACGCGGCCACCCTCAGCGTGTCGTCCTGAAATTCCTGCGCTCGCCGATCGCCCTGCTCGGGGACGGGAAGGTCGAGGCGGTGCGCCTCGCGATCAACCGCATCGAGGCCAGCGCCGACGGCCGCCTGCAGGCGATCCCCACGGGCGAGGAGGAGGAGATCGCGTGCGGCCTGGTCATCCGCTCGATCGGCTACCGCGGCGTCGAGATCCCCGGCGTCCCCTTCGACGCGCGACGCGGCCTGATCCGCAACCTCGGCGGACGCGTCGTCGACGACACGGACACCCCGCTGACCGGCGAGTACGCCGTGGGCTGGATCAAGCGCGGCCCCTCCGGCGTGATCGGGACGAACAAGAAGGACGCCGCCGACACCGTCGCGCGCCTGCTCGAGGACCGGGACGAGGGCCGCCTCGGCGCCCCCGAGCTCGAGACCACCGAGGACTGGGTGCTGGAGAAGGCACCCGACGCCGTCTCCTGGGCGGGCTGGGCGAACATCGACGAGCACGAGACCGGCTTGGGTGCGCCGCTGGGCCGCCCGCGGGTGAAGCTCGTCCATACGGCCGAGTTGCACGACGTGGCCCGCAGCCGCTGAGCGGTGCGCAGCTCCGGTCGAACGGGAGCAGAGCGAGAGCTCCGGGCTTGAGAAGCGCAGCGTCGCGCGGCCTTACATCTCCTTCATCTGGGAACACCACCCTGGGACGGACCTCCTCTTCCCAACCCGAGCGATCACCTGATGCCTGCACCTCACCCTCTCTGGTCCGGCGACCGCGACCCCGGACTCCGGGATCCCGAGCACGGCCCGCCGACCGAGCGTCTGCCCGCGGTCGGCCCTCCCGAGGCCGTCACCCGGACGATGCCCACGGCGCCCGCCTTCCGCCCGCCGGTCGAGGAGGCCGAACCACCCAGCGGGGCCGAACGGCCACGGCGCCGCGGACTGCTGACGGGCCTGGTCGTCGGCGCGCTCCTGGCGAGCGGCTCGTTCGCGCTCGGGGCCTCGGTCACCGACGACGGCGCGGGCGACAAGATCGAGGCCGCTGAACCGCTCAAGGCCTCCAAGGGCGGCTCGGACGCCACCCGCGTGGGCGCCGTGTACGCGAGCGCCGGCAACTCCGTGCTCCAAGTGCGCCGGGCCGGCGGCAGCGGCACCGGGTTCATCGTCGAAGGCCCGGGCATCGTCGTGACCAACGCGCACGTCGTGGGCAACGCGAAGACCGTGCAACTCCTGCTCGAACGCGGCAAGAAGCCCGTGAAGGCGACCGTGACGGGAACCGACGAATCGTCCGACCTCGCCGTCCTGAAGGTCGATCCCGACGCGCTGAAGGGGCGGCGCGCCCTCCCGCTGGCCGAAACCGACGACGTCGACGTCGGAGACCTCGCGGTGGCCATCGGCTTCCCGCTCGGCCTCGACCGCACGGTGACCTCGGGCATCATCTCCGGCATCGGCCGCTCGATCCGGGCCCCGAACGGCTTCTCGATCGACAAGGTCATCCAGACCGACGCGCCGATCAACCCCGGGAACTCAGGCGGACCGCTGCTCGACGAGCGTGGCCGCGTCATCGGCGTCAACTCGCAGATCGCCACCGCCGGCTCGGGCTCGCAGGGCAACGTCGGCATCGGCTTCGCGGTGCCGTCGGACACCGTGCGCGATGTCGTCCCGACGCTCAGCACGGGCAAGTCGATCAGGCGACCCTTCCTCGGGGTCTCCACCGCGCCGCCGGCGGACGGCAGCGCGGGCGCCGAGATCGCGAAGGTGACTCCGGGCGGCCCGGCGTCGGGCGCCGGCCTCCGGGGCCCCGCCTTCGTGGGCGGCTCGGGCGGCGACGTCATCGTCGCGATCGACGGCAAGCGCGTCGGCGCGCCCGAGGACGTCTCGACGGTGATCGCCGGGAAGGCACCCGGCGACCGCATCGAGGTCGAGGTCCGTCGCTCTGGAGACCTTCAGAAGGTCGGCGTCAGGCTCGGCAAGCGGCCCGAGTCCGCCGGGCCGTAGGGCTGGGTGCACGGGTGCGGCGCGGCGCCGTCCCCGGACGCGCCGCCCCGACCAGGAGGAGACGTTCGCCCGGAGCCGCTGCGTCTCGGGGGTACCGCCCTGCGGGTGGTGGTTTCGCATCGCCAGACGGCGACGCTCACGTTTCGACTCTCGACGGCTAGATCGCGTCTCCGGGCGCGACCGCCTCGACGACCTTCGCGGTTGCGGTGACCTCGAAGCTGTACGACGTGCCCGCCGGCACGGCATAGGAGTCCCCGGCCCGCACCTCGACGGGCTCCGCGTCGCCGATGCGTACGCGCATCACCCCCGAGAGGACGTAGGCGACATAGTCGTAGGAGTTGGCGTGTCCGGGATTCTCCTCGCCGGCTTGCTCGCCCGCCCAGAGGCGGAGAGCGACCTTGGGGGTGCGGGCCAGCAGCTGTTCGCCGCGCTCGCCGGTGATGGCGTCGGCGCCCAGGACGGTGTGCTCGGTGTGGGACATGCTCGCAGGGGTGCCCGTGTCGGGCCGCGCTCAGTCGCGGCCCCGGGGCACACGGCAGCCCCGGAGAGCTCCTCCTCGAGGGCGATGCGCTGCTCGCGGCGTTCGTCGACGCTCAGCCGGTGCGACGGCCCCCCGGCGCGCACAGGCCGACCGGCGGTGACAACCGTGCCGATCGAGGGCACACTCGTGCCGTGCTGAGGTTCGTCCGTACGTGGCTTCCGGCCCTGGTGACCCTCGCGGGCGTCACGGTCATGGTCGTCGGCGGCTTCGACGAGATCGCGCTCGAAGGCGGCGCCGGCATCATCGGCGCCGGCCTGTCGATCTGGCTGATGAACATCCTGTTCAGGATCGGGCTGGACAACGACCGCGACCGCGACGAGGAGGACGCCGCGCGAGACTTCCTCGACGCGCACGGCCACTGGCCGGACGAGCCAGCTCCGCCGCCGCGCGCTCCGAAGGGCCCGGACGCAGCCCCCTTGCCTCCCGGACCCCCGGCCACCGCACCGGCGCCACGGCGGATCCAGCGCCACGGCAGCCAGATGCCGCCGCGGCGCCCGCGCTAGTCGGCCTACTTCGGCCGCGCGAATGGTTCGACGGCTACTAGGCGATGAGCACCTGCGTGCCGACGGACACCCGCTTGTAGAGCGCGATGACGTCGGCGACGTGCATGCGGATGCAGCCGTGCGAGGCGCGCTTGCCGATCGAGTAGCCCTCGCCCGTCCCGTGGATCCCGATGCCGTTGGCGATGCCCATCCACCGTGCCTTGAGCGGGTTGGCCGCCGACCCGCCTGCGACCGTCGTCCCCTGCAGCTCGCCCGCCCAGGGCGAGTTCGGCACCGACCATGTCGGGTTGACCTGCTTGCTCGCGATGGAGAAGCGACCGCTCGGCGTCGGGTAGGCGGGCAGGCCGACGGCGACGCCGTAGCTCTTGGCGAACTTCAGGTTCTTGAAGAGGCGCAGCCTGAAGTTGGACTTGTCGATCGTGATGACGGTGCGGTTCAGGCGGCGCACGTCGTTGGCGTTGATCGGCGCGCGCAGCCGGGACAGGCGCTGGTGGAGCGTGCGATCGGCGGCCGGATCGGCCAGCGCGGCATCGACGCGCTTGCGCGCGGCGACCGCGTCGAGACCGCGGCCGGCCTTCGCGCGGCGGACGACCATCCTGCGAAGCGTGATGCGCAGCGTCGCGTTGCGCGGCGGCTTGCGGACCTTGCGCGCGACGCCGTCGACGAACTTCGCCACGGCCTGCTGGGAATGCTGGACGACCAGCGGCACGTCGCCGGGCGCGGCGAGCGCGAGGGCGGCCTGAGCGGTCCTCGTGCCGTTGACCTTCAGCTTCGCCTGCTCGGCGGTCAACGTCCAGGGCCTGCCGGCGACCCCGAGGACGACGGGCTTCGCCGTCAGGCCGGGGGTCGCCTCGACCTTGAGCTTCTGCGCGGCCTGCAGGACCGTGAGATTCGAGACGTCGATGCCCCCGGCGGTCACGCCGGGCGCGATGCGCTCCGCCGGCGGCGGGATCGCGGCTGTCGCGTTGGCCGCCACGGCGACGGTCAGGACGGAAACGAGCACAAGCGAGCGGGCGCGCATCAGCTCAAAGTACTCGCGGCGCCCGCTTCGGGCGCCTCCTCGGGCGGTTTCTGCAAGCGCCGTTGCCGACGGGTGAGCGCGGGGGCTGCGGCAGGACGCGAGAACCGCCTGGGTGCGCGCGCGTCGGGCGGGCACGGCCACGCGACTGCGCAGCGTCAGACGCGTCGCTTGACGCCCGACTGAAAGGACTGTGCTTGGCTCGCTTCTGCCGTCCGACGGCGACCCTACGGTTCCGACTGTGCTCGTCCGCGACCTCACCGACGGCCAGGATCTCGACCAGGTGCTCCTGGTGCGCGAGGTGGAGCTGCGCGCCAAGCGGGACGGGGGCGACTTCCTGAAGATCACGCTCGCCGACAAGTCGGGCGCGCTGACGGCGATGGTCTGGGACGGCGTGGAGCAGGTCAAGGCCGTCTGCGTCGCCGGGCGCCCGATCCGCGTCATCGGCCGCCACGACGTCCATCCCCGCTACGGGGCGCAGGTGACGATCCGCGCGCTGCGCCCTGCCGTAGAGGGGACCTACGAGCCGGCGGATCTCTGCTGCGGCCCGCCGCGACCCGCCGCGCAGATGGAGGGGGACCTGCGCGAGCTGCTGGCCACGATCTCCGATCCGCACCTGCGCGGACTGCTCGACACGATCTTCGGCCCCGACACCGACACGTGGTCCGCGTTCCGGGTGGCGCCGGCCGCCAAGCACTACCACCAGGCCTACGTCCACGGGCTGCTCGAGCATGCGCTGTCCGTCGCCCAGGGCGTCTCGGCGATCGCGCGGACGTTCCCGAGCATCGACCGCGACGTCGCCGTGGTGGGTGCGCTGCTGCACGACATCGGAAAGCTCGAGGAGTACACGCGCGATTCCCTTCGCATCGAGGTCACCGACACGGGGCGCCTCCAGGGCCACATTTCTCTGGGTTACTACCGGATCCGCCGCCTGATCGAGGACATCCCGGGCTTCCCGGCGAGCAGGGCCGAGGCCATCCTGCACATCGTCCTCAGCCACCACGGCTCGCTCGAGCACGGATCGCCCGTCGTACCCTGCACCCGCGAGGCGACCCTCGTGCACTTCGTGGACAACCTCGGCGGTCGCCTCGGCTCCTTCGACCGCCTCGAGAAGGAGCTGCCGGCGGGCGCGGCGTGGTCGCCCTACGACCGCGCCCTCGGCGCGGGCGCGTTCTTCGGCCTCGCGCCGGAGCCGGCCGCCGAGCCGCCACGGGTCCGCGTCCCGGGCGAGGAGCTCCCGGCGGGGCAGGCCGCCGCACAGAACGATCGATCGGCTCCGCCGGTCGACACGCAGCGTACGGCGGCCTGAGCGGACTCGTGACCGCTTGTGCCCCGCGGACGGCGGGTCAGGCGCCCTCGTCGGCCCCGCAGGTGCCCGGGGGCACTTCCTCGTTCTGGGTCAGGCAGCGGTTGTTCTGATTCCACTCGTTGAGCAGCGAGTCCTCGGTGTCGGGTGGCTCTCCCGGAGCGCCGCGCCCCGCGGCGTCATAGAAGACCGTCCCGGAGCCCGGGACCCCGTTGAACAGCATCGTGTTGTTGACGATGAAGTTGTCCCTCGCCGCCTCGGTGAGCAGGATGCCGTCGCCCAGGTTCTCGTTGACGACATTGTTCGTGATCAGGTTGTCGGTGCTGTCCTGCCGTCTGATCCTGACCCCGGCGTCGTCGGAGGCATCCTCATCGCCGTTTTGGAAGATCTCGTTGCCGCGCGCGACGTTGCGAGAGCCGTTGCTGATCAGCAGTCCGTTGGAGGGGACGGCTCCCGTGGGGACGCCGCCGCGCACGGTCAGGCCGCCGTCGTTGTCGTGCAAGCGGTTGTGCACGACGTCGACGCAGTCCCCGTTGATCGCGATCCCCTGGTTGTGGCCCGAGATGTCGTTACCGGAGGACTCCCCTGTTCCCAGGTGGACCTGGCCGTCGCACCCGGCGCCGATGACGAGCACGCCATGGCTTGCCGGCCTCGGGTTCGCGAGGATCGTCCCGGACGGTCCTGTGATCGTCAGAAACTCGACCTTGACGTTCTTGGAGCGGTCAATCCTCACGCCGTTGTCGAAGCCGTGAAGCGCCCCCCCGGGGCGGCTCGTAAAGACGTGAACGTTTTGGCGACCGTTGATCTCCACGCCGTTGTCCTCCGAGCGAGTCTGGTTGACCTCTGAGACACCGCCCGTCGGGGCAACCCCCTGACAGCTGCCCTCGAACCCGGAACCCACGCAGGAGATCCGGTGCCCGTTGAGGTCGATGACCGTGTTATCGGAGCCGACGATCAATCCGTCGGTGTCGGGACAGACGAGGTCGTTGGCGACCTTGATCGTCCCGGTCACGACCTGTTCGCACGTGACGGTGGTCTCCCCACCGGAACTTTCCGACTGGGCGTCGGCCGGGCCTGCCGCCAGCAGCGCCATGGTGACGCTCGCCGCGATCGTGGAACGCAATGCACTCATGGGAACCTTTCGGTGGAGGTTGTCGGTAGCCGCGACCACGCACGAATGCGCGAGCCCTGCGACATGTCACTGGCCTCCCTGCCGCCGCCGCATTACCCACGACTTAACCGAAAATCGATCGAGTGTTCGTAGCCTGACTTCGGCGCGGCCGAGTGTTGCCGCGGGCGAGCGGTCTGCACCCAAAGGCCGCAAAGAGCGAGCCCGAAGACCCCGGCGCGGTCGGCGCCCCTCGGCCCGCCTCTATGGTCCAGCGCCATGGCGAAGGACACGGAGAAGCTCATCCGCCAGCTCTCGCTCGTCTCCTACCTGATGGCCGAGCGCCGTCCGGTCACCGCGCCGGAGATCCGCAGGGACGTCGAGGGCTACAGCGGCATGAACGAAGATGCGTTCGCGCGGCGCTTCTACGCGGACCGGTCCGAGCTCGACGCGCTCGGCATCGTCTTGACGGTGGAGAAGCCCCTGGACGGCGTCGCCGAGCAGGAGAACTACTCGCTGCGCCCGGAGAACTTCCATCTCCCCGCGATCGCGTTCACCGACCCCGAGCTCGCGTCGCTGCAGACGGCACTGTCGCTGCTCGACGGCGAGTTCGCCTACGCCGAGCCGCTGCGCCTCGCGCTCCAGCAGATCTCGTGGGGGCGCCCGTCCCCGCTCAACGCGCCCGACCAGGGCTCGATCGCGCTCGGGATCACCGGCAGCGCCGGCGGCCACGAGCTCACGAGCCGGCTGGCGAAGATCGAGACGGCGATCTTCCGGACCAAGACGATCACCTTCGACTACTACACGATGGAGCGCGACGAGACCGGGGCGCGCAAGGTCGACCCGTACCACCTGCTCTTCCAGGGCGGCCAGTTCTACCTCCTGGGTCACGCCCACGAGCGCGGGGCGCTGCGTGTCTTCCGCTTGAGCCGCATCCGCGGGAAGGTCGCCTACGCGACGAAGGCCGAGCACGACTTCCGCCGCCCGGCCGACTTCGACCCCCGCGCCTACGCCAACCGCGCCGACTGGCAGTTCGGCGAGCAGCGCGAGGAGGCGCAGGTGTGGATCTCCGACCGCATCGGCTGGCAGGTCGAGCGCCACTTCGGCCGCTTCGGGTCGGTCGCTCCCGCGGGTGAGCGCGAAGGCGACGGGGGCATCGTCTTCACCACGAGCTACGCGAACGCCCGGCAGCTCGCGAGCTGGGTCCTGCGCCTGGGTGAGCACGCGCGCGTGCTCGAGCCCGACGGGCTGCGGACGGAGGTCGCCCGGCGCGTCGAGCTGCTCTGCGACCGCCACGAGGGAGACCTCGAGCTTGCCCCCGAAGGCCCGCAGCCCGGCGAGCTGCCCGCGTCGGCCAACGGCGCCGCGAACGGCCTGGCGGCGGCGGCCGCCCGCGCGGAGCCGAGCGAGCCCAAGCGCGAGGCCGCCATCCGCCCCGAGCGCTTCGCTCGCCTGGTGACGCTCGCCTCGGTCCTGATCGAGGCCGGGCGCGCGGGTGAGCTGCTCGACGCGGAGGAGATCTGCGCGCGGCTGAACGTCACCGAGCAGGAGCTTCACGAGGACATCAACGTGCTCAACGTCGTGAACTTCGGCGGCGGGTCCTACGTGCTCTACGCCGAGGTCAACGCCGACGGCAAGATCGAGGTCGACCCCGAGCCGTACTCCGACAACTTCGCGCGACCGGCGCGCCTGCTGCCCGTGGAGGCGAAGGCACTCGTCGCTGCGATCGACCTCATCGGCGACCATCTCCCGGAGGGCGCGCTGGAGGGCGCCCGGAAGAAGATCGTCGCCGCGCTCGGAGCCGACCCGATGGAGCAGGGCCTGCAGTTCGCCCGCCAGGGCGCCGACGACTCCGACGTCGCGCGGGTCGTCAGCGAGGCGATCGTCGAGCGCCGCCTGATCCGCCTGGAGTACTACAAGCCCAACGAGGACGAGTTCTCCGCGCGGATCCTCGAGCCCTACGCGCTGATCAACGGCCGCGAGGGCTGGTACGTCGCGACCTTCGACCCGAACAAGGACGCCGTCCGCCACTTCCGCCTCGACCGCGTCAAGGAGATCGAGGTGCTCGAGGAGACCTTCGAGCCGCGACCCGAGGTGGACCCCGCCGCCGACGTCGAGGGCTGGCCGCGCACGGGCGAGGTGCCCGCCTCGCGGGTCGCGCGCGTCTGGGTGTCGCCCGAGCGCGCGCGCTGGGCGCGCGAGGAGCGCCACGTCCACTCAGAGCTCAGCGACGGCTCGGTGATCGTCGAGCTGAGCTTCGCCGGGGCCGACTGGCTCGTGCGCGAGGTGCTCAAGGAGGCCGGGGACGCCGCCGTCCTCGAGCCGGTCGAAGCGCGCGAAGCCGTGCGCGACGCCATCGCCCGATTCCGGGTCGCGCACTGAGCTTCACGTAGGATTGCGCACGATGGCCTTGTTCCGCCGCCGCCAGCATGACCCGGCCGACTCCCCCGAGCTCCCCGGCCTGTCCTCCGCGGAGACCGAGGCGTTCATGGATGCCCTGGGCGCCGAGCTCGACGCGCTCGGCGCCGGGTGGAGCGTCGTCGACGGCGCCCTGCGCCTCGAGGGCGATTCGACGGAGTACGGGCTGACGCGCGTGGCGCAGCAGTGGCAGGAGGCCGATCCCGCGAACCGGCGCGACCTCCTCCGCGACCGCCTCGCGCGCCTGGGAGGGACGGACGATCCCCCGGAGATCGCCCCGGCCGACATGCCGGCGCTCGCCCGGCCGCAGCTCTGGGCCATGGAAGACGTCATGGAGGTCGCCGACGCGGTCATCGCACGCGAGATCGCCGACGACCTGGCCGTGGTGCTCTCGGTCGACCTGCCGACCGCGGTGCTGAGCATCGGCCCGGACGACGTCCGGGGCACCGGCATGACCGAAGACCAGCTGTGGCAGCGCGCGATGGCACAGCTCGACGACGGTGAGCCGATCGAGCGTCGACCCCTCGACGACGCGGGGCTGGTCGAGGTGCTCGTCTCCGACAGCCACTTCCTGGCCACCCAGGTTCTGGCGCTCGAGGCGCTCCTCGGCCCCCTCCCGGACCACGGCGCACTCGTGGCGGTCCCCCACCGCCACATGATCGCCCTGCACGTCATCCAGGACGCAACCGTTCTCGACGCCGTGGGCGTCATGGCGCCGTTCACGGTGGAGCACTTCGAGGAGGGTCCCGGTTCGCTGAGCCCACACCTGTACTGGTGGCACGACCGCCGCCTCGAGCTCATCCGCGTCGACGACGACGACGGCTCCATCTACCCGCCTCCCAGCTTCGTCGCAATGGTGGAGACGCTTCCCGACGACTAGCCCATAGCCTGCCGCCCCATGGCACCCCTCAAGGGCCTCATCCTCTCGGGGGGCAAGGGCACGCGGCTGCGCCCGATCACGCACACGAGCGCGAAGCAGCTGATCCCGGTGGCCAACCGCCCCGTGCTCTTCTACGGCGTGCAGGCGATGGCCGACGCGGGCATCGAGGAGGTCGGGATCATCATCGCTCCCGAGACGGGCCCCGAGATCCAGGCCGTGGCCGGCGACGGCTCGCAGTTCGGGGTGCGCATCACCTACATCACCCAGGACGAGCCCGCCGGCCTCGCCCACGCCGTGCTCACCGCGGAGCCGTTCCTGGGCGACGCGCCGTTCGTCATGTACCTCGGGGACAACCTCCTCCAGGGGGGCATCCAGGAGCTGGTCGCCGCGTTCCGCGCCAACGCGCCCGACGCCCTGATCCTCCTCACGCCCGTCGACGACCCCGAGCACTACGGCGTCGCCGAGCTCCAGGACGGCCGCGTCGTCTCCCTCGCCGAGAAGCCGCCGGCGCCCAGGACGAACCTGGCGCTCGTCGGCGTGTACATGTTCACCGCCGGGATCCACGACGCCGCCCGCGCGATCGAGCCGAGCTCCCGCGGGGAGCTCGAGATCACCGACGCGATCCAGCACCTCGTCGATTCGGGGCGCCGGGTGGAGCCGCACGTGGTGCGGGGCTGGTGGAAGGACACGGGCCGCCTGGCGGACATGCTCGAAGCCAACCGGCTGATCCTCGACGTCATCGAGAAGCGCGTCGACGGCGAGCTGACCGACTCGCAGGTCGACGGCCGCGTCGTCGTCGAGCCGGGCGCCACGCTCCTGCGCGCCACGGTCCGCGGCCCGGCGATCATCGGCGCGGGCACCCACCTGGAGGACTGCTACGTCGGCCCGTACTCGGCCATCGGCGAGAACTGCGTCGTCGAGCGCGCGGAGATCGAGCACTCGATCCTGCTCGCGGGCGCAGAGGTCCGCGGACTCGACGGCCGCATGGAGAGCTCACTGCTCGGGCGCAACGTGAAGATCGGCCGGTCCGGACGCCAGCCCCGCGCCTACCGCTTCATGGTCGGCGACAGCTCGGAGATCGAGATCCTGTGAGGCTGCTGGTGACCGGCGCGACCGGGATGCTCGGCCACAAGGTCGCGGCTGCCGCGCACGCGGCCGGCCACGGGGTCGTGACCGCCGACCACGCGAAGTGCGACCTCACCGACGCCGACGCGACCACGGCCTTCGTCGCCTCCGTGGCTCCCGAGGCGATCGTCAACTGCGCGGCCTACACGGACGTCGACGCGGCCGAGGAGCATGAAGCCGTCGCGCTGCGGGTCAACGCCGACGCCGCGGGCAACGTCGCGCGCGCCGGCGCGGCGGCGGGCGCCCGGATCGTCCACCTCTCGACGGACTACGTCTTCGACGGGGTCAACGACCGGCCCTGGCTCGAGTCCGACCGTCCCAGCCCGCTCGGCGCCTACGGCCGCACGAAGCTCGCGGGAGAGGCGCAGGTCGCGCTGGCCACGCCGGAGCATGCGATCGTGCGCACCGCCTGGCTGTTCGGCGTGGGTGGGCCGAACTTCGTCGACACGATGCTGCGCCTGGCCGCCGGCCACGACGAGGTAGCCGTCGTGACCGACCAGACCGGCAGCCCGACGTGGACGGGCCACCTCGCACCCGCACTCGTCGCGCTGGCCGCCGAAGTGCGTCAGACGGGCGTCTTCCACGGCGCGGGGGGCGGGCAGGCCACGTGGCATGGCCTGGCGGCCGAGACGTTCACCCGGGCCGGCGTGGCCTGCCGCGCGACGGCGACCACGAGCGACGCGTTCAAGCGCCCGGCACCGCGGCCCGCGTGGTCGGTGCTCGGCACGGAGCGCGACCCGGGCGTGCGGCTGCCACCCTGGACCCAAGGCCTGCAAGGGCACCTCGACGAGATCAAGGAGAGCGCATGAAGCTGCTGGTGTGTGGCGGGGCCGGCTTCATCGGCTCGAACTTCGCGCGACTGCGCGCGGCCGCCGGCGACGACGTCGTGGTGCTCGACAAGCTCACCTACGCCGGGCGCCCGGAGAACCTCATGGGGGTCGGGCACCGCTTCGTGCACGGCGCGATCGAGGATCCCGAGAAGGCCGCCGAGGCGATGGACGACGTCGACGCGGTCGTGAACTTCGCCGCCGAGACGCACGTCGACCGCTCCATCGCCGAGCCCGACGCGTTCGTGCGCACCCACGGCCAGGGCACCTACGTGCTGCTCGAGGCCGCGCGTGTGCGCGGCGTGCGCTACGTGCAGGTCTCCACCGACGAGGTCTACGGCTCGATCGCCGAGGGCTCGTTCACCGAGAAGTCGCCGCTGGCCCCCTCGAGCCCGTACTCGGCGACGAAGGCCGGCGCCGACCTTCTCGTGAGCTCCTACTTCGACACGTTCGGCCTCGAGACGCTGATCTGCCGCGGCTCGAACAACTACGGGCCGAACCAGCACCCGGAGAAGCTCATCCCGCTCATGATCCTCAACGCCCTGCACGGCGACAAGCTCCCGGTCTACGGCGACGGGCTGAACGTCCGCAACTGGCTGTTCGTCGAGGACTTCGCGCGCGGGATCGGCCACGTGCTCGAGCACGGCGCGCCCGGGGAGGTCTACAACGTCGGCGGCCCCGACGAGGAGACCAACATCACGGTCGTACGACGCATCATCGAGTTCGTCGGAGGGAACCCCGACGCGCTCATCGACTACGTCACCGACCGCCCCGGCCACGACCGCCGCTACTCACTCAGCTCGGAGAAGGTGCGCGGTCTGGGCTGGGAGGCGCAGGTGCACTTCGACGAGGGCCTGGAGCAGACCGTGGCCTGGTACCGCGACAACCCGGAGTGGTGGGAACCGATCCGCTCGGGCGACTACCGCGCCTACTACGAGCGCCAGTACGGGACGCGGCTGGGCTGAGCGTGCTGTCTGGTTCGCGCCCAGCGCGAACCGGGCAACGAGCTCGCCCCTGTCGGCGCGCCGGGACAGCTCACTGAACGCCGGAGAGCTTCCAACGCGTGCCCTCCTTGACCAGCGTGAAGCGCGCGGGCTCCTCGGGCTCGCCGGTGCCCGTGGGCAGCACCAGGGCCACGGCATCGGAGCCGGAGATCCGCACGTCGCGCACCGCGAGCTCGGTCTCGGCGACGTCGCGGAGGGAGAGCTCGATCTGGTCCGGGCAGCGAGCGGTGCGCCTGGCGGCGTCGAGCTGCTTGACCAGCGGCGCGGCGAGGTAGTCCGCGCAGATCTGCTCGTAGTCGCGCTGGCGCGCCGCGTCGGAGAAGTCGCGGACGGCCGCGGCGACCGCCTGGCGCTCAGGGTCGGGGAAGCGCTTCGACGCGACGCCGGAACCGGCCTGGGCGCCGCACCCGGCGGCCAGCGACGCTCCCGCAGCGAGGACGGCGGCGAGCGGTCGGCGGGCGAGCATGGGCCCACTCTAGAGGCGGTTGATCAGCCGGCCCTGGCGACCGACTCTCGTGGAAGCGGTCCTTGCCGGCACGGCCCCGGCAACGAGGCCTCGTGCCGGGCTCCGGCGCGCACCCGGTTTGCCCAACTCTCGCGACCCAGTTTGCGTAATCTCCCTGAGCGGATGCCCGATCCCGCCCGGTCCCCCGAAGCGCCCCCGGTCCCGCGCGGACGTCACGCCCCGCCACTCGAGATACGCGTCGTCGTGCAGCGGCGCCGGCTCTTCGCCGCCGCGGGCTCCGTGTTCGCGCGCGTCGGCTACGCCGATGCCAGCGCGGAGATGATCTCGCGCGAGGCCGGCATGTCCAAGGCGACCTTCTACGAGCACTTCGCCAACAAGGAGGAGTGCATCCTCGCGCTCTTCGACTCGGCCGCGGAGTACGCGATCCGCGAGATGGGGCGCGCGCTGGGCTCTCCCGACGAGGCCGAGAGCTACGAGGCGTGGGTCACCCGGAGCCTCGCCGCGTTCCTGGGCATCCTCGCCGCCCACCCGGATCAGGCCCAGACCCTGCTCGTCGAGGTCATCGGCGCCGGGCCGCGCGCCGTCGCGCGCCGCGATGCCGTCATGGACCTGTTCGCCCACCTGTTGCACCGCGACAACGCGGAAGTCGCCCCGCGCTTCGGCGGACCGACGTTCGCCGCTCGGGACGACGCGTTCGCGTGCATCGGCGCGCTGTTCGAACTGGTCTCCCGGCAGCTGCGGACGGGCCAGCCCGCCGACATCCGTGACGTCGCGCCGACGCTCGAGCGTGTCCTGCACGGCGTTCTGCGCGAGGCCGCCCCCCGGTGAGCGACGCACTTGTCGCCCTCGAGCGGGCGATCACGAGCTGCCGGCGCTGCCCGCGGCTGGTGGCCTGGCGTGAAGAGGCAGCCACGGTCAAACGGCGCTCCTTCGCCCACGAGGAGTACTGGGGGCGCCCGATCCCGGGCTTCGGCGACCCGCGGGCGCGCCTGCTCGTGCTCGGCCTGGCGCCCGCGGCGCACGGGGGCAACCGCACCGGCCGCATCTTCACCGGGGACCGCTCGGGCGACTTCCTCTTCGCCGGACTGCACCGCGCCGGGTACGCCAACCAGGCCGTCTCCGTGCACGCCAACGACGGCCTCGAGGTCACGGACGCGTGGATCGCCGCGGCCGTGCGCTGCGCCCCGCCGGCGAACAAGCCGACCCGCCAGGAGCGCGACACCTGCCTGCCCTGGGCGGTCAGCGAGCTCCGGCTGCTCGAGCACGTCGAGCTGATCCTCTGCCTGGGCGGCTTCGCGTGGCAGGCCGCGCTGCAACTGCGCGCCGCGGCGGGCGAGCCCATGCCGCGCCCGCAGCCGCGCTTCGGCCACGACGTCCTCTGGGACCCCCGCGGCCGCTGGCCGCTCCTCGGCTGCTTCCACCCCAGCCAGCAGAACACGTTCACGGGCCGGATGACCGACACGATGCTCGACGCGACGCTCGCCCGCGCCCGCGAGCTGACCGGGGACTGAGCCGCTCGCGCGGCGTGTGCTTCCACCCCCTTCATCGCGTGGGATCGGCTGTACGCCGCCTGAGCCCCCGCACGCCGACGCTGCGGGGATCTCGCGCGCAGCGAATATCGTGAAGGGGTGCCGCTCAGCGCCTTCACGCCGCGGGTCGCCGCGTGGTTCGAGAGCGCGTTCAAGGCGCCGACGGAGGCCCAGGCGCAGGCGTGGCCGGCCATCGCCACCGGGGAGCACACGCTCATCTCCGCGCCGACGGGCTCGGGCAAGACGCTCGCGGCGTTCCTCTGGGGCCTCGACCAGTTCGTCCGCGAGCCGACGCGCGAGGTCCCCGGCACGCGCCTGGTCTACGTCTCGCCGCTGAAGGCGCTCGCCTACGACGTCGACCGGAACCTGCGCGCACCGCTGCGCGGCATCGGGCAGGACGTGAGCGTCGCGATCCGCACGGGCGACACGTCCCAGAAGGAGCGGGCGCAGATGAAGCGCACGCCGCCGGACATCCTCATCACGACGCCCGAGTCGCTCTACCTCGTGCTGACCTCGCAGGCGCGCTCGATGCTGGAGAACGTCGAGGCCATCATCATCGACGAGATCCACGCGGTCGCGGCGACGAAGCGCGGCTCGCACCTGGCACTCACGCTCGAGCGGCTCTCCGCCTTGAACGCAGGACGCGAGATCCAGCGGGTCGGGCTCTCGGCGACGCAGAACCCGCTCGAGGAGGTCGGCCGCTACATGGTCGGCCCCAAGCGGCGCTGCACGATCGTCGACGCGGGCCGGGCACACGCGGCCGAAGGCCGTGGGTCGGTCAAGCCGCTCGACCTGAAGATCCACGTGCCCGTCGAGTCGATGGTCGAGCCGGAGCAGGGAACGCAGCTCCTCGATCCCTTGGACCCGCTCGCCGGGGGAGAGGCGACACGCAAGTCGATCTGGCCCGCGATCTACCCCGAGATTCTCCGGCTCGTCCGCGAGCACCGCTCCACGATCGTCTTCGTCAACAACCGCCGGGGCGCGGAACGGCTCGCGCTGCGCCTGAACGAGCTGGCCACAGCCCAGGCCGAGGAGCACGAGGAGCCGGTGGGATCCGTGTCGATCGCCCGCGCGCACCACGGCTCGCTGGCGCCGGAGGAGCGCACGGTCGTCGAGGAGCTCCTCAAGTCGGGTGAGCTGCCCTGTCTCGTCGCGACCTCCTCCCTGGAGCTCGGCATCGACATGGGCGCCGTCGACCTCGTGCTGCAGGTCGAGTCGCCCAAGTCCGTCGCCCGCGGGCTCCAGCGCATCGGCCGCGCGGGCCACAACGTCGGAGACACGTCCAAGGGCCGGATCTTCCCGAAGTTCCGCGGCGACCTCCTGGAGTGCGCGGTCATCACGAAGCTCATGCGCGAGGGGCGCATCGAGAAGACCGTGGTGCCCAAGAACGCGCTCGACGTGCTCGCCCAGCAGATCGTCGCGATCGTCGCGAGCAACGACCCCGAGCCGACTCCGGTCGACGCGCTGCATGCGCTTGTCACCCGCACCCACTCCTACGCGGAGCTGACGCGCGAGCTGCTGGAGAACGTCCTCGACATGCTCGACGGCCGCTACCCCTCCCAGGAGTTCGCCGAGCTGCGCGCCCGCCTGGTGTGGGATCGCGTCGGCGGAACGCTGCGAGCGCGCAAGGGCGCGCAGGGCCTGGCGATCGTCAACGCGGGCACGATCCCCGACCGCGGCCTGTTCTCCGTCGTGCTCCCCGACGGCCGCCGGGTCGGCGAACTCGACGAGGAGATGGTCTACGAGGCGCGGCCGGGACAGACCTTTCTGCTCGGCGCCTCCTCGTGGCGGATCGAGGAGATCGGCCGCGACCGCGTCGTCGTGACTCCCGCCCCCGGCGCGCCCGGAGCGCTTCCGTTCTGGAAGGGCGACTCCGTCGGGCGCCCGAAGGAGCTCGGGCAGGCCGTCGGGCAGTTCGCGCGCGAGGCCGTCTCGCAGACGCCGGAGCAGCTGCAACGCGACTACGACCTCGATCCGCGGGCGGCGCGGAACCTCGTCGACTTCCTGCGCGAGCAGCAGGAGGCGACGCGCATCGTCCCCTCGGATCGCACCCTCGTCGTCGAGCGCTTCCGCGACGAGATCGGCGACTGGCGGCTGTGCGTCCTCAGCCCGTACGGCGGGCGGGTGCACGCGGCGTGGGCGCTGGCGCTCTCCGCGCGGATCCGCGACACCTACGGCTTGGAGTCCGACGCGATCTACTCCGACGACGGGATCATCGTCCATCTCCCCGACGCGGACGAACCGCCCGGCGCGGAGCTCGTCATGGTTCCGCCCGACGAGCTCGAGGAACTCGTGGTCGGGGAGCTCGGCTCCTCCGCGCTGTTCGGCGCGCGCTTCCGCGAGAACGCCGGCCGCGCGCTGCTGATCCCGCGCGCGTACCCCGGCAGGCGCACGCCGCTGTGGCAGCAGCGGCTGAAGAGCCAGTCGCTTCTCGAGGTCGCCAAGCGCTACGCGGACTTCCCGATCATCCTCGAGACCTACCGGGAGTGCCTGCGCGACGTGCTCGACGTCCCGGGCCTCGAGGAGATCCTGCGGGGACTGCACTCGCGCGAGATCGGCCTCGTCGAGGTGGAGACCCAGTCCGCGTCGCCCTTCGCCAGCGCGCTGCTGTTCGACTACGTCGCGACCTACATGTACGAGGGCGACACGCCGAACGCAGAGCGCCGCGCGGCCGCGCTCTCGCTCGATCGCGACCTGCTGCGCGAGCTGCTAGGGCAGGAGGAGTTGCGCGATCTCATCGACTCCGGCGCGCTGCAGCTCCTCGAGGACGATCTCCAGCACCGCAGCGCGCGCACCCAGGCGACCTCGAAGGACGCCTTCGGCGACGTGCTGCGGCGCGTCGGCGACCTGACGCTCGTGGAGGCGGCCGCCCGCCTGACGCCGGGGCTCGACGCGGAGCAGGTGCTGCTCGAGCTCGCCGCGGAGCGCCGCGCGGTCCGCGTGCGGGTGGCCGGCGACGAGCGCTGGATCGCCGCCGACGACGTGGGGCTCTACCGCGACGCGCTCGGCGTCGTGCCGCCCGGCGGGCTGCCCGAGGTGTTCCTGGAGGAGGTTCGCGATGCGCTGACCAAGCTCGCACGGCGCTTCGGCGCCACGCACGGCCCCTTCACCACCGACGAGCTGCGCGAGCGCTACCGCGTCGATCCGACCGCCTCGCTCGAGGGGCTGGAGCGCTCGGGCGACCTCGTGCGCGGCGAGCTGCGGCCGGGCGGCACGGAGCGCGAGTGGTGCGACGCCGAGGTCCTGCGCCGCCTGCGCCGCGCCTCGCTGGCGGTGCTGCGCAAGGAGATCGAGGCGGTCGACCAGCGCGCGCTCGCCGCGTTCCTTCCCTCCTGGCAGGGCGTCGACCGCCACCCGCCCGCCGGCGCCGGCGTCGACCGGCTGCGCGAGGTGCTCGTGCCGCTGCAGGGGCTCGCGCTGCCCGTCGAGGTGTGGGAGCGCGACGTGCTGCCCCGGCGCTGCGGCGCTTATTCCCCCGCGTGGCTCGACCAGCTCTGCGCGTCCGGCGAGGTCGTGTGGGTCGGCGCGGGCGCGATCGGGCGGAGCGCGGGCCGCGTGGCGCTGTACTTTCGCGACGACGCGGAGGCGATCGGCCCGCCGCGATCTGAGCCCCGCTCCCCCGAGCGCTTCAACCTGCCCGAGCACCACCAGCTGCGCGAGCGGCTCAAACGCTCTCCGTGCTTCTTCACCGACCTGCTCGCGGAGCTCGCCATGGGGCCCGAGCAGCTCCAAGAGGCGCTCTGGGACCTCGTCTGGGCGGGCGAGGTCACCAACGACGCCTGGGCGCCGCTGCGCGCGCCGAAGCAGACGCTCGCCGCCTCGAGGAAGAGGGTCGACCGGCCGGCCGGCCGCCGCTTCGGCACGCGCCGGACGGGCTCTGCCGCGACGCCGACCCAGGGCCGCTGGGCGCTGTCGGAGACGATCTTCCGCCAGGAGGGCGAGCCGGGCGCCCGGCGCCGCGTGCTCGCCGAGCTGCTGCTCGAGCGCTACGGGATCGTCACCCGCGAGCAGGTGCTCGCCGAGGGGATCACGGGCGGCTTCTCGATGCTCTACGACGCGCTGCAGCAGCTCGAGACCCTCGGCGTCTGCCGCCGCGGCTACTTCGTCGAGGGGCTCGGCGGCGCGCAGTTCGCCCTGCCCGGCGCGGTGGAGCGGCTGCGCGCGCAGCAGGCGTCGGAGGAGGCGCCGCCCGTGGTACTCGCCGCAACCGACCCCGCGCAGCCCTACGGCGCCGCGCTGCCGTGGCCGAAGCGTGATCAGGAGAAGCGGCGACCCGCGCGCGTGCGCGGCGCCTACGTCGTGCTCGCGGGCGCCGAGCCCGTCGTGTACGTCGAGAAGGGCGGCCGTGGACTGGCCCTCCTCGTCGAGCCGGCCGACCCGCGGATGCGCGGGGCCCTCGAGGCGCTCGTGGCGTTCATCGCGGGCGGCCGCGGCCGCAAGCTGTCCCTGGAGAAGATCGACGGCGAGTCGATCATCGGCTCGGCACTCGAGGAGCTCCTGGTCGAACTGGGCTTCCGCCAGGGTCCGACGAAGCTCACGCTCAGCGCCTGAGACCGGCGTACTGTGAGGCCGATGCCGAAGCGTGTCGTCTGGTGCCTCGTCCTGATCGCGATGACGCTCGCCGCGCCGGCGCAGGCTGCCTTCCCGGGCGCCAACGGCCTGATCTCCTTCTCCAGCCAAGGTGACCTGTGGACCGTCGCCGCCGACGGCTCGCGCCTGACGCGGCTGACGGCCACGCCCGAGGAGGAGGCGCAGTCGGCCTTCTCGCCCGACGGCACGCGCATCGCCTACCGGCGACGCCCGGCCGAAGGCGCGCCGTTCCAGGTCTACGTCATGGACGCCGACGGGGCCCACCAGCGGCGCGTCAGCGCCACCTCGGTCAACGAGACCCAACCCGCGTGGTCGCCCGACGGGCGCCAGCTCGTCTTCCGGCGCTCGATCCCCGGCGACCCGAACGCCGAGCTCTGGGCGATGGGCGCCGAGGGCACCGGTGCCCGTCCGCTCGTGACGTCCCCCGGAGCCGACGAGCGGTACCCCGTCTTCTCCCCCGACGGGACCCGTCTGGCCTTCACGAGCAGCCGGGACGGCCAGTACGAGATCTACGCCTCGGGCGCCGACGGATCGGCTCCCGCCCGGCTGACGACCGACCCGGGCTACGACTCGGCCCCGTCGTGGTCGCCCGACGCCGCCCGGCTTGCCTTCGAGCGCGGCGCCTCCCTCGACGCCGACGCGACGAAGGACGTCTGGGTCATGGCCGCCACCGGCGCGGGACAGTCGCGGCTGACGTCGGCGGCCGGCGTCGTCGACGAGGGTCCGGCCTTCTCCCCCGACGGCACGCAGATCGCCTTCACGAGCGGCCGCGACGGCAACTACGAGCTCTACCGCATGGCCGCCGACGGCACGGGGCAGACGCGGGTGCTCGCGCGGGCCACCACGGAGGAGTCACCGGACTGGCAGGCGCTGCCGACCTCCGGCCCGCCGGCGCCCGGCGCGACCGGACCGACGCCACCCGCCGCTGCGAGCGACCCGGCCGCGGCGACCGGCTCCGTCGCCCCGAGCATCCCGCCCGCGACGAACCAACCCAGCGCTTCCGCGTCCACCGACCGGGACCGCGACGGGCTCTCCGCCCGCCGAGAACGCGGGCTGCGCACCAGCGATCGTGACCGTGACAGCGACGACGACGGGGTCTCCGACGGCACCGAGGTCCGTCGCCTGCGCACCGGGCCGGGCCGGCGCGACAGCGACCGCGACGGGTTGCCCGACGGCCTCGAGGCCGGCGTGCGCCGGCCGGTCGCCGACCCGGCCGGCCCCACGCGCGGGACGGCCCGGCGCCGCTTCCGCCGCGATGCCGATCCCGGCACGCGCACGGACCCGCGCCGCCGCGATACCGACCGCGACGGGATCGCCGACGGCCGGGAGGACGCCAACCGCAACGGCCGCCGTGACCCCGGCGAGTCCGACCCGCGAGACATCCTCGGGTGATGGAATGTGCGCGTGGCCAAGCTCGACAGCGACGGCAGGATACGCGCGGCCGGTGGCGTCGTCGTGCGCGACGGCCGCGTCTGCATCATCCACCGGCCGAAGTACGAGGACTGGTCGCTGCCGAAGGGCAAGCTCGAACCCGGCGAGAGCTGGGAGGCCGCCGCGATCCGCGAGGTACAGGAGGAGACGGGCCTCGCCGCCCGCTGCGGGGAGGAGCTCACCCCGCACGAGTACGTCGACCGCAAGGGCCATCCGAAGGTCGTGCGCTGGTGGCGCATGTCCGTCGACGAGGTCGCCCCGTTCGTCCTCAACGCCGAGGTCGACGAGCGCCGCTGGGTCACTCCCGCCGAAGCCGAGCGGCTCCTGGTCTACGAGCACGACCGCGCGCTGGTGCGCGAGGCACTCGGGCCGGCGTAACCCGGGACCGTTTCCACGGCCGGGTTCCTGCGGGGGCTCAGGCCGTCTTCTTGCCCGGGTTGAACAGGCCCTTCGGGTCGAGCGCCGCCTTCACCGCCTCGTGCGCGCCCACCGCCGCGGGCCCCCACTGGCGGCGAAGCTGCCCCCGTTTGAGCCAACCGAGCCCGTGCTCGCCCGTGACGCTGCCGCCGAGTGACACCACGAGGGCGAAGAGCTCCTCTGCCGCAGCCTCCGCGCGGGTGAGCTGCTCGGCGTCCCCCGGCTCGAGCAGGAACGTCGAGTGCAGGTTCCCGTCGCCGGCGTGGCCCCACGAGCAGCCCTCGAGCCCGTGGCGCTCGGCGATCTCCACCGTGCCGACGATGCCGTCCGCCAGGCGGTCGAGCGGCACGGCGACGTCCTCGGAGAGCTTGCCGCCGCGCCGCGCGGTGACCGCGAGCGAGACGCCGTCGCGCCAGCGCCACAGCTCGCGGGCCGACGGCCGCAGCGCTCCGCCCAGCTCCCCGCCGAGCGCCGCTGCGAGCTCCGCCGCGTCGGCCTCCGACGTGTCGGCCTCGCACACGACGAGGAACGCGGTCGCCTCCGGGAGCTCTCCCGGGAACGATGCGGCGCTTGCGGCCAGGGCTCCCGCGTCGAGGTACTCCAGGGTGGCGGGCACGACGCCCGAAGCAAGCACGCGCTCGATCGCGTCGCAGCCCTCCTGGACTCCCTTGAAGGCGCCGACGACGGGGAGTTGGAGCTGCGGCGCGGGAAGCAGCCGCAGCCAAGCGCTCGTGACGACCCCGAGCGTTCCCTCGCTGCCGCAGAGCAGCCCGACCAGGTCGTAGCCCGCGACGTCCTTGCGCAGCGGTCCGCCGAAGCGCACGAGCTCGCCCGGCGCGATCACGGCCTCCAGCCCGCTCACCCACTCGCGCGTCACGCCGTACTTGAAGCAGTGGGGACCGCCCGCGTTGGTCGCGATGTTCCCACCGAGCTGCGACTGCTCCGCGGCGCCGGGGTCGGGCGGGAAGAAGAGGCCGTTCTCGCGCGCGAGCCGCGCGACGGTCTGCGTCGTCACCCCGGCCTCAGCCTCCATCCGCCACAGGCCCGGGTCGAAGGAACGGATCCGGTCGAGGCGGTCGAGCGCCACGACGACCGCGTCCGGCGCGAGCGGCACTGCGCCGCCCGCGTAGCCCGTGCCGCCGCCGCGCGGGACGATCGCGACGTCACGCTCGTAGCACCAGGCGATGACCGCGGCGACCTCTGCGGCGTCTCGTGGGAACACCACCGCCGCCGCCTGCCCGCGCAGCCCCATGGCCTGCGAGGCGTCGGCGAGGAGGTACGCGTCGTGACGGACGTGCTCGCTGCCGACGAGCCCGGCGAGGTCGGTGGCAACTGCGGACTGCATCGGGCTCAAGCCTATCCCCGGGACCACAGCTCCCACGCCCCTAGATTGTTGGGTTCGTGCCCGAGGGCGACACCATTCACTACGCGGCAAACCGCATACGGTCCGTCTTGCTCGGAGAGGTTCCCGACGAGTTGGCGACGCCGCACCAGCGGTTCCGCGCTGAGGGCTGGCCCGAGAAGCTCTCGGGCCGCGCGGTGGAGGCCGTCGACGCGCACGGCAAGCACCTGTTCCTCCGCTTCGAGGGGGACCTCACGATCCACTCCCACCTGCGGATGACGGGCTCGTGGGGCATCTATCCCGAGGGAGCGCGCTGGCGCCGCTCCCCGCGCCGCGCATGGCTCGTGCTGCGCAAGGCGGGCAAGGTGATCGTGCAGTTCGACGGGCCGGTGCTCGACCTGATGACGGGGCTGCGCGCCCGCGTCGACGAGCGGATCGCCGCGCTGGGGCCCGACATCATCGCCGACGACTTCGACGAGGAGGTCTACCTGCGCCGCCTGCGCGAGGACGACCCGACGCGCCCGATCGGTGACGCGCTGCTCGACCAGCGCACCCTCGCCGGGATCGGGAACCTCTGGAAGGTCGAGGCCTGCTTCGCCCAGGAGATCGACCCGTGGCGCCCGCTCGCCAAGGTCACGAACGAGGAGGCGCTCGCCCTGGTGCGGTGGGCGCGGCCCGGCATGCGCGAGTCGGCGGCCAAGGGCACACAGTCGCGCTTCAAGCGCATCTACGGGACGCAGGGCAGGCCCTGCCCGCGCTGCGGCACGAAGATCTCCCAGCGCGGCCAGTGGGACGACAACCGCCCGACCTACTGGTGCACGGGATGTCAGAAGTAGCTCCGCGGGCCACCCGGCGCATCGGTCACAAGGGCGCCGACCACATCGCCCCGGGGAACACGCTGGCGTCCTTCGACGCCGGGCTGGCCGCCGGCGTCGACATGATCGAGTTCGACGTCCTGCCCGAGCGCGAGGACGGCACGGGCCGCCTCCTGCTCGCCCACGACTACCACGACGCGGCGCGCCGGACCCCGCTCGAACTCGGGGCGGGCCTCGCCCACTTCGCCTCGAAGGCCTACGACGGCGTGGACCTCGACCTCGACCTCAAGCTCTCGGGCTACGAGGAGCGCGTCGTCGCGGCCCTCCGGGCCCACGGCCTGGCCGAGCGGACGCTCATCTCCACCATGGAGATCGATTCGCTGCACGCCATCCGCGCCATGGCTCCCGAGATCCGCCTGGGGTGGTCGGTGCCGAAGGTGCGCCGCAACTACCTCGCGCACCCAGCGACCCGGCCGCTCGCACTGGCTGCGCTCATGTACGCACGCCGCGCGCTCCCGCCGCGGCTGGCGGCGGCGATCCGCACCGGGGAGATCGAGGCGGTCATGGCCCATTGGAGCCTCGTGAGCCCCGCGTTCTGGGCGACGATCCGCGAGGCGGGCGGCGAGCTCTACGTCTGGACCGTCGACGACGCCGGCCGCATCGCCGAGCTCGAGGCGCTGGGCGTCACGGGGATCATCTCCAACGACCCCCGGCTGTTCGGCTGAGCGGAGCCACACCGGTCCTCCGCCCCACGGGCCGGCCTGGTGAGGCCTCATCCTCGCCCAGCACCCATACTCGCCCCGGGAGCCGGTCCTTAGACGGCGAAACCCGACCGGGGTACAGCCATCGGCACCGAGGCGGACATGGACAAGCGGGCGGCAAGCATCAGACGACCACGCCGGAGCGCTTCCGCTCTGGCCGCGGCCGGCTGCGTGGTCGCACTGGCGGCGGCGATCGCCTCCACCCAGGGAGGAGAGCCGCGCTGGTCGGACGCGAACCCGGACCGGGGGCCACGATCGGCCGTGTCCTCGCCCGGTCTGCGGGCGGCGGTCGAGTCATCGAGCGAGCGGACGGCGGAGTCCGCGCGGGAGGCGAGGCGGCGGCCCCGCCCGCTGCCTCGCGCCCGTCCGTCGGCCGATCCCCCCGGGCCGGCGCGCCCGGTCCCCGCCCCGCCGGTGCCGGCCTTCGAGGTGCTCCTCGGTGACTGCTGCTCAGAGCCCCGCGGTGGGCTTCCCGTCGACGCGATCGTCCTGCACGCCACCGAGCTGCCCGACGAGCCGGGCACTCGCGACCTGAGGCGCCTGGCCCGCTTCTTCGCCAGGAGCGCCCTCGCCACCCATGTCGCCAACGACGCGGCCGGCAACTCGAGCCGGATGGTCGGCGACGACCGCCTCGCCTACCACGCCACCTACTGGAATCCCACCACGGTCGGAATCGAGCAGATGGGCTATTCGAGCCGCACCCAGGCGCAGTGGAGGGAGCGGCGCACCCAGCTCGAGAGCACCGCCCGCTGGGTCGCCTACTGGGCGCGCACCTACCGCATCCCGATCCGCCGCTGTGAGGTGGCCGGCCTGCGCTACAACAAGCGAAAGCGCGTCGTCGCCGGTGACATCGTCAAGCGCGGCGTATGCAGCCATTCCGAGCTCGACCCCCGCAACCGCGACGATCCCGGCCCGAGCTATCCGTGGGCCCACGTCCTCGCCCGGGCGCGCGCGGTGGCCCGCGGCGCGAGCGGGTCGGGCACAGTCATGCGGGACGCTTCTCCTTAGTGCGTCCGCGGAGGCCGCTCGGCCAGTCCGTGCACGTACCACTCCAGGAACCCGACGGGCTGGCCGGGTGTGGGCCGCGGGCTCGCTCAGCATCCACCCCTGCCCCGCCGCCGGTCCGGCAACGGCGAGCACGCAGGCACAGGTCGATGCCGGGCGCCAGCATCGAGACCAACAACCAGACCGCCAAACCGTTCAAGTGGCCTACACCGGCAAAGGTCCTCGAAGCATGAAGGCACCAATCAACAGGACGAACCACTAGGGACGCTCGCCGTCCATGGCATCCAGACGACGGACGATCTCGTCCAGCCGCTCGCGCAGTTCCTCGCGTTCCTCTGAGGCCTCGCGCGCGCCGATGAACCGCTCGGCGGCGGCGGCCGTGAGGATGGCGACGAACCCGATCCCCACGAGCATCACCACGATGGCGATGACGCGCCCTGCGTCCGTCTCTGGCGACACGTCGCCGTAGCCCACGGTCGTCACGGTCGTGACCGCCCACCACACGCCGTCCCATGCCGAGAGGTCCTGGGCCTTCTCGACGGCTGCGAAGGCCGCACCGCCGCCCAGGATCGTCACGAGGGCCAGCACGGCGGCATCGCGGACGCCCTCCGTAGACAGGAGCCGCCGCGCCAAGGTCGCCGCGCGCAGGAGCCGCAGCAGACGCAGGAGCCGGAACACGCGCGCGGCCTGCATGGAGGCCGGCAGGAACGGCGGCGTCAGCAGAACGATGGCGAGGTCCAGGGGATGGTCGCGCAGCCACCGGCCCTTGTCGGGCACCACGCGCAGCATGACGACGACCTCCCCGACGAACGCGAGCCAGATCGTCCAGTTCAAGACAACGGCCACCGTGTCCCACGGCTGCCCGACGTCGCTCTGCTCGATGGCGATGGCCGGGATGGTGAGCAGGGCCGCGACGAGTAGCGGACCTTCTAGCCGTCGCTCGACACGCCGCGCCCGTTCGTCCACGCCGTCAGCTTCAACGGCGGTCGGGCTACTCCTTGGCCTCCGACACGCCATCGGCCGAGGTGTCGATGGCCGCGTCGGTCTTGTCGGAGTCGCCCCAGTCGGAGAACTCCTGAGCGACTGGGGACACGGCCATGATCAACCTTTCGGCGCGCTTGGAGTTCGCCGCCCACACGCCCACGTCGCCTTCCTCCGAGGCCCGGGCCTGTCGATTTCGGCGGCGATCATGTACTCCTTGGGGAGTTCCTTGACGAGGTGGCGCCGCCTCAGCTCGCCTCCGCCGTTGACCTCAAGGCCGTCCCGATTGGCGTTGGACGGCCACGATGACCGCCGCCGTGCAGTTCACGCAGGACCCCTGGAAACCCCTCGGGCGGGTTTGGAACCTGCGACCTCTCGCGTGCGAAGCGCGCGTTACGCGCGAACTTCGCACTTCGCCGCGGAGAACCCGGACGGGTCGGCACCAGCGGTGGGGCCTCGCTTCGAGGTGGTGCGCTTGCGGGCGCGACGGACGACTTCACCGTCCTGGCGCCACTCGAACGTCACCGCGCCGCGCATGATGAACGCGCCGGTGCGCGGCGGGCGGACCGTGAAGTTGCGGCCGCTCTGGCGCTGCTTGAAGCGCCCGGAGCCCACGGGAATGAACCCCGAGTCCCCCGAAGCGCCGATGTTGTGCCACTCCTTGTCCTTCTGGTCGAAGAACTGGAGCTGGAAGCGCATGAACATCTGCTCGCCGGCGACGCCCGAGCCCGGCATGGAGCCGCGGATCCCGACCGTGTCCGGGTGGGAGATCGTGTCGCAGATGTTCACCGTGGCCCAGAGGAGCCGCGATGCGCTCACCGACGACCCGCCCTTCGCGACGGCGGGACCGGCCCCGGACGCCAGGAGGGCCGCGAGGCCGACGGCGACCAGGACGCGTCGGGTTGCGGGCGAGCGGGGCACGGCGGCAGGGTAGCGCCGAGCACGCGGTGTGATGGGCGCCGTCGAGCGGCGTAGTGCAGGTATGAGCGAGACCTTGACCATGGCGTTCTCCCCTCCGAACACGGCCGCACTCTCGTTCGATGCGCTCTACCGCGACGCCGCCGGCGACGTGCACGCCTACGCCTGGGCGCTGCTGCGCGACCGGGCGGCCGCGGAGGACGTCACGGCACTCGCCTTCGAGCGCGCCTACCGGCGGCGCACCCGCTTCAGGCCCGAGCGGGGTTCCGCCCGAGCCTGGTTGTTCGCCATCGCACGCAACGCGGCGCTGGACGAGCTGCGGCGGCGCAAGCGGACCGCCGCGCTGACCTTCGACCCCGCCGCCGAGCCCGAGCCCGCCGACCAGTCCGGCCCGGGCCTCCAGCCCGAGCGGCGCGCGACGGTCCGGGCCGCGCTCGAGGCGCTCGACCCGCGCGAGCGCGAGCTCGTCGCCCTGAAGTTCCACGCCGGGCTGAGCAACGCCGAGATCGGCGAGCTGCTCGAAATCTCGGAATCCAACGCGGGCACGAAGGTGCACCGCGCCGTCACGAAACTGCGGAAGGCCTGCGCATGAACCGCCACCACGACCCCACCGACCGCCTCGATCCCGCCGCGGTCGCTGACCTGGCCGAGCTCGAGGCCGCCCTCGCGGGCGAGGCCACCGATGCTCGATGGGCTGCGCTCGTGGTCGCCGTCCGCGACGAAGCGCCCGCGCCGGCAACCGGCTTCGCCCGCGCGCTCGACGACCGCGTCGCCGCCGGGTTCCCGCGCGCTCGGCCGGCGTGGTTGCGGCTTCCCGCCCGAGCGATGCTTCCCGCGCTCGCCGTCGCCTGCAGCCTGCTGGTCGGAGGCGTCGTCGTCGGCACGGGCGCGCTCGACGGGACGGGCAGCACTCCTGACCAGACCGGTGGCGACGCCGCGATGAGCGCTCCGAGCAGCGGCGAAGCATCCTCCGGGGCGTCGGGTGGCGCGGCGAGCTCCGCCGAGACTGCGCCGGCGCCTCCCACGGCCGGAGCGGCTTCCCAGCGGGATCTCGCGGGGCGAGGGCCCGCGCCCGCCGCCGTGCCGCCCGCCGCACCAGGCTCCCCGCCGCTCGGCAGCGCGCCCGGTCCCGTCGCTCGCGAGGTCGAACGCACCGCCACGCTCGGCGGCGCGCCCGGTCCCGTCGCTCGCAAGGTCGAACGCACCGCCACGCTCGGCCTGACCACCGACGCCAAGGGCCTCCAGGATGCGGCGAACGGCCTCGTGCGCGCCACGCAGGATCTCGGTGGGGTCGTCGCAAGCTCCCAGGTGGACAGCACGCCCTCCGGGGGCGACGCGACGTTCGTCCTGCGGATCCCGACCGCCCGCGTCGACGACGCGCTGAAGCGCTTCGCCGAGCTCGCCGGGGTCGCGCGCCTCTCCGAGGGCGCGCAGGACATCACGGGGTCGTTCGTCTCCGCGCAGGATCGCCTCTCGGACGCCCGCGCGGAGCGCAAGGCCCTGCTCGCGGCGCTCGGCAAGGCCTCCACGCCGCGCTCGATCGCGAGCCTTCGGGCGCGCATCCGCGGCAACCGTACGGAGATCGCGCGCCTGGAGGGTGACCTGCGCGGACTGCGCCGCCGCGCGGACTTCACCCGCGTCGACGTCTCGGTACGGGCGCGCGGCGCCGCCGAGGACCCGGACGCCGGCAGCGCCTGGGGCCCCGGCGATGCCGCGCGCGACGCGCTCCGGGTGCTGGAGGTCCTCGCCGGCGTGGCGCTCGTCGCCGGCGCCGTGTTGCTCCCGCTGGCGCTGCTCGGCTGGGGCGCGGCGCTCGCCGGCCGCGGCCTGCGGCGCCGCCGGCGGGAGGCCGCCCTGGGTGGGGGCTGACCTCCGTGCGCGCCGTCCGGTGTGGTAGAGAACCAGCGTGGCCCCCGCACTTGCCCCGGTCGAGCTTCTCTCGCGCGTGCCGGTCTTCGCCAACCTGGCCGAGCCCGACCTCGGCCGCGTGGCGGCGGTCACCGTCACCCGGCGCTTCGCTGCCCACCACGTGATCTTCCGCGAGGGGGACACGAGCGACACGTGCTACGTCGTGGCGGAGGGACACGCCAGGGCGATCCGGGAGCACGTCGACGGACGCCAGATCACCCTGGCGCACTTCGGTCCGGGGGACATCTTCGGAGAGCTCGCGATGTTCGACGACGAGGCGCGCTCGGCCACCGTCGAGACGCTCGACCGCGTCGACACGCTGGCGATCCTCGGTGCGGACTTCCGGCGCCTGCTCAAAGAGCACCCGGACATCGCGGTGAAGCTCGTGATCTCCCTGGGGCGGCGACTGCGCGAGACCAACGAGCGCCTCGCGCGCCAGAGCTTCCAGACCGTGCAAAGCCGCGTGGCGGGCGTCCTCGGGCAACTCGTCGACGCAGCGCTGCAAGAGGGCGCCGCGGCCGGCGAGGGCGTGCTCGTGACGATCACCCAAGCCGAGATCGCGCAGCTCGCGGGCTCCTCGCGGGAGTCGGCGAGCCGCTTCCTGGCGGTGCTCGAGCGCGCGGGTGTGATCTCCCAGGGCCGCGGGCGGATCACGGTCCACGACCGAGGGGCCCTGTCGGGGTACATCTACTAGATGCCCGTGGCGACCCGCCGAGGCACGACGAGACGTCTCCTGGCCCTGGCCTGCGGAAGCTGATGGCGGAGTCGGAGTTCTCCGCCGGGGGCGTCGTGATCGACCCCGCCAGCGACCCGCCGGCCTGCATCGTCATCGTCCCGACGCGGCGGGCGGCAGACGGCTCGAAGGTCCTCACGCTGCCCAAGGGCCACCCGGTTGCTCGGGAGAGCCCGGAAGCGGCCGCCCTGCGCGAGGTGCGCGAGGAGACCGGCGTCGTCGCGACCGTCCGGAGCCCGCTCGGCGACGTGCGCTACGTCTATCAGCGTTCCGGCCGCCGGATCGCGAAGGTCGTGCGCTTCTTTCTGATGGAGTACACCAGCGGCTCGATCGCCGACCACGACCACGAGGTCGAGGTGGTCCGCTGGGTCCCCCTGGAGGAGGCGATGACCACCCTGAGCTACCCCGGCGAGCGCGACATGGTCGGGCTCGCCGTTGCCGCGCTGGGCAACGGGTAGGATCGCCTCCGATGCAGGTGCTCAACTTCTACTCGACGATCTTCGCCGACCAGCTCAAGCGCGGCCGCAAGACCGCCACGATCCGCCTGGGCGACAAGTCGCACCGCTACCGCAAGAACGAGGCGGTGCTCGTGACGATCGGGTACCAGCACTCCCCGCGCGAGAAGATCTTCGACGCGGTCATCGACGCCGTCGACGTCAAGCGCGTCAAGGACCTCACCCCGCGCGACATCGAGCACGACAACCCCGAGTTCCGGCGTCACGAGGAGATGATCCACTTCCTCGAGCAGATCTACGGCAAGCCGGTGACGATGGACGACACCGTCACCGTGGTGCGGTTCTCGCAGATCATCGAGCACCCCGAGCGCTTCACCGAGGCCCGCCTGGGCATCGGTGGCGCTCAGAACTAGGCGCGAAGCGGGGGGCGCCGCTGGCACTCCCGTGAAGGGAGTGCCAACGGGTCTTGACCGTCCGCGACGCAGGTCGCTATGGTGGTCTGAGCCTTGGCACTCCGCTTGCTCGAGTGCCAAGCCACCCAGATCCTGCGTCACGGAGGTTCCAAGAATGAAGCTCAAGCCACTCGGCGATCGACTGATCGTCCGCGCCATCGAGGAGGAGGAGAAGACGTCGTCGGGCATCGTCCTCCCCGACACCGCCAAGGAGAAGCCGCAGAAGGGCACGGTCCTCGCCGTCGGGGACGGCAAGATCGACGACAGCGGGTCGCGTGTGCCGCTCGACGTCGCCGAGGGCGACGAGGTCCTCTACTCGAAGTACGGCGGCACCGAGATCAAGGTCGACGGTGAGGAGCTGCTCGTGCTCCGCGAGTCCGACGTCCTCGCCAAGGTCCAGGACTAAAGGAGAACAAAGATGCCCCACAAGGAAATCAAGTACAACACCGACGCTCGTCAGGCCCTCGAGGCCGGCGTCAACGCCGTCGCCAACGCCGTCAAGGTGACGCTCGGCCCCAAGGGCCGCTACGTCGTGCTCGACAAGAAGTTCGGCGCGCCGACGATCACCAACGACGGCGTGACCATCGCTCGTGAGATCGAGGTCGAGGACGTCTTCCAGAACCAGGGCGCCCAGCTCGTCCGCGAGGTCGCCACGGCGACCAACGACGTCGCCGGTGACGGCACCACGACCGCGACCGTCCTCGCCCAGGCCATCGTGCGCCAGGGCCTGAAGAACGTCACGGCCGGCGCCAACCCGCTCGCCCTGCGTCGCGGCATCGAGATCGCCGTCGACCAGGTCGTCGAGAACATCGCCAAGCAGTCCAAGGAGATCTCCGGCAAGGACCAGATCGCCCGCGTGGCGACGATCTCCGCCGGGGACGACTCGATCGGCGACGTCATCGCCGACGCCATCGAGAAGGTCGGCAAGGACGGCGTCGTCAACGTCGAGGAGGGCCAGACGTTCGGCATGGACCTCGAGTTCACCGAGGGCATGCAGTTCGACAAGGGCTACATCTCGCCCTACATGGTCACCGACCAGGAGCGCATGGAGGCGACGCTCGAGGATCCGTTCATCCTCATCGCCAACCAGAAGATCGGTTCCGTCCGCGACGTGCTGCCGGTCCTCGAGGCCGTCATCCAGTCCGGCAAGCCGCTCATGATCATCTCCGAGGACGTCGAGGGCGAGGCGCTGGCGACCCTGGTGGTCAACAAGCTCCGCGGCACGTTCACGGGCGTCGCGGTCAAGGCGCCGGGCTTCGGCGACCGCCGCAAGCGCATGCTCGAGGACATCGCGATCCTCACGGGCGGCGAGGTCATCACCGAGGACATGGGCCTCAAGCTCGAGAACACGCAGCTCTCCCAGCTCGGCCGTGCCCGCCGCGTCGTGGTGACCAAGGACACGTCGACGATCGTCGACGGTTCGGGCGACGTCGAGGCCATCAAGGGCCGCATCAACCAGATCAAGGCCGAGGTCGAGAACACCGACTCGGACTTCGACCGCGAGAAGCTGCAGGAGCGCCTGGCCAAGCTCTCCGGCGGGGTCGCCGTCGTCAAGGTCGGGGCGGCCACCGAGACGGAGATGAAGGAGAAGAAGCACCGCGTCGAGGACGCGCTGCAGGCGACCCGTGCGGCGCTCGAAGAGGGCATCGTGCCCGGCGGTGGCGTTGCCCTCATGCAGGCCGTCGGCTCGGTCAAGCTCGACGACATCACCGACGAGGACGAGAAGACCGGCGCGAAGATCATCCTGCGCGCGCTCGAGGAGCCGCTCCGTCAGATCGCCGAGAACGGCGGCCTGGAGGGCTCGGTCATCGTCAACGAGGTCCGCAAGGCGAAGAAGGGCCACGGCCTGAACGCCGCCACGGGCGACATGGAGGACCTGGTCGCCGCCGGGGTCATCGACCCCGCGATGGTCACCCGCTCCGCGTTGCAGAACGCGGCGTCGATCGCGAAGAACATCCTCACCACCGAGGCCATCGTCGCGGAGATCCCCGACAAGGCCGACGGCGGCGGCGGCGGCGGGATGCCCGACATGGGCGGTATGGGCGGCATGATGTAGTCGCCGGCCCGCGCCGTCTGAGCGCGGGCACCAGCGGTGACACGAGGGCCCGGCACACCGCCGGGCCCTCGCTGCGTTCTGGGAGGGATACGTCATCGACCGCACGTAATCGGCCTGCGGTTCGTCGGGAGCATGATGGTCATCTCCCGCCGCGCGCTCTTGGTGCTCACGCTCCTCGTCGTCTTCCCGCTGTTCTTCGTCGTCGCGAAGGGCGGCGGCGGCGCGGCGAACGCCGTGCCCACGCCGGTGCTGGCCAGCCCGAACGTCGAGCTGGGCCGGCCGGAGGGCGCCCCGCCGCCAGAACAAGGTTGGGTGCGGCGCGCCGGCGTCGAGTCGGGCGGGAGCAGCCGCTTGCGCACCGGGGGCGCGCGGCTGCGGTGCACGGCGACCCAGAGCGCGGGCTGCACGCTGAGATCCGTGTCGGTGGCCATCGGCCGCAGGACGGGGTGCCGCTTCCTGCGGGCCGACGGCACGTTCGGCGCCGCGGTCAACTCGGCCGGGCAGATCGAGAGGCAGGTCAAGACGTGCAACCTGCTGCGGACGAAGGTCGCGCGGTAGTGCTCGTCCGCGGGCAAGGTGGGTAGGAGTGAACCATGGTCGCCTTCGACGCCGCCGACGCCCACGCCCGACTGGACGCACTCGCCTCGCGGGTGGAGGAGTGCCGTGCCGCGGTGCTCGTCGCCGAGGAGGGCGACCCGACCGCGCTCGAGGCGATGCGGGTGACCGTCGACGCGATGGCCGAGGACCTGGCGGTGCTGAGGGCGGCGGTCGGCGGGCAGGACCTGACCTGAGCGCCGGTTGGCGCGCCCCAACAGGTGGGGATCCCTCGGCGCTCACGGGTCTCGTAGCCTGTGAGCGTGCCCGACGCGCCGTTCACCCACCTCGTCACCGCGGAGGCCGAGTTGCGCGACGAGGGCTACCCGGCCCCGCTCCCGCGCGCCTGGGAGAAGGAGATCGGGGCGCTCGACGAGCACTGCGCCGCGTTCCTCGCACGCTCGCCGCTGGCGATGCTCGCCACGAGCGATGCGGAGGGCCGTGCGACGGTCACGCCACGGGGCGGTCCGCCGGGATTCGTCCGCATGCTCGACCGCCAGCGCGTCGCCTGGGCCGACCTCCAGGGCAACCGGCGCATCGATGCGTTCCGTCAGATCCTGCAGAACCCGCAGGTCGGCCTGCTGTTCATGCTGCCCGGCCTGCGCGAGACGCTGCGCATCGACGGAACCGCGTACCTGACGCGCGACCCCGAGGTGCTGCGCGCCGTCGACGTGCCCGACCGCACCGCGGATCTCGCGGTCGGCGTCCACGTCCGCGTGGCGTTCCTGCAGTGCGGCAAGGCCCTCGTCCGCTCCCGGCTCTGGGACCCCGCGACGTGGCCCGCGGCGGACGAGCTTCCCTCGCCCGCCGCGATGTTCAAGGCGCACCGCGGCGAGCCGACCCCGGTCGAGGAGGTCGCCGCGCACCTCGAGGAGAGCTACACCGTCCGCTTGTGGTGAGCGGCACCGTCCTGGCGCTGCATCGCTGGCCCGTGAAGTCGATGGGCGGCGAGCCCGTGGAGACGTTCGCGCTCGACCGCGACGGCGTGGCCGGTGACCGCGCGCACGTGCTCTACGACATCCACAAGGGGGCACCGCGCCAGCTCACCGCGCGCCAGGCGCCGCGGCTGCTCGCCTGGGACGCCGCGTACGGGGAGTGGGACGGCGCGGTCGGCGCGATGCCGCCCGCGACGCTGACCGCCCCCGACGGCCGCTCGTTCCGCTGGGACGACGCCGGGCTGCCCGCCGCGCTGGCAGAGGACCTCGGCCGGGAGGTGGAGCTCCGCCTGAACCCGCGCGGCGAGCCCGACCTGCGCGAGTCGGTGCTCGTCACGACGCGCGCCACCCACGCGGCGATCGAGCGCGAGCTGGGCCGCGCGCTCGACCAGCGGCGCTGGCGGACGAACGTCCTGGTCGAGCTCGACGCGCCCGCCTTCGCCGAGGAGCAGTGGGAGGGCCGCACGCTCTCCGTCGGCGCGGCGACGCTCAGACTGCTGCACCCGTGCGCGCGCTGCGTCATCCCGACGCGCGATCCCGACACGCAGGAGAAGGCCGCGGACCTGCTGCGCCACCTCACGCGCGCACACGACGGGCTGTTCGGCCTGAACGCCCGCGCGGACGGGCCGGCACGCATCCACGTCGGCGACCCGGTGACCCTCTCGTAGCGCTTAGTGGTCTGGCTCGGGAGTTCCGTCGCACTCAGCCGCCGGCTTCGGCCTTCCGCAAGCCGCGCAGCGCGTAGAAGCCGAGCAGCGCGACCATCGCCCCGGCCGCCGCGAAGGCCACGAGCACGTGGTCCGGCTCGCCCGAGATGAAGCCGCGGCCGGTCTCGAGGAACGCGGTGGCCGGGTTGTACGGCGCCACCGCCTTGATCCACCCGTCGAGCAGGTCGAGCGGCACGTAGACCGGCGCGAGGAAGAGGATCAGGAAGACCGGGATCTGCAGGAAGGGCACGGACTGCATCGACTGGGTGCGCATGCAGAGCCCGACCCCGAAAAGCGTCGCGACGACGTTCACCAGGACGGCCAGGACGAGCAGCCCGCCGAGCTCCACGACGCCTCCGTCGACCTGCATGCCCGCCGCCAGGCCGGCGATCGTGACGATCGAGGCCGTGAACGCGAAGCGCCCGACGCCCGCCAGGACGTAGCCCATGATCAGCCCCGTGCGGTTCGGCGCGGCCAGCATGAGCCGCCGCGCGAAGCCGGACTCGTAGTCCGCGGCCACGGCGAAGCCGGTGAACACGCCGCCGAACGCCGCGCTCTGGAGGAAGACGAAGACGAACTGGAAGCTCGTGTAGCCCGAGGGGAAGCTGAAGCCCGGGACGTTGGCGAGGTTCGAGAGCCCGCCCGCGAAGGCGAGCAGGAAGACGAGCGGGAAGATCGCCGCCGGCAGGATCAACGCCGGGTTCTTGAACGTCACGAGGAGGTTGCGCCGGGCCACGGCGACCGCCACTTGGCCGAAGGCGGTCATCAGGTGCGGGCCATCCTGGTGCGCAGGGAGGAGGCGGCGGCGGCGAAGCCCACGATCGAGACGGCCACTGCGACGCCGAAGCCGCGCAGCAGCGCGGCGGCGTCCCAGCCCGTGATCACGAGCGAGCGCATCCCCTCGACGAGGTAGGAGACGGGATTGGCGCCCGCGACGGTGCGAAACCAGTCGATCTCGATGAGCTCACGCGGCAGGTTGATCGACGACAGGAAGAACGTGACGAACAGCAGCGGGAAGAGCCCCTGCACCGCCTGGCTCGACCCGGTTCGCGCCGCGAAGAACGCGCCGATCGAGCCGAACGCGACGCCGATGAGGGTCGCCAGGCCGAGCAGCACGAGCGCCCCGCCGACCCCCGTGACGATCGTCACTCCGGCGATCAGGCCGACCGCGAGGTAGACGGCCGCTCCGCCGAGCGCGACGGTGACCGCGCCCGCGAGCTGGCCGACCAGGATCGCTACGGCCCGCAGCGGCGTGAGCTGCAGGCGATCGAGGAAGCCCGACTCGATGTCCGTGGCGAGCTCGGTTCCCGCGGTCGTCGCGGCGAACAGCGCGCCCTGCATGAACGTCACGACGATCGCGAAGTCCAGGTAGGAGTCGCCCGGGAAGCCCGGGAGGTTCGTCGCCGAGTCCAGCCCGCTCGCGTTGACCGCGAGCAGGAAGAGGGGAAAGGCGATCGTCGGCACGAGCACCGCGGGCTGGCGGAACGTCCGCCGGACCGAGCGCCGCGCGATGAAGCCGACCTGGGTGGCGACGGACGTGCTCACGCCGGCACCGCCGCGCGCTCCTCGGCGGCCGGCTGGTCGCCGGCGCCTTCCAGGGAGCGCCCGGTCTTGGCCAGGAAGACGTCGTCGAGCGAGGGCTCGTGGACCTGCAGCCCGGCGACGCTGAGCTCCGCGGCGTCGAGCGCGCGCACCACGTCGACGAGCTCCTCGGTGCCACCGCCCAGGCGCACCGCGACGCCCTTCGGCGACGCGGAGGCGGGCTCCCCGAAGCGGCTCAGCACATCGGCGAGGCGCTCGCGGTCGCGCGGGTCGGCCGGCACGGCCTCGACCGACGACTGGCCGATGGCCGCCTTGAGCGCGTTCGGCGTGCCCTCGGCGACGATGCGCCCCCGATCGATGATCCCCACGCGGTCGGCCAGCACGTCGGCCTCCTCGAGGTACTGCGTCGTGAGGAACACGGTGACGCCTTCGTCCCCGGCCAGGCGCCCGACCTCCTCCCACAGGGCCGAGCGGCTCTGCGGGTCCAGGCCCGTGGTCGGCTCGTCGAGGAAGAGCACCCGGGGACGGTGGACCAGCGCGAGCGCCAGGTCCAGCCGGCGGCGCATGCCGCCCGAGTAGCCGCCGATCTTGCGGTCCGCCGCGTCGGTGAGCCCGACGCGCTCGAGCAGCTCCACGGCCCGCGCGCGGCGCTGCTTCCTGGCCATCCCGTGAAGGCCGGCCTGCAGCTCGAAGTGCTCGTGCGCGGTGAGGTAGTTGTCCAGGGCGGCCTCTTGAAGCGCGGCGCCGATCACCCGGCGCACCTGCGCGCCCTGGCCGGCGACATCGAAGCCCGCGACGGTCGCCGACCCGCCCGTCGGCGGGAGGAGGGTCGTGAGCATGAGCACGGTGGTCGACTTCCCCGCACCGTTCGGGCCGAGGAACCCGTAGATCTCGCCCGGCGCCACCTCGAGGTCGATGCCCTGGACGGCCTTGATGCCACCCCTGAACTCGCGTCGAAGACCGCTCACCACGATGCCGTTGCTTCCGCTCATGCCCCGGCAATCTAGCAGAAGAGGTTGAGGTCGACAACAATAGTCCCCACAAAGTATCATCCCTTCCATGGCGCGCCAGACGACTCAGACGGACCCGGCCACGGAGGCCTGGACCCTCCTGAGCCGGCTCATGATGTCCCGCAAGGGCCACATGCTCGAGACCGCGGCGGCGTTCGAGCTCTCTCCGCCCCAGATGTGGGCCTTGCGCCACCTCGAGCCCGGGGTCCCGCTGCCGATGAGCGCGCTGGCCGGGCTGCTGCACTGCGACAACTCGAACGTCACCGGGATCGTGGACCGCCTCGAGAGCCGCGGCCTCGTCGAGCGCCGCCCCGCGGATCACGACCGCCGCGTCAAGCACCTCGTCGTCACCGAGGCCGGCGCGGAGGTCCGTGCCCTGGTCGACGAACGCATGAACCAGCCTCCGCCGGGCTTCGAGCGCCTCACCGCCCAGGAGCAGCGCCACCTCGCGGCACTGCTGCGCAAGCTCATCGAGTAGGAGGCTGTCGCGGTGCCGCCGGTCAGGCGACCGCGGCGCGCTCGCGCGGACCCTGGCCGACGTACTTGGCCGTCGGGCGGATCAGCCGCCCCTCGCGCTTCTGCTCGAGGATGTGCGCGCTCCAGCCGGCCACGCGCGCGCAGGTGAACATCGGGGTGAAGAGGTCGGCGGGCACCTCGGCCAGATCGAGGACGATCGCGCTCCAGAACTCGACGTTCGTCGCCAGGACGCGGTCGGGCTTGCGCGCCTTGAGCTCGGCGAGGGCCGCCTCCTCGAGCGCCTCGGCGACTTCGTAGCGCGGTGAGCCGAGCGCGCTCGCTGTGCGACGCAGGACGCGGGCGCGCGGGTCCTCCGCCCGGTAGACGCGGTGGCCGAAGCCCATGAGCCGCTCACCGCCGTCGAGCGCCTGCTTGACCCACTTCTCGGCGTCGCCCATCCGCTCGACGCCCTCGATCATCTTCAGCACGCGCGACGGCGCGCCACCGTGCAGGGGGCCGCTCAGCGCGCCGACGGCCGCAGAGAGCGCCGCAGCGCAGTCTGCGCCCGTGGAGGTCACGACTCGCGCGGTGAAGGTCGAGGCGTTCATCCCGTGCTCTGCGGCCGAGATCCAGTAGGCGTCGATGGCTTTCGCGTGGGTGGGGTCCACCTCGCCGCGCCAGCGCATCAGGAAGCGGCCGGCGATCGTCTCCTGCTTGTCGATCTCCTCCTGGGGCACCCATGACTTCCCGAGGCCGCGAGCCGACTGCGCGACGAACGAGAGCGCCTGCACCGAGGCACGCGCGAGGTCCTCGCGAGCCATCTCGTCGGGGATGTCGATGATCGGCTGGAAGCCGTACTCGGGCGCGAGCATCGCCAGCGCGGCCTGCACGTCGACGCGGTGGTCGCCGGAGCGGACGAGGAGCGGGTGCGGCTGGGCGGGGGCCAGGCCCGGCTGGAAGGAGCCGTCGACGAGCAGGCCCCAGACCTGCTCGTAGGGCACCTGGCCGACGAGATCCTCGATGTCCACTCCGCGGTACCGGAGCGCACTTCCCTCCTTGTCGGGTTCGGCGATGGCCGTGGCGAAGGCGACGACGCCCTCGAGGCCCGACTGGACGTCGCTCATGCGGAAATCCTAACTTCGGTGATGGGGCGCCTCGTCGCGCGAGCGCGCGAGCGGGACTCCTCGTCGCGCTCCAGGGAGGCGAGGACCACGAAGGCGAGCGCCGGGGCCAGCGCGGCGAGGGCGAAGGCAGGGGCCCAGGAGGTCGTCTCGACGACGACTCCGAAGAGCGCGGGCCCGATCGCCCCGCCCGCCGAGACGATCGCGTTCTGCAGGCTCATCGCGGTGCCCGCGCGGACCCGGCCGGAGAGCTCTGCCGCCGTCGTGAACGCCAGGCCGTTCCAGCCCATGACGGAGACCGAGGCCACCGCGAGCACCGGGTAGAGCAGCAGCCCGGGCGCGCCGGCCAGCGCGGCGACGAGCGCGACGAGCGCCGCGTTGCGCAGCGCGATGCGGCGCAGCAGCGGCACGCGAGCGCCGGCCTTGTCGGACCGCCGGCCGACCGCGAGGCGTGCGAGCGCTCCGCCGAGCTGCGCGACGCCGAGCAGGGCCGCGGCCGGCGCTGCGCCCATGCCGCGCTCGTCGACGAGGAACAGCACGAGGAAGCCGAGCAGGGAGGTCTGGGCCACGACGAGCAGCGCGGAGGCGGTGCCGAGGCGCCACTGGCGGGCGTCGCGCATGGGCGGCGGCGCGGAGGCGGCGTACTCCGCGGCGGCCGAGCCCGCGACGGGG
>CADCVR010000097.1 GCA_902806205.1 uncultured Solirubrobacteraceae bacterium | reverse complement strand
GGCGCCCAGGCGCGTCGGGGTCGGGCACCCAGGCGACCATCACGGCCTCGTCGGGCCCCTGGGCGGCGATGACGTCGGTGCCGAGCCGCGACGCGAGACGCTCCGGATCTTCATCGCCGGCCACCGCGAGCGCCGCGACGCTCGCCGGAAGCGGCCAGCCCGCGGGGGCGGCCAGCAGCGCCAGCTCCTCGGTGCCCACGCCGTCGGTGCCGAGCAGCCGGGCGAGCGCGCGCCGGCGCCGCGCGCGCTCACCCGCCGCGCGTGACTGCTCCTCGGCGTAGCCCGCGACGGACTCCGCCGAGATGGCGTCGATGTAGGTGAAGATCGCCCCGGCCAGTGCGTAGAGCACCTCGGGCGGGTGGCCCGCCGCCACGGCAGCGGCCTGGAAGCGCTCCCAGGCCAGCCGTGCTCCGAGCCGGTAGGCGCTCAGCAGGGCGTCGAGCGAGCGGCCTGCGCGCAGCTCGACGCGGCCGAGGCCCGTGTACATCGCCTGCGCCCGGTCGTCGGCGGCCGCCGGGCCGGAGAGCTCGTCGACGAAGCGCTCGAGCGCCACCTCTACGCCGCTGCGCAGCGCTTCGCCGAACGGTCCCTCGAGTGATCGTGCGTAATCCGGAACCTCGCGCCCGATCGCCGCCACGGTGTCCTGCGCGAGCTCGGGCAGAACGGGCCGCAGTGCGGCCGCGAGGGACGGCGGCAGGTCAGGCATGCCCGCAAGCTACCGTCGTGCTCCGGAGGGTCCGTCGCGCCGGCCGCCGACCCGCACCGGTCGACGAGAAGCGCCGCGGGCGCGCGCCTCCCGCACGCACCGCAGGCGTGGGCCGTGGCTACCGTGCGGACAGCGCCTGGCGACCACAGACCGGCCAGGGCTTCGTGCCCTCGGCGGCCAGCAGCGCCGCCGCGCGCTGGTCCTGCTCGGGCTCGGGAGCTGCGGCGGGGTCGCCGGCACCGCCGATCGCCTCCCAGGTGGAGATCAGGAACTGGTACTTGCCACGGTACTTGCCGTCGGCCGAGACCGCGGTGGGGTCTCCGCCGGACTCGCACTGCGCGATGGCCGCGAGCAGGACCGACGCGTCGGCGGACGGCGCCGGAGCGGCGGGGGCGCGGGCCGCTCGGCCGACGACGCCCAGCGCGTCGAGCGTCTTGGGGCTGAGACGACCGTCTGCCTTCAGCCCGTGTCGGCGCTGGTAGCGGCGCACCGCCGCGCGCGTCTTCGCCCCGTATACCCCGTCGGCACGCACGCGCAGCTTGCGCTGGACGGAGCGGACAGTCGCCCGGGTCGGCTTCCCTGTCGAGGCCTTCCGTGCGGGCGCCGCGGCCCGCGACGCGGCGACCGCCGGGTCGCCGGCTTCGGCGCCTCCGCCGGCGGAGGCGCCGCCCTGCGCCTGGGCGGACGCGGTGGCGGCACTCAGCGCGAGTCCGGCCCCCGCGAGGACCAGCGTGCGGCGCGCGCGACGCACGAGGGCGGGAGATGACGACACGGCGGGGTACGGCTGGGGCACGGACGGCCCTCCTTCGCGTCTTACCGCCTACGGGGTTAGCTGACGGGCTCGCGCTGACGTTGCGCTACGCCGGGAAAGCACCCGGCGATTCGCCCCCGGACCGCACCTCGCAGCCCTCTGGGTCCCCCGATCCCGACCGCACGCGGCGGCCGGAACTCGGCGTGGGTTCTCGTTCGAGGCGCGAAGGCTACGCCATCGGAGGTGCGTCTGCTCGCCGGGCCCCACGGGTGGCGACGCGCCAGGGCGAACACCTCAGTCGAGAGGACTGAGATCTCTTGCTATCGTTGCATCCGCAACCGTTGAGCCTCTCAAAGGATCTCTGCTACTCACATGCCCTCGTTCCTCCTCATCCCCCTCGACGACACCGTCGTCTTTCCCACGATGGATGTGACGCTTCCGATCGACGTCGGGAGCGACGAGCAGGTCGTGCTCGTCCCGCGTCACGACGGCGAATACGCGTCGGTCGGCACGATCGTCAACGTGACCAGCCGCATCCGCCTGCCCGGTGGCGGCCACGGCGCCGCACTCGAGGGCGTCTCCCGCGGCGTCATCGGCGCCGCGCAGACCGACCTTCGCGGCCAGCTGCGCGTCGAGGTGACGCCCCACCCCGACGAGACCCCGGTCGACGGGCGCACCCGTGAGCTCGAACGCGAGTACCGGGCGGTGGTCGAGGAGCTCCTGGAGCTCCGCGGCGACGACGGTCGCGTGGCCGCGTTCGTGCGCTCCATCACCGAGCCGGGGGCCTTGGCCGACACGAGCGGCTACGCCCCGGACCTGAGCTTCGAGCAGAAGGTCGAGCTGCTCGGCATGCTCGACGTCACCGAGCGCCTTCAGCGAGCGCTGGAGCTCCAGCGCGAGCGCCTGACCGAGTTGCAGCTGCGCCGCAAGATCCGCGACGACGTGGAGTCGGGCACGAACAAGCAGCAGCGCGACTACCTCCTGCGCAAGCAGATGGAGTCCATCCGCAAGGAGCTCGGCGAGGACGACGCCTCGTTCGCCGACGAGTACCGCACGAAGATCGAGGAGTCCGGGATGCCGGAAGCCGTGCGTGAGCAGGCCGAGCGCGAGCTCGGCCGCCTGGAACGCGCCGGTGGTGAGGGGGGCGAGGCGCAGATGATCCGCACCTACCTCGACTGGGTGGTCTCGGTGCCTTGGGACAAGGTCTCCGAGGACCAGCTCGATCCCGTCCACACCCGCGAGGTGCTCGACGCGGACCACGCGGGACTCGAGGACGTGAAGGATCGCATCGTCGAGTACGTGGCGGTCAAGAAGCTGCGACAGGACAGGGGACTAGAGGTTTCGCGGTCCGGGGACGGCAAGCCGACCCCTCCCCGCGACGTCACACGCACCCCGGACGGCGAGCCGGCCCGTCCCCGTGACGTCACACGATCAGGGGCGATCCTCACGCTCATCGGGCCCCCCGGCACCGGCAAGACCTCCATCGGCGAGTCGATCGCCCGGGCCATGGGCCGTGAGTTCGTGCGCATGTCGCTCGGCGGCATCCGCGACGAGGCCGAGATCCGTGGTCACCGCCGCACGTACATCGGTGCCCTCCCGGGCCGCCTGGTGCGTGCGCTGCGCGATGCCGGAACGATGAACCCGGTGATCCTGCTCGACGAGGTCGACAAGGTCGGGGCGGACTGGCGCGGCGACCCGTCCGCGGCGCTGCTCGAGGTGCTCGACCCGGCGCAGAACTCGACGTTCCGTGACCACTACCTCGACGTGGAGATGGATCTCTCACAGGTGGTCTTCATCGCGACGGCCAACCAGGCCGACACGATCCCCGGCCCGCTGCTCGACCGCATGGAGGTCATCCGCTTCGACGGATACACCACCGCGGAGAAGACGGCGATCGCTCGGGACTACCTCTGGCCACGCCAGACCGAGCGCAACGGACTCCGCGCCGACGAGGTCACGGTCACCGACGAGATCCTGCGACTCGTCGTGGCCGAGTACACCCGCGAGGCGGGCGTGCGCAACCTGGAGCGCGAGCTCGGCACGCTGCTGCGCAAGACCGCGACGCAGATCGCGTCCTCGAAGCGGACGCCTCCCGTGACGATCGATCTCGAGCTCGTCCGCGACGCGCTCGGCCGCCAGAAGGTGTGGCAGGAGGCGGCGGCGCGAACAGCGGTCCCCGGCGTGGCCACGGGCCTCGCGGTGACCGGGACGGGCGGCGACGTGTTGTTCGTCGAGGCCAACGCCATGCCCGGCAGCACCGGAGGATTGACGCTCACGGGCCAGCTCGGCGACGTCATGAAGGAGAGCGCCCGGATCGCGCTCACCTTCGTGCGTGCCCACGCGAACGAGCTGGGCATCCCGCAGGACGCCTTCGAGGACCGCGAGTTCCATGTGCACGTGCCCGCGGGCGCGATCCCGAAGGACGGTCCGAGCGCGGGCGTCACGATGGTCACCGCCCTGGCGTCGCTGCTCTCGGGCCGTCCCGTGCGCCACACCGTCGGCATGACGGGCGAGGTGACGTTGCAAGGGCGCGTGCTGCCGATCGGCGGGCTGAAGCAGAAGGTGCTGGCCGCTCACGCGGCGGGCCTGACCGACGTGATCCTGCCGGAGCGCAACCGCGGCGACCTCGACGACGTGCCGGACGACGTGCGGGAGGCGATGACGTTCCACCCCGCCATGACGATCGGTGAGGTGCTCGAGGTCGCGCTCGAGCCCGCGACGCTCACGGTTTAGAGGCGACGCAGCGCGGGGCGTCAGCTGTCGCCCCGCGCGTGCGTCGCAGTGTGAACAAACCGTGCTTCACGCCGCGGAGTGCAGGGCAACGGAGGAGGACCGATGCGCCTTTCCCTCACCCTCGACCCCGACGAGACCGCCCCCTCCCGAGCTCGGACCTCGATCCGAGCGCTCTCGCTGGGCCTGTCCCCGCACGTGCTGCGCGACGTGCAACTCGTGGTCTCCGAACTGGTGACCAACGCCGTGCAACACGGGCCGCGACACGGCATTCGCGTCGAGCTGGAGCTGTACGGGCGCGACGAGGTGCGCGGCGAGATCATCGACCAGGGCGCTGCGGGCGCGCCGGCGATCCGGCGCGCCGAGCGCGACCGGGAGAACCTCGGGCTGCGCGTCGTCGACGAGCTGACCGCGAGCTGGGGCGCCTGCGCGGGGAGCACGCACGTCTGGTTCGAGATACACCGCGCGCCGTAGGTCGGTGACGAGCTACGCGGGGGTGACGGCCCGCTCCGAAGCGGGGGCAGCGGCCGGGCCGGGCACGGGCGCGGCGGGGGCCGAGCGGCCCGTGGCGAGCAGCAGCCACATGAGCGCGTTGAAGGTCAGCGCCGCCAGGGCGACGTGGATCCAGACGATCTCGGCCGGAAGCGCCGGATCTGCGTGGTACTGGAGGGTGCCGACGACTCCCTGCAGACCGAGCAGGACGCAGACGGTCCCGAGGGGACGCAAGAGGTCGCGGTCCTCGCGGCCTCGGCGGATCGCGACGAAGCCGACGACGGCCAGCACGCCGTAGACGGCGGCCAGCCGCGCGTGACCCGCGATGAGGAGGCGGAGCGTGTCGGCGCCCCAGAAGTTCAGCCGGGAGACGACGTCACCGGTTCCGGCGCCGCCGGCGTGCGGACCCGCGGCGCTCGCGGCCGTCCCGGCGACGATCATGAGCATCCCGTAGGCGAAGAAGGCGCGCACGGCGCGCACGAGGCGACGAGAGCGCGCGACGGCTTGGGCCGCGCCGGCATGCTCGCGGTGGACGCGCCACACGAGAATCGCGGCGAGCGCCAGGGCGCCCATGGACAGTACGTAATGCGCCATCACGGTGTACGGGTTGAGGCCGGTGAGCACCGTGATGCCGCCGAGCACGGCTTGGGCCAGGACGCTCAGGCACAACCCGAGGCCGAGCAGCATGAGGTCGCGGCGGTAGGGCTTGCGCAACCAGCCGCCGACGAAGGCCAGGAAGCACGGCAGGCCGACGACGCTGGTCAGCAGCCGGTTGCCGAACTCGATGCCCTGGTGGCTTCTCAGCGGTGCCGCGTAGGCGGTGGTCGTGCACTTCGGCCAGGTCGGACAGCCCAGGCCAGAGCCCGTGAGCCGCACGGCAGCGCCGGTGAAGACGATGAGCGTCAGGACGCCGAGCGCCGACCAGGCGATCCAGCGATATGGACGGGGACGGACGGTGAACCGGGCCTGCATGTCGCCGAACAGTGTGGCGCAAGCCATGAGCCCGTTGTGCGCCGGGATGGCTCGAGCATCGGGCAGACCGCGTCGCCGGCGTGCCCTACCGCGCAGGCAGCACCTCGAAGGACCGCATCTCGCCCCGGACGCGACGGGGGAGGTAGCCCGTGAACAAGGTGTACGAGTGAACGGTGCCTTCGCGCCCGGCGATCGCGCGCGCGACGACGTCGGAGAGCTTCACGTTCAGCTCCCAGCGGCCGTCGGTGATCTGAGCGGTGCGCTGCAGCGTCGTCGTCTCGCCGTTGTTGACCCATTCGATCTGGACCCGCACGACGCCGCGCGCGAGCTGCGCCATCGTGCCCGAGGCCCTCAGGCGTCCGTTCTGCAGGCGCGGGCGCTCGAGCGCGAGGTCAGCCTGACGCGATGCAGCGCGCAGCCGCACGGTCTGCGGCCGCGTGTCCGCGTCGCCGGGATAGCTGATCGTCATGATCCCGGTGCCCAGCGCCGCCTGGGCGGCCGGGATGCTGCGGCTGAACCGCAGCCGTCCGTCGCTGATCTTCTCGCTGAAGCGGAACCGCCGGCCCGCGGCGGCGAACTCGATGCGCGCCTGTCCCGACGCACGACGGGTGATGAGCGCCAGGACGTCGAGCCGTCGGGCCTGCCGCAGAACTTGCGAACGAGCCACCTGGAGCTTTGCGGTCATCTTCTCACCGCTCGCTGACGGCGGCGTCGGCGCGCCGGGGTTCGGCGCGGCGGGCCCGGGAGGTCCTGCCGGGCCGGCCGGCCCGGCGGGACCCCTCGGGGGAGCGACGCCGGGGCCCGTCGGGCCGGTCGGACCCGCTGGAAGCGCGGAATCGTCGCTGCGGAAGACGTAGACGCGGCCGTCGGAGGAGCCGGACCGGCCGTCGAAGTTCTCCGCCGAGGTGGCGAAGTCCAGGAACCCGTCACCGTTGATGTCGCCCAGCGGCACGATCGAGCCGCCGAAGCCGCTTCCGGTCTGGCGATCGGGATCGGGGATAATCTGCAAGACCTGCTCCGTCGCGGGATTGAACACGTGCACGTCGTTGCGCTCGGAGCTCGTGAACCCTTCGACGCCGATCAGCATCTCGTTGGCGGGGGTGGCCTCTCCGCGCACGAGGTCGCCAACTCCCGCGCTGCCTCCGCCGAAGTTGCCGCTCTTCGACGGCGTCGGGTCGTCGAGCCGGCTCAGGAGCACCGTCCCGGAGCCGGTCTTGAAGTTGCCGTTCATGACGTAGCCGCGCCCCGCACCGGTGATGGCCGGGGTGTTCTGCAGCGGCGCGGGCAGGTAGAGGTCGGGCGCGCCCGTGCTGCCGAGGTCGCCGACCGCCGGCTCGTGACTTGAGAGCTGCGACCCGAAGGTGGCGCCCGACTGGCGCTCAGGGTGCTGGTAGGTGTAGAGCACCGCGCCGGTCGCTCCGTCGATCAAGTACGCGACGCCGGCGTTGGCGAAGGCGGGATCGGGATTCTCGAGCGGCAGGTCGGTACCCGGCGAGGGGATGACGACATCGGGCACCCCATCGGGGGCCGTCACGCTGTCCACGCGCGAGCACGTCTCACCCGGCCGGATGCCGACGGCGCGACAGGCGCCCAGGTCGCCGACGGCGGTCACGGTGTTGGCGAGCTGCTCGTTGTCGGCCGGCACGCCACTCGTCCTGTCGCGCTGCGCGTCGGGGTTGCGTATCGTCGTGACGGCCTGGCCCGGGTTCGTCCCGTCCAGGATGACCGTGGGGTCGCTTCCGGCGATGTCCTCGCCGCGGTAGAAGTAGGCCCGCCCGGCCTGCTCGCAGACGGTGCCGGCGGGAGCGGTGGCGCAGTTCGATCCGGGCTGGGCGGTCGCCGGGCTCTCGGTGAGCTGCGGTGCGCCGATGACCAGGTCGGGGCGGCCCCCGCGGTCCAGGTCGCCGATGGCGGTCGCCCGGGGTAGGGACGGGCACTCTCCGACGCCGAAGTTCCCGGCGCACGCCGTCAGGCCCGCCGGGTTGAGCGCCGTGCGCCCGAAGCCCGAGCCCCTCAGCAGCGCGTTGGGGATGGCCGCGTCGGCCGGTGGCATGTCGATGCGCTTCAGCAGCGCCCGGGTCGCGCCGTCGTAGACGTACACGCGCCCGCTGTCGGTTCCGTTGGCATCGACGCCGCGGGCGCCGACGATGATCTCGGGGATGTTGTCGGGTGGCCCGATCGGGTTCTGGGGGCACTGGGCGCCGACCGTGCCGCCCGAGCAGCTGGCCAGGTCCGACGTCGGAACCGCTCTGCTGCCGACCTTGGAGGTCCAGAACGAGCCGAAGCCGGCGCGGCTGCCCGCGCCACCAGGGTCGGGAGCATCGATCCGGGCGATCAGACCGCCGGTCGCGCCGCTGATCACGAAGACCATGCCGTCGTTGCGCGGGCTGTCCGCCTGCTGGGGCATGAGGAGATCATCGATGCCGTCACCGTTCAGGTCGCCGGCGCCGGCCATGCCGCGGCCGAACACGCCGTTGGCCACGGACACGGGGCTGTCGATGCGCTGAGGCTCGTAGGTCCGCGGGAGGCCGGCCTGGGCGAGGGCCGTGCTCGCCGTGCAGGCGGCCGCGACGGCGGCTCCGCCGAGGGTGGTGAGGAGGCGGGCGAGGGTCGGTCGACGGTTCATGTACGCGTTCCTTTGAGACCTGCACGTCGGTGGTCGTGCTGCCTGCGCACGCTCCGCTTTCCGGCTGCTCGCGACGCTACAGCCTTCACTGAGACGTGGCTAGCTGCGAGGCACACCTAGCCGTGCGCCTGGCGACGTCGGGGCGGCACCCCGTCGGGCAGCTCGTCGGTCAGTCCCGGTAGACGAACGGCACCTCGCCTTCAACCTCCGAGAGCCGCGGCGCGGCGGCGTCGCGCGCGCTCGGCAGCAGCTCGGAAGCGGGGAGAGGCCAGTCGATCGCGATGCTTGGGTCGCGGTAGGAGACGCCTCGCTCGGTTGCGTCGGCGTAGTAGCCCGACTGCTTGTAGAAGACGTCGGCAACGTCGGAGAGCACGCAGAAGCCGTGAGCGAAGCCGATCGGGACGTAGAAGACACGCATGTTCTCCTCGGAGAGCTCGGTGGCCTCCCATTGGCCGTAGGTCGGCGAACCGACCCGAATGTCGACCACGACGTCGAAGATCGCCCCGCGACCGCAGCGGACGAGCTTGGAGGCGCCCGCGCCGATCTGGAAGTGCATCCCGCGCACGACACCCTTGGTCGAACGCGAGTGGTTGTCCTGCACGAACGGCTCGGTGACACCGAACTCGTCGGCGAAGACGTTCGCGCGGAAGGTCTCGGCGAAGAAGCCCCGGTCGTCGCCGAAGACCCTCGGCTCGATCAGGAGAGGACCCTTCAGGCGGGTCGGGATGCGCTGCAACGGTGCTCCTTCGGGCGATCAGGGGAGCGCGAACGGTAGTGGTCGGTCGGCGAAGGAGCGCTCGGCCCAGGTTGCCCGGGCGGGCCGAGGTTCGACCGGCGACGGAGGGCTCGGCCCCAGGATGCGCGCGCGGGCGAGGCTCAATGGCCGCCGTGGGCGCCTACGATCGGGCGATGCCCTCGCTGCGCCGCCTGGCCGGCCGTGACCGCCCGGCCACCGTCCCTGTCGAGGCGCCGCTCGCGTTGCTCGACGTTCTGCGCGACGGCCCAGCGCCGTTGAGCGGAGAGGGGCCCTCCCGCGCCGGCGCGCACCGGCTGCGCGTCGCGGTCGTCGTCCCGTCCTTCCGCCGCGGCTCGGGTGGACACGCGACTATTGCGACCCTCGTGCGCGGCCTCGAGGCGCGCGGGCACCAGCTCGCGCTGTTCCTGGTCGACCAGCAGGGCCGCCACCCGGACGACGACGTCGAGCACCTGTTCGAGTCCTTCTTCGGCCCCGTCGGGGCCCCTGTCCTCAAGGGCCTCGGAAGCTGGCGCGGCGCGGACGTCGTCGTGGCGACGGGCTGGCAGACGGTTCCCGAGGTGCTCGCCTTGCCCGACGCCGGCGCACGCGCCTACCTCGTGCAGGACCACGAGCCCGAGTTCTACCCCGCGTCGGCCGAGCGGCTGTGGGCGGAGTGGAGCTACCGCCAGGGGCTGCACTGCGTCTGCGCGTCGCCGTGGCTGGCCGAGGTGGTCGGGGACCGCTACGGCGCCAGCGCGACGGCGTTCGACCTCGGCGTCGACCACGCCACCTACAAGCCGCTGCCGACTCACCGCCGCGAGGACCTCGTGCTCTTCTACGCCCGCGCGGTGACCGCCCGCCGCGCCGTGCCGCTCGGCGTCCTCGCCCTGGCCGAGCTTCACCACCGGCGCCCGCAGGTGGAGATCGCCGTCTTCGGGGAGGCCGGCGACGTCGCCGTCCCGTTCCCAGCGCGGCAGCTCGGCGTGATGGACCCCGAGGCCCTCGCTCACGCCTACGCCAGCGCGACCGTCGGGCTGTGCCTGTCGCTGACGAACCCCTCGCTGATCCCGACGGAGATGATGGCCTGCGGACTGCCGGTGGTCGACCTGGCGAGCGACGCGATGCTTGCGACCTTCGGTGCGCCGGCGGGCGGGCGGGGTCCGGTCCTCGCCGACCCCGACCCCCTCGCGCTCTGTGACGCGATGGAGCGCCTGCTCGACGACCTCCTCGAGCGCGCGGCGCGCTCCCGCGACGGCATGCGGCTGGTGGCCCAACGCACCTGGGCGAGCGCGGCCGAGCAGGTCGAGCACGGGCTGCGCGCGGCGCTCCGCGCGGCCACCTGTCCCTGAGCGCTACCGGCGGCGCAGGCCGAGGATGCTGAGCAGGAAGCTTGAGAAGAACACCTGCATGCCGACGATCACCAGGGTGGCGGCGAGCACGGCCGAGCGCTCCTCGGAAAGCTCACCGGTGCCGTTGGCGATCCAGATGCCGACGATGACCGCGCAGATGACGAGGCCCGCCAGCAGGATCGCCCCACCGAGCAGCAGGCCGTGCTCGAGGCGGAACCGTGCGCGCATCCGGTCGAACCACGCGTCCTTCTCGCCCATGAAGTACGTCCCGTAGGCGTGAGCACAGAGCCCGAGCGCCATGACCTGGGTGCCGACGATCATCAGCAGCGCCCCGGCGATCATCGTGTGGATCTCCCACTCCCGGCCGAAGACGTCGACCTGGGTCAGCGACACGGTGGAGATGACGGTTCCGACCAGCGCCAGGATCAGTCCCGGCAGCATGAACAAGTGCGTGGGGGAATGGACGAGCAGGAAGCGCAGGTGGCGCCAGCCGTCACGGAACGTGGAGAGCTTCGACGTTCCGCCGCGCGGGTGGTAGTCGATGGGGAACTCGGAGACCTTGAGGTTCTCCTTGCCCGCCCTGATGACCATCTCCGAGGCGAACTCCATGCCGGTGGTGCGCAGGTCCAGGCGCGGCAGGACGTCGCGGCGGAGCGCGCGCATGCCGCAGTGCGCGTCGCGGATGCCCGTCCGGAAGAAGAGGTTGAGGATCCCCGAGAGGATCGGGTTGCCGACGTACCGGTGCAGCCAGGGCATGGCGCCCGGCCGGATGTTGTCCATCCGGTCGCCCATCACGAGCTCGGAGCCCTTGTCGAGCTCGGCGACGAAGCGCGGGATCTCCGCGAAGTCATAGGTGAGGTCGGCGTCTCCCATCACGATGTACTTGCCGCGGGCGGCGGCGAAGCCGGCCAGGTAGGCGGAGCCGTAGCCGCGGCGCGTCTCGGTGACGACGTGGGCTCCGGCGGCGCGGGCAAGCTCGGCCGACCGGTCATCGGAGTTGTTGTCGGCCACCACGACCTCCCCACGGATCCCTGCCCGCTGCATGACCTCGAGCGCGGTGCGCACGCACACCTCGATGTTCTCCTCCTCGTTGAGGCACGGAATGACCACCGACACCCGCAGGTGGCCGTCGTCGGCACCGGCGGGAAGGTCGTCGAGTCGCTCGAGAGTGCTCATGTCGAAGGGGGGTGGTTCGGGCACGGAACCCCGGTCCCTGCGGTGGGTAACGCGCGGGCCGCGCGAAGGTCGCGCTGACGACCGGTCTGGTCAGGGTAGCTTCGGGGGCGGTCGCCGCCACGAGACACCCGCCCGATGGCCTTCGCGCGGCGGCGCCTGGTGGCCGCCGCCGCGCGAACGGTCTAATTGACTCGCACCTTCAGCTGGCGGCTCTTGGCCGCCATGTACGGCCAGGCGCTGCCCGCGCGGGTGACGATCCGGAAGCGGTACGTGTAGCGCACGTAGGTCCGCATGAACCGGTAGCTCACCCGGTACTCCCCGCGCGAGTTCGTGGTGACGGCCTTGACGTCCTTCCAGCTCGAGCCGACCTTGACCTGGAGCTCGAGCGGCAGCCCCCGGCCGACGTACCCGCCGAGCACCCGACCACGGAAGCGCGCGGTCTGCCTGTTGCGCACCCGGCGTGTGGTCGTCTTCCCCAGCACGGCGCCGCGGACGCGCTGAGACACGGTCGGGCCGACCGAGCCGCAGGTTGGTTCGACGAGCTGGACGAGGCGAGTCGGCCCCGGCGGCACCTTGGCTCGGAAGGATCCGTCGGGCGCTGTCGTGACCGTTCCGACCTTCGTCCTCTGGCTCATACCGGCGCGGGTGACGGTCTGCATCACATCGAGCGCGGCACCGCCTACACCGCTCTTCCCATTCAGCGCCATGAGTCGGCCAGAGAGCCCGAACCCGCTGCGTCTGTAAGAGCGCTTGAGCGGGCTCACGCTGCCGAACATCGCCACCGTCGCGCCCGTGCAGGCGGGCAGCGGCGACAGTTGAGCTGCCGGTGCCGACGACTGCGGCGCCACGCTGCTCGCTGAAGGGCCATCGCTATTCGCCGGAGTAGTACCCGCCTCACCGGCGGGTGGGGCACTACCAGTCTGGGCGGCAGGCGGGGCAGTTCCGGGCTGAGTGGCAGGCGGGGCAGTGCCTGGCTGAGTGGAAGGCGGGGCAGTGCCGGGCTGAGTGGCAGGCGTTGACGAATCCTTCGCCCCGACCAGCCCGCCACCCGCGAAGGGGCCTGAAGTCAGCGACGACGTCCTCGTGGCCGAGCCCCCACCGTCGGTCCCCGTGAGCCTGCAGAGCAGCTTCTTCCCGACATCCGCGCTCACGAGCCGGTAGGTCGCCTCGGTCGCCCCGGCGATGTCCTTGACGTCCGAGCCATCGGCGTTCGAACGCAACCACTGGTACGCGACACGCGGGGACTGCCCCTCCACCGCGGCACTGCAGCGCAGCGCCTCACCGTCGCGGGCGATGCCGTCTACGCTCACGGCACCGACCGAAGGGGGCGCGTTGTCCACCTGAACGCTCCACGAGCTGACCACCTTGTTCTCGTCCGTCGCGTCGAAGACCTGGAGCTCCAACTCGTGGGGACCGTCGGACAGCCCGGCGGTGTCGTAGGCCATGCTGCCGCTCACTGTGGTCCGACAGGGGACTGGTGACGAGAAGCCGTTCCCCACCGGATAGCGCACGCACCGCCCTTCGTTCCCATCGACCGGACCGGCCGCGACTTCCCTTCCGTCCGCGAGCAGTCGCTGCCGGTAAACGCCTCCGCCGATGTCGTTGGCCGAGTAGTTGACGGTGCGGACGCGGGTGATGGACGTGGGAGAGGTGAGCGAACCGGTGGGGGGACCGTTGAACGTAGGCGAGAAATTGTCCGCCAGAGTAATTCTCAACCTCCGCACGGAGATTGCGGTGGTACCACCCGGGCATCGTCCACCAGGCGCACCACCGCACTCGACTCCGAAGGCCACCGAATTCGCCGAATTGACGGCGTAGACAAATTCACCGTCCACGGCCGAGCAGGGGAACACGCTACCGCATTGTTCAAGAAAACCATCATCGGCCTTGATGACGGTGACTGGCGTCCCATAGGGACGTCCGGCAGCCGCTCGTGCCGACCGAGTACCACTCAAACTCCGGATAGTGGTGCCAGTCGGGGCCGCGAACGTCCAACGAGCTAGATCAGAGTAGTTGTGCTCGATATCTGAGGCCCAATAAGCGTCCAGTGGTCCTCCGCCAGCACAACTGTCGCCAGTGTAGACATAGACGCCGCTGTGCGAAGCCGTCCAGCCGTCTCTTCCTGCGTAGGCTCCATCCGGGTGCTGGCAACTGTCGACGGTGTACGTCGCAGCCGACGCGGTGCTGGACTGCGCAAGCAGACAGGCGAACAGCAAGAGCGGCATCAGTGGCCGGGTCAGGCGGTCGCCGATGGATCGATGGGGCGTCTCGGTCATGGATGGTCTCGTCTGGTCGGTGGTGGTCATGGTCCAGAGAATTCGGTCGCCGGAGACGGCGTCTTCGTCGGGGGTGCAGGAGCGGACTCGCGCGCCGCCGGCGTTCCGCCGCGCTCGAAGGAAAACTCCGTCGCGGCGGGTCCGCTGGCGATCGCGGCCGGCCTGCGAGTCGTCGGTGCAGCGGCGGTCCCGCGGGGGCTGGGCTGCTTCGTGGCGCCGCGGTCGGCCTCGCTCCGGCGCTTGGAGGCGACCGTTGGCGACACGGGGGTCGGGGTGTTGCGGACGGAGCGCGGCAGCACGCGCGCCGGCGTCACGAAGCCCTCGACCGGCACCGCGGGTGATCGTCGCTTCTCCGTGGGCCGCGGCCCGCGTGCCCCCGGACGGTCGTTGAGCGCAGCCTCGATGCCGACGCCCGACCCGGCCACGGTCAGCGCCGCGACGCCGCCCGCGACCAGACGCGCGCCCGCGCCCACCTCGGTCCAACGCGTCGCCGGGACGGACGCCACTTCGCCGGCGCGCGTCACGAGGCGAAGCAGCAGACCGGTGGGAGTCAGACCGAGAATGCCCCGCTCGAACGCCCCGATGCGCGGTTGGTGAACCAGCGAGCACGCGTAGCAGGACTCAAGATGGGCCATCGCACGCTCAGCCCGCAGGTCGTTCGCCGCCCCGGCGCGCAGGGCAACGATGTCCTCGCATCGCTCCCGGCAGAGTTCGCCCGTCTCGCGCCGATCGAGGTAGCCGGCGAACGCAGACCGACCGGCGCGCGTCCGCGCCATGACCTGAGCCTTGGTGAGCTTCAGCCGATCGCCCGCCGTCTTGAAGCTCGCGGCTTCTCCCAGGACCGCTGCCCAGAAAGCACGCAGTTCCGGGTCGGTAAGTTCCGCGAGCAGATCACGCTGGATCGCGTGGAGGTCGGGCTGCGCGAACAGCCGGTCCATCGGAGCGTCCTTGGACGCGTGTCGCTCCGGATCGAAGGCAACCGCGGTGCGGTCGCCCTTTCGAGACTGCGCGTTGACGCGCTTCCAGTGGTCCAGCGCTTGATGTCGGAAGGCGGCGATCTGCGCCTTCTCGAGATCCTTCGCGCTGCGCCACTCCGGACGCTGGCCGCTCGCGGCCACCCTGGCGATGACGGCCGCGCCGTGACCGAAGCACGAGTCGAGCGTGTCGACGTCGAGGCCGGCCCATGGCGTCTTGTGCCTCAGCCCGCCGAGCATCTGCCCGCGACAGGACATGAGGTGCTCGGCCACCTCCTGTGCGTCCCAGGACCGCCCGCGGCGCGCGAGCAGCACCCGACTCCTGCGTTCTGCCGTTACTCCCTTGACCCTTCTCGCCGGCATCCCCGTCCCGCTCGTCGCCTGCCCGGACGCGCCCGAGGGCGCGCTCTCCGTCCCAGCTTTCTCTTCAACTACGGCTCCTGGCGAGAGGATTGCACTCGTCCGAAGCGAAGTGGTCATCGCGCCTCTTGTGCCCTGGCGTCCAGCTCGGCCACGAAGTCCTCGACCGCCGCGGCCGGGACGTACACCTCGATCGCGTTGAGCTCCTCGAGATGGGCGAGGACATGCGCGCCGAGCTCCTTGCGCCGCGCACCGAAGGCGGTGTAGAGCGGGTCGCCCAGAGCAGCGAGCGCTGCGCAGAGCAACTCGACCAACCCCCCGCGACGAGCCGTAACCGCTCGGTAGCGGTGCTCGCAGACGACGCAGAAACGAAGCTGTCCCCGTGCCGGTCGCGTGCATCCGGGGACGCGGCAGGCTGAGACGCCGCCGTCGTATTCGGCCGTTGGTTCGGCGGGCAGGAGGTGAAGAGCATCGGCGGGCACCGCCCGTACCAGCGATCGCTGAGGGCGCCAGCACGGTGGGGGGCGCCCCGCATCGTGAGATGGCGCGAAGACGCTCTCTCCGCGGCCCGCGCGCCGGCGGGTGTCAACGGCTCGCAGTCAGTCAACTTCTGCGAGGCCGGCGGGCTCACGCCGTCTCGCGGCGACGCCGGCGCCTCGGCTCGCAGGGAGGAGGGGCGATCCCGCTACGGTGCTCGCGAGATGAACCCCGAGCGCGAGCCCACCGCCGGGCGCGGCCTCGTTCGCATCAGCGTCGTCATCCCGGTCTACTCGGGCGCCGACACGCTGGCCGATCTGGTCGCCGAGATCGCGGCCTACCACGAGCCGCAGAGCACGCCGGACGGCCGCAGGTACATCGTCGACGAGGTCGCGCTCGTCTGGGATCGCGGACCTGACCTGAGTGACTCGGTCATCCGCAAGCTGGCCGCGACGTACGACTGGGTCCGTCCCGTCTGGCTGTCACGCAACTTCGGCCAGCATGCAGCGACCGTCGCAGGGATGACCGCAACCGGCGGACAGTGGATCGTCACCATGGACGAGGACGGCCAACACAACCCCGCCGACATCGCGAAGCTCCTCGATACGGCCTATGCCGAGCGCGCGCAGCTCGTCTATGCCGCCCCCACGAACAAGGCGCCGCACTCCGTGCTGCGCAACGTCGCGTCGCACGCGACCAAGACCGTGTTCCTCCGCCTGCTGTCCAGCGGCTCGGAGCACCGGTTCCACAGCTTCCGCCTGGTCGCCGGAGAGCCCGGCCGCAGCGTCGCCGCGTACGTCGGCCCGGGGGTGTACCTCGACGTCGCGCTGTCGTGGGTGGTCTCCGACGTCGCGTCGTGCCCGGTCACGCTCCGGGCGGAGGGTCGCAGCGCCTCCAACTACACGACCCGCCGGCTCTTCTCGCACTTCTGGCGCCTGGTCATCTCCTCGGGCAACCGCCCGCTGCGGCTCGTCTCCGGCCTCGGCGTGGCCACCACGTTTCTCGGCCTGCTGTTCGCGACGTACCTCGTCGTCCTGCGGCTGACGGGCGGGACCGATGTCGAGGGATGGACCTCTGCGGTGGTGACCACGCTGCTCGTGGGAGGTGTGGTGATGCTGTCGCTCGGCGTGATCGCGGAGTACGTCGGCGTCGCCGCCGGCATGTCGATGGGCAAACCGATGTACGTGGTCGTCCGGGATCCGGAAGAGGCCTTCGAGCAGGCCGGCGCGGACGACGCGGCTGACGGTTGACCGTAGTGCTCGTCTGGATCATCGGCGCCGGAGGGCTCTTCGGGTCGGCGCTGGTCCGGGCACGAGCAGGGGTACTGCGTTTCGCCGGCACGCCGGTTCCGTGGGGGAACGTCGCGGCCTCCTCGACGGTACTGCGGGCGGACCTCGAGCGCTTCGCGGGCGTCACCGACGAGGAGGACTGGGCCATCGTATGGGCGGCGGGGGCGGGCGTCGTCGGTACGACGCGTGCTGCGCTCGACGACGAGGCCGAGCTCGTGCGGCGGTTCGCAGCAGCCGTCCGCGAGAAGCGCCCCGCCGGTCGGGGCGCGCTGTTTCTCACCTCGTCGGCGGGGATGTACGCCGGTTCTGTCGCCCCGCCCTTCGACGAGCGCACCCAGCCGCGGCCGCTGAACGCCTACGGTGCCGTCAAGTTGCTGCAGGAGCAGGCGGTCGCCCATGAGCTCGCCGGCTCGGTGCCGCTCGTCGTCGGTCGCATCTCGACGCTGTACGGGCCCGGCCAGAATCTCGACAAAGCGCAGGGGCTCGTCACCCGCTTGTGTCTTCAGGCCGCTATGCGCCGCCCGATCCGCGTCTTCGTGCCGATGGACACGCTGCGTGACTACCTCTTCGTCGACGACGCGGCGTCGACGGCGCTCGGACTCCTCACGGACGCCGTGGCGCGGCAGCCCGCCGACCCGCAGATCCGCGTGATCGCGGCGGGGCAGGCGACGAGCGTCGCCGAGCTCGTCGCGCTCGTGCAGCGCGTCAGCCGCACGCGAATCGGGGTGGTCCAGGCGCCTCTGCCGGCCAACGGCCGGCACGTCATCGACCTGCGGTTGCGCACCCGCCACCCGGAACCGCGCGGAGCGGCGCCAAGGACCCTGCTGGCCACCGGGGTCCGGCGCGTCTACGACGACATCATGCGACAGACTGCGTCGGGGGCGCTGGCCGAACGGCACGGGCACGGGTGAGCCGCGGTCGGCGGATGAGTCACCGTGCGTGCCGGCCGGGTGCCGCTGAACGGCCGCCGCCCCCGCTACCGTCCTGCCCCTTGCTGCGCTACTTGCTCATCAAGGAGCTGATCTTCCTCGGCGTGCTGACGCTGCTGGGTCTCGGCCTGGCTGCCCAGCTACGGCGCTGGCGCGTGCCCGCGATGGCGCGGCTGGCACTTGCCCCCAGCTTCGGCTTCGCCGCAGCGATGTGCCTGCTCGTGACCGCCAACTTCTTCGTGCCGCTGCGGTGGGCGCTGTGGTGGCTGCTCGTTCCGGCCATCGTCGCGTCGTGCCTGTGGGGGTGGCGGACGGAACGCCGTGACGGCGGCCTGCGGCTCGACCGGGGCCGCGCCTGGCGGGACGGCGGCGTGCTCGCCCTGGTGCTCATCGTGCCCCTGCTGGTCATCAACGGCCCGCAGGACGCCCGTTACTCCCCCGGGCCCGTGGCCTTCGGGATCTTCGACTCCCAGATGTACGTGAACTACATCCAGGGCTTTCAGAACCACACGAACAACGAGCCATTCAGGGAGGTCTTGTTCCCCTACCCCTCGCACGAGTACGACGACGTGGCCTGGGGGGAGCCGTGGAACCTCACCCTGCGCGCGGGCTGGGGCTTCAAGTGGCAGCACTCCGGGGCGAGCACCGTTCCCGCCGCGCTCGGGGCGACGTTCGGCTGGCCGCCCTGGCTGATGCAGGCGCCGTGGTCGCTGACGCTGTTGCTGGTGGCGGCGCTGGGCACGGCGGGACTCGTACGGGCAATGGTCCCGGCGCGCTGGCCCGCGTTGCTGGCCGGACTCGCCGCGGCGGGGCCGACGCTCTTCCAGCTGTGGGGGGACGGCAGCCAGGGGCTGCTCTCGGGCGTCGCGCTCGTGCCGGCGTTCCTCGTCACGGCGTGGTTCGTGGTGCGAGAGCAGTCCAAGCTCGCCGCGGTGCTCTGCGGCATCATGCTGGCGGGCTTTCACACGAGCTACCCGGAGATCTTCCCGCAGGCGGCGGGCACGCTGGCGTTGCTCGGCGCGATTCCCATCGTCGGTCACCTGTGGCGCCGGAGGCGCCTCGCGCGCAAGGAGGTGCTTCGGGTGGCCGGGCTCGGCGCGCTCACGGGCGCGACCACCCTGCTCGCCTCGCCGCGCTCGGGAATCTGGCTGATCGAGTACGTGCGCCGCCAGGTCGTCGACCGGGAAGCGTTCATCTCGATTACGCCGAGCGACCTCTACGACATGAGCGTCGGCAAGCTCGCGGGATGGTTGACCCAGACCGTCGAGTTCTACGACATCGCCTTCGCGGATCCGACCGGCCTGCGCTTCGCGCTCGTCGGCGTGGTGCTGCCGCTCGCCCTGCTGCTCGGCGCCGCTGTGGCCTTCCGCCGGATCCCCTTCTCACGGGCGCTGCTGGCGTTCGCCTTCGTAGCATGCCTGCAGGCGTACCTCAGCGCCACGCGACTGGACTGCTCCTACTGCGTGCAGCGCACACTGCTCACGCTCGCGCCGGCGGTGGCCGCGGCGGTCTGGGTCGGCGTCTACGCCGTGCGCTCGCTCGGGGGGCACTGGCGCGACGTGGGAACAGGGCTCGGGGTGCTCGCCGCCCTGGCCACGGCCGCGACGATGCTCACCGTCAAGGACCGGATCGCCACCGGCGCGGTGATGGCCTCGAAGGACATGTTGCCCGTGCTCGACAAGGCGCGAGGCCTTGACGGCACGCTGCAGATCGAGGGCTTCGAGTCGATCCCCTACGAGTCCTGGACAGAGCAATCCTTCTGGTACCAGGCGCTTACGCAGACCACGGACCAGCGCCTCTCCACGGTAGCGGCCTACAACGACTACTCGGGCTTCTGGTACACCGCGATCCGGCCGGAGGTCGACCCGGCCTACACCCCGGACTACGAGTACGTCCTCAGCCGCTACGGGTCGCTCGATCTGGGGCGCGAAGTGCTCTACCGCCACGGACCGGTGGTGCTCGCGCGGCGCACGCGGCCCTTCGACGTCACGGTGGCGCGCGGCGTCGCCATGGACACCGCGCGGCGCGACCCCTCCGGCACCGCCTGGGTCCAGAAGCCGGGCAATACCGCCTCCACGTTCCAGAAGGCCGGCCCGCTGACCTTCTGGATCGCCGCGCAGAGTACCGAGCCCGCCTACCTCACGATGATTCTCGCGGGCCCGCCAGAGCTTCGCCTGAACGGCTCGTCGCCCCTTCAGCGGCGCATGAAGGACGGGCGCCTGTGGGCGTGCATCCCCGTTTCCGGCACGGGCGCCCAGCGCATCGCGACGGCGCGCGTCACCCCGGAGCCGCCGGAGATGGGGCCGTCGATCGGCGGCGAGTTCGATCCCGTGCCGGCGGTGGCGCGACAGACCCGGCTGGACTATGTCCGGGCGTCGGTCACGCCGTGCCGCGAGGCGAGGCGCCAAGCGCTCGGTGGATCGGGGGCGCAGGCGATCGGCTGAGGCCACGCCGCGTTCGTCAGGCCCCGGGTCGGGTTCCGGCGACTTCGCGCGGCGCCGTACCGGCCAGCAGGGCGCGGGCGGCGTCGCCTCCCAAGCGGACGGCGTAGTTCGTGCCCCGGTCCTCGGGGTAGATCTGTGTGGTGTTGGCCAGGACGAGTCCCGGCACCCCGGTGTCCAAGGACGGGATGCGCTGCCGGTACCCGACGTCCACGATGGGCTGCGCAGCGGGCTCGCGGAACAGCCAGCGGCGGTGCACCCACTCAGGAGCGAACGCCGGGTTGACGCGGCGAAGGCCTGGCAGATACCGCTCGAGCAGCGCCCCGTCGTCGAGTCCGAGCAGCTCGTGCCCCGCCTCGAGGTAGTTGGCCACGTAGAGGAAGTGCCGTCCTCCGTAGCGCTCGGGCGCCACGAAGTTCGTGTGCTCGATGAGCCCGACGAACGGCAGATCGGGGTCTGCGATGTTCGTCCAGTAGAAGGGGCTGAACTTCCGGTCGAGCTCGAGGATGAGACACAGCGCCGTGTGGTACTCGATCGATTCCAGGCGTTGGAGGTATGGCGCACCGATCTTCTCGCGCAGCTCGCCGGCGAGCAGGTCACGGAAGACGTCGCTGGGCACGGTGGCCACTACAGCGTCGTAGCGCTCCGGGGCGCCGTCGACCTCGAAGTTCGTCGGGGCGTGGCCCGAGCGGAAGGAGCCCGCCGCGCCGGCGGTGACGAGGAAGGCCTCGCCATCGCCCGCGATCCCGGCGGCCGGACGGTCGATGAGCACGCGCCCGCCGCCATCCTCGATCGAGCGCTGCAGCGCCTCGAAGAGCGGTTCCCAGGAACGGCGGGGATAGACCAGAAGCTCTTGGCGGGCCTCCGCGCCCTTGATCTTGCGCCGCAGCGTGAGCTTGCTCCAGAGCCAGCCCATGGAGATGTCGTCCGCGCGATCGCCGAACTTGCCTCGCAGCAGCGGCCCCCAGACCTTCTCGTAGGCCTCGTTGCCCATGAACCGCTTGATCCACTGACGCGCCGTCTGGCCTTCGAACGGTCCGACCTCCTTGCCGGTCTTCTGCAGCCAGACGACCGCGAGGCCCATGCGCAGCCGTGCGGCGAGGCTCAGGGGCTTGAAGCGCAGCAGGTCCATCGGCGTCGTGAAGGCCCACGAGCGCCCCTGCAGGAAGAAGGCGACCGAGGAGGGGCGGGCTTCGAGCTCGTCGGGCATACCGAGCTCCTGGTAGAGCGCAGCGATGTGCCGGTCGCTCGTGAACAGGTGGTGGTAGTAGCGCTCGATGCGGTGCCCGCCGCCGATGTCGAGCGTCGCCGCCTGGCCTCCGAGCCCCGGCCAGCGCTCGTAGACGTCGCATGTATGTCCCGCGGCACTCAGCCGGTGAGCGGCCACGAGGCCCGCCACCCCGGCGCCGATGACTGCGACCCTCACGCGGTGCGCCAGCGCGTCGAGCGGCCGTAGCGCGTGGCGGGCAGGGAGGTGAGCGGAAACATGCTCGCCCAGGATACGACTCTGCCCGCGCGGCCGGCCACGGTCTAGCTCGGCCGCAGCCGACGGCCGGCGCCGGCCGCTCGGCGCAGCGGCGAGGTCACGCGCCAGCTCACCGACTGCTTCAGCTGGTCCACCTGCTCTGACTCGAACGGAATGTCCCCCCCGAGCGGGGCAGGGACTGCGAGGAGCCCGCAGCGAGCGACGACCTGGACCCGATACACGACCTGCTGGCGCAGGTGGAACAGATCCACGGAGAGCGACGCGCCGGGAGCCCGAGCCGCCAGCACGTTGTGCCCGACAGTCACGTACCGATCCCGGGGGACCTGAAGCGCGAGGTCGTCGGCCGCGAGACGCACGACCCGCGGCACGGCGGAGCCCTGTTCCCAGAGGCGCAGCTCGAGGCTGTCGATTCGCACGACGTGCGCATCGCGGCACAGCTGGACGGTCAGCTCGCGGAGATCCGCCCCACCGCCGCTCCAGCTGAGCAGCACGTTGCCCCGCTGATTGGCACGGAGGCGAACGACTTCCGCCGGCCGCCCAGCCGGCTCCACCGCGTCAGCGACCCTGAAGCTCGCGACTCCGGCGTCCGTCGACAGCGCCTCCCAGGGCACCAAGCCCGTGGCTGCCGCCTGCACGAGCGGCGCGTGCTCTGGGGCGTAGCGTGCGACGAGACCAGCCGGCCAGTACAGGTCTTGCATGGGAAGCGCCTGCAGCTGATCTCCGGAGGCGTGGCTGGCGAGGCGCTCGTGAGCGACGCCCGCCAGCGGGTCCTCGAGGGAGGAGCCGCGTCCCTCGTCGTGGAGCCAGTCCCCGAACAGCCTGGCCTCTTCGCTCGTCGGCGCGATGATGCTGCGCACGAGCACCGCGACGAGCTCGTCCTGCGCGTCGGCGAGGCTCGGCAGGGCGCCGGGAACGATCGCCCGGTAGCGGAGCCACATGTCGTGGAAGGCCTTGACCCCTTCGCGCACCGCCTCCGCGTCGCGCCGCTGCTCGTCGGTGGCGGGGTCGAGCGGCGCGGTGACGGGCCGCAACTGCGCGTCGATGCCCCGCTGGGTACCGATGTCAGCGCAGGTGACCTGCTCGATGACCTCCGGGCTGCGCATGACCAGATCGACGAGCTCCTTCCCGCTGCCACCGTCCAGCAGGAAGGAGCGGACGGCCAGGCCGTCAGCGACGCGGCTGACGGCACTCTCGTTGGTGAGGAGGTAGAAGCCGGTGACGTCGAGGTCACGATCGGTGGCCGCGAGCAGCTGCGCCGCGTCGGCCTGGATACTCGCGCCCCACCCCACGTCCACGAGCCAGAGCCGCCCACTCGGATCCGCCGCGTCGGCGAGCACCTGCGCCGCGCGCCCCGCAAGTTCACGGCCATGCGCGCCGGCCTTCGCGCGCAGCGTGGCCTGCCCGTTGACCGCCTCGACGAACATCTTCCGCACGGTCGGATCCTGCAGTCGCGTCGACGCCTGCCCGGCCAGCGCCGGGACGTCCTCGCTCTCGATTCCGAGGAGGCCCAGGCCTTCCGCGACGGTGAGGCCCGAGCGTCCGTGCAGCAGACGTCCCACGGGATCCGAGCTGTCGCCGAGGGTGGCGGCCAGGCCGACGTGCCGGTTGAGCCAGGTGGGCACGGTCTGCAGTTCGAACCCCTCCACGGCGGCGGCGGATGCGATCAGCTCGGCGAGCAGCGTGCCTTCACGCATCAGGCAGCCGACGCGGTTCATCCCCGCCCAAGCCGCCTCCCGCGCCACCCACTGCGTGAAGCCGCTGAGCACAGGGCCGAGAACCGTGGCGCCGTACCGCCAGTACCCCTGCCGGCCGCGGGGCTGCTCGGTCTGCGCGATGACCTTCCCGCGCATGGCGTAGAGGCCCGCCGGATCGATCGTGTTGCGCCACTCGAGCGGACGGGATCGCCCCACGGTGTTCCGCAGGCGGCGCTCCGCCACTTTGATCTCAGCCAGCGGGGCGTCGCGCTGCTCGAAGCCGCAGGCACGCACGCCGGCGGCCTGCGCCTTCTCGACGTCGTCGACCGGGTTGTCACCGAAGTGCACGATGCGATCTGGGGCGACCCCGAACACCTCGGCTGCCCGGTCCCATAGGCCGCTGCCCTTGCCGAAGCCCAGCTCGCACGAGACGAACAGCTCGACGCCCTCGAGCAGGGTCCCCACCCGGGGCAGCTGCAGGAGGTCACGGAGCGTATCGACGCGGAAGTAGATGTCCGAGACCCCCGCGATGCGCGTCCCCTCTGCCTTGACCCCTTCGAGGAAGGAGACGACTTCGAGATCGGGAACGAGCAGCCCTCGCTCGACATCCACCTCCATGGCGACCAGCTCCTCGACGGTGACGGCTCGGTCGAGCGGCCAACGTGGGAACGCGTCGTAGATGTCGTACAGGTCGACCTCTTCGCTCCCGTCGAGCGCCTGGCGTTGCTCGCGGGCACGCTTTTCCGCCGCTTCACGAACGGCTCCGAACATCGCCGGGGTCATCGCGCCGCCGAGCGCGCCCGCCTCACGGAGCGCACGTCCGACGAGCGAGAAGGCGTCGATCGGACGGTCGACCCTCCGGAACACGAGCGTGTCGAAGACGTCGAACGTCACGAGCTCCGCACCGCTCGCGCGCAGCGTGGCGTCGACCCGCCGCAGGCGGGTGTCACGAGACCGAGCAGTTAGAGTCATCCGGGCGCGAGTCTAAGCAACCCGCCCCCCGCAAACTGCGTGCCCGACCTCCTCCTCCACTCGCTCGCCGTGTTCGAGCCGCTGATCACCGACCTTCTCGAGACGACGGGTGCCCGGCAGGTCGCCGAGATCGGCGGAGAGGGCGGCCTGTTCACCCAGCAGCTCGTCGCATGGGCCGATCGTGCGGACGGGGAGATCCACTGCGTCGACCCTTCCCCGTCGCCGCAACTCGACCGCCTGGCCAGGAGCGCCGAGCGTCTGCGGCTCCTCCGCGTCGCGTCGCCCGCCGCGTTCGAGCAGCTCCCTTCGCTCGACGTCTGCATCATCGACGGCGACCACAACTACTGGACGGTCACGTCGGAGCTGGAAGCCCTCGACGACCGTCTGCACGACGGCGACCGCCCGGCGCTCGTGGTCCTGCACGACGTGGGCTGGCCGTGCGCGCACCGCGATTCCTACTACGCGCCGGAGCGCGTACCCGCCGAGGCGCTCCACGAGCACTCGTACAACGGCGGAGCCGTGCCCGGAGCGGCTGCCCTCCAGGAAACGGGGTTCTCCTCCGCGGGGCAGTGGGCTTGGGCGCGGCGTGAGGGCGGCCCGCGGAACGGGGTGCTCACCGCGGTGGAGGACTTCCTCGCCGACCGGCCGACCCTGGAGCTTCAGGTGGTGCCTGCCGTCTTCGGCCTCGGCGTCCTGTTCGCAAGCGGTGCGTCGTGGGCGGAGCCCGTACGGTCGCTCGTCGCGCCGTACCAGCACGAACTGATCGCCCGCCTGGAGACCAACCGGATCGAGCTCTATCTCGAGGTGATCCGCCTCCAGCACGAACTCGAGCGCCGGTCGCGCGTGCATCAACTCCAGCTCGATCGTCACATGGCCGTCGACGGTCGCGAGCGCTGAGCCCAACGGAGCCTTCCCCGGCCGTCCGTGTCGAGCCGGCTCGTGGCCGTTCACCCGGATACCGTGTCGGGGATGCCCGTGCTCGCCGAGTCCGGCGCCGAGCTGCGCCGCGCCCGACTCGCCACCGCCTCACCCGCGGTGCGAATGGAGCACGTCGCCAAGACGTTCCGGCTTCCGCACCAGCGCTACAGCACGCTCAAGGAGCGGGCGCTGCACCCGTGGCGCTCGACCACATACAACGAGCTCAAGGCGCTTCGGGACGTGCACCTCGACATCAGCCGGGGCGAGTTCTTCGGAATCGTGGGGCGAAACGGCTCGGGCAAGAGCACGCTCCTGAAGGTCCTGGCGGGCATCTACCGCCCCGACGCCGGCCGGGTCGAGATCCGCGGCCGGCTCTCGCCGTTCATCGAGCTCGGCGTGGGCTTCAATCCCGACCTGACCGCTCGCGACAACATCACCATCAACGCGGTGATGATGGGCCTCTCGCGCCGGGAGGCGCGGGCGCGCTTCGACAGCATCATCGCCTTCGCCGAGCTCGAGGAGTTCGTCGACCTCAAGCTCAAGAACTACTCCAGCGGTATGGCCGTGCGGCTGGGCTTCTCCACCGCCATCCAGATCGACTCCGACGTGCTGCTCGTCGACGAGGTGCTCGCCGTGGGCGACGCCGCCTTCCAGCAGAAGTGCTTCGAGGAGTTCACGCGGCTGAAGGCCGCGGAGAAGACGATCGTCTTCGTGACCCACGACATGCTCGCCGTCGAGCGCTTCTGCGACCGCGCGATGCTGGTCGAGCGCGGTGAGGTCCTGGAGATCGGCGGTCCCCGCGCGATCGCGCGCGCGTACAACGAGCTGAACTTCGGCCGCCTCCTGCACGACGGTGCGGACGACCAGCGCTTCGGCGACCAGGGCGTCGCCGAGATCGTCGAGGCGTGGTTCGAGCACGACGGCCAGCGCGTCAAGCAGCTCGAGCGGGGCCAGCGGATGGAGATCGCCGTTTCCGTGCGCTTTCACGGCGAGGTCGACTCCCCCATCGTCGGCGCGACGCTGCGCAACGAGATCGGCCACACCTACTTCGTCGCCAGCACCGAGTTCCAGGGCGTCCATCTCGGCCGCCGCGTCGCCGGTGACGAGCTCGTCGTCCGCTTCGGGCTCGACACGCCGTTTGCCACGAGTCAGTACCTCCTGACGCCGTCGATCGCCCGCGCCGGCTCGGGAGCCAACGCGATCGACCTCCGCGAGGACCTCACGTCGATCTACATCCACGCGACGCAGAACACGGGCGGCCTCGTGGAACCGGAGTACGACATCGAGGTCACGGGCTGATGGCCAGCACGCTGATGCAGGAGCCGAGCCCGGGTCCCGACGCCGTTGCCGACGGGGCCGAGCTCGTCACGATCATCGAGGCAGGCCGGCGCGGGGGACACGACGTCGGCCTCCGCCGCTCGACGACCCTGGCCTGGACGCTGGCGCTGACGGACTGGAAGCTGCGCTTCTACGGCTCGGCGCTCGGTGGCGTCTGGACCCTCGCACGGCCGTTCGCGTTCTTCGGCGTGGTCTACGTCGTCTTCACGGACATCATCGGGCTCGACGAGAACATCAAGAACTACGGCGTCTACATCCTCTTCGGGATGGTGCTGTTCCAGTTCTTCGCGGAGATCGCGGGCAACTCGGTGCAGTCCCTCGTGACGCGGGAGAACCTGCTGCGCAAGATGTACTTCCCGCCGCTGGTCATCCCGATGGCTGTCGGCATCACCGCGCTGCTGAACCTCGGGATGACGCTGGTCGCCGTGTTCATCTTCGTGCTGGCCAACGGCATCTATCCGCAGTGGGCCTGGCTCGAACTGCCCGTGATCATCTTGCTGTTGACGGTCTTCGCCCTCGGCGTCGGCATGCTGCTGAGCTCGCTGTACGTGCGCTACCGCGACATCCAGCCGATCTGGGAGGTCACGGCGCAACTGCTGTTCTACGCGAGTCCTGTGCTCTACGTCGCGACGTTCGTGCCCGAGAGCTATCAGCGCATCTACCTGTGCAATCCGCTCGCGGCACTGCTGACGCAGCTGCGCCACGCGCTCGTGGACCCCACGGCGCCGTCGATCACGCGGGCGATGGGCGCCGACCTGCGGCCGCTGATCCCGCTCGCGATCATCCTGGGCACGTTTGCGCTGGGCTACTGGGTGTTTCGCCGCGAGAGCCCCCGCATCGCCGAGAATCTCTAGCGTCCTGCGCGTGCCGCGTTCCTCCATCCTGCTCGTCGCGAGCGCGACCGCGGGCGCGAGCACCGCCGCCTACCTCACCAGCCGGATCGAAGGCCGCCGGACGCGCCGGGCGATCGAGAGTGCGCGCCAACAGCTCGTCGAGACGCTCGCGCCGCCACCGGCAGCGACACCGGAGCAACGTCACGAGGAGGCGATCGTCGGGCTGCTGCTCGGACGACCAGAGGCAGTTGGGCGCGGCGTGGCGACGCCGATCACCGACCGCCTCTACTCGAGGTTGCACGACAGCGACCTTGCCGCGGTCCGTTCGCGCCTCGAGGGCCATCCCGCGGATCTCTACGCCGTCGCCGACCCGAGCACCCGCAAGCGCCTGACGTTGAACCTCGCGGCGGCCTACGGCGTGCTTCCGGCGCTCGAGCGCGCCGGCCTCTCGGCGCGTATGCCACCGGAGGACGTCCACGCCATGGCCCGCGGCCCGATGGCGGCCGGCGGCGACGTCTTCCTCGCCGATCTGGTGTTCGACGCGCTCGGGCACGCCGGCCTGGAGGTACCGGACGGCGCCACGGTGCTCGACTTCGGAGGCTCCTCCGGACGCGTCGTGCGGGCGATCGCGGCAGGGCGCCCCGACCTCGAATGCCTGGCCTGCGACCCGAACGAGGACGCGATCGCGTGGGCCGCCGGGAACCTTTCGATGGCGCGGTTCTTCGTCAGCCCGCAGCGCCCGCCGATCGAGCTTCCTGACGGGTCCGTCGACATGGCCTACGCCATCTCGGTCTGGTCGCACTTCGCCGAGCGGCCGGCGATCGAGTGGCTGGCGGAGCTGCACCGCGTGATCGCTCCGGGGGGCGCGCTCGTGATCACGACGCACGGCTTCGACTGCCTCTCGACGCTCCTGCGACGCGCGCACGTCTCGACGCAGACCGCGACGGCCGCCGCCACCGCGATGGTGCAGCGGGGCCATCACTTCGTCGACGTCTTCGGGCCCGAAGGCGACTGGGGGGTCAGGGACCCCGGCTGGGGAAACGCGTACCTGACGCTCGAGTGGCTTCTGTCGTGCACTCAGGACGACTGGGCGGTCCGCCTCAACTGGCCTGGCGCCCTCGATCAGGCCCAGGACGTCGTCGTCCTCCAGCGCCGTTGATCTTGAGAGACTGGCCCCGCCGTGAGCGCTACGCCGACCCCCGACTCCCGCGACGCCGAAGTCGCGGCGCTGCAGGCGCGCGTCGCCGCGCTCGAGGCCGAACTGGCCGTGCAGGCGCAGCGCACCGCCCGCGTGGTGGCCGAGGCGCAGGAGAAGCTCTACTGGCTCGAGCGCTGGCAGATCGACCTCGATGCGGTCATGGCCAAGCCCGGTGCCGTCCCCGCGCTCGAGGCGCTCAAGCGCGTCCGGTCACTCGCCCGACAGCTCAAGCGGCTCAAGCGGCGCGTGCTCGGGGCGTGATGGCGCACCGGTCGGTCTCGGTGATCGTCCCCGTGAAGGACGGCGCGCGCTACCTCGGCGAACTCCTCGACGCGACCCTCGCCCAGGCCGGCGACACTAGCTCGCTGGAGGTGCTCGTCATCGACTCAGGCTCCACGGACGACAGCTTCCAGATTGCCTCCTCCCGCAGCGTGCGTGTGCTGTCGATCGAGCCCGCGAGCTTCGGGCACGGCCGCACGCGCAATCTCGGCGCCGCATCGACGTCCGGCGAGCTGATCTGCTTTCTGACGCAGGACGCCACCCCCGTGCCGGGCTGGCTGGCCGCCCTGCAACGCGGTTTCGACCTGGCCGGGGACGTCGGCGCCGTCTACGGGCCGCACCTGGCCAGAGCCGACACCTCGCCGATGATCGCCCGCGAGCTGGCTGCGTTCTTCGCCACCCACGAGGCGCCCGGCGGCGGTCCGTCGGTGCAGCGCGAGGGTGACCAGGTCTTTCTCTCCAACGTCAATGCGGCCTACCGGCGCGACTGCTGGGAGGCACTGCGCTTCGCGGACGTCCCCTACTCCGAGGACCAGGCGTTCGCGCGGGCGATGCTCACCGCCGGCTGGGCGAAGGCCTACGTCCCCGGGGCGGCCGTGCTGCACGCCCATGACTACCCGCCGGTGCAGTTCATGCGCCGCTATTACGACGAGTACCGCGGCCTGCGCGCGACGATCGGTCACGTCGAGCCGTTCGGGCTGCGCAGCACCGTGCGCGACGTACGCTCGCTGGTGGCGGCCGACCGGGAGTGGATGCGCGGCCAGGGGCTCGACGCACGCGCGTGGACCGGGCGCTCGGTGCTGCACCACGCCGGTCGCAAGGTCTTCAGCGCGCTCGGCTCCAGAGCGGACGCGATGCCCGGCGCGGTGCAGCGCCGCCTGTCGCTCGAGGGCACCGTCGCGACGGCGCCGACCCGGTCCACCGTGACCAGACCGCCGGTCGGCAAGCCGGTCGCCAGGGCTCGGCGGCCGGTGATCTGGGACGCCGTACGCCGCTACGCCAGGGACGGACCGGCGCCGCTGCTCGCGCCGGCCGGCGAGCAGGCAGCGGACGCGCCGCTGCACATCGCCTGCGTCATACCACCGTTCTCACGCGGATCCGGTGGCCACAACTCGATCCTGCAGATCATGCGCCGCCTCGAGCTCGAGGGCCACACGGTGACCTTCTGGATCACCGACGAGTTCGGCCTCATGGACGGCGATCGCGCCGCACGTATCCGGGGTGACATGCGGGAGTGGTTCGCGCCGATCGAGGGCCCGGTGTTCAAGGGCTTTCGGGACTGGTACGGCGCCGACGTGGTCGTCGCGACGGGCTGGCAGACGGCCCATCCCGTGATGCTGCTGGCCGGCTGTCGCGCCCGGGCCTACCTCGTCCACGACCACGAGTCCGAGTTCTACGCCACGTCGGTGGAGTCGCGCTTCGCCGAAGCGACGTACGGACTCGACATGCACGCGATCTGCGCCTCACCGTGGCTGGAGGAGCTCGTCCGCGACCGCTACGGCCGCAGCACCTCGCGGTTCGACTTCGGTGTCGACCACGACGCGTACCGCCCCCGTCCGGTCGCGCGCCGCCGTGACACGATCGCTCTCTACGGCCGCGCCATCACCCCGCGGCGCGCTGTTCCCCTGGCGCTGATGGCCTTGCAGGAGCTCGCGGAGCGCCGCCCTGGCTTGCGTGTCGTCGCCTTCGGGAACCGCGATGAGATCGACGTCCCCGTCTCCCACGAGCACCTCGGGATCCTGAGCCCGCAGGAGCTGTCGTGGACGTTCAGCGAGGCCACGGTGGGTCTCGTGCTCTCGCTGACGAACTACTCGCTGATCCCGCAGGAGATGCTCGCCTGCGGGCTGCCGTGTGTCGATCTGGCCGGCATCAGCGCCGAGGGCGTGTTCGGCGCCGACGGCCCGGTGGCGCTCTCCGCGTTCGATCCGCTCGACCTCGCCGGGGTGATCGAGCGCCTGATGGACGACCCGGTCGAGTGGGAGCGGCGCTCGCTCGCCGGGAAGGCGTTCGTCACCGACCGCACCTGGGACAGGGCGGCCATGCAGGTGCAAGACGGGATCCGCCAGGCCCTCCGGCAGGCACTCAGCCGGTCCGCCGCGCCCACGCCTCCGGCGTGAGCGCGCGGAAGTCGCCACGCCGGCCCTTCAGCGCGTAGCGCACCAGCCACGGCATCCGCCGCAGGGGCTGCGGGTCGTAGAGCAGGGCCTTGAGGCAGTAGGTGGCGGTGAGCCCGGCGAAGGCGAGCCGCCCGGTGTCCTGGTGCTGGTGCTTCAGCCACATGAAGTTGCGCAGGCGGTAGAGGTCCTTCCAGAACCCTCGCCAGGGCGATGAGCTGTAGTGCTGCTTGAGCAGCCGGTTGGCGACTTGCGCCCGTCTCGTCTGCTCGCCGCCACCGATGACGATCTTGTGGACGATGCGGCTCTCGGGGACCAGGCGCAGGCGCCCGTGGCGCCGCGCCCGCAGCGACCACTCCGCGTCGTCGTAGCCCAGGAAGAACTCGGCCTTCACCGGTCCGATGGCTCGCGCGACGTCGGCGCGGATGCAGAAGCCGACGAACGAGGCGCAGTCCACGTCGGCGTAGTTCCCCGTGACGTAGGCCTCGGGCTTGAGCGGGAGCACGAAACGCCCGAACGAGCAGCGGTGCTGGCCGTCGACGCGACCGTCGGGGTGGACGACCGCCGTGCACAGCACCGCCGTGTCCGGGTCCTCGGCCACCGGCGCTGCGAGCAGGCGCTCCAGCGCGTCGGGCGCAGGTTCCGCGTCGTCGTCCATGAGCCAGATCCACTCCGTCCCCTCCTTGAGGCAGAGCTCCACACCGGCCCGGAAGCCGCCCGAACCGCCCGTGTTGACCTCGCTGCGCACGTAGCGCAGGCGCGGCTCCTCGAGCAGTCCCTCGCCCTCGAGCAGCTGCCGCGTCCCGTCGGAGGAGGCGTTGTCCAGGACGACGACGCGGGCCACGGGCTGCGTCTGGGCCAGCAGGCCGCGCAGACATTCGGCCAGTAGCCCCTTGCGGTCGCGGGTGAGGACGAACGCGCAGACGCTCGCCTCACCCACGCTGTGCGGCCCAGTACGCCGGCAGGGCGCTCAGGTGGGGCTTGACCGCGGCCGGCAGGCGCTCGTGGCGCAGCCCGAGCTGCAGGCCCGCGAACTTCACCCCTTCGTAGAGCAACGCGTAGGGGATCGCGCGGCGGTGGCCGTCCCACAGCCAGCGCAGCTCGCCGCGCGCGTAGTCCGCCGCCCGCCGGCGCAGCACCTCCGCGGCGGGCGCGCCGGCGGCCATGTAAGCCTGCTCGGCGGAGACGCCGGAGTCGAAGAAGCGCTTGAACGCCGCGCGCAGCGTGTACGGGTGGGAGTGACGGACGACCGCCTCGGCGACGTAGGCCAGGCGCTCCCCGTCGAGCAGCACCCGACGCGACCAGTCCTGGTCCTCGCTCATGATGATGTCCTCGGCGAAGGGGAAGCGGCGCAGCACGTCGGTACGCATGGCCGCGTTGACGTTCGAGAAGAGCGTCGCGTCCATCGTCAGCTCGTCCGGCCCGGCGGCGGCCTGCTCCCGGGACGCCGGGCCGTAGAGGAAGTCGAGGAAGTACTGCTCGGCCGCCGAGGCGCCGTCGTGGGCGAGCTGACGTCCGTACGCGCCGGCCACGGCCCCCGCGCGCACGGGCGCGGTGAGGCGGTCCAGCCAGTCGTCCTCGGGGGCGTAGGCGTCCTGAGAGGTGAAGACGACGACCTCACCGCGCGCCAAGGAGACGCCCAGGTTCCGCGTGGCGCCGTGGTTGAACTCCTCCGCGGCGATCGGGTGAACCCGGGCGCCCATCGACTCCGCCAGCTCGGCGCTTGCATCGTTGGACGCCGAGTCGACCACCACGACCTCGACCTCCTCGTCGACGCGCTGTCGCGCGATGCCCCACAGGCAGCGGCGCAGGTCCTCACCGCCGTCCTTGACGGGGATCACGATGGAGATCACGCGGCGCAATCTAGCCTCGCCCGCGCTGCTACGGTCGGCTGTCGCATGAGCGTCTGCGCCGTCGTGGTCACCTACAACCGCCGGGAGTTGCTCGAGGAGTGTCTCGCGGCCCTGGCCGCCCAGACGCGCCCACCCGATCAGATCCTCGTCGTGGACAACGCCAGCACGGACGGCACTCCGGACCTGATCCGGGAGCGCTACGCCGAACAGGTCGAGCTCGTGGCCCTGGGAGTCAACGGGGGCGGCGCGGGCGGCTTCCACGAAGGGCTGCGCCTGGCCCACGAGGCCGGCCACGAGTGGATCTGGCTCATGGACGACGACACGATCCCGACTCCCACGGCCCTGGAGAAGCTGCTCGAGGCGCCCGCCCGGACGGGCCTTTCGCACCCGCCGGCCCTGCTCTCCAGCCGAGTGGTGTGGACGGACGGCGCGATGCACCCGATGAACAACCCCGGCTTCGAGCGCGAGTCGGTCCCCGACGTGGTGGCGGGAGCCGAACAGCGACTGATGCCCTTGCGGACGGCGACCTTCGTGTCGCTGCTGTTGCATCGCGGCGCGGTGAACCGCCACGGGCTGCCGCTCAAGCGGTATTTCCTCTGGAGCGACGACATCGAGTACACGGCGCGCATCCTCGGCCGCGAGCCCGGCTACCTCGTGCCCGCCAGCGTCACCGTCCACAAGACGAAGCAGTCCTACACCGCCATCACCTGCAGCGGCGACCGTTTCTACTTCCACGTGCGCAACACCATCTACATGCTGCGCGGCACCGCCTGGAGGCCCCGGGAGAAGCCGGGGCTGCTCTTCGGCTACGTCATGAGCGTCGTCGCCTACCTGCAGTTCAGCCGCTTCTCACGCGCCAGCCTCGCGCTGGTGGCGCGCGGCGTCCGCGACGGACTCAAGCCCGGCGCGCCGGTCCCCGCGCGGCCCTGACTGCCGCCTCGGCGACCAGGAAGCCCTCCCATAGGCGCTCTGTCGGCGTCCACGCCGGACCGGCGAGCAGGCGGGCTCGCGTTCTCAGTCCCTCACCGCGGCGACCCGCTGGGTGCGGCGGGAGCTTGCGAACGGCGACGCTGGACGGGACGAGATAGCCCGTGTCCTCCCACGACCGAAGCGCGCGAGCGGTGAACTCGAACACCGCCCAGTTCGGCGGCAGGTCCGCCCGCAACTCCCCGAAACGCTCGAACGTCCCACGACGGATCAGCAAAGAGCCCGCCGGCACAGCGCGAAGCTGCACGAGGCCCCGCTCGATCGCATCGACGGTGTACTGCTTCTCGAAGATCTCGTGTCGGGGAAGGGCGTCGGGATGCATCGCCCCCGCCGCGTCGATCACCTTGCTCGCCAGCAGGAGCGGCGCCGGCAGGCCCGCGAGCGTCTCCAGCGCCGCGCCGAAGGCCTCCAGTGCGTCGGCCCGGGGCACTGTCACCCCGTCGAGCAGCCACAGCCACTCGGGCTGCTCGGCCGGCGCGCTCCGTGCGGGGGCGGTGGAGGGAGGCTGGACGACCACCGCGATCGGGGCCACGGTCTGGCCGGCGAGTGCCTCCCGTGTCTCTTCGACGAGATCGGCGTGCTCCGGAGCAGTGGCGACCAGGGCGACGACGGCGCCGAGTTTCACGCGCGGAACTCTAGCCGTGGCCGGGACGGGCAACGCCTGCGACTACCTGCTGCTAAGCATCCCGTCGTGAGCACGTCGCCGCTGCCATCTCGACCGCGCTTGTCGATCTGCCTCCCGACGCACCACGGGCGTGCCGGCGTGCTGGACCGGGCGCTGCGGTCCATCGTCGGGCAGCTGCCCGACCTGCCGCCCGGCGTGCTCGAGATCTGCGTGAGCGACAACGGCTCGTGCGACGCCACCCAGTCGGTGCTCGCCCGTCACGGGGAGAACCTGGGTCAGGCGCTCGTCACCTTCCGCTTCGAGGAGAACCGGGGGTTCACGCCCAACCTCCTCAAGGCGGTGGAACTCGCGCAGGGTGAGTTCTGCTGGTTGATGGGGTCCGACGACGAGGTGGAGGCCGGGGGCATCGCCATCGTGCTGGCGGCACTGGACACCGACCCGGAGCTCTCCGGACTGACGCTCAACCGGCGCAACATCGACGACGGACACCCCGATGAGGTTCTGCTCGACGATCCGCGGGTGCTGCCGCCGGCGGGCCGCACGAGCTACACCGACGCGCAGGAGATCTTCGCCGAGCTTGCGATGCTCCAGGACTACATCTCCACGCAGGTCGTCCGCCGGGACCGGTGGGTGGCGGCCGTCGCCGACCTCGGGCCCCGGGGGATCGCCGCCGGACGGAACTTCCCGCATCTCCCGATCCTCGGCTCGGTGATCCGCCGGAACCCGCGGTGGCGGTGGGTGGCCGAGCCTGTCGTCCGCCACCGCATCGGGTTGACGTCGGTCGTCGACACCTTCGACGGTGGGCTGGCCGAGTACACGATGATCGTCACGTCCGACCGTGCACGGATCTGGCGCGCGATGTTCGGCGGCCGCTCAGCGCTCTACCGCTCCGCCATGGGCAGCATCTGGCTCGTGCAGGCCCATCCGGCCATGCTCGCTCACCTCAAGCAGCTGCCCGGCCAGACGGTGTCGCTCGACTTCCGCCTGCTCGTCTGCCTGATCCGCTGCTACTGGTTTCTGCCCGCCTTCTGGGCGCTCAGCATGCCCATCCTCGTGCTGCCGCACCGGCTGGTCGGTCCCGTCCTCGACGGCGTGCGGGCCGTCAAGGCGCGCGTGCCGCGGTCCTAGACCTCCGGTCTCTGGGGCTGAGCGCGGCACTCTTGACGCAGCTTCCGCGGGTTCGTGCGAGGTCGGCGGTTGGCGCATCCTGGCGGCACGAGGCTACGGTCGCTCTTCGTGCGGGGCCGCGGCGCCGAAGGTGAGAACGTCCTCCTGCCCGGTGAGGCGCCGCTTGGCGACCGCGAGCGCGGGAGTCGGGACGAGGGCGAGCGGGGCGAGCGCGATGAGCGCCAGCCGCTGGCCGCCACGGAGCAGCCGCAACAGCTCCCAGAGCTCGCCACCCACCGCCTGCGGGCGGTAGAGCTTCTCCTGCAGGATGCTGGCCGCGAGTGTCCTGAGCCAGGCGATGCGACCCGGTGCGGCGCTCCACACCAGATAGCGGCGGTCCTGCTGTTCGGGGATCGTCGACGCGCAGCGCACCCAGCGCACGAACCAGTACATCGGCGTCACCGGCACGGTGATCCCGCCCCGGTGCACGAGCATGCGGAGGGAGACGTGCACGGGCGCGTCGCGCTCGACCAGGCGGCGGACGAAGGGGAACATGGGGTAGAGGTTCTCGATGTTGCGGTAGCCGTCGAGCAGGGCGGCGGGGTCGATCGCCGCGGTGCGGTAGATCGTGTTGGGCATGAAGACGAAGACGCTGTAGACGCGAAAGTCCGCGTCTCGCAGCCGCCCCATCGTGGTGCGCCCCCCTGCCCACTCCTCTCGGCCCGGAGCACCGACCGAGAGGACATCGACTTCACCCTGTTCGATCGCCGCGATGACATCGTCGCAGTGCGAGAAGTCGAGATCGTCGTCGTCGCACAGCACCCAGCCGTAGGGCCGCGTCATCGTCTCCAGCGCTCGCAGATAATTGGCCTCGGCGCCGATGTTGCGCACATGGCGCATGACGTGGAGGTCCTCGAACCGCTCGGCGAAGATCGTGCAGACCTCTGGCGTGTGGTCGGTGGAGCAGTTGTCCAGGACCGTGATCCGGCAATCGGCAAACGGACTGGCCGCCAGTTGCTCCAGCGCGCGGGCCAGCGCGTCGGCCCGGTTGTACGTGATGAGCGTGATCTCCAGGTCGTCGGCGAGCATGCGGGCGCAGGCTAACGACGGCGCCGATCACCGCCGGCGCAACTGCGCCACCGCCGAGGTCACCTCGACGGGGACCGCCCGCACGGCCACCGCCGCGACGCAGAAGACCGCGGCCGCCATCGTCGAGCCCAGCAACACGACGACGGCGGGCTGGTTCGCCGGCTCGGCGACGACGAGCCGGACGCCGACGACCGTCGCGGCACACGCGGCCGTCGCCACCGCCAGCCGGGCCGGCGACTGGAGGCGCGGCGGCCGCCCGACGCGGGCGAACAGCCGCCACGCGAGCGTGACGGACACGACCTCGCTGAGGACGAGCGCGAGCGCCGCCCCCTCGGCGTCGAGGGGGCCGATCAGCACGACGTTCAAGGCGACGTTGCCGGCCAATACGATCAGCATCGCCCGAGCCAGCAGGAGCTGCTGGTCCGTGGCCACCAGGGCGCTGAAGAGCACGGTGGCGGGAAATGAGAAGGCGATCGCAAGGACCAGGAGCCGCAAGACGTCCGCCGCCGGGTCGTACTCCGCGCCGCCGGCGATCCGGACGATCTCGGGGGCGAAGCCCGCAAAGACGCACACCATCGGGATCGCCGCGATGACCACGGCCGAGAAGAGTCCTTGAACCAGCATGCGCAGACGCTCGGAGTGCGCTCCGGCCCGCGCCAGCTCCGGGAACAGCGTGGTGCTGGCGAAGATCGGCACGAGAAGCAGGAACTCCAAGACGCGGTAGGAGACGCCGTAGAAGCCGACGTCACGGTCCGTTGCGAGCACGGAGAGGAGGATGGTGTCGACGCGGATGTAGATCGTCGTGATCGCCAGAACGAAGCCCTGCGGCAGCGCCGCGCGCAGCAGCTCACGTGCCAGCAGGCTCTCCCAGCGCGGCCGCAGCGAGCGGATCCGCATCACGGCGACCACCGGCACCACGGCATTGAGCACCGCGCTTACGGTGTACGCCGCGGCGACGCCGGCGAAGCCGAGGTCGGCCAGCACGACGACGGCCAGGGCGACGAGGAACCCGGCGCCGGCGAGCAGCCCTCCGAGTGCCGGGGGCACCGCGGACTGGTGGGCGGTCATGAAGGCGGAGCTGACACCGAGCGGCCCCGAGATGACCAACTGGGCGCCGACGATGACGATGCCGAGACGAACCGCGTCACGGTCCGCCCCGCCGTAGACGGCGAGCATGGCACCGAGGAGCAGCAGCAGCGTGGCTGCGCTGAGTGCCAGCCCGATGAGGCTGACGGTGGCCAGGATCGACTGCTCGTCCTCCGGCCGCCTGGCGATCTCGCGCGCAGCGATGGTCCACACGCCCGCGTCGGTCAGGACGCCGAAGAGCGCGACGAACGTCACGGCGATCATCAGCTGCCCGAACCCGTCGACGCCGAGATAGCGGGTGGCGACGATGGTCCCCACCAGTCCCGAACCGGCGACCGCGAGACGACCGCCGACCAGCAGCGCCGTGTTCCGCGCCACCTTCTGCGAGAGGTTCAAACGAGAACCGCCCGCGATGGGCGCCTCTACGTGCCCTCCATCGCGATCGGCTGTGCGAAGGGCTCCATCTCGGTGACCGGCCGGCCGAATGCGAGCTTCGGGTACGCGTTGGCCATCAAGTCGATCGACACCGTCAACAAGAACGGGACGGACGGATCCGCCCAGAGCTGAGCGAGCGCCCCGGCGAGGTCATCGGACGCGTCCACCCGTGCCGAGCCGATGCCGAAGGCCAAGGCCACCCGCGAGAAGTCGGGCGCCGAGTAGCCCCAGACGGTCGACTGGTAACGCCCGTCGAAGTACGACTGCTGGAACTGGCGGACCATGCCGTGACACCCGTTGTCGACCACCACGATCTTCAGCGGCAGGCCGCGATCGGCCACCGTCTGGAGCTCCTGGAGGTTGAGCTGGAAGCACCCGTCGCCGGCGATGATCACGGCCGGCTCGCCCGTCGATAGTGCGGCACCGATGGCCGCGGGCAGCGAGAAGCCCATGGCACCCATGCCGCCCGACGTCAGGAAGCGCTGCCGTGACGTGAGCTCGAGTGACTGCGCCGCCCACTGCTGATGCTGACCCACGTCGACGACATAGGACCCCGCCGCGCTGCTGACGGCTGACAGTTCGTGCATCAGGACGTTCGGGTTGAGCCCCTCGATGTCGGGGAGCTCGGCGGTGTCTGGCCACTCGGCCCGCTTGGCGGCGATCTCCTCCGTCCAGGCGGCGTGGCCCGCCAGCGCGTTCGACCCCTTCGCGCGAGTGCACATCTCCCGGAGGAACGCGCGCGCATCGGCCACGACCGGATGGCACCCAGGGACGCGCTGATTGATCTCGACCTCCTCGGCGTCGACGTGGAAGATCACCCGGTCACCCTTGAAGGCCTCGACTTCCGAGCCCGTCTGCCGGATGTCCAGGCGCGCGCCGACGACCAGCAGCACGTCCGCCTCGCCGATCGACCAGTTTCCCCAGCGGTTCCCGTACGAGCCGATGAGCCCGACGCGCAGGGGGTGCTCGTAGGGCAGCGCGTCGACGCCGAGCAGCGAGTGCACCACGGGCACGCCGAGCAGGTCGACCGCGGCCCGCAGTTCGTCGATCGCACCGCTCGCGCGGACGCCGGCGCCGACGAGCATCAGCGGGCGCTTGGCCCGCCCGAGGGCGGCGAGCAGCTCGTCGACGGCGTCCGCGGCAGGTGCGGCACGCGGCGGGTCGGGTGCACGCACGGGCCCACCCAGCTCCAGCACGGTGCCCTGCACGTCCATCGGGATGTCGACCAGGACCGGGCCCGGACGGCCCTGCGTGGCGAGCATGAACGCCCATTCGAGCACCGCAGGAACCTCTTCGGCCGTCTCCACACGAACGGCGCCCTTGGTGATCGGGGCGGCCATCGTGACGATGTCCGTCTCCTGGAAGCCGAGCTGGCGGATCCCGCGGCCGCCGCGCTGCTCGTGCCGGTTGACCTGGCCGGTGATGAAGACGGCCGGCGAGGAGTCGAAGTAGCAGGAACCGATGCCGGTCAACAGATTCGTCGCTCCCGGGCCGCTCGTGGCCATGGCCACCCCGGGGACGCGGGTGATCCGGCCCTCGGCGTCGGCGGCGAACGCGGCGGCCTGCTCGTGGCGGACGCTGACGAGCTCGATGCGCCCCTGCCGGTGGATCGCGTCCACCATATGGACGATCATCCCGCCGATGAGCTCATAGACGCGCGTGACGCCCTGCTCGGCGAGGTACTCCGCGATCCAGTCGGCGACTTTCACTTCGCGCACGTGCGCACCGCCTCGTCGACGGTGTCGACCATGTAGTCGAGCTCCTCCTCGCCCAGTCCGGGGTAGAGACCGATCCAGAACACCTGGTCCATGACGAAGTCGGAGTTCGGGAGCTCGCCGATCTGGCGATGCTCGACGCTCGCATACGCGGGCTGGCGGACGAGGTTGCCGCCGAAGAGCTGCCGGGTGGCGACCTTGCGCGACTCGAGGAACTCCACGACGGCCGTGCGGCCGACGGGCGCGTCGGCTTTGACCGCGATGGGGAAGCCGAACCAGCTCGGATCCGAGCCCGGCGTGGCCTCGGGAAGCATCAGGGTGTCCTGGAGGTGCGCCATGCCGTCCCACAGGCGCCGGAAGTTCGTCTTGCGGGCGGTGGTGAAGTCGTCGATCTTGTCCAGCTGCGCCAAGCCGATCGCCGCCTGCATGTCGGTGACCTTGAGGTTGTAGCCGACGTGCGAGTAGGCGTACTTGTGGTCGTACCCGAAGGGCAGATCGCCGAGCTGGTGCCCAAAGCGCTTGCCGCAGGTGTCCTGGTCGCCCGGGGCACACCAGCACGAACGGCCCCAGTCGCGAAACGACTCGGCGATGACCTTCAGGCGCCCCGTGTTGGTGAGCACCGCACCGCCCTCGCCCATCGTCATGTGATGGGCCGGATAGAACGACACGGTCGCGAAGTCCCCGAACGTGCCGACGTGCTTTCCGTCGAAGGTCGAGCCGACCGCGTCGCAGCAGTCCTCGACGAGCCAGAGCTTGTGCTCGTCGCAGAACGCGCGGACCGCCCTGAGATCGAACGGGTTGCCGAGCGTGTGCGCGATCATGACCGCTGCCGTCCGATCTGAAAGCGCCGTCTCGAGCGCGTTGACGTCGATGTTGTACGTCGGGACGTGTACGTCGACGAAGACCGGCACGCATCCGTTCTGGATGATCGGGTTCACGGTGGTCGGGAAGCCGGAGGCCACGGTGATGACCTCGTCGCCCCGCTTCAAGGCCCGCTTGCCGAGCTCTGGGGACGTCAGGGCGGAGAAGGCCACGAGGTTGGCCGACGAGCCCGAGTTGACCAGCAGGCAGTGGCGCAGCCCGAAGCGCTTGGCGAAGCGCTTCTCGAACTGGGCCGCGTAGCGGCCGGCCGTCAGCCAGAAGTCCAGGCTCGAGTCGACGAGGTTCTCGATCTCGTGGTGATCGAAGACGCGGCCGGCGTACCGCAGCGACGTCTCGCCGGGCACGAAGGGCTCGGGCTGGAAGGCCACATCGTGGTACTCGCGCACCAACTCGAGAATCTCCCCTCGCAGCTCGACCGCACGCTCGCTGCGCGCCTCCGCATCCGGCATGGGAACGTGCGTCGGGTCGTGAGCCACGACTAGATGGTGACAGCATCAGCGGACCGGCTTCGTGCGTCGGGGTGAGCCGACGCGCTCGGGAAGGACGGAGTTTCGGACGCTGCCTGACCCTCGTCGGTGCGCCCGACGTACGCGCCGGCCAGGCCGGGCCCCCAGGACCATCACGCGAGGTGCAGGAGGACGATGAGGAACGGATCGGCGCTTGGCGATGGCGATCAACAGCAACCCGGCAGCGTGAACGCTGCGCGCTTTCAGCACCGGAGAGAACGACGGGCGGAGGGTCGCAGGCCGACTCGCCCACCTTCGCAGCAGCACCGGGCCCGACCGGCCATCTACACTTCTCGCGCAGCAAACGTCGTCGCCCGAGAGACGTCCTCCCCTCGAGACCTCCGGGCCAGATCGGCCTCGAACGCAAAGGTGACCGTCCCATGGCCTCCACCACCAACCCATGCGTCCTGATCGTCGGCGCCGGCCTGACCGGCTGCACGCTGGCCTACGCGCTGGCCCGCGAGGGGGTCTCGAGCGTTCTGCTGGAGCGCGACCCGGTCGCGGGTGGGCTGATTCGCTCCGAGCACATGGAGGGCGTGCTGTATGAGCCGCACGGCTCTCACATCTTCCACACCGAGGACGAGGAGGTATGGAACCTCGCAAACGCGATGACGCCGTTCAACGGCTACCGCCACCGCGTCGACATCCTCGCCGACGGCCAGGTGCTCAACTGGCCGATCCTGCTCTCGGACATCGACAAGCAGTCGCGGGGCGAGGAGATCCACCGCCAGCTCGCCGAGCGTGAGAGCGTAGACGCGGCCGCCCGCGCCCAGGCCGCGAACTTCGAGGACTGGTGCCTGGAGTTGATGGGCCCGATCCTCTACGAGCGCTTCATCAAGCCGTACACCGAGAAGCAGTGGGGCCGCCCGGCCCGCGAGCTCTCCGCCCAGTGGGCTCCCCGCCGGGTGTCCGTGCGATGGGACAACGACCCGTACCTGTTCCCCGACCCGTTCCAGGGATGGCCCGCTGGGCCCAACGGTTACACCGACGTCATCGACGGCCTCCTCGAGTCACCGCTCATCGAGCTTCGCACCGGAGTGGAGGCCAACCAGAGCAACCTCGACGACCACATGCACGAGACGCAGGCCGACGCCGTCGTGCTCACCTGCCCGCTCGACGTCTTCTCCGGAGGCCACCTCGGCGAGTTGGAGTGGCGCGGGATTCTCGTCCGCAATGTCCACATCCCACACCGCGAGTACGCCCAGGGCGCGATGGTCGTCAACTATCCCGGCGCGGAGTTCCCGTACATCCGCGTGCACGAGACCAAACACGCCTCCGGCCAGAAGTGCGAGGGCACCGTCCTCGGCTTCGAGTTCACCGGCGCCCCGACGCGCTACTACCCCATCGAGAACGAGCGCAACAGAGAGCTCAACGACCGCTACCAGGACGAGCTTCGCACCAAGATCGGCACCGACCGCCTGTTCTTCGCCGGGCGCTTGGCCAACTACCTCTACATCGACATGGACGATTGCATGCGAGAAGCGCTCAACGCGTCGGAGGAAGTGCTTGAGGCGTTGAGGGTTGGTGCGTAGGCACTGGGTGCGTAGGCACTGAGAGCAACGTCAGCCGTAGTACCGCAGCATCGTTTGGGTGAGGCCGGTCATGTTGTGGAGGCAAAAGAAGCCGATCGCGAGGATGGCAAGCTTGGGCGCGAACCGGTGGCCAAGCCCAAGGCATGCGACAGCAACGAACCCACTGTAAAGACCAACGACGCCGAAAAGGTAGCGTGGCTGCTCGAATACAAAGCCCGTTGCTCGCCGATAGTCGTAGCCGGTCTTAGCAATAACGGCGGCGAGCGTAATGCTGAAAGCGATGTAGGCGAGCACTTCTGCGCGTCGCGAAAAAACCGCTTCCCTAGCCCTTATGAGCGTGGCGACGGTCAACAGTCCGGCGGTTGCGATGAAGAACCTGAACCAGGTACCCACCCAGCTGGGCGCCGAGTAATCCAGCCAGCCGTACCGTCCTGCGAACCCGTCGATCCAAGTCGACG
>CADCVR010000096.1 GCA_902806205.1 uncultured Solirubrobacteraceae bacterium | reverse complement strand
CGGCGCCGAGCGGCGCCCAGCTCGACGAGCGAGCAGGCCAGCTCGAGTTGCGCCGGGCCCCCGTCGAGCGCGTCGACGGACGCCTCGAGCGCCAGCAGGTCGACGGGCTCGGCCACCAGCGCCGTCCCGCGCAGCGCGATGCCGAGCACCTCGCGGCCGCCGCCGCGCTGCGCGGCGGCGAGCTCGTCGGCCGCGAGGCGCCGCGCGTGCTCGCCGTCCCCGCGTCGGGCGAGCAGCCGCGCGGCCCGTGATCGCCACGGCGGCACGGGACGCTCTAAGCCCCAACCTTGCAGGCGGCGGCCAAGCTCGAGCAGGTCGGCGATCGCCTCCTCGTCGCGGTGGGCGGCTTCGGCGACACGCGCCCGCGCGAGGAGCCGCACGTTGTCGAGCATTCGCTCCGGGACGGCCCCCGATGGGTCGCACTCGGCCAGCAGCGCAGCAGCCTCCTCGACGCGTCCCGCGTCGACGAGGACGATCGCGAGCTCCGCGCCGACGGTTCGGTCGAAGCCGAGCTGCATCTCGCGGGCCGCGGCGTAGGCCTCGCGCAGCCGCTGTTCGGCCGCCGGCAGCGCACCGCGCATCCGCAGGCACAAGCCGAGGATGTTCGTGGCCTGCGTCCACGCGACCGGAAGGCCGAGATCGCGCAGCTCGACGAAGATGCGCGCAAGCCACGCCTCCGCCTCGTCGAGCTCGTACGCGTTGATCAGGTTGACCGCGGTCCCGCCCAGGGCGGCGCGCGGCAGCAGCCCATCGGGGCGTGCGCGCTGCACGACGCGCGCCGCCGCCGCGAGCTCGGCGGCCGTGGCGTGCGGCCGGTTGAGGGCATCGACCGCCAGCGCGTAGCGCTCGCCAGGGGTGGCGCCCGTCAGCCCGGCGACCGATGCGGCCAGGCGCCCCTGGGCATCAGCGTTCTTCGGTCCGGGCGCATAGCGCTCGCAGACGGCGAGCATCGCCAGCACCTGCAGGGCCAGGTCCTCGCCGGGATCGCCGTGCAGGGCTTCGCGCAGGAGTCCGGCCGCCTCGCGATGCTCCTGCTTGCTCATCAGTCCGTCCCCGACCTCCAACGTCAGCCTTGCGCGGCGTGCGGGCTCGGTCTCGGCGAGCACCAGCTCGCGCATTCGAGCGGCGCCCGCGGGCTCACCGGCTGCGATCTCCGCCCGCGCGAGCTCGAGCCGCAGATCAGTGTCTGCGAAGCGCTCGGCGAGTGCGTGGCGCAGCAGCGTGGCGGCGACATCGGGGGCACCGCGACCGCGAGCGTCCGCCGCCGCGCGTCGCAGAACGCCCGTCGTCCACGCGTCCCCCGTGGCCTCGGCGGCGAGCAGCTGTGCGGCGACGAGGCCGACGTCGGCGCCGCGGGCGTCAAGCACGCGCGCGGCCCGCAGGTGCAGCGCCGTGCGCTCCGCCGCGGGGACACCGGCGAGCGCGGCGACGCGCAGCAGCGGGTGACGCCACGCCAGCGGCACGTGGTCGGCAAGCAGCGCCACGGCGGCGAGCTCGCCCGCCGCTGCCGCAGCGTCCTCCTCCGCGAGGCCGGCGAGGGCGCCGGCATCGCTCAACCCGGCCTCGTCACCGAAGATCGCGGTTACGCGCGCCAGCTGACGCGCCGCCTCGGAGACCGCCGCCAAACGCAGGGTGACCGATCGGGTGACGCCGTCCGGCGCAAGCCTTCCCACCTGTTCCAGCGCGGCGGCGTCGTCTTCCGCCGGGGCGGCAGCGAGCGCGCGTGCGAGCTCGACGACCAGCAGCGGCGTGCCCCCTGTTGCGCTCACGCAGGTGTCGCGCAGCGCGCCCCCAGCCTCACGCCCCAGCCGCTCGCGCAACACGACACCCACCGCGCATGCGCTGAACGCGGCCGGACGCACGCGCCGCACAGGCGCCGCGTCAAGCAGCCGGGCCACCAGCTCCGGTCCCTCGCCCGGGCGGACGCTGACGATAAGCGCAACCGACAGCGCCTCGACCCGCCGGGAGAGATACAGCAAAAAGCGCACGGACGCGGTGTCCGCCCAGTGCGCGTCATCTACCAGTAGCGCCCGGGGAGCGCGCGCCGCGAGCGCGGCCGTAAGCGCGTACAGGCCGTGCACCACCCCCGCGGCCTCCTCGGCACCGCCGGGCTCACCTGCCACACCCTCGAGCACGCGCGCGCCAGCCGCCGCGGGGCCCTCCAGCGCGGCGCCCGGGGCCTCGAGCGCTGGCCTAAGCAGATCGCGAACCACAGCATAGGGAACACGCTGCTCGAGTTCATGCGCCCGCGCGCGCGAGACCAAGACGCCGACCCGTTGCGCAACGGCCGCCGCGTCGTCAAGCAACCGCGTCTTACCGATGCCAGGCGGGCCCTCCACGAGCACAACCCCTCCGCTCCCGCGCGCCGCCCCGACCAGCGCAGCGTGCAACTGCGCGCGCTCGCCCTCGCGCTCGAGCAGGCCCGAACCGGGCGCCTCGCCAGCCACCCCAGAAACCCTACCGCGCCGCCGCCCCGCGGCCGGCGGCATTGAGCAGGAGTCGAACGGCCTACCTACACGGCTCACCCCATTGCACCAGCGGCGCCAGGACCCGCTCGCCCTCTTGGGGATCGCCGACGAAGAGCACGATCAGGCCGGCGGCGGGCTGGCCTCGTCCCTCCCCGGGCACGCGGCTTCGGTGGCCAGGTCAGCTGTGAAGCGTGCTACCCGCGCATACGACGCAAGAAAATACCTGCATATCAAGGTCTTCGGTCTTCGGGTCTTCGGTCTTCGGTCTTTCGGTTTTGAGAGGTCTCTCGAACGTGGACGCTCGACGCCAGAGTTTGTGCGCGTAATGGACTTGTGCAGCACTCGCTCCCGAGTCCGTGTTCTGAGGTCAGGAGCGTAGGAACGCGAGCACGGCCAGCACGCGTCGGTGGTCGCCGGCATCCAAGGGCAGGTTGAGCTTCATGAAGATGCTGCGGACGTGGGCCTCGATGGTCTTGCCGCTGAGGTACAGCTCCGCGGACAGCGCGCTGTTCGAACGACCCTGGGCCATGAGCGCGAGCACGCTGCGCTCGCGCTCGGTCAGGTCGGCGAGAGGGTCGTCCGCGCGCTTCTTGTCTACCAGCCTTGCGACCAGCTCGGGATCGATCACGCAGTCGCCGTTGGCGACGCGCCGCACGTCGCTGGCGAACGTGGCCAGGTCGGAAACCCGATCCTTGAGAAGGTAGCCCACGCCACCCTGGAACTCGGTCATCAAGCGCATGGCGTGGTGGGTCTCGACGTGCTGTGAGAGCAGTAGCAACCCGACGTCGGTCGACATCCTCCGGATCTCGACCGCCGCCTCGATGCCTTCGGCGGAGTGGCCCGGAGGCATGCGGATGTCGATGATCGCGACAGCGGGAGGATCGCGACGGATGAGGTCGAGCAACTCCACGACGTCTCCGGCCTGCCCGGTCACTTCGAAGCCTGCCTCGATCAGGACGCGGGCCGTCCCTTCTCTGAACAGCACCGCGTCGTCTGCCAGCATCACCCGCACGGGATCTCCGCCGAGAGCCGCGTCCCGCCGCCGATCGGGCTGTCCACCGTCAGTCGTCCGCTCAACGTCGCCAGCCGGTCGGAGAGTCCCTGCAGGCCGCTTCCCCAGTGGCCGTCTGCCCCGCCCTGGCCGTTGTCGGTCACCTCGATCCACAGCCGGCCGTCGCGGAGGCGCCCCGCAACTGCGATGCTCGACGCACCCGAATGCTTGGCTGCGTTCGTCAGTGCCTCGCTGACCACGAAGTAGGCGGTGGCCTCCACGTCCTGCGCAAGACGCCGTTCGAGACAGACGTCAAGCTGCACGGGAAGCGGCGCGCGCTCGGTGAGGAAGCCGAGCGCCGCCTCGAGGCCATCCTGGGTCAAGATGGCGGGGTGGATGCCGCGGGCCATCACCCGCAGCTCGGCCAACGCCTCAGACAGCTGAAGCCGGGCCTGCTCGACCTTGCCGGCGAGCGTCTGATCACCGATCGCAGCGGCGCGCTCGGACACCGCCTGCAGACTCAGTGCCATCGTGACCAGTCGTTGCTGGGCTCCGTCATGCAGATCGCGCTCGATGCGCCGGCGCGCCTCGTACTGGGCGGTCACGATGCGCTTGGCCGCGGCTTGCAGCTCAGCCGCCTGCACCGAGATCTCGCGGAGGCGGTGCTGCAGCTCGACGCCGAGGCCCACGTTGTCGATGACCAGGCCGGCCTGCGCGACGAGATCGTGCAGCAACCGGTTCTCGGACGCCGTGAGCTCGTGTCCGGGCGCTTTGGTGAGCGTGACACCGCCTCGGAGGCGCCCCTGGTGCACGATCGGGCGGACGTGGGTTCGTCCGTCGCGTCCCAGCGCAGCGAGCGTTCTCGGCGCGGTTGCGATCTGCGAGCCCCGGTCGGCCGGCGGGGGCCACGACGCCACCGCCACGAGCTCCTCGTCGGCGCCGACCCACAGCGTGACCTCGGCGGCGCCGACGCCGTCAGCGACGGTGCTCGCCAGCCCGCTGAACAGGTCGGCGTGCTGGCGTCCGTGGCTGAGCTGGGTCGACAGCCGAGCCAGGGCTTCGTACGGGGAGGGGCGGTTGCCGTATACGAGGCGGTCGGCCACACGCTGCACGCGGCGTCGCGCGGGCTCGAAGGCGATCGCGACAAGCGCCGTGGCCGCGAAGGCCAGCAGCGGATTCGGGCCTGGCTCGACGCCCACCAGCCGGCCGAAACCGACGACCACGGCAACGTAGCCGGTGGTGATGATCGCCGCCATGCCCCCTACGACGAGGGTCTTGTTGATCACCGGGTCGATGTCGTAGAGCCGGTACTTGACGATGGCCACACCGGCGGCAAGGGCAACCACGGGCACGGCAAGCACACCCGGTATCGCGGAGCCGAAGGCGACCAGGCCTACGGCCATGGTCGCTGCGCCCATGGCCACGGCGTATACGAACCACCTGAGCTGGCGCGCCTCGTCGCCCTCGGCTCGCCGCAGGCGAACGATGACGCAGGCCGCCCAGGCGAACTGGAACAGCAGATAGCTCGGAGGAGCCATCAGGTTGAACAGCCGTTGCGCCGTCTCATAGCCGCCGACCTGCAAGGGATGAGAAACGGCGAGGGAGTTCTCGGCGTACTCGACGGGCCACAGTGCCGAGGCGAGCGACAACAGCGCCCCCGCTGCCACCATCACAACCACCACGAGCCGCCAGCGGGGCGACGGCAGCCGCCCGTCGGGGAAGCACATCAGCGTGACGCCACTGAGCACCAAAACCAGGGGGAGCGGCCACACGCCGACCCACGTCACCCACGCGGCGCCGGGCAGAACATCGCCCTGCTGGTTGGTGGCGGCGGCCGCAAAGCCGTACTGGCGTCCGAAGAACATCACCGCGTGAGCCAGCCCCGTGGCGATGAACAGCCAGCCTTCGCGGTTGCCGGGGCGCTTGGCGACGACGAACACGCCCACAGCCGTGAACGTCGCGGCGATGAGGCCGTTGTGGAGATTGGGCAGGTGGACACCGAGGCTGAACCCTCCGATCACGAGCGCGGCGCACAGCAACCCCAGCGCCCCGGGCGCGATGCGCCTCGCACGACGGGGACGACCATCGTGGCTCGCCCCTGGCGGGTCCGCGTGAGCGTCGCAGTCAGCAGCAGGGCGTCCGCTCCTCGTGCCGGCGAAGCTCGCCTCCATGGTCATCGCCCAGCGACCGCCTGATCGAGAGAATGGGCCGACAGCTCCGCCTTGGTGATGAAACCAACTGCACCGCTGCGATCGACGCGACAGCCGTAGTCGGCTGCCTCGCGCGTAGAAATCAGGACGACGGTCGGGCCCTCGGACAGGGTGTCGACTTGGGCCATCAGGCCGAAACCGTCGATGTCGGGGAGCTGTACGTCGAGCAGGACGACGTCGGGACGCAGCGCGAAGATGACCTCGAGCGCTGAGCGTCCGTCGGGGCACGATCCGACGACCTCGTAGCCCGCCGCCTCCAAGAGTTCGGTGGCTTGGGCGCGGAAGTCGGCGTGGTCATCGACGATGACGACGGTGCGTGCCACCCGCGGATGCTCCCACAGCAGCGTCCTTCCGACATGAGGGCTAACCCTCAGAAAGTCGAGGGCCGGCCCTGATGAAGGCCCGCCCCGGGCTCCGTAGCTTGGCTCGAAGTCAACCATCCGACTTCGATCCCGAGCCGTGACCCGGCGGCCGGCCCGGGATCGGCGTTGGTCCGTCCTCGAGAGGAAGACAACATGGCGACCATCCCCACGACCGAGGCGAAGATCTTCGCCCGCCGCAGCAGCCCGCTGGTCGGGTGGGGGCTGCTGATCGGCGGCGCGTTCTTCCTGGCCGGCGGTCCGATGCATCCCAAGGAGGATCCGCCCGGCGTCAGCGTGAAGGAACACTTCCGGATCATGTTCGAGAACCCGGCCTGGTACCCCTCCCACGCCGTCCTGCTCGTCGGGATGGTCCTCATCGCTGCGTCGCTGGTCGCGCTGGCGCGAGGGCGCAGCCTGGCAGACGCCCCACGCGCGCACGGAATGACGGTCATCGCGGCGTTCGCTACCGCGCTGGCGGCGGCCGGCATGCTGCTGCACCTGATATCCGCGTCGGACGCCGACGCGATCGCCGCGCAGCAGAGCACCCCCCTCACCGACGTGCAGGTCATCGTGGAGACCATCACCGTTTCCGCGTTCGGCTTCAGCCTCGCCGTCCTCGCCGTGATCGGCGCCATGACCCGCACCCTCGGCAACCCGGCGACGGCTGTGCTCGGCGTCATCGGTGGCGTGGGGTACGGACTCGCCGGCGCAACCTTCCTGTTCACCGATCGGCTCGACTTCCTGTTCCCGACGGCCAGCGCAATCGCTCTATGGGCGATCGCCGCAGGGATCGGTCTGCTGCTGCGCCAGCGAGCCGCGAGCCCGGCCGTGGCTGCGGCGTAGCTGTCACCCAGCGGGGGCTCTGCCCTCTTACCGACACGCGACCGGCAGCCATCGCCTTTGCGTCCAGGCTGGTGGGAAAGGTGGCAGTGAACTGGCCATCAACGCGATGTTCGCTGGTCCCGGCAATCACGCTCCCGCGAGGTCCCGCTCGGCGATCTCTCGCGCGTCGCGAGAGCGCTCCCGAGCACGCGAGTCGCCCGCCGTTGCTGGATCACGACCCAGGAGTGCGCGCGCACAAACGCGGACATTGCCAGCGAGCTTCTGTGCGTCCGCGTTGCGCAAGACCGCAAAACCGCTCATCTGCAGGCACTTCGGTTGGGCGCGATTGGTTCGAAGGCACGTGACGGCGGGCGGTTCGGTGCGTTGCCACCGGTGTGCTACCGCTGTGTCTTGCGCACGCCATCGCCGTGCTACCGCGAGCCGGTCGGCGGCTCGATTCCGAGGTCGCGACAGATCTTCCGCAAGAGCCGGAAGTCGATGTCGCGGTGACGCGGAACGACGGACGGCGCGCGCCACCCGGCCCACGCCACTTCGTGTGATTGGTTCCTTCCCCGACCTTTCGCGCGCCGTGCGTGCTCAGATGCCGCTCGACATCGCGGAGGTTCACCGCTGAACGGTGAGCAGGAGCGGCTCGGCGTCGCCGTCCGCCAGATCCTCGTCCGGCGTCAGGATCGTCGCGAGCGCATCGATGACATTCGCGCGAGCCTCTTCGCGCGTCCGGCCCTGGCTGCGCGTGCCGGGCACCTCCGGGACGGACGCGATGACCCAGCCGTTGTCACCCTGCTCGTAGAGGATCGTCATGCGCAGCGTGGACGCGGACATGCCGACATGGTATGGCGAGGTGCGCTGCCGTGCGCGCGCTTGCGCCGCGATTCGTTCATGGGCGCGGCGGGTTTCGAACCTGCGACCTCTCGCGTGTGAAGCGAGCGCTCTCCCACTGAGCTACGCGCCCCAGGGGTGGCGGCATTGTAGAACGGCCGCGGGGCTCACGCCATGCGGCTCGGCACGCGCAGTCCCGCGTCCTCCGCCAGCGCGGCGACAAGGCGAACGTGGGGCGCCCGCGGCAAGGTCGCCGAGTGGGTCGGTCGGGGGTTTGGCGCAGCAGCGTCGTGTAGGGAAGGGCGAAGCGCGGCGCGTGAGGCAATCAGGCGGCTGCGCTCCGCATGTGGAGCCACCAGTCGCTGCGCGCGGGCGGCGCGTCCCAGCGTTCGCACCTGGGTCACCCCGCGGCGGCACGACCCGCGCGAGCAGGAGCCCGCTGGGGATCAAGAACACCAGCCACTTCAGGAGCCGCGCGGCGTCGTGCGCGGCCTGCTCGCCGGCGCGGCCGGCTTCCATCGCCTCGCCGCCGGTGGCGTCGCCCGCACCGCTCAGCGCGTCGACGCGGTCGTGCACGCGAAGGGCCAGGACGGCGAAGTCGACGACGGCCAGGGCGGTCGCGATGTCGCGGAGGATGGTCGCCGTGCGGCGGGCGGAAGGTCGGGGTAGAGGCGCATCCCCGGAGGTTGTCCGGGGTAGGCTGGCCCCCTCACGCATCTTTGTGTGCATTCTGGGCGGCGGTGACTCTACGCTCGGCGCCGATGTCGACGCTCGGCAAGACGTGGACGAAGGCCAAGGCGGTCTGCCCTCGTCCTGAACACGCCGGGTCCCGGGCCCGGCTGGACCGTCAGTACGGCAAGCCGGGGCACCGGCGGCAGATATACCGCTGCGTCCCGGCCAACGGCGACCGACCGCATCGGTTCACCGGCGTGCTGCCTCGCGAGGAGTCCTGGACCGACGCCTGCGAGACGTGCGAGCGGCCGGTGCACCGCCACGAGGGCCCGCACGCCGCGAGGCATTACCAGTTCGTCGCGCGCGGGATCGCCGGAGCGCTGCGGGCGGTCGGCGCGGGGTCGAGCTACCGCGAGGCCGCGTTGAAGACCGCGAGCGCACCAACCGGATGCTGATGCTCATGCAGTTGCACGCCAACCGGCAGGACAACGAGCGCACGTACACGAAGAACATCCGTCAGTGGCTAGAGGCCAACGCCGGGCGGCCGCGCGTCGCCCCGCGCGGCGTCGTGGACGCGAGCGGCATCCCGTCCCTGCGCTGAACGAACGAGCCATGCAGAGCCGGATCATGTACATCGAGGACAAGTCCACCGGCCTCACCGGCCCGGCCCGCATCGGGCGCGTCTCCTTCTCGAAGACCGGTCGCACGCTCTACTACCGCGGCCGGTCCTTCCAGAGCCTCAAGGGCGCCGGCTTCAAGGCCAACTACTACGACATCGAGACCGGCGAAGAGTTCTGGATCTCCGGGCCGCGCAAGGACGGCGGCGACCGCCTCTACGGCGAACCCGTGGCGGTCGAGATTGACGACGACGTCCGCGAGGAGTACTGGACCCAGATCCGCGCCCGCCCCTCCCGCAGCAGCGAGAGCGTCGCCAACGGCTGACCCGCCAGCCGCGGCTCAGGACGCCCGGAAGGGCGATTGGTTTTCACACCCGGATGCGTGAGGGATGCGCTGGCTAGCCTCGGTCCATGGCGACTCCCCCGGGCCAGGCGCTCCAGCGCGTCTGTCCTCACTGCTCGACGATCTCGGTCACCGCGGAGCGCCACTGCCCTTGGTGCCGGCGCTCCTACGCGCGCCGCATCCTGCCCTGGATCGCCGCGCTCGCGCTCCTGCAGACCGCGCTGACGATCGGCGCCGTCGCCTTCCTGCTGACGTCGTTCGGCGACGCGCTGGAGGCCGAGCTCGACGATCAGGTCGAGGTCGTCCAACGCGACTTCGAGCGGGAGATCGACGGCCTCGATCAGCGCGTGCGGCGGGAGCTGCGCCGCGAGCTCGACGCGCGCCTCCCGCGGATCGCGCCGTAGGCGCTGAGCTACTCGAAACGCAGCTGGATGCGCTCGTCCTCGTCGGTGACGTAATGCGCGCGCCCGCCCTCGACGGAGAGCCCCTCGACGTTGCGCAGCCCGTCCAGTGTCCGCACGTGCTCGCCGCGCACCCGAATCGCCTCGTCGATCGTCCCGCCCGTCGGAAGCGTGAAGCGCCAGTGGGCGGACTCGACCTCCGCGCCCGCGGGGTGGTCGTCGAGCAGGATCGAGCCCTTGCCCGTCGCGTCGATCGAGCCGATGATCGCGTCGAAGGTGTCCCCGCCCGCGTGGGAGAGCGCGCGAAAGCCCGTGAGCGTGCCGGGCGGCGTCGCGCCCTCGAGCACCCAGACGCGCTCCACCTGCGGCCACGCCTCCGCGTCCTCGAACATCTCCGGGACGCCGGCGAGCTCGACGATCAGCGGCTCGCCGTCTGCGCTGGTCGGAAAGCGCAGGCCGAGCAGCAGCGTGCCGCTCGGCCTGAACGCGGCCGCCTCGACGTTGATCGGCACGTCGCGGTCACGCAGGCGGTGCGCCCAGCTCTTGCCCTTGCGCTCCCCGCGTTCGAGCGTCTGGGCGATGAAGCGGTCGCGCACGGCGTCCCCGGGGACGATGGGCACGACGTCGGCCTCGTCGAGCGCGTCGTTGATCACGCGATGCAGGCGGAACTGGTTGCGCTCGATCTGCAGGGAGACGTCGGTCTCCGGGACCTCGCGGTCGATGCTCTGCTCGTGGAAGCGCGCGAGCCACGCCCGCTTGGCCTGCAGCGGACCGTCCTTCGAGCCGTAGTGCGAGCCGACGACGTAGACCCAGCCGTCGTGGCGCGCGCAGGCCTCGCCGTCGGTCGTGCGCCCGGAGTTCTCGCCGGCCAGGCAGGTGAGCGCGTGGATCTCCCAGCCCTCACGGTCCCCGGCGCCCACGTGGTGGCCGAGCACCGCGACGCAGTCCTCCACGTGGCCCTCGTCGAGCACGGTCCAGAACCCGCGGTCCCAGCTGTGCGCGGCCAGCAGCGCGTCGTTCTCCACCGGCAGCAGGTCGGAGGCCTCGTTGCCGCCGCGCTCGAGGTCGATCGTCGTGAGGTCGTCCATACCGGCAGTGTGCCGGAAGCGGTAGCCTTCCCGGTGGATCGTGCTAGGTGGGGAAGTAGCGGCGCCCTGTCGCTCGCAGTTCCGCTCTAGCGAGGCCGAATCCCCGGTTGAGGGGTCCTGCCTCGGGGTCAGCGCGCCGGAGGCGGTGTTGATGGCCCGGGTCCCGCGCAACGTCGCCCCGTGAACCAGGTCAGGTCCGGAAGGAAGCAGCCTTAAGCGGTGTCTGGCGTGTGCAGCGGGGGTGCCCGGACCGGAGCCGTCGCCCGGCGAGAGCGTCACCGGGGGAGGTCCACGAGGCCGGGTGCACGATCCGTACTTCGCCGTCAGGCGCCGCCCCGCCAGGTGCGGCGCCCCGGAGTGCCGAGCACCGTCCGCCCGTCAGGCGGCGAGCGCCACCGCCTCGGCCGGAACCTCGATGGGTCAGCAGCCCCCGCCCGACGGCGGAGGTTGCGGGGGCGCGACGAGCAGGCGTGCCCAGGGCTCGTCCAGCTCCCAGACGTCCAGGGCGGCGATGACGTTCAGCAGCATCCCGCGAGCGAAGAAGCGCTGGACCTCGTCGGCGGGGGCACCGGAGACCTCCCCGACGAAGGCGACCAGCCGGCGGAAGCCGTCGCGCATGGCGTCGCGAATCTGCGGGGACTCGAGCGAGGCGGCGTGGGCGTGGAGCTGGAGGAGAAGCAGGTCGCGATCGTGCTGGAGGAGGGCCACGTACGCCTTGCCCATGGTCGGCAGGAGCGGCTCGCCCGTCGCGCGTGCCGCCGCCGCGGCCGCGGCCATGGTCTGGTGGACGCGCTCGTTCGTGCGCTCGATCAGCGCGATGGCGAGGTCGGCCTTCGTGGGGAACAGGCGGAAGAGGTAGGCCTGCGAGATGCCGCTCGCCTTCGCGACCGCGAGGGTGGGGGTGCCGCTGATGCCGCGCTCGGCGAAGAGCGGCAACGCGGCTGCAAGGACGGCCTCGCGGCGAGCATCGGCGGTGGAGAGCGTGCGGGTCAGAGAGAGTGAGTATGCACTCACTCACGCTCGTGTCAACCGCACCCGGAGGTGAGCAGCAGCCAGCTCGCGTTCCCGTCGACCCGGCGAAAGCTGGCCGGGGGCGCGCCGACGGAGCGATCGCGATCGCGCGGATCGAGGATGTAGTCCGCGGCGATCCGGGCGGAGGCGGGCTGCAGCAGGAGGCCGCGGACGGGGGCGCCGTCCTGCGCGGTGGCAAAGGACTGCGGGGGGCGGTCGAGCCAGAGGGCCAGCAACGGGACCGGGCGGCGGTTGGGGACGGTGACGGGAAGACAGCCAGAGCCCAGCGCATCGTCGGCGACAAGGCGGGCGAGGTCATCCTGGATGCCCTCCTGGATCCTCAGCGCCCGGCGGAGGTCAGAGATGCGGTCAACTTGGGCGGGCGCGAAGGCGAGCAGCGCGACGGCGACGAGCGCACCGAACGCCTGCCACGGGCGGCGCCGCGGGTCGTCGGCTCCGAGCGCGAGCCAGCCCAGGACGCCGGCAGCGGCGAAGATCGTGAGGATCGCCGCCGGCAGCAGGAGGTAGCGGCCGAGGATCGGCAGGCCGGCGGCGGCCAGGACGCAGAAGGCGAGCATGCCGAGCACTCCGATCGCGGCGCCGAGCGCCGCGCGCTCTCGAAGCCACGCGAGTGCCAGCACGCCGCCGCCGGCGGCGCCCAGCAGGACGGGCTCGCGCAGGATCTCCCCGAGCCGGCGCGGGACGGTCCCGGGCACGTTCGAGAGCCCCGTGACGCGCTCGAGCGCCTCGGCGTTGTCCTGCGTGTCGGTCAGCGAGTGCAGCGGGTCGCCCGTGATGGCGAGGTCGTACAGCGCCCAGCCGAGCGGCCCGATCGCGGCGTAGGGCAGCAGCCGCAGGTCGCGCGTGTAGAGGAGGTAGACCGCGGCGAACAGCCACGCCTCGGGGCGGATGAGGCCCGCCGCGCCGAGCAGCAGGAGCACGGGCCGGCCCGCCTTCGGTCCTCGCGTCTCGACGAGCGCCGCGGTCAGCACGAGCACCAGGTAGGGGAGGTCGACGTAGGCGCGCGCGCCGAAGTCCAGCACCGGCCTGCGGGTGAGCAGCAGCACCGCCGCGAGCACGCCGACCGCGGGGTGGAACCAGGCGGCGCCGAGCCGGAAGACGACCCAGCCGAGCAGGGCGAGCGCGACGAACGCCAGTGCGATCGCGGCGGTCGATGCCAGCTCTCCGGCGAGGCCGCCCACCCGCACGTCGGTCAGCGGCGTGGCCAGCCCGGCCAGGATCGTCGCGAGCGGATGCGGCGTGGGAGCGAGCACGACGTCGTAGTCGGGCAGTTCGCCGTGGGCGAGGTCGCGGCCCCAGACCAGCGTGTACAGCGTGTCGTAGTTGACGAGGCCGTGGCCCGCGACGAGGAAGAGCAGCGCCGCCAGGGCCCCGATCCCCGCGGCGAAGCGGGCGCGTGCCATGCGCGCCGCAGGCTACGTCACGGCGCTGTCGGCGCGCCCCGGAGCCCGGCCCGCGGTGTGCGAGACTGAGCCGGCCCGATGTCGACCGCTCCCTCGCTGTACCGCCGCCACCGCCCGCGCACGTTCGACGATGTCGTCGGCCAAGAGCACGTCGTTCGCACCCTGCGCAACGCCGTCGACCAGGAGAAGGTCCATCACGCCTACCTGTTCGTGGGCTCCCGCGGCACCGGAAAGACGTCGATGGCGAAGATCCTCGCCGCGTGCCTCAACTGCTCCGGCACACCCGAGGACCCGCGACCGCCCGGCCCGACCGTCGCGCCGTGCGGCAGCTGCGACTCGTGCCGCTCGATCCAGAGCGCGAACTCGCTCGACGTCATCGAGATGGACGCGGCCTCGAACAACTCCGTCGACGACATCCGCGAGCTGCGCGACGCCGTCCGGTTCGCCCCGGTCAGCGGCAGCTACAAGGTCTACATCCTCGACGAGGCGCACATGCTGACCACGGCGGCGTGGAACGCGTTCCTCAAGACGCTCGAGGAGCCGCCGCCGTCGACGGTCTTCGTGCTGGCCACGACGGAGGCCAGCAAGGTGCTGCCGACCGTCGTCGACCGCTGCCACCGCTTCGACTTCTCCCGTCCGACCGTCGAGCAGCTCGCGCGCGTCGTGCAGCGCGTGGCCGAGCAGGAGGCGATCGCGATCCCGCCGGACGCGGTGGCGCTGCTGGCCCGCCATGCCACGGGCTCCTTCCGCGACGCGCTCGGGACCCTCGAGCAGCTCGTGACCTACTCGGGCACCGAGATCCTCGTCGACGACGTGCTCGCCGTGCTGGGAGTCGCCGACGCCGAGCTCCTCTTCGGCGCGCTCGACGCGGTCGCCTCCCACGACGCGCGCTCCGCCCTCGCCGCTGCGGCGCAGCTGGTCGACACGGGCCGCGACGTCTCCCAGTTCGTCCATGACCTCGAAGCCCACGCGCGCGAGCTGCTGATCACCCAAGCGCTCGGCGGAGTTCCGCCGCAGCTCTCCGTGACGCCCGACCGCGACGCGCGGCTGGCCGAGCAGGCCCAGCGCGTCCCGGCCACGGACGTCGTGCGGCTCATCGACCTGCTCGCGGCGGCGCTGCGCGCGACCAAGGACGGTGCGGACAGCCGCACGCAGCTGGAGCTCGCGCTCGTCAAGGCCGCCACGCCGGAGGTCGACGCGTCGACCAAGGCGCTGCTCGCCCGGCTGGAGCGCTTGGAACGCGCGCTCGCCACGGCCGCCGCGGTTGCGCCGCCCCCCGAGCCCGCGCGCCCCGTCGCCGTGCCGCCCCCGCTCCCCGCGCCGGCGAGCCTTGCATCTCCTGTCGCCCATCCGCCCCCGCGCGCGGAGCCCATCGCGACGGCCGGTCCCTCGGCGGCCGCCTCCCGCTCACCGCTGGCCGCTGCGTTCGGTCCGCAGGAGTCGCCGCCGGCCGGGGCAGTCGAAGACCGTGCGGTCAACTCCGCGAATGCCACCCAAGCGCCAACACGATCGTCCTCGGCGACCGTGGCCGCGCCACGCGAGTCCGAGCCGCCGCTCGAGGTCGACGACGAGCTGCCGCCGGACTCCGCCGAGCTCCCGGTACCGCCGGGCGGCGCGCCTGCGCCGCCCGCACCGGCGCCCCAGAGCTTGGACCTCGCCGCGCTCAAGGAGCTCTGGCCGGCGGTCCTGGACAGCCTGCGCGAGCAGCACGCGCTGCTCCACGGGGTCATCGCCGCCGCGGTGCCCCAGTCGCTCGACGGCCACGACCTCGTGCTCGCCTTCGACACCCACCAGGCGTTCTTCTGCCGCAAGGCGGAGACCAGCGCGCACCGCGCGGCCTTGGCGGAGGTCGTCCGCGCCCTCGCCGGCTTCCAGCCCCGCTTGAGCTTCGAGCTCGCCGACCTCTCCACGCTCGACCCCGGGGTCGCACCGCCCGTGGTCGTCTCCGAGGCGGAGTGGATCGAGCGCTTCAAGCAGGAGTTCGACGCCCAGGAAATCGTGCCCGACCCAGAGGAGAGCAAGCCCTGATGCCCCAGCCGAACATGCAGCAGATGATGAAGCAGGTCCAGAAGATGCAGGCCGACATGGCCAAGGCCCAGGAGGAGCTCAAGAGCGCCACCGTGACCGCCACGGCCGGCGGCGGCATGGTCACCGTGACGGTCACGGGCGACCAGCAGGTCACGGCCATCGAGATCAAGCCCGAGGCCATCGACCCGGATGACCCCGAGCTGCTCCAGGACCTCGTGCTCGCCGCGGTCAACGAGGGCCTGCGCTCCTCGCAGGAGATGGCGGCGAACAAGATGGGTGGCCTCACGGGCGGGATGGACCTCGGCAGCCTCGGGCTGCCGGGCATGTAGGCGGGCGGGCCGTATCTACGCCCCGCCGGTCCAGCGTCTCATCACCGAGCTCGGCAAGCTGCCCGGCATCGGCCAGCGGACCGCTCAGCGCCTCGCCTTCCACCTGCTGCGCGCCGACGCCGAGGACGCGCTCGGCCTGGCCGACGCGATCCGCGAGGTCAAGGCCAAGATGGGCCTGTGCGAGATCTGCTTCAACCTCGCCGACGAGGCACGCTGCCCGATCTGCCGCGACGAGCGCCGCGACACGGCGCTCATCTGCGTCGTCGAGGAGCCCGGCGACGTCGTCCCGGTGGAACGCACCCACGAGTACCGCGGCCGCTACCACGTGCTCGGCGGCGCGCTCTCCCCGATCGACGGGATCGACCCCGAGGACTTGAAGCTCGCCGAGCTCTTCGCGCGCGTGGAGGCCGGGAGGATCACCGAGGTCGTGATCGCCACGAACCCGACCACCACGGGGGAGGCGACCGCGCTGCACATCGCCGCGCACCTGCGCGCGTCCGCGCCGGAAGTCACCGTCACCCGCCTGGCCTCCGGCCTGCCCGTCGGCGGCGACCTCGAGTACGCCGACGAGGTCACCCTGGGCAAGGCCTTCTCCGGCCGCCGCGCGATCTGAGCCGGGGTGTCTGGTTTGACGGCCACCGACCTTGGTCATATGGCCCGAAGCCCCCGCCGGAGTAGTGTCGGCCGATGCGTCGCTTGGTCCTGACCATCGCCTTCGCGCTGCTCGCGGCGCCCGGTGCGTTCGCGCAGGAACCGGCGGAGCGCACGCTCGGGGTGCAGGGGCGCGGGGAGCTCGAGCTCGCCCCGGACGTCGGGACGTTCGACGCCGTGGTGCGGCGCACGTCGCCGACCTCCCGGGGGGCGCGGGACGCGGCGAACCGCCGTTTGAACGCGATCGTCGGTCGCCTTCGGGCGCTCGGGGTGCCGCGCGAGGACATCACCACCACGTCGATCTCGCTCTTCCGGGACCGCATCCGCGCGCGGCGCACCCGGGCGCTGCGCGTCCGCTACACCGCCACCGGTGCCTTCGCGGTGCGCGTGCAGGACACCGCGCGGGTAGGTCGCGCGCTCGACGCGGTCGCGGGCGCCGGCGCGACCTCCATCGACGGACCCGAGTTCTCCTTCTCGCAGGCCAAGCGCACCGAGGGCCGCCTCGGCGCGGAGAAGGCCGCGCTCGCCGACGCCCGCCGTCGCGCCGACGAGGCCGCCGCCTCGCAGGGGCACCGCGTCGTCGGCGTGCGCTCCATCGAGCTCGACCCGGGCAGCGATCGGGTGCAGTCGACCCCGGAGGCCTCCACCGGGCAGGCGGAAGCCGTCCGCCCGGGTCGACAGGCCGCCCCGACCCCCGTGCTCCCCGGCCGCGAGACGTTCTCCAGTGCCGTGCGCGTCGTCTACCTCCTGCAGCCTGCCGGGTAGCGCGGCGGCCCGATCGGGCATCGCGACGTCGCCCGAACCATCGGTGGCTGCCCCCGTTCTCCCGCGTGCTGGGACAGCGGCGACTGTCTTCGCTCGGCCTACCCCGCCCGGCGGCGCAGGCGGTTGATCCGGTCGAGCGCCTGGCGCACCCGCGCGGTCGGGATGGTCCCGACGCGCACGGCCCGGACGACGGCGCGGTAGGCCTCCTCCTGGTCGCGCTGGTCGCCGGGAACGTAGAGCACGTCGCAGCCCGCCTTGAGCGCCGCCACCGCGGCCGCGCCGACGCCTTCGCCGGTCGCCAGGGTCGCCGCGGTGAGGTTCGAGGAGACGATCGCCCCCCGGAAGCCCTGGCGGCGCAGTGTCTGCACGACGCCCGGAGTCAGGCTCGCGGGAGTCACGGGGTCGAAGTCGGCGTACAGCGCGCCGGAGAGCTGGATGGCGGGCGCGGTGCGCACGACGGCGCGGAAGGGCCTCTGATCGCGCGTGCGCAGCTCCGCTCGCGCGAGGCCGACGGTCGCGACGCCGAGCTCGGGATCCTGCGATGCGGTGCCCTCGCCCGGGAAGTGCCCGACCACCGGGGCGATCCGCGCCCGCCGCCAGCCCGCGACGGCGGCGGCGACCAGGCGCGCGGCCTTCCGAGGGTCGTCGGAGAAGCCCCGACGCTCCCACGGACCCCCGGCCACGCTGAGGTCCGCCGCGGGAGCCAGCACCGCGTCGAACCCGAGCTTCCTCAGCGAGCGCCCGGCTCTGCCCGCCTGCCGGCGCGCGGACGCAGCGTTCGTGATCGCTGACTGGCGCCGCGGCCCGATGGCCTTCACCGTGACCTCGCGCCCGCCGAGCTGCGCAGCCGCCACGAGCGGAGGCAGCCGGCGCGCGTTGCGCGCGACGAGGTCGATCTCGCCCGTGAGCGCGGTGAGCTGCGCGGCGTCGACGACGTTCGCCCGGTCGACGAGGACCGCGCCCCACTCGCGCTCCCGCAGGCGCTCGAAGAACGGCGCGCTCGGCGTCGTCCCCGAGAAGCCGACGAGGAACAGGCGCGCGGCGGCGCGAGCCAGCGGCACGGGCAGCCGGGCGTCGGCGCGGCGCTGCTGCTCGCGCTCCTTCGACGTCCGCGGCTCGGCCGACCCGCTTCTTCGCGAGGGCTCGGGCCGGAAGCCCGAGCCACCCTCGGGGACGACGCTGACCGTACCCGGGTCCGCATCGCCCGTGGCCAGCGCGAGCGCGCCGCCGCCGGCCGCACCCGCGACGGCGAGGGCGACAAGGCGCCGGCGCCAGGGGTTCACTGCCTATCCTCCCGAGCACGCATGTCTGGCACCGTCGTCATGAAGTTCGGCGGCACGTCCGTCGCCGACTCCGCGCGCATCAAGCGCGCCGCGGCCCGCATCGTCTCCAGGCGGGAGGAGGGGGCGCGCGTCGTGGTCGTGCTCTCCGCGCGCGGCAAGGAGACCGACCGGCTGATCGCCGCCGCGCTCGAGGTCTCCGACCAGCCCGACCCGCGCGAGATGGACATGCTGCTGTCCACGGGCGAGCGCGTCTCCTGCGCGCTGTGCGCGATGGCCATCAACGACCTGGGGCACAGGGCGATCTCGCTCACGGGGTCACAAGCAGGCATCGTCACGGACACGTCTCATACGAAGGCACGAATCCTCGACGTGCGCGCCGATCGTATCCGTGCGGGGCTCGAAGAGGACCGCATCGTGCTCGTTGCGGGCTTCCAAGGCGTCAGTACCACCAAGGACGTCACCACCCTCGGTCGCGGCGGCTCGGACACGACCGCCGTCGCGCTGGCCGCCGCGGTGGGCGCGGACGTCTGCGAGATCTACACCGACGTGGCCGGCGTGTTCTCCGCCGACCCGCGAATCGTCCCCGACGCGCGCAAGCTCGACCTCGTCTCCTTCGACGAGATGCTCGAGATGAGCGCCTCCGGCGCCGGCGTCCTCCAGCTGCGCTCCGTCGAGTACGCGCGCAACCACGGCGTCCGCATCCATTGCCGCTCGAGCTTCCAGGACGCTTCGGGCACCATCGTCGTCCCGCCCGAGGAGATCGTGGAACAGCCGCTCATCACCGCCGTCACCCACTCGACCGGGGAGGCCCGCGTGACGCTCAAGGGCGTCCCGGACACGCCCGGCATCGCGGGGCGGGTGACCACGGCGCTGGCCGTGGCCAACGTGAACATCGACATGATCATCCAGAACGAGCCGGTCTCTGGCGGCCGGCTCGCCGACATGTCCTTCACGATCCCGAAGGACGAGGTGGCGGAGGCGCGCGGCGCGCTGGCGTCGATCCGCGACGAGTTCGACATCGAGATCCTCACGGACGATGGCATGGGGAAGGTCTCGATCGTCGGGGCCGGGATGAAGTCCCACCCCGGTGTCGCGGCGAAGGTCTTCACGACCCTCGGTGACCAGGGGATCAACATCGAGATGATCTCCACCTCGCCGATCCGCATCTCCTGCGTCGTTCCCGTCGACCGGGTCCCCGACGCCGTCCGCGCGCTCCACGCCGCCTTCGAGCTCAGCGGCCCGGACACCATCCGCCCCGAGCAACCCTTTGGAGAGTTCGCATGAGTACCGCGCCCTACCGTGTCGCCGTCGTCGGAGCCACCGGCCAGGTCGGCGGTGTCCTGCTCGAGTTGCTCGCCGAGCGGGAGTTCCCCGTCTCGGAGATCGTGCCGTTCGCGAGTGAGCGCTCCGTCGGCCGGGTCCTCGGCGCGGGCCTCGTCGTCCAGCCGCTCGAAGCCGAGACGATCCAGGGCTTCGACCTCGCGCTGTTCTCCGCGGGCGCGGGGATCTCACGCGAGTGGGCGCCGAGGTTCGCCGCCGCGGGCGCCGTGGTGGTCGACAACTCGAGCGCGTTCCGGATGGATCCGTCCGTGCCGCTCGTCGTCTCCGAAGTCAACCCGGACGACCTCGGCGGCCACCGGGGCATCGTCGCCAACCCGAACTGCTCGACGATGCAGATGGTCGTCGCGCTGCGGCCGATCCAGCTCGCCGTCGGCATCGAGCGGCTCGTCGTCACGACGTTCCAGGCCGTCAGCGGCACGGGCAAGAACGCGGTCGACACGCTCCTCGACCAGGCGCGCCGCGTGCTCGCCGGCGAGGACGCGGGCGACGCCGGCCCCTACGCGCACCGCATCGCGTTCAACGCGCTGCCGCAGGCCGGCGCGTTCCCCGACGGCGACGACCACACCGACGAGGAGCGCAAGCTGATCAACGAGACGAAGAAGATCCTCGGCGACGAGACGATCCGCGTCTCGCCGACCTGCGTCCGGGTGCCCGTGGTCAACGGCCACTCCGAGTCGGTGACCGTCGAGACCCGCGCCCCGCTCTCCGCCGAGGATGCCCGTGAGCTTCTGCGGGGCGCGCCGGGCCTCGTCGTGGTCGACGACCCGGCCGCCGGGGGCTACCCCATGGCCGTCGACGCCGACGGCGCCGACCCGGTGTACGTCGGGCGCATCCGCTCAGACCCGGGCCACCCGCAGGCGCTGTCGCTGTGGATCGTCGCGGACAACCTGCGCAAGGGCGCGGCGCTCAACGCCGTCCAGATCGCCGAGGTCCTGCACGAGCGCGGCCTGGTGGGCGCGCGGGTGGCGTGAGGTCCTTCCTCGCCGTCGATCCTGCGTCACTCCGCAAGGCCGTCGAACGCGTTGCCGGCTGCGGGCCGCGAGAGGCGCCGGGCGGGGAACTCCGGGGCGAGCGCGGAGAGCTCGCGGCGGGTGCGCACGCCCAGCTTGCGGTAGATGTTGCGGCGGTGGGTGCGGACGGTCTCCACGCCGACGTGCAGCGCGTTGGCGATCTCGGCGTTCGACCGGTTCTCCTGGAGCAGCTCGAGCACGACGGCCTCGCGCGGGGTCAGGATCTCCGGCCCGATCGGGGCGGGCTCGAAGTCCTCGGTGCCCAGCGAGCGCGGCAGGACCACGAGGCCGCGAGACGCGAGGTGTATCGCGTTGAGCACGTCGCGGGCCTGCGTCTCCTTCGGCAGGCACGCCGTCGCGCCGAAGGCGAGCATCTGGTTGGCCTGGGCCGGTGTCGGATGGTCGGCGAGCACGAGCATCCGGGTGGCGGGGTGCGCGGCGTGGACGTGGTGCACATCGGCCGGGGACCGCAGCGCGCTGAAGTTGAGGATCGCGACCGTCGGCGTCAGCGTGGAGAGGCGGCGGTCGAGCGAAGACGGCTCGACGTCGGTGGCGACGAGGCGGAGCACGCCGTCCTCTTCGATGTACGCGCGCAGACCGCGGGCGAAGAGGTCCTCGAAGCGCGCGATGAGCACGGTGATGGGCGAACGCGGCTGCACCACGACCATCATCGGCAGCTCGAGCCCGGAGGTTGACCGGCAGTTCGCCACGTCGCAGTGCAACCCGAGCTCGACGATCAGCCCGGGCTGATGAACCCGCTCTGGTAGGCGCGGATGACCGCTTGGGTGCGGTCACGGGCTTCGAGCTTGGTGAGCAGGTGGGCCACGTGGGTCTTGACGGTCTCGGCACTGACGACAAGCTGTCCGGCGATCTCGGCGTTGGACAGTCCCTGGGCGATCAGGCGAAGGACCTCGGCCTCGCGGTCGGTGAGCCGGGCGGCGTCCAGGCCACCCGGTGAAGGCGCGGCGGGGGCGTGGTGGGCGGCCAGCTCGCGGATCGCGGCGGGGAACAGCAGCGAGTCGCCCGCGGCCAGCAGGCGGATGGCACGGACGACCTCGTCGGGGCGTGCGCGCTTGAGCAGGAAGCCCGACGCCCCTGCGCGCAGCGCGTCGAAGACGTAGTCGTCGTTCTCGAAGGTGGTGAGCACGAGAACGCGCGGTGGGTCGTCCGAGTGGGCGAGCAGGCGGCGCGTCGCCTCGATCCCGTCGACGCCGGGCATGCGGACGTCCATCAGGACGACGTCGGGGCGCAGGCGGCGGACCAGCGGGGTGACGGCGGCTCCGTCCTCGGCCTCGCCGACCACCGTGAGATCGGCTTCGGCCTGGATGATCGCGCGCAGGCCGCTGCGGATGAGCGGCTCGTCGTCGACGAGCAGCACGCCGAGGGTCACGGCGTCGGGTGCAGGGGCAGGCGCACGGCGACGCGCCAGCGGTCGGCCTCCGGACCGGCGGACACCTGGCCGCGCAGGCTGGCGACACGCTCCCGGATGCCGTTCAGGCCGCGCCCGCCGCCCTCCTGGCGGTGCGAAGGCGAGGCGTCGAGCGGGTTGCTCAGCTCGAGCTCGAGGTGGTCGGCGCCGATCTCCAGGCTCAGGCTCACCGGCAGGTGGCTCGCGTGGCGCGCGGCGTTGGTCAGGCTCTCCTGCACGATCCGGTAGGCCTCGCGGGAGACCGCCTGGGGCACCTCGTCGATCCGCCCGGTCAGCTCCGCGCTGAGGTCCACGCCGGCCGACCGCGTGCTGTCCACGAGGCCGGGGAGGTCGGCCAGGGTGGGGACGGGAGCGCGGGAGGGGGCGTCGTCGCGCAACAGGCCGAGGACGTGATCGAGGTCGCGCAGGCCGTTGCGGGCCGAGGTCTCGATGTCCGCCAGCGCCTGGCGCGCGAAGGCCGGATCGTTGTCGAGCACGCGTCCGGCCGCGCCGGCCTGCACGGTCACGATGCTCAGCGCGTGGCCCACCGAGTCGTGCAGCTCGCGCGCGAGGCGGTTGCGCTCGGCCAGGCGCATCGCGTGGCGCTGCAGCGCGGCGAGGCGCTCGGCCGGCGTCGGACCGAGCAGGCGAGGCGCGAGCCGAGCCAGCCCCCCGCCGGCCGCCGCGGCGAGGCACACCAGCGCGAGCGGTGAGACCAGGGCGAGGGGCACGATCCAGGCGCTCCCCGGTCCGCCGGGCACCGTCGGATCGAGCTGACCGAGCTGTACGTCTCCGGTCGCAAACGGGACCGAACAGGCGGAGACCACCGCGGGGGGCAGGACGACGGTCAAGGTGCCGATGACACCGCCGACGACGAGGTGGGCGACGAACCACGCGGCGGAGCGCCAGCGCGTCGGCCACGAGGCCGTCGCGTCGAGAGCCTGCGGGTCGCCGGTCTCGACGCCCAGCAACCGGCGCGCCGCGCCGATCTCGAGCTCGCGCACCGCGGGCAGCATTCCCGTCGCGACCGGGAGCGCGATGCCGCAGAGGGTGATCGCGAGCGTCCAGGCCGCGGTCTCTCCGAGCCCGCCCTCCAGCGCCGGTGCGACGAACCCGGCCAGCGTCCCGAACGGCGGGACCAGAGCCGCGCCGATCACGAGATAGGCATACCGCTGCCAGGTGGAGCTGCTCGTCGGGATGGCGAGCAGGGCACGTGCTCGGGACATGTGGCGATCGTGACACACCCCCGGCCCACGGAAATCCCTCGCACGGGGGAGGCGAATCGCTCGCGCAGGGGAGGAACCCGCCGCGGGCAGCCGCGAGGGTGATGCCCATGACTTCCACACCAGACAAGCAGGCAATCGCGGCGGCCCACTTGGGCTGTGCCGCCGCGGCGGGCTACGCCGCGCTGAAGGCGGCATGGGCACTGGGCAGCACCCTCGGCGTGAACGCCGACGCAGCGGCCTGGCAGGACTTCCTGGCCCTGATGGGCGGACGAACGCTCGCCCTGTGGGGCACGGTGCTCCTCGCCGGACTGGCCGGGGCGATCCTGCTCTCCATGGTCCAGACGTGGGGCCGCCGCGTGCCGCGGCGCCTGCGCGCATCGCTGGCCTGGCTGGGCTTTGCGACCATGACCACGGTGGGGCTCGACGGCCTCGGCCGGACGCTCGCCGACGCCATCGCTCAGAACTCCTCCCCGCTGCTCACGCCGGCGATCTACGTCTACGTCTACGCGTGCTTCGTCGTGCTCGGGCTGACGTTCGCGGTCACGGCGTGGCGTACTCGCGTCCCCCGGACAGCGCGGGTCTCGGTGGGTGCCCCGCGCCGACCCGAGCTTCCCGCTTCACGCGCCCTGCGGATCGGGGGCCGGGCGAACATCGTGATCGCCGCCGCCCATCTCCTCGGCCTGATCTGGGCGTGGACCATGTTCCGCGCGGTCGGGATCGAGGAGGACATGCGCCGGCTCGCCACGCAGGGAGCTGCACTGCCCTACGTGCTGACGCTGTTCACCGCCGCCGCCTTCCTCGTCATCGGACTCTACGGGCTCTCGGGCGCAGGAGACCTGCGTCGCCTGCCGCTGCTGCGCAGCGGCCTGATACTCATCGCGGCCGTCTACGGCTTCCGCGCGACGTGGGGGATCGGCGCCCTCCGCGAAGGCGACGGCGCCCAGGTCGCGTTCGCCGTGACGGCACTGCTCATCGGCCTCTGCTACGCCCGCGGTGCCCTGCGGCCCCGTCCGCGCGAACGCTCACCGCGGGCGCCAAGTGGTGCATGACCCGCGTATGCGAGCATCGCGCCATGGCGCGCATCGGAGTACTCACGGGCGGCGGCGACTGCCCTGGCCTCAACGCGGTGATCCGGGGAATCGTCCGCAAGGGCGCACTGCACCAGGGCCACGAGATCATCGGCTTCCGTGACGGCTGGGCCGGTGTGCGCGACCGGAACACCGTCGAACTGACCTCCGAGACAACCGCGGGCATCCTGCACCGCGGCGGCACGATCATCGGCACCTCGCGGACCAACCTCTTCAAGGACGGCGCGGACGGGACGGCCGTGGTCCGCGACTCCCTGAGCGAGCTCGAGCTCGATGCGCTGATCGCGATCGGCGGGGAGGACACGCTCGGGGTCGCCGGCAAGCTCACCCGCGAGGGCGTTCGGGTCGTCGGTGTCCCCAAGACGATCGACAACGACCTCTCCGGCACCGACGTCACGTTCGGCTTCCACACGGCCGTGCAGATCGCCACGGACGCGGTCGATCGCCTGCACTCCACCGCCGAGTCGCACAGCCGCGTGATGATCGTGGAGGTCATGGGCCGCCACGCGGGCTGGATCGCCGCCTACGCCGGCCTGGCCGGCGGCGCCGACGTCATCCTCGTCCCCGAGCGCCCGTTTCAGATCGACGAGGTCTGCGCCTCCCTGCAGCGCCGCCACGCGAGCGGGCGCAACTTCTCGATCGTCGTGGCGTCCGAGGGCGCCGAGCCCGCGGAGGGCAGCGGCCTGGTCACCGCCTCCGGCGAGCTGGATGCCTTCGGTCACGTGCGCCTCGGCGGCATCGCCCTCATGCTCGAGCGCGAGATCGAGGCGCGGACCGGCTTCGAGACGCGGATGACGATCCTCGGCCACGTCCAGCGCGGCGGCAGTCCCACGGCCTACGATCGCGTCCTGGCCACGCGTTTCGGCGTCGGCGCGATCGACGCCGTCAGCGACGGCGACTTCGGCAAGATGGTCGCGCTGCGCGGGACCGACATCGTGCGCGTCACGCTCGAGGAGGCGGTCGGCGAGCTCAAGCTGCTCGACGACGAGTTCTTCGCGACGGCCGAGGTCTTCTTCGGCTGAGCCCGGACGCGCGGCGGGGTCAGGCCACCACCCCGACCGGCCCGGCCACGACCTTCTCCGAGTGGAGGCGGCCGATCTCGGCGTCGGTCAGGCCGAGCACGTCGGCGAGGATCTCGTCCGTGTGCTCCCCGAGGGTCGGGGCGCGCCGGGGCGCGAGGCGCTCTGCCTCGCCGAAGCACAGGGGGGAGGTGCCCATCAGGTACGTGCCGATGCCGGGCTGCTCGACCTCGGCGAACATGGGGTTGGCCGGAGAGCAGCGCTCGTCCTTCTCCACGAGCTCCTTGAACGTCCAGTAGGGGCCCCAGCTGACGTCGTGCGCGTCGAAGATCTCCTTGATCTCATCGACCGTGCGGGTGACGGTCCAGGGCTTGAGGAGCGCACCGATCACCTCCCGCGCCTTGAAGCGGTCGCCCTCTTTGGTCAGGTCGACGTCCATCATCTTCTCGAGCATCGCGAAGGCCTCGTGCAGGCCGGTCGCCTCGACCAGGCTGTTCCACTGGCGCAGGGTCAGCGCGACGATCATGATGCGCCGGCCCTCCTTGGTGGTGAAGTCGCGGCCGAACGCGCCGTAGAGGTAGTTGCCGTCCTTCGGCCGCTCGCTCTGGTTGATCTGCACCTCGGCGATCTTTCCCAGGTTGCCGACCATGCCGAACGCCACGTCGGAGAGTGAGACGCTGACGACCTGACCCTCGCCGGTCTTGCGGCGGTGGCGCTCGGCGGCGAGCAGCCCCGTCGCGGCGAGCGTGCCGGTGATGGCATCCCAGGCAGGCAGGAGGTGGTTGAAGGGCACCGCAAGGTGTCGCGGACCGGTGGCCCAGGGGAACCCGCTTGCCGGGTTGATCGTATAGTCGACGGCGGAGGAGCCGTCGTGATTGCCGGTGATGTTGACGGTGATGAGGTCGGCGCGCCGGGCGGTGAGCTTCTCGGGATCCAGCCAGCCGCGCAGGGGGAAGTTGGTGAGGAACAGGCCGGCCTCGTCGCCGGGCGCGCCGATGAGCTCGCCGAGCAGCTCGCGTCCCCGCGGCGATCGCAGGTCCACCTGGATCGAGCGCTTGCCCTTGTTCATCCCCGCCCAGAACAGGCTCCGGCCGTCCCGGGTGATCGGCCACCGGGTGTAGTCCAGGCCGCCGCCGATCGGATCGAAGCGGATCACGTCGGCGCCGAGCTGAGCCAGGGTCATGCCGCCGAGCGGGGCGGCGACGAACGCCGACCCCTCCACGACGCGCATGCCGTCCAGGATGCCCGTCATGCCATCACCCCCACCAGTCGCCAGTCGAGGACGGGAACCGGCTCGTCGGCGCCCTCGCGGTGGGCGGCCACCCGGGCGCGCAGGTCGACGAGGCCGCCGTCGGACGCGGGCTGCTTGGCTTCCAGCGTCAGCTCCGTGCTGAGGACGTCGCCCTCGAACACGGGCGCAAGGTGGTCGCAGCCGCGCCAAGCGACGATCGTCAGCAGATTCGGCAGCGCGCGGGCCACTTGGGCGGCCGCCATCGAGATCGTGTGCCCGCCGTAGACGAGGCGACGCCCGTGCGCGCCGGCGCCGGCGTCGACGTGGACGGAAGCCACGTTGAGCGTGAGGCGCACGAGCTCGGGCGCCGCGGTGACCGTGTCGCGGCCCTCGATGTCCCAGATCGTGCCCGCCTGCAAGTCGGCGAAGGACGGCCCGCTCACGCGCTCGCGCATGAGATCGAGGCGCCAGTCGGCGGGAATCGCGGCGCGCAGCGCCGCGGGATCGAGGTCCACGGGGATGTCGTCGAAGCGATCGGCGTGCCCCGTCTGGGCCGTCGCGTCACGCAGCGGGATCATCGGACAGCGCCAGAAGTCGAGCACGGGCTCGCGGTGCTGGTTCTCCGTGCGGATGCGGAGCACCACCAGCCCGGTGGCGGTGCCGTCGGACCGCGGCCGGTTCTGGCGCAGCGCGACGACCTCCGTGCGCGACGAGAGGGTGTCGCCCACGAAGACGGGGTGCTGGAGGACCAGGCCGCGGTAGAAGAGGTTTCCCCGCACGAGCTGGGTGGGGCCGGTGGACTGGCCGATCGCCACGTCGCAGACGAGGTTGGGGTGGGCGAGCGTCGCGTCGCGGCCGGTGACGGCGCGGCTGAGCTCCGCGTCGAGCGGCAGGCGCAGGCGGTCCCCGGTCAGCGCCTGGTGCAGCGCTGCGTGTCCGGAGGTCAGCGTCAGCGCGGGGGCGTCGCCGAACACCTGCCCGACCTCGAAGTCTTCGAAGTGCGGTCCGCCGATCCGGACTCGCTCAGCGGCATCCAGCAAGTTCTGAGCTCCTTCAGGTGGGCCCACCGGCCGGTGGGGCGGCGCAGAGTACCCGATCATCCGTGGGAGAGTCCGTATCCTCGGCGGGCGATGAGGTCGCGACGAACCTGCCTGTCGGTCCCTGGCGTGTCGGACAAGATGCTCGACAAGGCCCGGGGGCTGCCCGCCGACGAGATCGTGATCGACCTGGAGGACTCGGTCCCCGCGGCGGCCAAGGACGAGGCCCGCGCCACGGTGGTCGCCGCGCTCGGCGCCGGAGAGTGGCAGGCCCCGACCGTCGCGGTGCGGATCAACGCGCTCGACAGCGCGTGGTGTTTGCGCGACGTGATCGACCTGCTCGAGGGTGGGGGTGAGCGCCTGGCCTGCCTCGTGGTGCCGAAGGTCGAGCGGGCGGGCGACGTCGAGCTGCTGGCGCGCCTGGTGGACATGGTCGCCCCCACCCCCGTCGGCTTCGAGCTGCTGATCGAGACTGCCGCCGGCCTGCGCAACGTCGACGAGATCGCGGCGGCCGGTCCGCGGGTCGAGGCGCTCATCGTGGGCTACGCCGACCTCGCGGCGTCGCTCGGCCGCCCGCCGGGCGACCAGTGGGACTGGGTGCTCAACTCCGTGCTCGTCGCGGCCCGCTCCGCCGGCGTGCAGGCCATCGACGGTCCCTACTTCGACGTGCGTGACGTGGAGGGCGCCCGCGGCCGGGCCGCCCACGCGCGCGACCTCGGGTACGACGGCAAGTGGGCACTGCATCCCGCCCAGCTCGCCCCGCTCAACGAGGTCTTCTCCCCGACGGAGCAGGAGGTCGCGCGGGCGACGGCCGTCCTGGAGGAGCTCAGCAACGCGGCCGCCTCCGACGGCCGAGGGGCCGTCCTGCTCGACGGGGAGATGATCGACGAGGCGATGCGCAAGCAGGCCGTCGGGGTGCTGGCGCGCGCCAGGGCCCACGCCCCGTGAGCGAGGCGGTGAAGGCCGCTTCACCCGTTGCGGCCCGGACCCTCACCCGAAGATCACCCGGCCCGGGGGAGGACGCCCGCACGGTCACCTGCGACGCTGCGTTCGCAGCCCGAGCTTTCGCGAGACGGACGCCGGGGGTACGCAAGGGGGAGAGACACGGAAGCGGGCCGGGACGGGGCCCGCTTCCGCGTACGGGCGTAGGGTCGGTGGATGAGCGACATCGCCGGGACGATCGAGCGACTCTACGCTGCGCTGGCGGCGGCCGACGGTGAGGCGATGGCCGCCTGCTACGCGCCCGGGGCGACCTTCCAGGACCCCGCCTTCGGTCGGCTGGAAGGCCCGGAGGTCGGAGCGATGTGGCGGATGCTCACGACCCGCAGCACGGGCGTCGCGGTCGAGTTGCGCGAGCACGCGGCCGCGGGCGTGACCGGAAGGGCAAACTGGATCGCGACGTACCGCTTCGGTCCCAAGCAGCGTCCGGTGGTCAACGACGTCCGCTCGACCTACCGCTTCACCCCCGAAGGCCAGATCCTCGAGCAGGTCGATCGCTTCGACGTCGCCCGCTGGGGCGGGCAGGCGATGGGCCCGGTGGCGGGGCTGCTCGGGCGCATCGGCCTGCTCGGGCTGCTCGTGCGCCGCACCACCCGCCGCCAGCTCGACGCGTTCAGGGCGGCTGGGTAGCGCGGCGGCCCGGCCCCCCGGGCGGCTACTTCTCGCCGGCGACGCTGCTGCCCGTGACCGTCTCCTCGTCCTGCGCTCCCACGCCGGCCACCACCGTCGTGGTCCAGTCGATGACCGACGTGGGCTTGACGACGTGGCGCGCGAGTCCGAGTTCCTTCGGCGACAGGCCGAGGGCGAGTCCCACGAGCTGGGGAAGGTGCAGCACGGGCATCTCGAGCGGGCGCCCGACGACCTTCTCGGCCAGGGGCTGCTGCAAATCGAGATTCAGGTGGCACAGCGGACAGGGCGTCACCAGGCAGTCCGCGTCGGCGTCGGCCGCGTCACCGAGGTGCATGCCGGCCTGCTTGAGGGACGCGTCGGTGTTCATGGTGATGATCGGGAAGCCGCAGCACTTGTGCGAGCCGGCGTACTCGATCACGGTGCCGCCGAGCGCCTCGATGACCAGCGCGAGGTAGGTGTCGCGCGGGCGCTCGTCGGTGATCTGTATCCGGTCGGCGGGGCGGACGATGTAGCAGCCGTAGAACGGGCCGACCTTGAGATCGGTCAGTGGGCGCTCGACCAGCGACGAGAGCTTCTCCAGCCCGATCTCCTCGACGAGCAGCCAGAGGAAGTTCTTGTTCGAGATGCCCTTCTCATAGGTCAGTCCTTCGGGCGCCAGGGTCTCGTTGACGTGCGCGCGGTACTCCGCGTTGGCGTCGAGGCGCTCCTGGCTCTCCGACTGGGCGCCCTGGCAGGTCGAGCAGATGTTCATCATCAGCTCCGCGCCGTTGGCCATCTCCTTCTGGGCGAGCGCGAACGTGCGGCCGTTGAGCGTGTCGGCGAGCTCCTGGGAGTGCTCGGCGAGGACGCCGGCGCCCGTGCAGCACGCCCGGTCGAGCTCGACGAGCTCGATGCCGAGCAGCGGCGCGACCGCCGCCACGGAGCCGTGGAGCTCGGGGGTGAAGCCGCGCGAGACGCAGCCGGGCCAGTAGGCGACCTTCATGGTCAGGACGCCCCCTTCGGGGAGGCACCGGGCGCGGAGGGTATGGCCTGGCCGTCCTCGCCGCCGCCGGCGATGGCACCGACGTTCGGCTCCTCGGCGCCGGACTGCTCCTCGTCGTAGCCCGTGATGTAGAGGTTGAGGTCGTAGCGCTCCGGGCGGCCCTCGACGACGTCGAAGATGCGCTTGACGTCCTTGGGCGCCTTGTGCGGGTGCCCCAGGGCGACCTTCAACGTGGCCTTGCGGCGCAGGAGCGCGCGGGTGATGACCGGCAGAGACTTGGCGAGGAACATGGCGGCCTTCGGGCTGGCCTTGCCGCCGAAGGAGTCCGTGAGCAGGTCGTTCTCGTGCAGCAGCCCGTTGCGGCGGATGTTCTTCACGAAGGCGTGCTCGTGGTTGAAGCCGTTGTTGCGGTCCTCGATGTGGTGGTCGCCGCCGGCCCGCCGGCGCAGGCGCATGATCTGGTTCATCGGCGCCACCCCCTTCGGGCAGGCCTCGATGCACTTGAAGCAGTGGGTGCAGTCGTACATGCCGTGCGGATCCTCGGCGAGGTCCTTGAGGCGCTCGAACTGCTGTGAGTCGCGCGGATCGCCGACGAAGCGGTACGCCTTGGCGAGCGCCGCGGGCCCCACGAACAGCGGATCGACTTCCATCGAGAGGCAGTCAGAGACGCACGCGCCGCACTGGATGCAGGCCATCGACTGCGTGACGTCGACCATCGCCTCGCGCGGCACGATGTGCTCGCGCTCGGGCAGCGGGTCCTGCGCGAGCAGCCACGGCGTGACGCGCCGGATCTTCTTCCAGTGGACCGCGTCCATGTCGACGACGAGATCCTTGATGATCGGCATGTTGCCCATCGGCTCGACCTCGATGACGCCGTCCCTCGACGACTTCAGCGCGGCGTCGAGGTGCGTGTGGCAGGCCAGGCCGGCCTGGCCGTTGACCCGCACGCCGCAGGAGCCGCAGATCGCTGCCTTGCACGAGCAGCGGATGCCGATCGAGCCGTCGAAGCGGCCTCTGGCCTGCAGGATGCCCTCCAGGACGGAGCGGTGCGGCTCGAGGTTGATCGTGTGCTCATCCCAGTACGGCGCTTCGCCCGACTCCGGGTCGTAACGGCGGATGCGCAGCGTGAAGTCCTGCGCGGGCTTGCGGGTGTCGGCCATCAGTACTTGCGCTCCTCGGGCTGCCACTGGGTGATCGTCACGGGGGTATAGGACACGTGCGGCGCGTCCCCGTTCTTCGTCGTGTTGATGTGTCGCATGTAGTCGTCGTCGTTGCGCTCGGGGAAGTCGGTGCGGAACTGCGCGCCGCGCGACTCCTTGCGCTCGATCGCCGCCACGACCGTGCACTCCGCGGCGTCCAGCATGTACCCGAGTTCGATCGCGCCGAGCACGTCCTGGTTGAACACGGCGCCGCGGTCGTCGACGTAGGCGCTGAGCGACTCCTCCTTCAGGCGCGTGACGACCTCGTGGGCCTCCTGCAGGCCTGCCTCGTCGCGGTAGACCGCGACGGAGCGGTTCATCACCAGGCCGAGCTCGTCCTTGATCTCCGAGATGCGCCGGCCCTCCTTCTCGCGAGCGATGATGGCGGCGATCTGCTGCTCGTCGCGGCGCACCTGCACGTCGGTGGTGCTCGGCATCGACATGGTTTTCGCACGCCGCGCGGCGTGCTCCCCGGAGCGGCGGCCGAAGATCAGCGTGTCCAGCAGCGAGTTGGCGCCGAGCCGGTTGCCGCCGTGGACCGAGACGCAGGCGACCTCGCCCGCGGCGTAGAGGCCCGCGACCGGCGTCGCGCCGTCGATGTCGGTCTTCACGCCGCCCATGATGTAGTGCTGGCCGGGGCGGATGAGGATGGGCTCTGAGGTGATGTCCACGCCGGCGAAGTCCTTGCCGATGTTGACGATCTCGCGGAGGGCCTCGTGGACGCGCTTGCGGGGGACGACGGTGATGTCCAGGTAGATACCCGAGCCGTCCTCCCCTACGCCGCGACCCTCGTTGATCTCGGTCTGCTCCGCGCGTGACACCACGTCGCGCGAGGCGAGCTCCATCTTGTTGGGGGCGTACTTCTCCATGAAGCGATCCCCGTCGGCGTTGAGCAGGTGCGCGCCCTCGCCGCGCGCGCCCTCCGTGATCAGAAAGCCGTTCTCGACCAGAGTGGTCGGGTGGTACTGGACCATCTCCATGTCCATCAGCGGCGCCCCCACATGGTAGGCCTGCGCGATGCCGTCGGCGGTGCAGATCAGGGCGTTGGTCGTCGGCTTGTAGCACTGGCCGGCGCCGCCCGAGGCGAGGATGACGTTCTTGGCGGTGAAGGTCTCCATCGCGCCCGTGCGGATGTCGCGCGCCACGCAGCCGACGCACTTGCCGTCCTCGTCGATCAGCAGCGAGGTGGTGAACCACTCCTCGTAGCGGTCGACGGTCTCGTGGTACTTCATGAGCTGCTCGTAGAGCACGTGCAGGATCGCCTGGCCGGTGATGTCCGCGACGTAGGCCGTCCGCTTGATCGAGGCGCCGCCGAAGGCCCGGAGGTCGAGCTCGCCGTCGTCGTTGCGGTGGAAGGTCACGCCGATGTGCTCGAGGTGCATGACCTCGTCGGGTGCCTCGGAGCACATCACCTCGATGGCGTCCTGGTCGCCGAGGAAGTCCGAGCCCTTGACCGTGTCGTAGGCGTGGGAGCGCCAGTCGTCGGTGACCGAGATCGCAGCGTTGATGCCGCCCGCGGCCGAGACGGAGTGCGAGCGAACCGGATGCACCTTCGAGAGGATCGCGACCGAGACCCCGGCGTCGGCGGCGGCCACGGCCGCACGCTGTCCGGCGAGTCCCGCACCGATGATGAGGACGTCATGTGAGGGCATGTGGGCTCTTCTGCGCTGAAACGGTTGGGTGGCGGCTCGGACTGTATACGTCGCCGGTGGGGCTGAGGCCTGCGGGGCTCAGCGTCCTGGCGCTGCCGCGGCCAGGGCCCGGTGGACCTGTTCGACGGTCACGACGCCGATGAGTTTCCCGTGCTCGTCGACGACCATGAGCGCGCCCAGGCGACGCATCGGCTCTGAGGTCAAGAGCGCATCGAGCGGCGTCGCGCCGCCCACCGCGAACTCGTGGCGATCGTGCCGGTGGACGGCGTCGGCAACGGTCTCGCCCTCGTCGGTCCGCTGGTCGTCGTCGGCCGTCGCGTCCAGGATTCCGAGGTAGCGGCCGTCGGCGTCCACGACGGCCGTCCACGGCCAGCCGCGACGCTCGAGCTCCTCTCGGGCCGGGGACAGCGGCGTGCTGCCGGCCATGGTCGCGGGCTCGGGGTCCATGACGTCGGCCACGGTGACTCCCTCGATCGACTCGGAGAAGTTCGCGGAGAGGACCGCCCCTCTGGCACCCTGGCCGAGGAAGAACCCGAGCACGATGAACCAGACGCCGTTGAAGGGGTCCGAGGTGAACGCCAGGTAGGCACCGGCGCCGATCATCAGGTAGGCGAACACCTGCCCCATGCGTCCGGCGATTCGCGTCCCGCGGTGCTTGTCGCCCGTCAGGCGCCACGCGATCGCCCGGGCGATGCGGCCGCCGTCGAGCGGGAAGGCGGGGACGAGGTTGAATAAGAGCAGGAAGAGGTTGATCGTCGTCAGCCAGCTCAGCAGCGCGATGGTGGGGGAGACCGCCACCTCTGAGAAGCGGGCCGCGTCCAGCACCTCTCGGGGCGAGCTGAGGGTGATCGCCAGCGCCGCCGCGGCGACGACGACGACCGCCGTGACCGCCGGGCCGGCCGCGGAGATGCGGAACTCCTCGCCGGGACTCTCGGTGTCGCGGTCGAGCTTGGCCACGCCGCCGAAGAACCACAGGTCGATGCCGTTGATGGTGATCCCGTTGCGCTGGGCGATGCGGGCGTGCCCGAGCTCGTGCAGGACGATCGACACGAAGAACAGGCCCGCGGCGAGCACGGCTATCCCGAAGGCCTCCCCTTCCGAGCCGCCGAGCGCGTCGGAGAAGTAGCCCGACAGCAGGTACACCATGACGAAGAGGACGACGAACCAGCTCGGGCTCGCTCCGATGCGGATCCCGAACAGCCGTGCGAGCTGGATGGAGCCGCCGCCCATGCGCTCCATGGTGGCAGTGTGGCCGTCGCGTCTGCGGCGCGGGCTCCTGGCGCCGAGCGCCTCGTCGGTCAGGCGGCGCCCGGGCCGCGTGGGTGCGATGCCCATGCGCTGGAAGCGACGCCCCGGCGTGCGCCCGTGTGCCCTCGCCGGGACGTCGCTTCGTGCTCCGGTTCTCAGCCGAACGAGAACCGGCGGGCGATGCGAATCGGGAACGTCACGCGGCCGCCGCCGATCGCTCCCGCGCCCTTGTAGGTGAACCGCAGCCGGTAGGCGCCCGCGCGGCCGGCACGGAAGCGCTTGGTGACCGTCCCGGCACTCGAGATGCGCGCCGAGCCCAGCGAGCGGTACTTGCCGCCCCGCTTGCCGCGCGCCAGCGCCACCGCGACACGGCCGCGGGCGCTCTTCTCGCGCAACTGGATGCGCACGCGGTAGCTCGGCCCGCGTGAGTCGAGGAACTGCAGGCTGCCCGAGACGTCGAACGGCGCGACGACGAGCACGCGCACCGGCGGGCTCCACGGCGCTCCGATGTTGCCGCTTCCGACGAAGCGCTTCGGACGCGCCACGACGGTGTAGAAGCCGGGGCCCGGGAACCGCAGCTGGGCCACGCCGGTCATTCGGTCGGCCTGGGTCTCGGCCGAGTTGCCGACGATCCCCCCGTCGGAGCCGACGGTCGCGTTCGGGGCGAAGCGCACCTCGTGGGTGTCGGCGCCCGGGTTCAACAGGAGGCGCAGCCCGAGGACGTTCGTGGAGAAGCTGCCGGGCTCGCGGAGCAGGAACGGCAGTTTCGGCTGCTCCAGCAGCGTTCCCGCCACGATCCCGAACACGTACCGCTCGGTGGACAGCGGCGTGGCGCAGGTGAAGTCCTCGGCGGCGAAGTTCGTGACGGTCACCGTGTAGGGGCCGTTGCCGGCGTAATCGACGTTGTAGGGGCCCAGCAACGCGCGTGGGCTGCAGTCCGTGCCACGGCTCGCGGCGGTGCCGGCCCCGGTCGTCACCGCCAGCGTGTAGCGGCCTTCCCCGGGCGGGAAGGCGACGCCGACTTCGGGCCGCATGTTCCGGATGACCGGCGGCGCACCCGCGGGGACGGCCACGGGATTCCCGTTGTCCCCGGTGACGGTGACGGTGGCCGCGTCGGCGGCGGCCGGCGTCGCGGCGGCCAGCGCCGTGAGCGCGGCGGCCAGGGTCAGGCCACGATGGCGGCGGACTGCGGGCAAGGTCTGCTCCTGTCGGAAGGGTGCGGATGCGAGTCGTTCGCACCAAACCGCACGAGGGTCGGAGAGTTGCGCTCCCGGGCGAGCACCGTCCCAACCAGGCCCAATAACCTGCGGCGCCTCGACCTTCTGAGAGAGAGGGACCCATGGCCACAATCAAGGTGAAGAACCCCGTCGTCGAGCTCGACGGGGACGAGATGACGCGGATCATCTGGCAGTTCATCAAGGATCAGCTGATCCTTCCCTACCTCGAGGTCGACCTCAAGTACTACGACCTCGGGATCGAGAGTCGCGACGCCAGCTCAGACCAGGTCACGGTGGATGCGGCCAACGCGATCAGGCAGTTCGGCGTCGGGGTGAAGTGCGCGACGATCACCCCTGACGAGGCGCGCGTCGAGGAGTTCGGCCTCAAGGACATGTACCGCTCCCCGAACGGGACGATCCGCAACATCCTCGGCGGGGTCATCTTCCGCGAGCCCATCGTCATCGCGAACGTCCCGCGGCTGGTCCCGGGGTGGACGAAGCCGATCGTCATCGGCCGCCACGCCTTCGGTGATCAGTACCGGGCGACCGACCTCGTCGTCCCGGGCGCCGGCACGCTGACGATGACCTACACGCCCCAGGACGGCTCCGAGCCGATCGAGCTCGACGTCTACGACTTCCCGGGCGGCGGCGTCGCGATGGCGATGTACAATCTCGACGCCTCGATCCGCGACTTCGCGCGCGCGTCGCTGCGCTATGGCCTCGAGCGCGGGTTCCCCGTGTACCTCTCCACGAAGAACACGATCTTGAAGCGCTATGACGGGCGCTTCAAGGACATCTTCGCCGAGGTCTTCGAGGCCGAGTTCAAGGCCGACTTCGACTCCGCGGGCCTCACCTATGAGCACCGTCTGATCGACGACATGGTCGCCGCCGCGCTGAAGTGGGAGGGAGGCTACGTCTGGGCCTGCAAGAACTACGACGGCGACGTGCAGTCCGACACCGTCGCGCAGGGCTTCGGCTCGCTCGGCCTGATGACCTCCGTGCTGCTGACTCCTGACGGCCAGACCGTCGAGGCCGAGGCCGCCCACGGCACCGTCACGCGGCACTTCCGCGCACATCAGCAGGGCAAGCCGACCTCGACCAACCCGATCGCCTCGATCTTCGCCTGGACCCGCGGCCTGGCCGCGCGCGGGCGCCTGGACGACACCCCCGCGGTCACCGAGTTCGCCGAGCGCCTCGAGCGCGTCTGCGTCGAGACCGTCGAAAGCGGGCAGATGACCAAGGACCTCGCGGCGCTGATCGGGCCTGACCAGGGCTTCCTCACCACCCAGGAGCTGCTGGCCGCGATCGACGAGAACCTTCAGAGGGCCATGGCCTGAGCGGCGCTTCGCTCACCGAAAAGGAAACGAGAACACATGTCCAAGACCGTGACCGTCACGGGCGCCGCCGGGGCGATCGGCTACGCCGTCCTCTTCCGCATCGCCTCCGGGCAGCTGCTCGGCCCCGACGAGAAGATCAAGCTCAAGCTGCTCGAGATCGAGCCGGCGCTCAAGGCCGCCGAGGGCACCGCGATGGAGCTCTTCGACTGCGCCTTCCCGCTGCTCGAGAGCGTGGACATCACGGCCGAGGCCAAGCAGGCCTTCGACGGCAGCAACGTCGCGCTGCTGATCGGCGCGCGCCCGCGCAGCAAGGGCATGGAGCGCGCCGACCTGCTCGAGGCCAACGGCGCGATCTTCAAGCCGCAGGGCGAGGCGATCAACGCCGGTGCCGCCGAGGACATCAAGGTTCTCGTGGTGGGCAACCCGGCCAACACGAACGCGCTGATCACCGCGGCAAATGCGCCTGACGTGCCCTCAGAGCGGTTCACCGCGATGACGCGCCTGGACCAGAACCGCGCGTACGCGCAGCTCGCGGCCAAGCTCGGCGTGACCGTCACCGATATCGAGGACCTCGCGATCTGGGGCAACCACTCCCCGACGATGTTCCCCGACTTGTTCAACGCGAAGGTCGGCGGCAAGCGGGCCGTCGAGGCCATCGACGACATGGACTGGTATGAGAACGAGTACCTGCCGAAGGTCGGAAAGCGCGGCGCGGCGATCATCGAGGCGCGCGGCGCCTCCAGCGCCGCCTCGGCGGCCAACGCCGCCGTCGACCACGTCCGCGACTGGGTGCTCGGCGCCGAGGGCCTGGTCTCCATGGCCGTCGCGTCAGACGGTTCCTACGGGGTGGAGGAGGGCATCGTCTCCTCCTTCCCCGTCCGCGTGACCGGCGGGAGCTACACGATCGAGCCGGGCCTCGAGGTGGGCGACTTCGCGCAGTCGAAGATCGACATCACGGTGAACGAGCTCAAGGAGGAGCGCGACGCGGTCAAGGGGCTCGGCCTCATCGGTTGAGCGCGGCGCGCCGCGGGACCGAGATGCCCGCGGGCCGTCGACCTGCGGGCGATCAGGCCGCCTCGAGCGGGTGCCAACCCCGGCCCTCCTTGCGCACCAGGCCGTCCTTCTCGAGGTCGGGCATGACGCGATAGAGGTAGTTCTGCTTGATGTCCATCGACTCGGCGATCTCCGGGATCGTGATGCCGGGGCGATCCTTGACGAGCTGCAGCGCCTCCTTGGCGCGGGTGCCCGATCCCTTGGGGCGCCCGCGTCCGCGGGACGTGCCGTTGCCGGCGGCGTCGCCGGGTCGCTTGGGTCCCGCGGCGCGACGTCCGCCGCCGGAGCGGCCCGTGGCCGCGACGCCGTCGAGCGCGTCGTGAGCGTCCTGGAGGCGACGGTACTCGTCGACGAGTGGCTTGAGTTCGTCCATCCGTGACCTGATCTCGCGCTTCTTCTCGTCGAGGAAATCCGTCATGCCCTAACTGTCACCACAAATCGCCCGGTTTGTCAATGCTGCAAGGGCGCCACCGGCGCTCTATAATTGCTAGATGCGGGCCGCACCTAATCCCGGAGCGACTCGATAAGCTGCTAGATGCGAGACGCACCTAATCCCGGAGCGACTCGAGCAGCGCCTTGAGCGCCTTGAGCGAGGCGATCGCCTCCTTCTCCGGAACCCCGCCGACCAGCGCCCTGCCCGCCACCGCGCCGAGCGGGCCGAACGGGGCCTTGAAGTCGTTGCGGTAGAAGAAGCGCGTGCCGCCGCCGTCCAGGGCATCCAGCCGGTACTCCGTCTCGGCCTTGGAGCGCGCGGGGCCGCGGCCCCTCCACTCGGCGCGCGTCGGGCGATCGCAGACCACGAGCTCCCAGCTCACCTTGAAGGGGGCGCCGCGCAGGCTCATGCGCTGCTGCATCTCCATGCCGCGCCGCGGCGCCCCAGCGTCGCAGGAGAGCAGCTCGCGATGAATCGTGACCCAGTCACCGAGGCGCTCGGGGTCGAGCGCGACGTCGAAGACCGCCTCGGGAGGGGCGTTGATGTCGATCGACGTGCGGATCTCGGTCAAAGTTCGTCCTCGATGAGCGCCTTCAGGCGGGCGAGCGACGCGGAGGCCTCGCGCTCGGGCAGCCCGCCCATGAGCGCGCCCGCCGCCACGGCGCCGAGCGGGCCGAACGGTGTCTTGAACACGTTGGTGTACGTGAAGCGCGTCCCGCCGTCGATTGCCTCGAGGCGATTCTCGATCATCGCCTTGGAGCGCGCCGGCCCCCTGCCGTCCCAGCGGGCGAAGCGCGGCGCGTCGAGCTCGGTGAGCTTCCAGCCGACGGTGAACGGCACCCCGCGCAAGCAGAGGCGCTGGCGCATCTCGTAGCCCTTGCGCAGCGGCCCAGGGTCGTAGCCCTCGACCCGGATGACGATCGTCACCCAGTCCGGGGTGCGCTCGGGGGCCATGGCCACCTCGAAGATCCGCTCGGGCGGGGCGGCGATGTCGACGGCGGCGCGGACTCGGGAGGCCATGCGCGGGCCCTACCCGCCTGCTCGAAGGTCACAACCGGGGCGCGTCATCGTCCCGCGAGCGCCTGGGTGCGCTCCCACGCGCCGAGCGCGTGCTCGACCGCGGCGTCGAAGGAGTGCATGCGGACACCGAAGAAGGCCGCAGCCGCCTCGTCACGCGGCAGCAGGTCGGAAGCGAGACTCTCCATGAGCGGCTCGACAAGGCCCACGTCCTCCCCGGTTATCGCGGCGGCGAACTTCGCCGCGACGGCGGTCATCGTGACCGGGAGGCGCACGGCGGGGCGGCCGAGCAGGAGGTGGTCGCGTATCGCCTCGACCATCTCGCCGTAGGTCACGATGTCAGGCCCGGCGATGTCCATCGACAGGGGCCCGGTCACCGCTTCCGAGCGCGCCGCGGCGAGTAGGAGCGCAAGCACGTCGCGCTCGTCGATCGGCCGCGTCCGGTTGCCCGACCAGCCCGGCAGCGGCAGCAGCGGCGCGCGCTCCACCAGCCGGACGAGGAAGCGGAAGGAGCGCGAGCGGGCACCCACCACGAGCGAGGCGCGGAAGGCCACCGCCTCCGGGGTCCGGCCGCCGAGCAGCACCTCCTCGACGGCCAGCCGCGAGCCGAGGTGGCGCGAGGCGACCTTGTCGGTCGGGACGAGGCCGCCCAGGTAGATCACCCGTCGGACGCCGGCGCGCTGCGCGGCCGCGGCGAAGTTCTCCGCCGCGCGCAGCTCGAGCCCGTCGAAGCTCTGAGCCGTGCCCTTGCCCTCCATGGAGTGGACGAGGTAGAAGGCGACGTCGATCTCGTCGAGCGCAGCGTCGAGTCCCGTCCCCTGCACGGCGTCCCCGGCGACGACGGGCACGCCGCTCGTGACGGCCTCGGGGCGTCGCGCGTAGGCGCGGACGCGGTGCCCCGCGCCCTGGAGGCGAGGAATCAGCGCGGCCCCGATGAAGCCGGTGGCGCCGGTGACGAGGACGCTGGACATCTCGTGACCCTACGAGGACCGAGCGCGGGTCGATCGCCGCGCCCCCGCAGCGGGCCGAACGTCATCACGGAGGCGCCGAGCGCGGTGGCCGTCGCGACTACGCTCGCGCGCCATGGAGCTTCTGCGCCGCCAGCACGACGAGGCCCGCGCCCGGCTGCCCGAGCCGGCCTACGACTACTTCGCGGGCGGTGCGGGCGACGAGCTGACCCTCGCGGAGAACCAGGAGGCCTGGCGGCGAGTCTGGCTTCGTCCCCGTCACGGGCTCGGCTTGGGAGCCGGCCGGCCGGCCGTCGAGCTGCTGGGAGCGCCCATGGCGGCGCCGATCGTCCTGGCACCGGCCGCGGCCCAGGGGCTGCTGCACCCCGAGGGGGAGCTCGCCGTCGCGCGCGCCGCGGCCGACGCGGGGCTGGTCATGTGCCTCTCCACGCGCGCGACGACCGACCTGGCCGATGTGGCCGCGGCCACGGCGGCACCCAAGTGGTTTCAGCTCTACATGGAGCCCGACCGGTCAAGGGTCCAGCGGATCCTCCAGCGTGCCGCCGAACACGGGTACGCGCAGGTGGTCATGACGATCGACCTGCCCGTCGCCGGTCGCCGTGAGCGCGAGTGGCGCCACGGCCCGGTCGCCTTCCCGCCCGGGGTGGCACTGACAGACCACCTCGGCGCGGGGACCGGCCGGGCGTACAAGCCGCCCGTCGGCGGCTGGTACGCGCCCACCTGGGAGGACGTCGGGTGGGTAGGCCAGGCCGGCGGGCTTCCCGTGGTGCTCAAGGGCGTGCTGACCGCGGAGGACGCGCTGATGGCCGAGCAGGCGGGAGCCGCTGCGGTGGCGGTCTCCAACCACGGGGGGCGCCAGCTCGACGGCGTCGTGCCGACGGCGGTCGCACTGCGCGACGTCGCCGCCGCGCTCGAGGGCCGCCTCCCGCTGCTGGTCGACGGCGGCATTCGCTCAGGAGCCGATGTCGTCCGCGCGCTGGCCCTGGGCGCCGACGCGGTGCTCGTCGGGCGGCCCTACCTCTGGGCGCTCGCCGCGGGAGGTGAGGCCGGCGTCCTCGAGCTCCTCACGGCCCTGATCGAGGACACCGCGCGCAGCCTCGCGCTCGTCGGCGCCGCGACGCCCTCCGAGGTGACCGCCGCCCACGCCCGGCTACGCAGCTGGTGAATCCCGCTCAGAGCGACGGAAGGTTCGTCCAGCAGCCTTGACTCGGTCGCTTTGCAGGCAAAAGCAACAAAATGGCGGCATTTGCGACGTGACGATCTCCCGATCCGTGCGCTTTGCGGATTTCGGCCTGGCGCTCGGTTCGGCGTTCTGGTTCAGTGCGCGCCTTCGAGGGTGTTCTGGATGTCGGCGAAGGGTCGGGCGAACGGATGGCGAAGGGTCGGGTTGCGGTCAAGAAGGTCTCATGCGAGCAGTGCTACTTCCGGTGCAACACGCTCTGTGCGCTGGCGCTCGACGAGCCCTGCGCCAGCTTCCGTCCAAACACCCCCGAGGGGCTGCGCCCTCCGAGCCAGCTGCGCTTCGTCTTTCGCGCCGAGCGCCGCACGCAGGCCGCCTGGGCCTTCCCGAGCGCGGAGGAGCAGGCCGCGCTGCACGGGGGCTGAGAACCTGTTTCGAAAAGGTGCGGCCGTGAGGAAACCGTCTCGCGACAACCGACGCCACCCGACGCGTCATCAATCCGAACAGGATTGATCACGGCATCGCGCGACGCCGGCCATCCACGATCCGGCTCCCTCACGACGGCGCCTCATTCCGAAACAGGTTCTGAGAGAGGGGCCCGGTCACGGCGAGCCGTCGCGCGAACGCTCCAGCTCGGCGGCCAGGCTGTCCGCGTCGCGCGTGCCGAGGATCCGTCGCCCACCGACGAAGAAAGTCGGCGTGCCGGCCACGCCGCTGGCCGCGGCGCTGTCGACGTTCTCCTGCACCCGCTCGACGCCGCGCGCGTTCTCCAGGTCGGTGCGAAAGCGCGCCAGGTCGAGTTCGAGCTCGGCGGCGTAGGACTCGACGTCCTCGAGCTCCAGCGCGTCCTGGCGGGCGAAGAGCAGGTCGTGCATCGGCCAGAACGCGGCCTGGGCGCCCGCAGCCTCGGCGGCCTGGGCGGCGAGCGCCGCGTGCGGGTGCACGTCGCGCAAAGGCAGGTGGCGGAAGACGTAGCGCAGCTCGCCCCCGAAGCGCTCGCGCAGATCGGCCACCGTCCCGGTCGCCGCCCCACAGAACGGGCACTCGAAGTCGCCGTACTCCACGAGGGTCAACGGGGCGTCGAAGCGCCCGCGGATGTGGTCGCGGGTCAGGTCGACGGGCGGGTCGAGCCGCAGGGGCCGATCGGGCTCGTTGCCGTCGCCGGCGCGGGCCGCCATCCGGAACAGCGCCCAGCCCAGCGCCGCCGCCAGCGCGGAGGCGAAGAGCACCCCGACCTTCGCCTCCTCGCGCAGGACCGGGTCGTCGAAGGCGAGGTCGGTGACGAACAGGGAGACGGTGAAGCCGATGCCCGCGAGCGCCGCGCCGCCCATCAGCTGGCGCGTGCCGACGCCGCGCGGCAATGTCCCCAGGCCGAGCCGGACCCCGAGCAGCGAGACGGCGGTGATCCCCACGAGCTTGCCCAGCACCAGCCCGGCGAGGATGCCGAGCGTCACCGGCGAGCTCAGCGCCACCCGGAGTGCGTCCGTCGAGAGGCCCACGCCGGCGTTGGCCAGGGCGAACAGGGGGACGACCAGGTAGCTCGTCCAGGGATGCATCGCCTCCTGCAGGCGTTCGTTGGGCGACATCGCACCGCCCACCTCGAGCACGGCCGAGCGCGCCGAGCCCGCGGTCGGCGCCTGCCGGAAGGAGCGCGTCGCCCGGGCGGCGCGCTCGACGGCGGCGCGCTGGGGCGGGTGCACGGCGGTCAGCATCCCGAGCAGCACGCCGGCGACCGTCGGGTGCACCCCGGACTTGACCATCGCCACCCACAGCGCCAGCCCGGCGAGGAAGTACGCCGGCCCGCGCCACACGCGCACCGGGTGCAGCAGCAGGATCGCCGCGAGCATCCCGGCGGCGATCGCCAGCGCGAGGAGATCGATCGAGGCTGAGTAGAAGACCGCGATGACGGTGATCGCGCCGATGTCATCGACGATCGCCAGCGTCAGCAGGAAGACCCGCAGCTGTCCAGGACATGCCGGGCCGAGCAGGGCCAGGGCGCCGAGCACGAACGCGATGTCGGTCGCCATCACGATGCCCCAGCCGCGGGCTGCCTCGCCTCCCAGGTTGAAGGCGACGTAGACCACCGCCGGGACGACCATGCCGGCCAGGGCCGCGATGGCCGGGATCGCCGCCTCCCGTTTGTCGGTCAGCTCGCCCATCGACAGCTCGCGGCGGATCTCCAGCCCGACGACGTAGAAGAAGAAGACCATCAGCCCGTCGTTGACCCAGTGGCGCAGGTCCTCGGAGATCTCCCCCCCGCCGAGCGAGACGGTCAGCTTGGTGCCCCACAGGTCCTCGTAGGCGCCCGAAAGGGGGGAGTTGGCCCAGACGAGCGCCACGACGGTCGCCGCGAGCAGCAGCACCGCCCCGCCGGCCTCGGTGCGCAGGAACTCCTGCAGCGGCCGGGCCGTGCCGCCGCTCCAGGGCGACATGTCCGCCAGGCGCTCCCGTGCCCGGGCCGGCGCGCTCATCCGAGCTCGTCCAGGCGCGCCGCCAGCGCCCGGAAGAAGGAGGAGCGCGGCACCACCCCGACGGGCTGCCCGTCACGGACGACCGGCGCGATGAGCACCCGGTGATGGAGGAAGGTCTCGGCCAGCTGGACGTCGGAGACGTCCTCGGGCACGTCGACGTGCTCGGTGTTCGTGTGGCGAGAAACCGGCTCGTCGCGGCACGGCAGGCGGCGCTCGAGCGCATCGTCGAGCGAAGCGCGCACGAAGGCGGCTGAGCGCAGCGTCCCGAGGTACTGCGGGAACAGTGCCGCGATGAACTCGCGCTCGCCGAAGATCCCGGTCAGGCGCTCGGTGTCGTCGACGACCGGAAGCGCCGGGAGTTCCTGCCCTGCCAGGAGCCGTACCGCTTCGCCGACGGTCTGGTGCCCGTGCAGCAGCGGCGCGACGACGAGGCAGGCGCGGATCAGTGACTGGGGCATCAGACCCCGCGGGTCACGGCCGTGGGACGGAGGATCCTGTCAGGGCGTGCCATCGCCTAGATGTACCTCACGATGATGTAGAGGGTGGCGATGACCATGGACAACAGCGTTGCGGGGATGCCCACCTTGAGAAACGTGACGAACCCGATCGGTCGCCCGGCGCGCGCGGCCATCCCGGCCGCCGCCACGTTCGCCGCCGCGGCGACCAGCGTCGCGTTGCCGCCGAAGCAGGCGCCGAGCGCCAACGACCACCAGTAGGCGTCGTCGTCGGCCTCGTTGAGCTGCTCGACGACAGGGATCATCGTGGCGGTGAACGGGATGTTGTCGACGATCCCGGATGCGATCGCCGACACCCACGCGATGCCGAGCAGCTCGGCGGTGCGGTTGCCGGCGGTCACCGAGGCGATCCCGTCGGCGATCTCCTGCACCGCGCCGGTCTCCTCCAGCGCGCCGACCATCACGAACAGTCCGATGAAGAAGAACAGCGTCGGCCACTCGATGCCCGCCAGCGCCTCCTCGACGGACTGCCGCGTCAGCGCGAGCATGACCGTCGCGCCGGCCAGGGCGACCGTCGCGGGCTCGATGTGCAGCGCCTGGTGCAAGAAGAAGCCGAGGATCGTCAGGCCAAGGACCGGCATCAGTCGGCGCAGCTCGCCGGCGTCGTCGATCGAGCGCTTCGCGTCGAGCTCCATGACGCGATCCCGCGCCGCCGGGGAGATCTGCAGCCGCCGCCGGAAGAAGAGGAACAAGCCGCCCGTGACCGCCACGAAGGCCACGATCGCCACCGGCGCGAGGTTGACGATGAACTCCGTGAAGCTCAGCCCCGTCGCGCCGGCGATCAGGATGTTCGGCGGGTCGCCGATCAGCGTCGAGGTCCCCCCGATGTTCGAGGCGATGATCTCGATGAGCACGAGCGGGATCGGGTCGATGTCCAGCGCGTCGGCCAGCAGGAACGTGATCGGGACCATCAGCAGCACGGTCGTCAGGTTGTCCAGGAAGGCCGACAGCACCGCCGTGGCGACCGCCAGCGACGCCACCACCGCCCATGGCCGCCCGCGGGAGAGCTGTCCTGCGCGGATCGCCACGTAGGTGAACACCCCTGTCGGCTCGGTCAGCCGGACGATGAGCATCATCCCGACGAGCAGCCCGATCGTGTTGAAGTCGACCGCCTCGATCGCGCGCTCCTGGTCGATCGTCTGGGTCAGGAGGACCAGCACCGCGCCGCCGAGGGCGACCTTGGTGCGGTCCACGCGCTCGGAGGCGACGAGGCCCAGCGCCCCCACGAAGATCAGGACGGCCAGCGCCATCAGGCGCCTCGAGGCGTGCAGCAGGAAGCGGACATCAGGCGGATCTCCTGGTCTCGGGCAGGGGCGGTCAGCTGCCGACCAGTCTTCCCGGCGCTCCTGCTCAGAGCCTACCCGTTGCGGGTAACGTGCCGTCGGGTCACGGAGAGGAACCGCGGTGCGCATCACGGTGCTGGGCAAGTCGCCCGCCTGGCAGGACGCGGGCGGGGCGTGCAGCGGGTACCTCGTCGAGGAGGAGAGCACGCGCCTGCTGCTCGACTGCGGCAACGGGGTCTTCGGCAAGTTGCGCGCGCGCCTCGATTACGTCGAGGTCGACGCGGTGGTGATCTCCCACCTCCACGCCGACCACTTCCTGGACCTCGTGCCGTTCGCCTCCGGACTGACGTACGCGCCGCGTCAGCAGCCCGTGCCCCTCGACCAGTGGCCTCAGACGGCCGCCCCGGCGCGGCCGGCGCTGCACGCGCCGCCCGGCGCGGCGGACGCCTTCCGGCAGGTCTGCGCGGGGGGCGGAATGCCCCCCGGACACGTCGAGAGCGCCTTCGCCCTGCGGGAGTACGAGGCGGCCGACGAGCTCGAGATCGGTCCGCTCCGCGTGCGCTTCCGCCGCGTCCCGCACTACCTGCCGACGCACGCGGTGGAGATCACGGGGGCTTCGGGACGCATGACGTTCGGCGCCGACCACGCGCCCTCTCAAGAGCTGGTCGACTTCGCCGCGGGCACCGACCTGCTCCTCCTCGAGGCGACGCTGCCGCACCCCGAGCGCGACGGGGTGCGCGGCCACCTGACGCCGGCCGAGGCCGGAGACCACGGCGCGCGGGCGAAGGCCGGGCGCCTGGTCCTGACGCACATCTCCGACGAGCTCGACCACGGGTGGGCGCGCGACCAGGCGGCGGCGTGCTTCCCCGGGCGGGTGGAGATCGCGGCCGAGGGGGCCGTCTACGAAATCTGATTTCTGAAAGCGGTCCTTAAGTGGTCACCAAGCGCAGCGGCGCGCACCGGATACTGTCGGCCCATGCGACCCGAGCGTGACCTCTTCGCGAACTTCGAGCGGATGCGCCGTGAGATGGACGAGCTGTTCGGCGACGCCTTCGGACCGGGGCTCACGACGCGTCGCGGCGGTGGCGGTTTCTCACCGGCGGTCGACGTCTTCTACGAGAACCCGCCCGCGCCCGAGCTGCCGCGCGCCGTCGTCCAGGCCGAGCTCGCCGGAATCGACCCCGGCCAGATCAGCTTGGAGATCGAGGGCCGCGACCTCGTGCTCTCGGGTCACCGGCGCCCGGCCGAGTCCGACGGCCGGGTCTATCAGCAGCTCGAGATCGACTTCGGGCCGTTTCGCCGCGTGATCGCGCTCGGGGCCGACGTGGTCGCCGACGCGGCGCGCGCGACCTACCGTGACGGGATCCTCCGGGTGGATCTGCCGCTCGCCCCGGCCGGGCCGCGCGCACGCCAGGTGCCGATCGACGTCGAAGCCGCCCGGGAACGCTCATGATCGAGATCACCCAGGACTCCGGTCATCAGGAGGTCGAGGTCGGTGGCCAGCGCGGGACCCCGGCGCGCCTGCCGGTGCTGCCGCTGCGCGAGACGGTGCCGCTGCCGGACACGCTGATGCCGCTGGTGGTGGGGCAGGAGCGCTCCGTCCAGCTGGTCAACGACGTGCTGGCCGGCAACCGCCTGCTCGTCATGGTCGCTTCACGCGAGCCCGATGACGAGACGCCGGGTCCCGAGCAGCTCTACGACGTGGGGGTCGTCGGCTCGGTGGCGCGCATGCTGAAGATCCCCGACGGCACCCTGCGAATCCTGGTGCAGAGCGCCCAGCGCGTGCATCTGGACTCCTGGGAGCAGGAGGAGCCCTATCTCGTCGCCGCGCTCACCGAGGTGCCTGATGTGGTGGAGGAGTCGTCGGAGCTCGTCGCGCTGCAGCGCAACGTCCTGCGGATGTTCGGCGAGATCGCTCAGACCGGGCACGTCCCCGAGGAACTGCAGATCGCGGTGGCCAACGTCGAGGACCCGAGCGCCCTCGCCTACCTGATCGCGGGCTCGGTGGGGTTGAAGACCGAGGAGAAGCAGGACCTGCTCGAGGAGCCGGACGTCGCCGCGCGTCTGCGCAAGCTCGTCGAGGCACTCGCGCGCGAGCTCGAGGTCGTCGCGATCGGCTCGGAGATCCAGTCGCAGGTGCAGTCCGAGATCGACAAGAGCCAGCGCGAGTACCTCCTGCGCCAGCAGCTCAAGGCGATCAAGCGGGAGCTCGGGGAGTTCGACGAGTCGGCCGAAGAGGCGGCCGAGCTGCGCGAGCAGTTGCACGCCATGGAGCTCCCGGCCGACGTGCGCAAGCAGGCCGACCGTGAGCTCAACCGCCTCGAGAACCTGCCGCCCGCCGCCGCCGAGCACGGCGTGATCCGCACCTACCTCGAGTGGATCGCGTCGCTGCCGTGGGATCGCGCGACCGAGGATCGCCTCGATCTCGCACACGCCCGCGACGTGCTCGACGAGGACCACTACGACATCGCCCAGGTGAAGGAGCGCATCCTCGAGTTCCTAGCGGTACGCAGGCTCAAGCCGGACGCACGCGGCTCGATCCTCTGCTTCGTCGGGCCCCCCGGCGTGGGCAAGACCTCGCTCGGGCGCTCCATCGCCAAGGCGCTCGGCCGTGAGTTCGAGCGCATCTCGGCGGGTGGCGTGCGCGACGAGTCGGAGATCCGCGGTCACCGCCGCACCTACATCGGCGCGATGCCGGGCACGATCATCCGTGCGCTGCGCGACGCGGGCTCCAACAACCCGCTGTTCATGATCGACGAGATCGACAAGATGGGCGCGGACTACCGCGGCGATCCGGCCTCGGCGATGCTCGAGGTGCTCGACCCGGAGCAGAACGGCGCCTTCCGCGACCACTACCTCGACGTCCCGTTCAATCTCTCCAACGTCATGTTCATCACGACGGCGAACGCCCTGGACACGGTCCCGGGGCCGCTGCGCGACCGCATGGAGGTCATCCCGCTCGCGGGCTACACCGCCGACGACAAGCTGCAGATCGCCAAGCGCTACCTCGTGCCGCGACAAGTCGAGCGCAACGGGCTGAAGAAGTCGTGGATCTCGATCTCCGACGGCGCCCTGAGGACTCTCATCGCCGACTACACGCGCGAAGCGGGGGTGCGCGGCCTGGAGCGCGAGATCGGCACGCTGTGCCGCAAGGTCGCCTTCGAGATCGCCAGCGGCGACGGCACCAGGCCCCGCCGGGCGGCCATCGGCGAGGCGCGGGCCCGGGAGCTGCTCGGCCGCCAGAAGTTCTTCGCGGAGACGCGACGGCGCACCCAGCAGCCCGGGGTCGCGACCGGGCTGGCCTGGACGCCGGTCGGCGGCGACGTGCTCTTCGTCGAGGCGACGGCGATGCCGACGCGCGCGCCCCAGGAGCCGCGGCTGGTCATCACCGGCCAGCTCGGGGACGTGATGCGGGAGAGCGCCCTGGCGGCGCTGTCCTACGTGCGCGGGGGCGTCTCGGCGCTGGCCCCGGCGCTCGGCCCGGGCTGGTTCGCCGAGCACGATCTGCACATCCACGTGCCCGCGGGAGCGATTTCCAAGGACGGCCCGTCGGCGGGCGTGACGATGATCACCGCCCTCGTCTCGCTGCTGACGGGTCGCTGTGTCCGCGACGAGGTGGCGCTGACCGGAGAGATCACCCTGACGGGGCAGGTGCTGCCGATCGGCGGGCTGAAGGAGAAGGCGCTGGCGGCCCAGCGCCACGGCATCACCACCATCGTCGCGCCGGCGCGCAACGAGGGTGACGTCGACGAGATACCGGCCGTCCTGCGATCCAAGCTGGAGTTCCATTGGGTCGAGCAGATCGATGAGGTCCTGGAGGTTGCGCTGGAACCGGCGTAGAACGGGTATAGGCTCCCACGCACTGCCATCGACCCCCTCCCGAGGTGAGCTGAAAGCCCATGAGCAAGAGAAAGAAGGCGGCCGCCGCCGGCGCCACCGCCGCCGAAGCGGTCGACGCGGTGAAGTCGAACCCCTACATCCAGAAGGTCGCGAGCGACTCAGACCTGCACGACAACGTGCGCGTGGCCTACGAGTCGGCTCGCACCGCGTACGAGCGCCTCGCCTCCGGGAAGTCGCCGTCCAAGGCCGTGCTCGAGGACAAGAAGCTCCACGCCAACCTGGCGACGGCGGCGGCTGCGCTCAAGGACGTGGGCTACGCGCTCGCCGACGCTCCGGCCAAGAAGAAGAAGCGGGGCATCGGCCGCAAGCTCCTCGTCCTCACCGTCGGCGCCGGGGTTGCCGTCGCCGTCTCCTCCGACGTGCGCAACAAGCTGCTCGACCTGCTCTTCGGCGCTGAAGAGGAGTTCGACTACACCTCGACGACCGCGCCCGCCACGCCGGTCCCGTCGCCCGCCCCGGGCGCACCCACGACCTAGCCGACCCGCTCGGCCAACCACTTCGGGGGGCGCCGCAAGGCGCCCCCCGTCGTTCTGCGGCCCTGCGTCTCACCACCGACGCCTCGGGGTTCTCGTCGGTGCCCGTCGGGTCCCGACAGGTCGTGTCCGAGGAGCCGCTCGGCCCCGCCGAGCGGCCCGGGTCAGCGCCGGACGATCTCGCAGCCGCGCGTGCGGTCCCCGCGGCCGACGATCGCCGTGTCGCGGCCAGGCCCGCAGCTGACGATCTCGCCGCTCACGCCCGAGCCGGGGCTGAGCGTGTCGTTGCCCGCGCCTCCGTAGAGCGTGTCCCTGTCGTATCCCCCGGTCAGCCTGTCGTTGCCGGTGCCTCCGCGCAGCACGTCGCGCCCGCGGTCGCCCGTGATTCGGTCATCGCCGCCGCCGCCGGAGATCGTGTCGTTGCCGCGGCGCCCCGCGATGATGTCGTCGCCGCCGAGGCCGAAGAGCTGGTCGGCGGCCGACGAGCCGTCGAGAACGTCGTCGCCCTCCGTGCCCGAGCACGTGCCGCCGCTCGCGCACAGCGCTCCGGGGCCCGTGCTCTCGACGAGCACGCGTTCGCAGTTGGTCGTGTTCGCGCGATCGGCGCGCGTGTTGCCGTACGCGGTGTCGTCCCCGGGGCCACAGTCGATGACGTCGACGCCCGTGCCGCCGTAGATCGTGTCGTTCCCGTCCCCGCCGCTGAGTGCGTCGTTGCCGCGGTTACCGCGGAGCTCGTCGTCGCCGGGGCCACCGGCGAGGCGGTCGTCGCCGAAGCCCGCCTCGACGATGGCGTCGTCGTCCGCGCCGCCGTCGACGTCGTCGTCGCCGTCCCCGCCGTCGATGCGGTCGGCTCCCGCGCCGCCGGCGATCGTGTCGTTGCCCGTCCCGCCGTCGAGCCGGTCGTCGCCCGCCCGCCCGAGGATCGTGTCGTCGCCGCCTCCGCCGCTCAACCGGTCCAGCAGGTCGGAGCCGATCAGGCGGTCCGGTCCGGCGGTGGCAGAAAACGCGAGCGGGGCACTGAGCGCGGCCAGCAACACGGTGATCGCCAGGGCAGGACGCAGACGACGAAGCATGAGACGTCCATCGGGACGACGGGTCGCCGACTTGAGCCGCTGCTGGTCCGGCTAGGCGAGCTTCGGCGACCGCCACGGCGAGGCGAGCCGGGCGGCCAGGTGGCCGACCAGCTCGTCGCGGTGGACGCGCGCTTGCGCGAGCGAGTCGCGCTCGCGCACGGTGACCGTGCCGTCCTCGACGGACTGGTGGTCGACGGTGACGCAGTACGGCGTGCCGATCTCGTCCTGGCGGCGGTAGCGCTTGCCGATCGAGCCGCCCTCGTCGAGCTCGGACTGCATCGTGCCGCGCAGGCCGGTGAACAGCTCGCGGGCGAGCTCGGGCTGGCCGTCCTTGCGCACGAGCGGGAGCACCGCGACCTTGACGGGCGCCAGGCGCGGGTGGAGCTTGAGGACCGTGCGCAGCTCGCCCTCGACCTCCTCCTCCGCGTAGGCGTCGGCGAGGAACGCGAGCGTCGCGCGGTCCGCGCCGGCCGCGGGCTCGATCACGTGCGGGACGTAGCGCTCGTTCGTGGGCTGGTCGAAGTACTCGAGCTTCTCCCCGGAGTACTCGGCGTGCTGGGTCAGGTCGAAATCGCCGCGGTTGGCGATGCCCTCGAGCTCGGACCAGCCGATGGGGAAGAGGTACTCCACGTCGGCGGTGGCGCTGGAGTAGTGCGACAGCTCGCCGGCGTCGTGCTCGCGCAGGCGCAGCTTGTCGGGGCGGATCCCGAGCCGCTCATACCAGTCGAAGCGCTCCTGCTTCCAGGCCGCGTACCACTGCGGCGCCTCGGCCGGCGGAACGAAGAACTCCATCTCCATCTGCTCGAACTCGCGCGTGCGAAAGACGAAGTTCCCGGGCGTGATCTCGTTGCGGAAGGACTTGCCGACCTGCGCGATGCCGAACGGCGGCTTCTTGCGCGAGAACTGCAGGACGTTCTTGAAGTTGATGAAGATGCCCTGCGCGGTCTCGGGACGCAGGTACGCGACCGAGCCGGTCTCCTCGACGGGGCCCACGGTCGTCTTGAACATGAGGTTGAAGTCGCGCGCGGGGGTCAGGTCACAGTCGGGCCCCTCGCCGGGAAGCCTGCTCGGCTTCTGCGGGCAGTTCAGGCCCGGGGCGCGCTCCTCGAGATGGTCGGCGCGGAAGCGGGACTTGCAGGTGCGGCAGTCGACCATCGGGTCCGTGAATCCGGCCAGATGGCCCGAGGCCTCCCACACGCGCGGGTGCTGCAGGATCGCCGAGTCGAGCGCCACGATGTCGTCGCGCTCGGCGAGCATGGAGCGCCACCACTCGTTCTTGACGTTCGTCTTCAGCAGGACGCCGTAGTGGCCGTAGTCGTAGGTCGAGCCGATGCCGCCGTAGATCTCGCTGGAGGCGAAGATGAGACCGCGCCGCTTGCACAGCGCGACGAGCTTCTCCATGGTCACTGTGTCTTCGGCCATCCCCGCAGCCTACCGGCGGTCTCCGGGCTGGCACTCGTGGGTTGAGAGTGCCAGGAACGCTCGGCTAGACTGTCCGCCGTATGCCGATCTACGAGTACCGCCGTCCCGACGGCACCAAGTTCGACGTGTTGCAGAGCTTCGCCGAAGCGACGCTCACGCACGATCCCGAGACCGGCGTCCCCGTCGAGAAGGTGTTCCACGCGCCCGCGATCCACTTCAAGGGCAAGGGCTTCCACAACACCGACTACGGCACCCGCAACCGCAACCGTGAGCTCGAGCAGTCCGGCGAGAGCGGTGCCGCCGACCACTCCGAGAAGTCCAAGGAGAAGCGGGAGAAGGCTGACAAGAGCAGCCCGTCGGCGTCGGACTCGGGCTCCTCCTCGAGCAAGTCCTCCGGGTCCTCGTCGGACGCCAAGCCGGCCGCGCCGAAGGCGGACAAGCCGGCCAGGAAGGACGCCGCCGCCTGATGGCCGCGGGCGGCGCGGTCAACCTCGCCGCCGCCCTCGCCCGGCTCGACGCGCCCTACCGGCCGGGCATCGTCGGGCACTACAACGACAACAAGCTGGCCGTGGTGAAGGTCGACGGCGAGTTCGTCTGGCACAGCCACGCGGACACGGACGACTTCTTCCTCGTCCTCGACGGCCGGCTCACCATCCAGCTGCGCGACCGCGACGACGTCGTGCTGAAGGCCGGGGAGCTCTACGTCGTGCCCGCCGGGGTCGAGCACTGCCCGAAGGCGGACGCAGAGTGTCACGTGCTGCTCATCGAGCCGCGCGGGACGGTCAACACCGGCGACGCCGGCGGCCCGCTCACCGCGCCGGAGCGCGAGCTGTAGGTCTCCGCCGGACTCTGCCCTACTCGCGCAGGAACCGCGCCGCCGCACGCTGCCGGCTCGCCTCGTCGACCTTCAGCGCCTGGCCTCCGTCGGGCAGGGTGACGTCGCCCGTGGGCTTGAGGATGCGCGTCGGCGGCGTTCCCGAGGTGGCCAGGGCGGCGAACAGCCCGAGGAGGGTCGGGCCGCCCATGTCCGAGCGCAGCGACTTCGGCACCGCCCAGGAGATGAACGGGAGCCGGATGAAGGCGCCCGGGGAGACGAGACGGGACTTCATCGCGGCGAAGAGCTTCTGCTGGCGGCGCGCGCGGGTGAGGTCCGACTCCCGCGGATTGCACAGATTCTTGCGCGTCCGGGCCAGCGCGAGGGCTTGCTCGCCGTCGATCCGCGTCTTGCCGCTCTTCAGGCGCAACGTGTAGCCCCCGTTCTTGAAGCCGCCGTTGATCTTGGACACGACGCAGCCACCCTGGTAGTCGATGCCCCCCATCGCGTCGATGAGGTCGGGGAAGTTCGAGAAGCTCACCTCGACGACGTGGTCGATCTCGATGCCGAGATTCGCGGTGATCGTCTCGGCCATGAGGCTCGCCCCGCCGAACGCGAACGCGGCGTTGACCTTGTTCGCCCCGCGGCCCGGGATGTCTACGACGGTGTCGCGCGGGATCGACAGCCGTGAGGAGTGGCCGCCGCCGGTGCGCAGCAGCAGGATGGAGTCCGCGCGCGCAGCGTCGCCGCGGGCGCCCGGCTCGCCCGAGCCCTGCGGGCGCCTGTCCGACCCCAGCACGAGCACGGTGGTCGGGCTCACGGGCGGGAAGCCGCTCGAAGTGAGGCCGCCGCCGACGTCGTCGCGGTGCACGAGGGCGGAGATCAGGAAGAGGACGCCGCTGAGCACGAGCCACGCCACGGCCGCGAGCAGCACCCGCAGCGCGACGCGCCCGGGAGACAGGCCGGCCGGGCGGCGCCGCGGCAGCCGCAGGCGCGGACGGTTCCGCCCGTCGCCGCTGCCCGCGCGGTGCACGTTGTAGGGGCGGGAGTCGGCTTCGCCCACCGAAGGCGCGGCGTCGGCGCGCCCGAACGGGTTGCGGCGGGCGCGGTACTTCGTGTACGGCGGCGGCGCGCCGGGAGCCGGTGGGCCGGGTCGCTCGGGTGGGTCGGGCGCCACGGCGCTCAGTATGGTGCTGCCAGTGGCCGGCGGCTGTGTCATCGGCGTCGACCTGGGCGGAACCAAGCTGCTCGCCGGAGCAGTCGACGCCGGGCTGGACGTGCATCACCGGGCCTACCGCCTGGCTCCGGCCAGCGACCTCAGGGCGGTGATCGACGCGGTCGCGTCGGTGGTCGAGGAGGCGCGCGCGGCCGTCGGCGGCGAGGTGCGGGCGGTCGGATTCGGCATTCCCTCCCTCTTCGACCACGAGAGGGCCGTCGCGGTCTCGACGGTCCACCTGCCGATTCGTGACGTGCCGTTCCGCGACGTCATGGCCGAGCGCCTGGGGCTCCCGGTCTTCGTCGACAACGACGCGAACGTCGCGATGCTCGCCGAGCACCGCTTCGGCGCCGCCCGGGGGGCGAAGCACGCACTGCTGCTCACGCTGGGCACCGGCATCGGCGGCGCGATCGTCGTGGACGGTGCGCTCGTGCGCGGTGCGCTCGGCTCGGCGGGAGAGCTCGGCCACATGGTCATCGACCTCGACGGCCCGCGCTGCCAGGGCAACTGCCCCAGCCGGGGCTGCCTCGAGGCCCTGGCGAGCGGGACCGCACTGGGCCGCGACGGGCTCCAGGCCGCCCACGAGCACCCGGCCAGCGGGCTCGGCCGGGCCCTCGCGGAGGGCCGGGTGATGACGGGCGCGCTCGTGACCGAGCTCGCCCACGACGGCGACCCGACGGCCGGCGCGGTCATGCGCCGGGTGGGTGAGTACCTCGGGATCGGGATCGCGTCGCTCGTGAACATCTTCAACCCGTCGGTGGTCGTCGTCGGCGGCGGCGTCATCGCCGCGGGCGAGCTGCTGCTGGAGCCCGCGCGCGAGGTGCTCGCGCAGCGCGCGCTCTCGCCGTCGAGGGAGGCCGCCCGGATCGTCCCCGCGCGCTTCGGCGCGGAGAGCGGGATGCTCGGCGCCGCGATCCTCGCCCGTGACGGCGCGGAGGAAGCAGAGCGCGCGGGCGGATGAGCGGCCGCCTGGTCGTGTGCGCGACCCCCATCGGCAACCTCGACGACGTGACGCTGCGGCTGCTCGCGACGCTCCGGACCGCCGACGTCGTCGCCTGCGAGGACACGCGCCACACCCTCGGGCTGCTCAAGCGCCACGGCATCACCGCCAAGCTCGTCAGCTATCACGAGCACAACGAGACCCAGCGGGCGCCCGAGCTCGTGGCCCGGATCGCCGCGGGGGAGACCGTGGCGCTCGTGACCGACGCGGGCATGCCGCTCGTGAGCGACCCCGGGCACGTGCTAGTGCGCGAGGTCGTCGCCGCAGGCGGCCGCGTCGAGGTGCTGCCGGGGCCGAGCGCGGTGCTCGCGGCGGTCGTGGCCAGCGCGCTTCCGGCCGATACCTGGCGCTTCGTCGGCTTCCTTCCCCGCAAGGCGGGCGAGCTGCGGGCGCTGTTCTCAGGCGCCCGCGAGACCCTCGTCGCGTTCGAGTCGCCGCACCGCACCGCGGCCGCGCTCGCCGCACTGGCCGAAGTCGATCGCGATCGGCCGGTCGCGGTCTGCCGCGAGCTGACCAAGCTCCACGAGGAGGTCGTCCGCGGAGGCGCCACCGAGCTCGCGGCGCGCTACGCCCACGCGGAGCCGCGTGGGGAGGTGGTGCTCGTCATCGGCCCGCCGCCCCCGGTCGCTCCGGATCTCGTGGCCGCCCTGGACGCCCTGGAGCGCCTCGTGGCCGCGGGCGCGAGGGCACGCCCGGCCGCCCAGGTCGTCGCGGAGCTCACGGGCGCGCCGGCCAACGCGCTCTACCAGGGGCTGCTCGAGCGCAAGTAGTGCCCACCCCGGGCGAGGCTTCCCGCAGCTCGAGATCCTCGGCCGATCGCTCGGTGCGCGAGGTGGTACCGAGCGACCACGCGAACACCGCAACAGTCTCCTAGCCTCCAGGTGGCCATGTCCTTCACCGTCACCACCCCGATCTACTACGTCAACGGCGCCCCGCACCTGGGGCACGCGTACACGACGATCGCGGCCGACGTGATGGCCCGCCACCACCGCCAGCGGGGCGACGACGTCTTCTTCTTGACGGGTACCGACGAGCACGGCGAGCCGGTCGCGCTCGCCGCGGAGAAGCTCGGCGTCACTCCGCAGGCCCTCGCCGACGAGAACGCGGAGCGCTTCAAGGCGCTCGCGCCGCAGCTCGGCGCCTCCAACGACTTCTTCATCCGCACGACCGACCCGGAGCACAAGGCGGGCGTGCAGCGCCTGCTGCAGGCCGTCAAGGACAACGGCTACGTCGAGCTCGGCCGCTACGAGGGCTGGTACTGCCCGCGCTGCGCGGACTTCAAGACCGAGAACGAGGTGGAGGACGGCTCGAAGTGCCCGGTCCACCACATCGAGCTCACGCGCGAGAGCGAGGAGAACTGGTTCTTCAAGCTCTCCGCGTTCCAGGCGCGTCTCGAGGCGCTCTACGCCGAACAGCCGGACTTCGTGCTGCCGCCCGCCCGCCGCAACGAGGCGCTCGCCTTCATCGAGGGCGGCCTGCAGGACGTCTCGCTCTCGCGCGGCGCGAAGCTGCAGTGGGGCGTCCAGGTGCCCTGGGACCCGGCGCACGTCTTCTACGTGTGGTTCGACGCGCTCCTGAACTACTACACCGCGCTCGAGTACGCCGTCCCCGGTGAAGACCTGACCCAGCGCTTCTGGCCGGCGGACTTCCACATCGTCGGCAAGGACATCCTCAAGTTCCACTGCGTCTTCTGGCCCGCGCTGCTGATGGCCGCGGGCCTCCCGGTCCCGCGCCACATCCTCGTGCACGGATACCTGCTCATGGACGGCGAGAAGATGAGCAAGTCGCTCGGCAACGTCCTCGACCCGTTCGCGATCATCGAGCGCTTCGGGGTCGACTCCCTGCGCTTCTACGTCTTGCGCGACGTCGCCTTCGGTGGTGACGGGTCGGTCTCCCCCGCGGCCTTCGAGCAGCGCTACGAGACCGAGCTGGCCAACGACTTCGGCAACCTCGCGAGCCGGGTGAGCGCGATGGTCGTCAAGTACCGCGACGGCGCGGTGCCGGCGGGGGACGCGCTGGAGCTCCGCGAGGACTTCGACGGGCTGGCGGGTGAGGTCGCCGCGAGAATCGACCGCGGCGAGCTCACGCAGGCGCTCGAGGCGATCTGGGCCCGGGTGCGGCGCCTGAACCGTTACGTCGAGGAGCAGGCGCCGTGGAAGCTCGCCAAGGACCCGGCACGCCGAGAGCAGCTCGACGTCGCCCTCGCGACGCTCGTCGAGGGGCTGCGCACCGTGACCGTCCTGCTCGCGGCCTACCTGCCGGCGACGGCCGCGCGGCTGCTCGCGGCGCTCGGCGCCCCGGACGACTCCTGGGCGGCCGCGGCGTTCGGCGCCGGCGCCGTCACCGCGGTCGACAGGCTCGCCCCGCTGTTTCCCAAGCACGACGCCGCCCCGGCGTGATCGACGCCCACACGCACCTGGACTCCTGCGCCCCGCCCGACGACGAGCTCGTGGCGGCGGCCCGGGAGGCCGGGGTGACGAAGATCCTGACCGTCGGCACCGACGAGCGATCGAACCGCAGCGCGCTGGCGGCGGCCGAAGGGTTCGGCGCGGTGTGGGCAGCGGTCGGGCGGCACCCGAACAGCGCTCAGGGCTTCGACGACGCCGCGCTCGAGGATCTCCGCGCCCTCGCGGCGCACCCACGCTGCGCCGCGATCGGCGAGACCGGCCTGGACTTCTTCCGCGACGGCGCGCCGCGGGAGGAGCAGATGCGCGCGTTCCTCGCGCAGGTCGCACTCGCGCGCGAGGTCGCCAAGCCGCTGGTGATCCACACCCGTGCCGCGGACGACGACACGATCACGCTGCTCAAGGCCCACGCCGACGGCGTGCGCGTGCTGCTGCACTGCTTCTCGATGGCCGACCGGGTCGACGAGTGCGTCCGGGCGGGCTGGTGGTTCTCGTTCGCCGGGAACGTCACCTATCCGAAGAGCGCCGCCCTGGCCGACGCCGCCCGGCGCGTGCCCGCCGACCGGCTGCTCGTCGAGACCGACGCGCCGTACCTCACGCCGCAGGCTGTGCGCAAGCACCCGAACGTCCCGGCCTACGTCGCTCACACGGCGCGCTTCGTCGCGGGGGTGCGCCGGGTCGAGTACGCGGAGCTCGAGGCGCAGGTGGAGGGCAACGCCGCGGAGCTCTACGGCTGGTGAGCGTCCCCGAGCTCCCGAGCCAGCCCACGCTGCGGCGCTTGAAGCAGTTCGGGGTGCGGCCCAGGCGCGACCTCGGGCAGAACTTCCTGATCGACTCGAACATCCTGGGAGTCATCGCGCGCGCGGCGGCGCTCTGCGAGCACGACGTGGTGCTGGAGATCGGCGGGGGCCTCGGCGTCCTGAGCGAGCACCTCGCGCCCCTGGTCGCCCACACGCACGTCGTCGAGCTCGACCGCGGGCTGGAGCCCGCGCTGCGCGACGCGCTCGACCCGTTCGGCGAGCGGGCCACCCTGCACTTCTCCGACGCGATGCAGCTCGACCTCACCACGCTGGTTCCCGAGCCGACGAGGGTCGTCGCGAACCTCCCCTACGGCATCGCCGCCGGGGCGATCCTGCGGACGGTCGAGGACCTTCCACGGGTCACGCGCTGGGTGGCGATGGTGCAGAAGGAGGTCGGCCGGCGCTTCGCCGCGCAGCCCGGCACCGCCGCCTACGGCGTCCCGTCGGTTCTCGCGCAGCTCGCCTGCGACGTCAGCGTGCATCGCAGGGTCGCGCGCACCGTCTTTCATCCCGTGCCGAACGTCGACTCGGTGCTCGTCCTGCTCGAGCGCCACGGCCCGGCCCCGGAGCCCGCGCTGCGCCGCCTCGTCCAGCAGGCCTTCGCACACCGCCGCAAGGCGCTGGCGCGCTCGCTCCAGCTCGGGCCGCGGGCCGCGCCGGACCTGCGCGACCGCGCGCGTGAAGCGCTCGTGGCCCTGGGCCACCCGGCCGACGAGCGCGCCGAGCGCCTCGAGCCCGAGGAGTTCCGGGCGCTCCACGAGGCGCTGCGGCGATGACCGAGCGGGCGCCCGCGAAGATCAACGTCTGCCTCTTCGTCGGGCGGACCCGCGAGGCCGACGGTCGTCACGAGCTCGTGTCGGTCATGCAGGCGGTCGACCTGGCCGACGAGCTGCGCCTCGAACGGGGGGAGGCCGACGGCGTGCGCTGCCCCGGGGTCGAGGGCCCGAACATCGTCTCCGACGCCGTCGCGGCGTTCCGCGCGCGGACCGGCTGGGACGGGCCACCCGTCACCATCAGCGTGACCAAGCGGATCCCGGTGGCAGCCGGGATGGCGGGCGGCAGCGCGGACGCGGCGGCCGCGCTCAGGCTCCTCGCGCGCGCGGCGGGGCTGCAGGACGTCGCGCTGCTCCGCTCGATCGCCGCGGGGCTGGGCGCCGACGTGCCCGCGCAGGTGGTTCCGGGCCGTTACCTGGCCACGGGCGCGGGCGAGGAGCTCGCGGCGCTCGCGCCGGTCTGGCCCGGTCGCTGGGTCCTGGTGGTGCCGAGCCCCGGCGTGCTCCCGACCCCGGCGGTCTACCGCGAGTTCGACCGGCTCGGCCTCCAGCGCTCCCCGGACGACCTCGCGGCGCGGCTCGAGGAGGTCCGGGCAGCGACCGCGAAGCGCCCGGGTGGGCTGCCGCGGGCGCTCGTGGTCAACGATCTCGCGCCGGCTACGATCTCCCTGCTGCCCTCGGTCGAGAACGCGCTGGCGGACGTGCGCGACACCGGGGCCGACCACGCGCTCGTCTCGGGCTCGGGACCGACCGTGCTCGGGCTCTTCGTCGACCCCCGGGCCGCGCGGAGCGCCGCGCAGGCGTTGCGCCGCCATCATCCGGGCCTGGTGCTCACCGCGCCCGTCGCCGCCGCAGGCACGCGATGCTGAGGCCGCTGTGGCTCGCCGGGGCGGCCGTCCTGGCGGCGTTCCTCTTCCTCCGGCGGCGCAAGCTCGAACCGGCGCTGCTGGTCGGCGGGCTGATCGCCGTCGCGGGCGCCCTCCTCTACGGCCTCGGGCTGTTCGAGCTGCCGAACCTCGAGCGGCTCCTGGAGGATCTCGGCCGCTCGCTCGGGACGTGGACGTACCTCCTGGTCGGCGGCCTGGCGTTCCTCGAGACCGGGGCGTTCGTCGGGCTCGTGGCCCCGGGCGAGACGACGATCCTCGTCGGCGGCGTCGTGGCGGGGCAGGGTGAGATCGACATCGTCGCGCTCATCGCACTGGTGTGGGCCTGTGCGGTCGCCGGCGACCTGGTGAGCTTCTACCTCGGCCGCCGCCTCGGGCGTGAGTTCCTCGAGACGCACGGCGCGAAGGTCTCGATCACCCCGGACCGCCTCGAGAAGGTCGAGGGGTTCTTCGACAAGCACGGCGGCAAGGCGATCCTGCTCGGGCGCTTCGTCGGCCTCGTGCGCGCGATCGCACCGTTCCTCGCGGGGTCGAGCGGGATGCCGCTGCGGCGCTTTTTGCCCTACGACGTCATCGGTGCGGGGCTGTGGGGCTCCACGTTCTGCCTGCTCGGATTCCTGTTCTGGCGGAGCTTCGGAACCGTTCTGGACTACGCGAAGACCGGGACGCTCGCGCTGGGAACCACGATCATCGTGGTGGCCGGGATCGTGGCGCTCGTGCGGTTCTTCCGCGTGCCCGCCAACCGGGCCCGCTCCCGTGCGTGGGTCTCCGCGCAGGAACGCCGGGCGGTGATCGGACCGGTGATCCGGGTGCTGGTGCGTCGTGGCGAGCAGCCTGCGCGCTTCGCCCTCGACCGCGTGACTCCCGGCGACCTCGGGCTCGAGCTCACGACCCTGCTCGCGATCGCCGGCGTCGGCGCCTTCGCGGTGGCGGGCTACGCGGTGGCGCTCGGCCCCGGCGAGGTGACTCCCGGCGACGTGCGCGGGCTGATGGCCGCCGACGATCTCCGCGCAGGCTGGCTGACCGAGATCGCGAAGGGCGTCTCGACCGCCGGACTGCTCTGGGTGACGCTCGCGGCGACCGCGATCGGCTGCATCGCGCTCGCCGCCCAGCGCAAGATGATGGAGGCGGTGGCGGTCGGCTCGGGCTACGTGCTGATGCTCGCGGCCGAGGGGCTCGTGCGCGCCTCGGAGGACCGCGCGCGGCCGCCGCTCGGCCTGGTGGAGACGGCGAGCGCGAGCTTCCCGAGCGCCCACGTCGCACACAGCGTGGCCTGGGTGGCGATCGCCGTCGCCGCGGCCCGCGTGCTGCCGGGGTGGGGCGCGCGGCTCGCGATCGTCGTGGCATCCGTCGTGCTCGTGGTGGCCGTCGCGCTGACCCGGATGTACCTGCGCGCCCACTACTTGTCGGACGTCGTGGCGGGCGCGGGCCTCGGCGTCGCCTGCTTCGCGCTCTGCGGGACCGGCGCGCTCCTCGTCGGGCACGTGCGCCACACTGTGCGCGGGCCATGAGCAACGAGACCATCACCATCGTCGTGGCCGTGATCTGCGGGGCGCTGGCCTTGACGGCCTACATCGGCCTCATCCTCGTGCCCGCGGTCGCCTCCTACTCGCGCTGGTGGGAGCGGATGGGGGCCGGCTTTCTGAGCCTGTACGTCCTCGCCGCCTTCCTGCTGGTCGGCGTCGGCGGGGGCGCGGGCGTCGTCTGGTTCTGGGATCGCATCCAGGCCTGACTTGACGGAACCCATGACCACCCCGGCCAAGTCCCCCGCCGGGCCCGACTTCGCAGCGCTTGACGCGATCACCGACGCCGTCGAGTCCGGTGCAGGCCTCCCCGACGTCGTTCGCGCCGCCGCCCGCGTGCTCGACGCCAGCCTCGTACTGGTCGACCGCACGGGCGCCGTCCTGGCGGTCGACGTGCGCTCCCCGGCCGACGAGCGCTCGCTCACCGCCGACGGCACGGGCGTCGAGACGGTCGAGCTGCGGGTGGCCGACACGCCCGTCGGGCTGCTGCGCATGCGCGCACGCGAACCCGAGGGTCCCGGAAGCAGCCTGGTCAGGCTCGTCACCACGCTGGTGGCCTCGGAGGTCGAGCGGCTGCGCGCGCCCCAGCGCGCCTCGCAGGAGGCGGCTGCCGCCTTCGTCCACGCGATCCTCGACCGGGCCGTCGTCGAGGCGGAGGAGATCTGTCAGCGCGCCGCGGCGGTCGGCATCGATCTCGAGCACGGGGCGAGCGTCCTGGTCGTTCGCGCGCACCGGCAGGTGCCCGTGGAGGACGGCTGGCGCGCCCGGGTGCTCGCGGTCGCCGAGCGCGGCGCGCGGGCGGCGGTGACGGCGGCGGTCGCCGTACCCGCCCCCCTCGAGCGGGGGGAGGGCGCGGCGGTGGAAGTCGTGGTGCTCGTGCCCTGCGCCGACGACGCGGCCGCCCAGCGGGCGGCCGAGGGCGTGCTGCGCGAGATGCAGGCGGGGCTCCCGGGCCACACGTTCGCGCTCGGGCGCTCCCGGGTCGCGCTCGACGCGGCGGACCTCGCTCGGGCCGGCAACGAGGCGCTGCTGGCGGCCAACGTCGCCGAGGGCGATCGCGACCGGGTGCTCATGGCCTTCGACGAGACGGGTGCCTACCGGCTGCTGCTTCCCGCGATGAGCGAGGATCCCGCCGAGCTGCAGCGCTTCTACGCCGAGACCGTCGAGCCGCTCGTGGCCTACGACGACCAGTACGAGACCGATCTCGTGCAGACCGTCGAGGCGTTCCTCGAGGCAGACGGGAACGTCGCCGGGACCGCCCAGCGGCTGTTCACCCACCGCCACACGATCCGCTACCGCCTCGAGCGCGTCAGAGACCTCTCGGGGCTCGACGTCGGCTCCACCGACGGGCGGGAGAAGCTCTCGCTCGGGCTGAAGGCGATGCGGGTGCTCGGGGTCGCCAAGCGCGGTGGGCCGGCCACCGAGGCCGGCGCGGGCGGGGGTCGCGTGCCGCGGCGCTGAGTAGCATCCGGCGCCATGCGCATCGGCATCATCACCGGCTCTGGCACGTACGCACTGCCGGGTCTCGAGGCGGGTGAGCCCGCCCCGGTCGAGACCCGCTTCGGCACCGTTCCGGTGACCACCGGCACCCTCGCGGGAGCCGACGTGGTGCACGTCTCGCGCCACCGCGAGGGCCACGCGCTGCTCTCCTCCGCGGTCACCCACCAGGCGAACATCTCCGCGCTGGCGGCGGCGGGCGCCGACGCGGTCATCGCCGCGACGGTCTGCGGTGCGTGCGACCCGGAGCTCGAGCTCGGCTCGCTCGTCGTCTTCGACGACCTCTTCTTCCTCTCCAACCGGCTGCCCGACGGTTCGATCTGCACCCTGCACACCGAGCCCGGCGCACCGGGCCGGGGTCACTGGATCTTCGACGGGCCGTTCTCCGAGCCGCTGCGCCAGGCGCTCCTGGCCGGCGCGCGCGAGTACGGGCAGCCCGTGCGCGACGGCGGCACCTACGGGCACGTCGACGGGCCGCGCTTCAACACGAAGGCGGAGATCCGGATGCTGATGGGCGCCGGAGTCACCGCCGTCTCGCAGACCGCCGGGCCCGAGGCGGTCCTCGCGGGCGAGGCGAAGCTCCCGTTCGCGCTCCTGGGCTACGCCACGGACTACGCCAACGGCGTCAACCCCGAGGCGCCGACGCCGATGGAGGAGCTCATCCGCCTCGTCGGCGCGAGCACGGAGACGTTCGCCGGCGCGCTCGCCGGGGCCCTCTCCGCGCTCCCCTCGACCGAGGTGGCCCCGACCGGCACGCACTTCTCCTGGGACTGAGCCCGGACCTCGCCGCGGTCGTCCTCGGCACGCTCTGCGCCGATCGCGACCCGGAGCTCGACGCCGTGCTGGGAGCCGGGCCGGCGGCGGCACTGCGCGGCGAGCTGGTCTCGCGTGCGCGGCGCTGGGCCGCTGGGGTCGCGCCCGGGCGGGCGTTCGAGGCCACGTCGTCCTTCATGGCGGCTGCCGCCCTGCGCGGTCACGACGGCCCGGTCCTCCTGATCGCCGACGACGTGCCGGCGCTCGACCGGGCCCACGCCACCACGGCGCTCGAGGATCTCCGGCACGGCCTCGACGTCGTCTTCGCCCCGTCGACCGACGGCTCACCGTTCCTCCTGGCGCTGAACGGTCCGCACCCGGAGCTGTTCGACTTGCTCGGCGAGGGGTTCGCGGTCCTCGCGGCGGCCGCGGCCGACCGCGGTGGCGGAATCGGGATGCTGCGCTCCGAGCGCCGCCTGGTCACGCCCGCCGACGCCCGGGCGCTCGCGGCCGACCCCCTCGCGCCCGAGGAGCTGGTGCGCCACCTGCGCCACGCGGTGGACGTGCGGCGCGCGACGAACCCCGGCTCCCTTCTCGACCGGCCTTGACCTCGATGTCCATCGTGTAGGCGAGCATCCCGCGTCGGTCGGCGCGGGCGAGAGGTATTCTGGGTCCGAGCACCTCTGGGGAGTCGTCTAACTGGTCAAGACACTGGGTTTTGGTCCCAGCAAACAGGGTTCAAGTCCTTGCTCCCCAGCCTTCCGTCCGACGGCGAACGTACGCACTACAAGGCGACGCTCCCGCGCATTGCGGCGGAACAGGCGCCGATGCGAGAGCCGCGTCCGTGCGCCCCGCGCGGCGCGGAGTCCGTCCGTGCGACCCGGTGCGCAAGTGGGTGCCGCTGGAGCAAGCACCCGCGGGCAGCGGCGGAGGGCCCCTGGGAGCGAGGCGGGCGACCGGGACGCAGGGAGCGCCGGAGCGCCGCGTAGGATCGGCCCGTGTCGTTCACCGCCGTCGTGATGGCCGCCGGGCAGGGCACCCGGATGCGGTCCAAGCTCCCGAAGGTCCTGCACCCCGTCTGCGGGCGGCCGATGGTCCACTGGCCGGTGCTCGCGGCGCGCGACGCGGGTGCGAAGGCGGTCATCGTCGTGGGCGGGGCCGACGGCGTCCTCGACGGCCGGCTGCCCGACGGGGTCGTGCTCGCGGTGCAACCCGTCGCGGACGGGACGGGTGGAGCGGTGCGCGCGGCGGTCGAGCACTTCGAGCCGTCCCTGCCGGTGGTCGTCCTCTCGGGCGACGTGCCGCTCGTCTCGGCCGACATCCTCCGCGCGCTGGTCGCGTCGCACGTCGAGGGTGGCGCCGCCGCGACGATGGTCACCACGCGGCTCGATGACCCCTCGGGCTACGGCCGCGTCGTCCGCGACACCGCGGGCGGCGTGCTGCGCGTCGTCGAGACCAAGACGGAAGCGGATGCGACGGCGGCCGAGCTCGCGATCCGCGAGGTCAACACGGGAATCTTCTGCTTCGAGGCAGAGGCGCTCGAGCGCGCGCTCGAAGGCCTGCCGGCGGACAACTCCCAGGGCGAGTACTACCTTCCCGACACCCTCCCGGCGCTGCGCGCGGAGGGCGCCCGGGTCGCCGCCCACCCCGTCGACGACCCGGGGATCGTGCTCGGCGTCAACGACCGGGTGCAGCTCGCGAGCGTGCAGGCCGTGGCGCAGCGGCGGATCCTCGTGGCACTGATGCAGGCAGGGGTCACCGTCGCCGACCCGGGCACGACCAGGGTCGACGCCGACGTGGTCGTCGGCATGGACACCATCATCGAGCCGGGCTCGTCGCTGCGCGGCAGCACGCGGGTGGGGGAGGGCTGCACCATCGGTCCGCTCACCACGCTGATCGACACGGTGCTCGGCGACGACGTGCGCGTCGTGCACTCCTACGCGACAGGGGCCTCGGCCGAGGACGGCGTCAGCGTCGGACCGTTCGCCTACCTGCGCCCCGACGCCGTCCTGCGCGCGGGTGCGAAGGTCGGGGCGTTCGTGGAGGTCAAGAACTCGGACATCGGTCCCGGGGCGAAGGTTCCGCATCTCTCCTACGTCGGCGACGCGGACGTCGGCGCGGGGTCCAACCTCGGGGCGGGGACCATCACCGCGAACTACGACGGCCGCCGGAAGCACCGCACGACCATCGGGGCCGGCGTGAAGGGCTCCGTGCACACGTCGTTCGTCGCGCCCGTGACCGTGGGAGACGGCGCCTGGACGGCCGCGGGGTCGGTCATCACGAAGGACATCCCGCCCGGAGCGCTTGGCGTGGCGCGCGCGCGTCAGCGCAACGTCGAGGACTATGCTGCCCGCTCGGAGCCGCCGACGCCGTGACGACACCCTTCCTCCTCCTGTGCACGTCGTCGACCTGAGCGAGGCCTCCTTGGCTCCTCCGACCAGCCTGCCGCTGAAGTCCGACAAGCGGCTCATGCTCTTCTCAGGACGCGCCAACCCCGAGCTGGCCAACCGGATCGCCGGGAAGCTCGGCATCGAGCGAGGCCCCGTGACGCTCAGGACGTTCTCCTCCGGCGAGGTCTACTGCCGCTACGAGGAGTCGATCCGCGGCGCCGACGTCTTCCTCGTGCAGTCGACCTGCGGCAACCCCGTCACGGGCGTGACGCCGAACGACGCGCTGATGGAGCTGTTGATCATGATCGACGCCGCGGTCGGCGCCTCGGCTCACCGCGTCATCGCCGTCATGCCCTGGTTCGGCTACTCGCGCCAGGACAAGAAGTCCGCGCCACGCGAGCCGATCAGCGCGCGCCTCGTCGCGCGGATGCTCGAGTCCGCGGGCGCCGATCGCGTGGTCACCATGGATCTCCACGCCGGTCAGGTCCAGGGGTTCTTCCAGGTTCCGCTCGACCACATGACGGCGACGATGATGCTCACGCAGTACTTCAAGGACATCCACCTCGAGGAGCCCGTCGTCGTCGCCCCGGACGCCGGGCGGGTGAAGCTCAACAAGACGTTCGCCTCGAAGGTCGGCGCCGGCCTCGCGATCCTCAACAAGGAGCGCCCGGCCCACCAGGTCGTGGAGATCGCCTCGGTCATCGGCGACGTGCGGGGCAAGACCGCCGTGATCGTCGACGACATCATCGACACCGCCGGCACCCTGCGCGCGGCGGGGGAGACCGTGCTGGCGGCCGGCGCCCGCAGCGTCTACGCGGCCGCGACCCACGCCGTCTTCTCGGGCAACGCGTTCGAGAATCTCGGCGCCTCCTCCTTCGAGGAGATCGTCATCACCGACACGATCCCGCTGCGTCCGGGCGCACCCGCGAACATCCGCGTGCTCTCCTGCGCCGATCTGCTGACGGAGGCGATCCGCGCGATCTTCACCGACGACTCGGTCTCCGACGTGTTCGGCGGCGAGAACCAGCTGTTCTGACCGTCCTTGCCGGCCTGCCGGCTTGGCGGCCGCGCGCCACCCGGCGCGCCGGCAGATCGCCCGAGTCAGCGGCGCGACGGCTAGGACATGTGTCCTCTGAGGGTTGCCGATCCGGCGCGGGGAGACAGATGGTAGGCGTTCTCTCAACCCCCAAGGAGGCTGTTCGCTGATGGTGACCCCGGTGGTAGCGGTAATCGAGTCGACCCCCGCCCGGAAGCACAGGGGGCTGCGTACGTCTCGCACTGCCGTCTACGTCCCGTACCGCCGCCGGACCAAGAACGGCGCGATCGGTGTGGCGACCGCCATCGTCGTCGAGCGAGGTGTTCGATAGGACGCCGACCGCGGAAGATCTCCGGTCGCTCGGCGAGCTTCAGTCTTCACTCGCGTCGCTCGGGCGGGGCCCGAAGGTGACGTCGACGTCCTCGAAGCCCTTGAGCCGCTGGGCCTCGGCCTGGCGGCTGTAGGCCTTGCGGTCGCCCCGCGTGAGGTCGACGCTGTCGGTGAACGGCGTCAGCAGCGCCCGGGGCCATAGCCGCTCTACCCGGACGACGTTGACCTCGACGCACAGCACCACGGCGACGGCGGTGGCGTAGACGAAGGCGATGAGCCCGAGGACGACGGCGAAGACGCCGCTGGTCGCGCTCGAGCGGTCGATGATCCAGCCGACGTAGCTCGCGCCGAAGAGCTGCAGCCCCAGGTAGAAGAGCGCTGCGAGCACCGCTCCGGGGAGCACGTCGCCCATCCGGAGCCGCCGGGCGGTCGCCAGGCGAAACGCCACGGCGAAGATCACCACGTTGAGCGCCGTCGTCGCGGCGAGCACGAGGGCTTGGAGATTGCCGCGACTGAGCGCCTCGCCGGCCACGCCGTTGGTCAGGCCCGCCGAGAGCGCCGTCGTCGCGATCACGCCGAGCCCGACCGTCGCCAGCAGCAGCAGGCTGATGGCCCGTGCCTTGAACGGGTTCGGCCGGCTGTTGCGCGGGACCGACCACGCCGCGTTCATCGCGTTCTGCGCGGCCTGGGCGACACCGAGTCCGCCGTAGAGCGAGCCGACCACGCCGACGACGAGCCCGGCGGTCCCGCCACCGATGCGTCCGGGCTGGCCGAGTTCCCGGCCGATGACCGGGAACTGGCTCAAGGCCGAGTCGAGAACCTGGCGCTGCAGTTCGGCGTTCCCGCTCAGGACGATGCCCAGGATCGTCGAGCCGAGCAGCAGCAGCGGGAAGATCCCGATGAGCCCGTAGTACGTGATGAGCGCCGCAAGGTAGGCGCCCTGGTCGTCGAAGTACTTGTAGATGACGGCCAGCGGGAAGCCGACGATGCGGTGGCGCTGCTGGAAGTTGTCGAGGCTCGCGATCACACGACGTCCATCCTGCCGTGTTCGATCGCCGATGTCGTGGCCCGAGGGCGCCGCATCTAGGAGCTGTTGAAAATGCTTGCGCGCCCGTCGGAAACCACGCGGCGATGCCTCAACAGGCTCCTGGCGGTATGCGCTCGTTGCCGTCGTACCGGTCGCCCGACCCACACCCACCGTGTGCGCCAACACACCACCGCCGTTCCCTCGACCCGGGCGTCTACCTCAGGACCGCTCGGGCAGTTCGTCCGTCGGGTGCCGCGGGAGCTCGCCCGTGGCGGTGAGGTGCTCGGCGACCTCACGGGCGACGCGTCCGGAGCGGCGGAAGCCGACGACGTCCCAGTGCGCCCGCGCACGCGGGCGGTCACCGTCGAGCAGCCGCGCCTCGACGCGCCAAGGCCGGCGCAGCACCACGCGGGAGGCCACCGTCCCCGCCAGGAGGACGACGACGATGACCGCCTCCAGCAGCGGGAACACGAGCAGGAAGAGCAGGCCGAGCACGACGACCAGGACGAGTCCGATCGCGAAGCTCTCGCCGTCGAGCAGGTCGCCGAAGTCGAAGCCGCGCCCGCCGTCGCCGTCCGCACGCTCCAGCCACCCGCCGTCGCCGTCGCCGGAGCGCTTGCCGACGTCGGAGGGGTCGGCGTCCACGGCGTCGTCGCGCCGCCGGTCGCCCTCGCGCCTGCGGCGCCGCAGTGACGTGCGGTCCGCCGGAAGCCAGCGGCGCCCGACGCGCCACCGGCGCCCCTCAGGGGTCCGGGCGGTCCGCTTGGTCCCGGGCGCGCGCACGAGAGCCACACCTACCCCGTCCGGGCTGCGACCATCCGCAGGTGTCCTCGACCGCCGCGGCCGTCCTCATGCAGCGCCTCGGCCTGAGCGAGGACGAGCTGCTGCAGGTGCTCGGAGCCGATCCGCTCTCCGTCGTCGGCGGGGACCTCGACGACAAGCCGCAGCTCCCGATCCTGCTCGCGCTCACCGAGGAGGCCGCCGAGCGGGTGCAGGGCGACGCGCTGAAGCGCTGGCTGCGGACCGCGGGGCCCGCAGGGCGGCCGATCGACCACCTGCTCGCTCAGGACTTCACCGCCTTCGAGGATTCGCTGGTCACGCTGCACGCCCGCGGGTTCGTCGTGCGCGCCCGGCGTTGAGTCAGCGGGTTGAGCAGCAGGGCCTACCGCACCGCCGCGGCCGCCTGGCTCTTCTCCGTCTTCTTCGGGCCGGGCCACACGCCCGTCAGGAAGGCAAAGCCCTTCGCCGTGTGGCGATCGACGATGGCACGCGTCACCTTGAAGGTCACGCCCTGCACCGCAGCTGCGCCGATGACCTTCGGCCACGAGGTGTCGCGGGTCGTCGGCTTGGGCGGCTCCTCTTTGTCGAAGATCCCCCAGATCGCGGAGAAGATCTTCGAGGCGACCAGTCCGGACAGCAGCCCGATGATGATCCCGAACGGCTTGTAGATGAGCTTCATCTCGCCGGAGGGTATACCGGTACCTCCTGTTCTTCCGCCGCGCGGTCGAAGAGAATCGTGCACCGCGAGCGAGAGGATGAGCAGATGCAGGACCCAGACCAGCACCACGACGGCGCCGACGAGCTGCTCGCGCGAGCGCTCCTGGACCCGGACGCCTCGGCGGCGGTGGCCCTGCGCGTCGAGGGCCTGCCGCTCAGCCAGGCACTCACCGTGGTCTTCCACGGCCGCCGCGACCTCGGCACGATCCAGACCTACGTCGCGCACGGTGGCCGCGGTGCCGGCGACGCGATCACGGCGCGCGAGATGCTCCGGGTGCCCTGCGATCTCGACCTGGCCGGCGCCGACTCACGCGAGGAGGCCGAGCACCTCTACGCCGTGCAGGCGCGCGCGCTGCGCGACGCCCTGCAGGCCGCCGACACGGTCCTGGCCATCTGGCGCGACGCGCTCGCCGCCCTGGCCGACAGTCCCGTCGACGTCGACCGCTCGATCGAGTTGCGCCTCGCCCTGCCCGCCCACCGCCTCATGCCCGTGGCCCTCGTCGATCCCGAGCACCACCTGACCGTGGCCCCGGTGTGCTCGGCCCGCACGCTCGCGCTCGGGCTGCCCCCGATGGGCATCGCCTGCGCCCAGCAGGACGTCGCGCACGTGTACCCCCTGCCCGACGACCCGGAGCGCTGCCTCGAGGATTTCGCCGAGCGTGCCTCCGAGCACGCGCGGCGCGTCGGCGAGCGCCTCGACCAGCAGGAGGCCAGCGTTCGCCGCTTCCTCGAGCTCAACGACCCGGACGGCCTCGGCGAGACGGGCTGAGAAGCCGTTCGGGTGCCGCGAGACGGTGTCCTCGGCGCACCGCTCGTCTCTAGAGAGCCGGGCGGGAGCGCTGCCGGCGCATGGTCGGCCCGCAGCGCGCAACTTCTCCGCGCGGGCGGAGTTCCTGTAGCCCGGTGCGACGACGCGGGATCCTCATCGCGCTGGGCGTGATCGCGTTCGTCGCGATCTCGTTCCAGCTCGCTCGCTTCCTCACCGCCGAGAACGCCGAGCGTGCCGCCGTCTACGCGCTGCTGCAGGACGAGGCGCGCGGCGACTCGGACGCCGTCCTCCGACGCCTGGAGGGCTGCGCCGGCCCGTGCGCGAGGCGCGTGGAGGCGACGGTCTCGACCCTCCAGCGCCCCGGCGACGTCAAGATCCTCCGGCTGGACTCGGCCGCGAACTTCACCCTGGGCGAGCGCACCGCCCCCTCACGGGTGGCCTGGGCCGCCGATGCCACCTCCGGCGGCGAGGCCGTCGTGCAGTGCATCACCGTCCGTCGCCGCTGGAGCTTGCTCTCCGGTGCCTCCGTTACCCTCCTGCGCCTCAGCGCGCCCGTGCCTCCCGAGAAGAGCTGCTGATCCCTCATGTCCCTCACCCGTCTCGCCGTCCTGTCCACCCTGCTGACGCTTCTGGGCGCCACGCTCGGCCCCGGCGCGGCCCAGGCGGCAGGTGCTCCCGACGAGCAGGCGCTGTACGACTCCGGCCCGAACGGTCGCTTCCTCCTGGACGGCGAGTGGCTCTTCCGCCTCGATCCCGGCAACGTCGGCCTCAAGGATGGCTTCGCCAAGCAGACGAGGCGTGACGGCTGGAGCCCGACGAGCGTCCCCAACGCGTGGAACGCGACGGACGAGAGCGTCGAGTCCTTCATGGGCGGCGTCGGCTGGTACCGCAAGGACTTCAAGCTGCCCTCGGCCAAGGCGGCGCTCAGCTGGGTCACCCGCTTCGAGTCGGTCAACTACCGCTCACGTGTCTACTTGAACGGGAGGCTCGTCGGCTCCAACAAGGGGGCCTACCTGCCCTTCGAGCTGCGCCTGCCCCCGTCGGTGCTCAAGCGCGGCGGGATGAACCGCCTGGTCGTCCGCGTCGAGAACAAGCGCCTGACCACCGACTTCCCGCCGTCGGGCCTGTCCGTCGCGGGCAAGCCGACGGGCGGCTGGTGGAACTACGGCGGCATCCTGCGCGAGGTCTACCTCCGCCGCGTGGATCGCGTCGACTTCTCCACCGTCCAGGTGCGCCCCGACCTGCCGTGCGCGAGCTGCGCGGCCAGCGTCAACTTCCGCCTGACCGTGCGCAACTTCGCCACCGACGCCACGCGGATGAGGATCACGGGGCGCTTCGGCGACCGCAAGGTCAACTTCGGCACGGTCGCCGTCGGAGCCAAACGCTTCGCCACGGTGACGCGACGGCTGCGCATCGGCGACCCGCGGCTCTGGTCGCCCGAGCGCCCCAACCTGTACGACGTCGACCTCCGCGCGACGGCCGCGGGCGCGAAACGGCGACTGCTGCAGCGCTACCGGCTCAAGACGGGAATCCGCTCGGTCAAGGTCGTCGACGGCAACTGGCTGCTGAACGGCAAGAAGCTGAACTTCCGCGGAGTCGGCCTGCACGAGGACGACCCGAAGCTCGGCTTTGCGATCACGAACCGGATCCGCGCGCGAGAGGTCGCCGAGACCAAGGAGCTCGGGGCCACGCTGATGCGCTCGCACTACCCCCTGCACCCGTACACGCACGAGCTCGCCGACCGGCAGGGCGTGATGGTCTGGAGCGAGATCCCGGTCTACGCGTTGAAGACCGAGGCGCTCGCCAAGCTGGAGGTCCGCAAGCTCGCCGCCCGTGAGCTCGAGAAGAACATCCTCACGAACCAGAACCACCCGTCGATCATCGTGTGGTCCATCGGCAACGAGCTGTCGGCGCGCCCGGGCCCCGTCCAGAGCTTCTACATCGCCCGCGCCGTGCGCTCGGCCAAGCGCCTGGACCCGACGCGGCCCGTCGGCTACGCCGTGGCCGGCTATCCGGCTGCGGGCTGTCAGGCCGGGTACGGACCGCTCGACGTGCTCGGGGTCAACGAGTACTTCGGCTGGTACCCCGGCCCCAACGGTCAGATCGCCGACCGCGAGCTCCTGGGCCAGTACCTCGACTCGGTGCACGCCTGCTACCCGAAGAAGGCCGTCCTCGTGACGGAGTTCGGCGCGGAAGCCAACCGCAACGGGCCCGTGGAGGAGAAGGGCACCTATGAGTTCCAGTCCGACTTCGTCAACTATCACCTCGGGGTCTACGCGACGCGGCCGTGGCTGGCCGGCGCGATCTACTGGGCGCTGGAGGAGTTTCGGGTGCGGCCGGGGTGGGAGGGGGGCAACCCGCGCCCGATGTCGCCCATCCACCAGAAGGGCCTGATCACCTTCAACGGACAGCGCAAGCCCGCGTTCGGTGAGGTCCAGCGGCTGTTCCGGGGCGTCGACCAGCTCGAGGGAGGCTGACGGCTCCGGCGTCCGACGGCCGCTACCATCCGGAGCCGCTCATGGCAACCGAGATCGACTCCACCACCCTGAAGATCGCCTCCCGCGAGATCGGCCACTCGCGTTCGACGCGACGTCTGCGCCGCGAGGGGATGATCCCCGGGATCCTCTACGGGCGCGATCGTGAGAACCTCGCCTTCTCCGTGGACGCGCTCGAGCTCCGCCACGCGCTGGCCGCGACGGGGGCCGTGCTGGAGATCGACCTCGACGGGCGGACGACCAACGCTGTGCTCAAGGAGTCGCAGGTCCACCCCGTCCGTGGCGAGATCACCCACGTCGATCTCGTCCGCGTCGACGTCAACAAGCCGATCGAGGCGCTCGTCTCGATCACGCTGACGGGCTCCGACGAGGCTCCGGGCGTCAAGGAGGGCGGCATCCTCGAGCAGCCGACGCGGGAGGTCACCGTCGAGTCGCTGCCGGGCGACATCCCCGAGACGATCGAGTTCGACGTCTCCGAGGCGCAGATGGGCGACACCGTCTTCCTCGACGCGCTGGCCGCGCCCGCCGGCGTGACGCTCGTCCTCGACGAGACGGCCGGCGAGACGCCGCTGTACACGATCACCGCGCCGCGCAGCCAGGCCGAGCTCGACGAGCTCGAGACGGAGACCGAGGTCGTGGGCGAGGAGTCCGAGGTCGAGGCAGCCGGGGAGGACGAGGCGGAGGCCGCTCACGAAGGCGAGGCCCCGGCCGAGTAGCCCGACCGTGCGGTTCGGGGGCGGGAGCGCTCCCGTCGACTGGCTCGTCGTCGGCCTCGGCAATCCCGGGGCGAAGTACGACGGCACGCCGCACAACGTCGGCTTCCAGGTCGCGCAGGCGCTCGTCGCGCGGTGGGACCTGGGAGGTCAGAAGAAGAAGTGGGCGGGCCTGTACGCCGACGGGAGGACGATGCCCGGCGGCCCTCGCGTCGGGGTGCTCCTGCCGCAGACCTACATGAACGAGTCCGGCCGGGCCGCCGGCCCCGCTCGCGGGGCGCTCAAGGTCCCGCTCGACCGCGTCGTCGCGATCCACGACGAGATCGACCTGAAGTTCGGCGACGTCCGCACGCGCCTCGGCGGCGGCCTCGCGGGCCACAACGGGCTCAAGTCGCTCAAGGCGGGATTCGCCTCGTCGGACTTCCAGCGCGTGCGCATCGGCGTCGGGCGCCCCGACTCGACCGATCCGGAGATCGTGGCGGCCTACGTGCTCGGCGCCTGGCGGCAGTCCACGCCCGAGGTCGAGGCGCTCGTCGACGAGGCCTGCGCGGCGGTCGAGCAGATCATCGAGCACGCCGCCGAGCCGGGCTGAACGCACGAAGGGCCGCTCATGAGCGGCCCTTCGTGAACAGCAGTGCGCCCGGGGGCGCTGAACTCCCCTTAGGAGATCGAGAGCGTGTTGACGCCCGGGACGACCGGGGTGCGCGCCGCCACGACGTCGTACTCGAACGCGGTGCCCGGCTTCGAGCCGGCCTTGCCGAAGCCGAAGCCGGCCGACTCCAGCACGGCGACGGCGTCCGTGATGCGGTAGAAGCCGCCCTGACCCGTCGTGGGCAGGCCGCCGACGGCCTCGCGCTGGCCGAACTTCGCGTAGGCGCGGTCGTTGCCCAGGCGCCCGAGCGACTGGAGGGCCAGCGCGCGGTGGACGGACTCGACCGCCATGATCTCGGCCGTGTAGCGGGCGAACTTCGAGCCGGCGAGCGTGCCCATACGGGCGAAGACCGTCGTGGCCAGCAGGTAGGCGTTGACGAAGACCTGGTCGCCGACGACCAGTGCGGTCAGCAGGTTCTCGGGGCTCGCGAAGATCTCGTTCGGGACGAAGATCGTCTTGGTGACGGCCTTGCCGCCGACGGCGTCGGAGGTCAGGAGCTCGTAGTGGTTCTTCTCCTGCTGGGCGGCGGCGGCCACGTTGCGCCGCGTCACCTCGTCCATGCGGGACCCGAGGCGCTCGACGCCGACCGTGTTGACGATGGTCGCGAGGACCTCGGCGGTGGCGGCCACGGCGGCGAGGTTCTCGACGGTGTTGGGCGGGTCGGTGTCGGGACCCTGTGCGGCAGCCTCGTTCGCGGCGAACCCGAGCAGGCCCATGGAGCCCATGGCGGCAGCGGTCGTCTTGATGAGCGTCCGGCGCGTATGCGCACTCTCGTGCTTGTTCTGCCGGTCGATCGTGTCGAAGATGTGGTTGTTGACTTCAGACATATGTCTCCTTCGCGGCGCGCGGCGGCCGCATCGTGTGTGGGGTGACGTGACCCCCTGAGTTCCCTAACGCAGCCCAGCGCGATTCGGACGTCTTTTCGGTCCAGATGGCACAGAACGTGTCAAGCCGTCGCGCGGTCTCCGTGGGGCGCCGAAGCCCGCAACACCAGGCGGCGACGATACCTGAGCCCTCACCGGGGGCGCGGCTAGAGTGCCCAGGCGTCTGCGGCCGCGCCTCCAGCGTGGCCGTTCGGCGTTCCCGCGTCCTTGTCGCTGCGTCCTCTTCTGTCCCTGCTCGAGCACGACCCCCACGGGGTCGCGCTGGCCCGCGACGGCGGCCGCGCGTTCGTGTCGCTCTCCATGCGGCCGTTCTTGGTCGGCGCGCTGCTCGACGGCGTGGACGGCGCCGCGGCGCTCGGCCGGCCCGCGATCGTCGTCGCCGGCGACGACCGCCAGGCGCGCGACCTCGCCTCCGACCTGCGCGCCTGGCTGCACCCACGGCCCGTGCGCTTCTATCCCTCGCGCGGCGTCGCCTATGAGTCCCATCTCTCCCCCCCGCCGCACCTCGTCGGCCTGCGCGTCGCCGCCCTCGACGCGCTCGTGGGAACAACGACCGGGAACGTCGAGGGCGGAGGTCCGGGCGGCGCTGGGGCCGGGACGGACGGGCCAAAGCGAGAACGGGGCGCGGCCGGCGCGGTGGCGACCCCGGACGGGCACGACCCCGAGCCACCCGTGGTCGTCGTCTCCGCGGTGGCCCTCAGCGAGAAGGTCCCCGACCCCGCGCTGCGCCCGCAGGCGCATGTCCTGCGCGTCGGCGAGCTCGTCGACCTCGAGGAGGAGGCGACCGCGCTCGTGGCCATGGGCTACGAGCGCGTCGACCAGGTCGAGGATCGCGGCCAGTTCGCGATCCGCGGCGGCCTCCTCGACGTCTACCCCGCCACGGAGGACCGCGCCGTCCGCGTGGACCTCTTCGACATCGAGATCGAGTCCCTGCGCTTCTTCTCCACGTTCACCCAGCGCTCGCTCGGGGAGACGCAGTCGATCGAGATCGCGCCGGCCGCCGAACTCGCTCCATCACACGTCGTCAGTCGAAACGTGAGCGCGGCCGAAGGCGGTACGGGGAGCGCCGCCGGAGGCGGTGCCGAGGACGCCCGGCCGGACATCAGCGAGCTGCTGCCCGTGGATCGATTCCACGCCTTCCTCGACCTCGCGCCCGACGACGCGGTCCTGCTGGTCGCGGCCGAGGAGGAGATCGCCCCGGCGCTGGCCGACCACTGGCAGGACGTGTGTGCCGCCTTCCACGACGAGGAGGCCCATCAGCTCTACGTGCCGCCCGAGGCGATCGCCGCCGCGCTCGACCGGGCGCACATCCAGCTCTCCTCGATCTCCGCAGACCAGCCGATCCAGTTCCGCGCGCAGGCCGCCGACGTCGCGGCGCGCTCGCTCAAGGACGCCGAGCCCGAGCTCGAGAAGCTCGTCCGTGGGGGGTACCGCACCGTCGTCTCGTGGCCGCGCCGCGGGGAGGGCGAGCGCGCCGCCTACAACCTCGCGCGGCTCAAGGCGCGCTGGATCGGCGAGAGCGAGGCGGGCGGCAACCGCCTCGTCGAGCCCGAGCTCGTCTTCACGACCGCCGCGCTGCGCGACGGGTTCGTCGCGGCCGGCATCCGCGTCGCGGTCATCCCCGAGCACCGGCTCTTCCGGCGCAAGCGCGCGGAGCGCACGGGCGGCCAGAGCGCGAACCAGCGGCGACGCGGCGCCCTGCGGTCCTTCGCCGACCTGCGCACGGGGGACATCGTCGTCCACGAGGATCACGGCCTCGCGCGCTTCGCGGGCTTCGAGACCAAGACGGTCGCCGAGGTGACCCGGGACTACCTCGAGCTCGAGTTCGCCGGCACGGACAAGGTCTTCATGCCGGTCGAGCAGCTCGCGAAGATCTCGCGATACGTCGGAGCCGGCGGCGCGCATCCTCCCCTCTCCAAGCTCGGCGGCAAGAGCTGGGAGACGATGAAGACGCGCGCGCGACGGGCCGCGCAGGAGCTCGCGGGCGAGCTCATCACGCTCTACGCCGAGCGGCGCCGCCGCACGGGCTACTCCTTCGAGGCCGACTCGGACTGGCAGCGCGAGTTCGAGGTGCGTTGGCCGTACACCGAGACCGCCGACCAGCGCGACGCGATCGAGATGGTCAAGGCCGACATGGAGCGCGCTCAGCCCATGGACCGCCTCATCTGCGGCGACGTGGGCTACGGCAAGACGGAGGTCGCCCTGCGCGCCGCGTTCAAGGCCGCCGCCGACGGCAAGCAGGTGCTGGTCCTGGCTCCGACGACGATCCTCGCCCAGCAGCACTTCGGGACCTTCTCCGAGCGGATGCAGGACTACCCGTTCACGATCGGGCAGATCTCGCGCTTCCGCTCGGCCAAGGAGCAGAAGGCGACGATCGCGGCGTTCAACTCCGGGGCCATGGACATCCTCATCGGCACCCATCGCGTTCTCGGTCGGGACATGCGACCGAAGGATCTCGGGCTGATGATCGTCGACGAGGAGCAGCGCTTCGGGGTCAAGCAGAAGGAGTTGCTGCGCCAGCTCAAGCTCCGCGTCGACGTCATCGCGATGAGCGCCACGCCGATCCCGCGGACGCTGCAGATGTCGCTGGCCGGCCTGCGTGACATCTCGGTGATCGAGACGCCGCCCGAGGGCCGCCGGCCCGTCAAGACCTACATCGGCGAGTACGACGAGGAGCTCGTCAAGCAGGCCCTCAAGCGGGAGAAGGGTCGTGGTGGCCAGGCGTTCTTCCTGCACAACCGCGTCGAGACGATCGACGAGACGGCCGAGCGCCTGCGCGGCCTGTGTCCCGAGATGAGCTTCGTCGTCGCGCACGGCCAGCTCGAGGAGTCAGGGCTCGAGGAGCGCATGCTCGCGTTCCTGCGCGGCGAGGCCGACGTCCTGGTGGCCACGAGCATCATCGAGTCGGGCATCGACATCCCGCAGGCCAACACGCTCATCGTCGAGCGGGCAGACATGTTCGGCCTCAGCCAGCTCTACCAGATCCGCGGGCGCGTCGGACGCAGCCGCGAGCGCGCTTACGCCTACCTGCTCTACCCGAGCGCCGCGGCCCTCACGGAGGACGCCCAGAAGCGCCTGAGCGCGCTGAGCGACTACACCGAGCTCGGCGCGGGCTTCAAGATCGCCATGCGCGACCTCGAGCTGCGCGGCGCGGGAAACCTGCTCGGCGACGAGCAGTCGGGCCACGTGGCGGCGCTCGGCTTCGAGCTCTACATGCAGATGCTCGACGAGGCGGTGGCCCAGGCCGGGCCCTCCGACGGCGACGAGGAGTTCGAGCCCGTCCGTCTCGACGTCTCCGTCGACGCCTACATTCCCGCGGACTACGTGCCCTACGAGCAGGCCAAGATCGACGTCCACCGCCGCATCGCCTCGGCGCGCGAGGTCGCCGACGTGGCGTCCCTGCGCGACGAGCTCGAGGATCGCTTCGGGACGGTGCCCGAGCCGCTGGAGAACCTCTTGACGCTCCAGCAGGCGCGCATCAAGCTCGGCCGGGCGGGGGCGCGGGCGGTCTCCTTCCGCCAGGGCCGCCTCACCGTGACGCCCGTCGACCTCGAGCCCGCCGACGCTGCCCGGCTCAAGGCCCGGATCCCCGAGGCAACCTACGAGCCCGGGCGCTCGCAGTGGAGCGTCAAGGTCGCCGACGCGCCGGAAGCCCGCTTCCCCGCGGTGGTCCGGGCCGCCGACGCCCTGCTCGCAGTGACGCGAGCGGGGGCGTGAGGCTCTACCCTGCCCATCGTGCTGCTGAACATTCGTCGATCTTTCACCGCGCTGGGCGCCGCCTCCGTCGCCGCCCTCGCCTTGTCCGCGTGCGGGGAGGAGATCCCGGGCAACGCTGTGGTGCGGGTGGGGGACACCGCCATCAAGAAGGGTGCCTACGAGCATTGGCTGTCGGTCGCGGCCATCTCGCAGGCGTCGCAGATGAACCCCCAGGCCGCCCAGAGCGGGACCAAGCCCAAGGCCTCGATCCCGCAGCCGCCCGACTTCAAGGCCTGCATCGCGGAGAAGGCCAAGGCCGCGCCCAAACCGGCCAAGGGCCAGCCCAAGCCGACCGAGTCGCAGTTCAAGACCCAGTGCAAGCAGGAGTACGAGGGGCTGCGCGACCAGGTGCTGCAGTTCCTGATCTCCTCGCAGTGGATCGAGGGCGAGGCCGCCGCCCGCAACGTCAAGGTCGCGGACGCCGAGGTCAAGAAGCAGTTCGAGACGACGAAGAAGCAGTCGTTCCCGAAGGACGCCGACTACCAGAACTTCCTGAAGTCCTCGGGAATGACCGAGGCTGATCTGCTCTTCCGCGTCAAGCTCGACACGCTCTCCAACAAGCTGCGCGAGTCGATCGTCAAGGGCAAGGAGAAGGTCTCAGACGCCCAGATCAAGGCGTACTACGAGAAGAACAAGGCCCGCTTCTCACAGCCCGAGCGCCGCGACCTGCGCATCGTGCTGACCAAGACCAAGGCGAAGGCCCAGCAGGCCAAGCGGCAGCTGGCCGACGGTGCGTCGTTCAAGACCGTCGCCAAGAAGTTCTCGATCGATCAGGCCTCCAAGGGCCAGGGCGGAGTGCTGCTGGCGGTGGCCAAGGGCCAGCAGGAGAAGGCGCTCGACGAGGCCGTCTTCGCGGCGGACAAGGGCGAGCTCGTCGGCCCGATCAAGACGCAGTTCGGCTATTACGTCTTCAAGGTCCAGAAGATCACGAAGGCCTCACAGCAGTCCCTCAAAGAGTCCAGCGCGACGATCAAGCAGCTTCTGGCCTCGCAGAACCAGCAGAAGGCGCTTGACTCGTTCGTCAAGGAGTTCCGCGACAAGTGGAAGGCGCGGACGACCTGCAAGAAGGGCTTCGTCACCCAGGACTGCAAGAACGCGCCGAAGCCCAAGGCGGGGGCGACCGGTGCGCAGGGCGCGCCGCCGCAGGGCGCGCCGCCGGAGGGCGCGCCGCCGCAGGGGGCTCCGCCGCAGGACGCGCCGCCCGCAGGGGCGCCGCCCGCAGGCTCCGACGGAGGGACGGCCACGCCGTAGCCATCGCGCCGTAGGCTTCCCCCATGGTGTCGGCGACCGTGGGGGAGGCCGTTCCCGACGATCAGCGGGACATCGCACCCGACAGCGAGCAGCGTGTCACGCCGCTCGAGCTCTTCTTCGACTTGGTGTTCGTCTTCGCGATCACCCAGGTCACCCAGTTCATGGCCGACGACCCGACGTGGGCAGGCATGGCGCGCGGCGGGCTCGTGCTCGCCGCGGTCTGGTGGGCGTGGGTCAGCTACGCCTGGCTGACGAACACGATCAACCCCGAGGAGGGTGCGGCGCGGCTGGTCGTCTTCGCGGCGATGGGCGCAATGCTGGTCGTTGCCCTGGCGATCCCGGGGGCCTTCGGCGACGACGCGCTGCTGTTCGCGATCGCCTACGCGGTCGTGCGCGCGCTGCACATCCTGCTCTACGCCTACGGTTCCAAGGACGTCGATATCAAGCAAGCGGCCTTCAGCCTGGCGCCCCCGGCCGCCGTCGGCGCCGCGTTGCTGGGTGCGGCCGCGGGCTTCGACGGCGCGACCCAGGGCCTGTTGTGGGTCGCCGCACTGACCGTCGACTATCTCGGTCCGGTGTTCGGCGACATGTCCCGCTGGCGGGTCTCACCCGGGCATTTCGCCGAGCGTCACGGCCTGATCGTCATCGTCGCCCTGGGCGAGTCGATCGTCGCCCTCGGACTGGGCGCCGCCGGCATCCCGCTGACCTCCGGCCCGATCCTCGCCGCCCTGCTCGGTGTGGGGCTCGCGGCCGGCTTGTGGTGGGCCTATTTCGACGTCGTCGCGCTCGTGGCCGAGCGGCGCCTGCAAATGCGCCAGGGCGTCGAGCGCAACCGCCAGGCGCGCGACGCGTACTCCTACCTGCACCTGCCGATGATCGCCGGGATCGTCCTCCTGGCCCTCGGGGTGAAGAAGACGCTGGCGCACGTCGATGACCCGCTCAAGCTGGAGATGGCCGCGGCGCTCTCGGGCGGCGTGGCGCTCTACCTCCTGGCACACGTCGCGTTCCGGCTGCGCAACACGGGGACGCTGAGCCGCCGGCGCGTCGTGGTGAGCCTGGCGCTGCTGGTGCTCGCCGGACTCGGACCCGGAGTCGCCGCGCTCGTGCAGCTGGCGCTCACGGCGGCGCTCGTAGCGGGCCTCATCGCCTACGAGGCGATCCGCTTCGCCGACGCGCGGGACGAGGTCCGCCACCGCGGCGTGGCGACGCCGCCTCGCCGATGATGCGCGTCGGGGCCCAGGCGTCGTAGCCTCCGCCGCATGACCGCCCGAGACGCCGCCGCGGCGATCGCGCGCCTGGACGCGCTGACGCGCCGCCTGCGGGTCGAATGCCCGTGGGACCGCGAGCAGGACGAGCGGACGATCGTGCCGCACACCGTCGAGGAGGCCTACGAGCTGGCCGACGCCGCGAACGCAGGGGACGATGCCAAGCTGCTCGACGAGCTCGGCGACGTGCTCTTCCAGGTGCACTTCCTCGCGCTGCTGCTCGAGGAGCGCGGGGCGGGCTCGCTCGGGCAGGTCGCCGAGCACGTCCACCGCAAGCTCGTGAGCCGCCACCCGCACGTCTTCTCCGGCGGACCGCCGACTGCGGCGGCCTTGCCCCGAGCGGCCGACGCGGGCGAGGTGCTGGCCAACTGGGATCAGATCAAGCGCGGGGAGCCCGGTCGCGAGCCCGGGATCTTCGGCGAGGTGCCGGAGAACCTGCCGGGGCCGCTGTACGCGCGCAAGGTGCAGCGGCGCGCGAAGACGAGCGGCCTGGCCCTCGAGCCGGAGTCGCTCGTGGTGGCCGCCCAGGCGCTCGAGGACGCAGATCCGGCCGACCGCGACGCCGCCTTCGCTCGGGTGGGCGACGCGCTCTTTGCGACCGTCGACTCGGCGCGGCGGCTCAAGGTGGACCCGGAGCTCGCCCTGCGCGCGGCAGCAGATAGGTTCCGGGCCTCGGTCGACGCCGCCGAGCGCCTCGGCGAGGAGTCCGGATCGGCGTGGGATGACCTGACCCCGCACCAACGACTTCAGTTCTACGCCCAAGCGAGGCAAGCATGAGCCAGATCGAGCACGTCCACGCCCGGCAGATCCTCGACTCGCGGGGCAACCCGACGGTGGAGGTGGAGCTTCGTCTGGTTTCGGGCGCGCAGGGTCGCGCGGCGGTGCCGTCGGGTGCCTCGACAGGCGAGTTCGAGGCGACCGAGCTGCGCGACGGGGGACGGGCGTGGGCCGGCAAGGGGGTCGGCCAGGCGGTGAGCAACGTCAACGGCGAGATCCGGGAGGCGATCGGGGGGCGCGACGCGACCGACCAGGGTGGACTGGACCGTGAGCTCATCGCCCTGGACGGCACCCCGAACAAGTCGCGGCTGGGGGCCAACGCGATCCTCGGCGTGTCGCTGGCCAACGCGCACGCCGCCGCGGCCGAAGCCGGTCAACCGCTCTACCGGTACCTGGGCGGTGAGGGCGCGGTCGTCCTCCCGGTCCCGATGATGAACGTCCTCAACGGCGGCTCGCACGCCGACAACTCCGTCGACTTCCAGGAGTTCATGGTGGTGCCGGTGGGCGCCCCGAGTTTCTCCGAAGCACTCCGGATGGGCACCGAGGTCTTTCATGCGCTGAAGCGGACGCTGCACGACAAGGGCCTGGGCGGCGGCGTCGGGGACGAGGGCGGCTTCGCGCCGAACCTCGGCTCCAACGAGGAGGCGCTTCAGTACCTCGTCGCGGCGATCACGGCCGCGGGCTACATCCCGGGCGAGGACGTGGCGATCGCCCTCGACCCCGCCACGAGCGAGTTCTTCGACGCGGGGGTCTACGACCTCGAGCACGAGGGGCGCAAGCTGTCCTCCGACGAGATGGCGAGCTACTGGGTGGAGCTGGCCGGCAAGTACCCGATCCTCTCGATCGAGGACGGCATGGACGAGGAGGACTGGGCGGGCTGGAAGACGCTCACCGACCGCCTCGGCGCCACGGTGCAGCTCGTCGGCGACGACCTGTTCGTCACGAACACCGAGCGCCTCAAGCGTGGTATCGACTCCGCGACGGGCAACTCGATCCTGGTGAAGGTCAACCAGATCGGCACGCTGACCGAGACACTCGAGGCCGTCGCCATGGCGCGCGAGGCGGGCTACACGGCGGTCATGTCCCACCGCTCGGGCGAGACGGAGGACGTCACGATCGCCGACCTGGCCGTGGCCACGGGCTGCGGCCAGATCAAGACGGGCGCGCCCTCACGCTCGGACCGGGTGGCGAAGTACAACCAGCTTCTGCGCATCGAGGAGGCGCTCGGCGACGCTGCGAGCTACCCCGGGCGCTCCGTCTTTCGCTCGTGACCGCGCGTGCACGGGGAAGGAGCGACGACCCGCGCGACGAACTCGAGAAGGATGGCTCACGCTCCGTCCAGCCGCGTCGACCCGCACGCCGTCACGGCCCCTCCGCGGGCACCGCGAGCCAGGCCGAGCGCCGGCACCGGCGGTCGGCCGCGCATCCGCTGGGACCGCCTCTCGCGCCTGGCGATCCTCCTCGTGCTCGTCGGCGTCGCGGCCCTCTACGTCGGTCCGCTGGCGAGCTTCTGGTCGGCGCGCGGAGAGGCCGCCACCCGCCGCGCGCAGGTCGAGCGGCTGCGCGAGGAGAACACGCGGCTGCGCGCCAGGCGGGAGGCGCTCAGGAACGGTGGGGCGCTCGAGGTGGAGGCCCGGCGCCTCGGGCTGATCCGCCCCGGCGAGCGCCCGTTCGTCGTCGAGAACCTTCCCGCGGGACCCTGAGCCGCGCGCGCTAGCCTCGGCCGGAGTGGCCTCGTTCGAGCTCGTCCAGCAGCAGTGGAAGCAGGGGGAGCGCCGCGCCGCGGAGACCCCCCCGCCCGAGCGCGCCGCCGTCGACCGGGTCGTCGACGCGCTCGTGGCCGAGTTGCGCCGGCGCCTCGGGTCCACCTTCACCGTCGACGAGCTCGTCGCCCTATACGACCGTGGAACGGGCTGGTGCCTGGACTTCGCCTACGCCATCGCCCCCGACGCGCCGTGGGCGTGGGATCCGCGGACGTCCGCGGACGCCGCCTTCGCCCGCTACGTCCGCGAAGCGCAGGACTACGCGGGCGGGCGCAGGATCCGCGTGGAGGACTGAAAGACCCGGGCGGTGCGGCGTGCGCATCGGGCCCGCGGACGACCGCCGCCGCCTTCCGCTGCGGCGGCGTGTGCTCCAAACGACCCATGAGGGGGAATCGAGCACACGCCGCCGCGCTCAGGCTGCGATTCGAGCTCACGCCGGGTCGCGCGTGACCGCCCAGCTGGCTCCGGCAGCCTCGAAGCCGAGCTTGCCGTAGAGCTCCTTCGGCCAGTCGCCGTCGTTGGCCACGACGAAGACGAGCGCGCTGCCGGCCGCGAGCGCCGCGTCGACGGCGGCGCTGCACACCGCGCGGGCCAGGCCGCGGCGGCGGTGGGCCGTGAGCGTCGCGACGTCCTCGAGCTGCGCGACGGCGCCCCGGGACAGGAGCGTCGCGGTGGCGGCCCGCACGCCGTCGGTGCTGCCGACGAAGAACCGCGTGGCGACGGCGGCGCGCAGCGCCGCTCTCGCCCACGCGAGCTGCCGGACGACCTCCTCGTCACCGCCGTGCGGCCTCTCACGCGTGGTCGTGGTCTCCACCGCGGCGTGGGTGGCTTCGTCGACCTCCTCTGCCAACCCCTGCCCAGCGTCGCGGTCGCGGCCGCGGCGCAGCGTCATGTACAGGTGGCGCTCGACGACGAAGCCCTGTTCGCGCAGCGGCGCGGCGAGCGCGTGCCCGAGCGCGTCGTGCTCGACGTAGGCCGCACGGTGCAGGAGGTGGCCCTGGAGCGCGTCCAGCGCGGCGGTCAGCTCCGTCGGCGTGGCCTCGTGTACGGTGACCCTGAGCAGGTTGAGCATGTGGGCGCGGGGCACCGCGTCGTCGCGGAGCGTCACGCCGAGCGGGTGCGACGCTGCCCGGGCGGCCGCGCGCTCGGAGTACCCGCGCTCGAAGTCGAGTGCGTCCGCGTGGGCGGCCGCACCCACCACGTCACTCTTCGGTCTCGGCCAGGCCGGCATCCTCGCCGGCCCGCCGGATGACGATCTGGTCCTCCTCGACGGTGACCTCGACGGGGCGGTGGCCCGCCCAGTGCTCGGCGTAGACCGGATCGTCGGCGACGGCGGGGTCCAGCCACAGGCCGTAGCCCTCCTCGCCGTGGTCGAACGTCGCCTCGAGCAACGCGGCGGGGCCGCGACGCGCGCGGCCGCGACCGCCGCGCCGGCTGCGACGGCGGGGCTTGGCGTCCTCGTCGTCGTCGACTCCCTCGCCCTCCTCGGCGCGACGGGCGGCTTCGGCGGCCTTGGCCTCGGCCTCCTCGGCCTCGCGGGCCAGGCGCTCCGCCTCGGCCTTCTCGAGCTCGGCGGCGATCAGCTCGTCGTCCTGGGCGCGCAGATCGATCTCCTCCTCGAATCCGGCCGGATCGGCGGCGCCGTTGGCGTCGGCGTCGGCCGGCGCGAGCTCGTTCTCCCGCTTGAAGGTGTCGATCTGCTGGACCGTGACCTCGAGCTGGTGCGCGATCCAGGCGTCGGTCCGGCCCTGCTGGACCCAGGTCCGGATCTGGTTGAGTTGGGGGCGCAGTGAGCGTCGAGCCATGTTCGCCGACCCTAACGCAAGGGGCTGCGCGGCTGTGGCATCCCCCGTTGTCTCGAGATGCGGGCTAGGATGGCAGCCAAACGCGTTGCATCTCGCGCTCGACGTTGCCAGAGTGCCAAAACCCACCCCGCGCCACGGCGTACGAAGTAAACGAGGAGGCAGTCCCCACCATGCTCGTTCTGACACGCAAGTCCAACCAGAGCATCATGATCGGCGATGACATCGAGGTGTCCGTGCTGTCGATCATGGGCGAGAAGGTGCGCATCGGTATCCAGGCGCCTCGCGACATCCCGGTCTTCCGCAAGGAGGTCTACCTCGAGATCGCCCAGGAACGCGCCCGGGAGCACGCCGGTGGCGGAGACTCGTTCCGCTCCGAGGTGGACGCGGCGCTCGATCGGATGGGCCGCAAGTCCTAGGAGCCTGTTGAAATATTCGCGCGCCCGCCGGAAACCACCTCGCGCGGACCATCCGTCACCCGACGACTCGCAGATCCAACCAGGATCTGCCTCGTCATCGCGCGACGCCTGCTACGGGCGATGTGGCTCCCGACGACCACACGGCGATACATCAACAGCCTCCTAGGACTTGGTGCGCCGGGCCGCCGCGTGCGCGCCGGCTCGGCTCAGCCCATCACGATGTAGAGCGTCTCGAACATCGCGACGGTCACCAGGACGGCCGTCGCGACGAGCACGAGCACGAGCACGGCGAAGCGCAGCGACCCGTGACGGTGAACCTTCGCCCGGCGCCGCTCGTCGGCGCGGGCGGCAACCTCCCGCGTGACGGCGACTCGCCGCTCCCGGTCCGCGTAGGTCTCCTCGACGAACGCCTCCTCGAACTGCGCGAGGCTGTTGCGCATGCCCATTCGCCCAAGGGTACCTAACACTGCCCCCACAGCCCGGCCCGCGCCCCCTGCGCGCGGGCCTCGGCCAGGCGAAACCGCCCCTCGTAGCGGTCGTTCGGCGCGATGGTGAGCGTCCGTGCGAAGCCACCGCGCAAGAGGCGCTCGTTGACGAAGACGTCGTCTGGCTCACGGTGGACGTAGGCCAGCAGGCGCCCGTAGCGGTCGCGGGGCTCCGCGCCTGCCTCGAGCCGCACGCGCTCGCCCTCGACGAGCCGCTCGTTCTCCGCCGAGGCGCGCTTGCCGAAGCACTCCACGGGGGTTCCCGGCTTCTTGGTCTCAGGCGTGTCCACCCCGATGTAGCGCACGGTCTCCTGCCGTCCGTCGAGCCGCACCCGGATGGTGTCGCCGTCGACGACGCGCTCGACCCGCGCGACTCCCGGCGGCTCAGGCGAGCCGCCGAGGCGATCGAGGAGACCCAGCTGGTCGCCGAAGCCGGCCGCGAGCGCGGCCAGCACGAGCAGCACTGCTGCGGTGCGGAGCTCCATCGACCGCACGCTAGGGAACGCTCCGGTCGCCGTGCAGGAGGTGTTGCAGACGGCGCGCGAAGCTGCGCGCGGGACGCGGCAGGCCGCGCGTGCGGCTACGCGATCGTGACCTCGGGTGACAGATAGACGTCCTGGATGGCGTTCAGCAGGCCGACGCCTTCCGCCATCGGCCGCTGGAAGGCCTTGCGCCCCGAGATGAGTCCGGTCCCACCGGCGCGCTTGTTGATCACGGCGGTCCGGACCGCCTCGGCCAGATCAGACTCGCCCGAGGAGGCGCCGCCGGAGTTGATGAGCCCCGAGCGCCCCATGTAGCAGTTGGCCACCTGGTAGCGCGTGAGGTCGATGGGGTTCTCGGTGGTCAGGTCGGAATAGACCAGCTTGCTCGTCTTGCCGTACGGCTCGGACTTGGCGAGGACGTTGAAGCCGCCGTTGTTCTCCGGCAGCTTCTGCTTGATGATGTCGGCCTGGATCGTCACGCCGAGGTGGTTGGCCTGGCCGCTGATGTCGGCCGAGGCCGCGTAGTCGACGCCCTCGACCTTGAAGGCCGGGTTGCGCAGGTAGCACCACAGGACCGTGAACATCCCGAGCCGGTGCGCCTGCTCGAAGGCCTGGGCGACCTCCACGAGCTGCCGGCGCGACTCCTGCGAGCCGAAGTAGACCGTGGCGCCGACACCGGCCGCGCCGAGGTCCCAGGCGCGCTGCACCGAGGAGAAGCGGATCTGGTCGTAGGCGTTGGGGTAGCTCAGGAACTCGTTGTGGTTGAGCTTGCAGATGAACGGCAGCCGGTGGGCGTACCGGCGGGAGACTGCGCCGAGCACGCCGACCGTCGAGGCCACCGCGTTGCAACCGCCCTCGAGGGCGAGCTCGACGAGCTTCCCGGGATCGAAATAGTCAGGGTTCGGCGCAAAGGACGCGCCTGCGGAGTGCTCGATGCCCTGGTCGACGGGAAGGATCGAGACGTAGCCCGTCCCCGCCAGGCGCCCCGAGTTGGCCAGCCAGTGGAGCTTGCCGAGCGTCTGCGGGCTGCGATCGGAGTCGATCCAGACGCGGTCGACGAAGTCGGGACCGGGCAGATGGAGTCGCTCGGACGCGATCGTCCGGCACTCGTGGGTGAGCAGATGCTTGTCCGCGCCGAGAAGCTCCTCGAGGCGCGTGCTGGAGAGCTCGCGGGTGGCCATGGTCCGAGCCTACCCGGGCACGTCTGGGTAGGGTCCCGCGCGATGGAGCACTCCTTCTCTCCGACGGGACTGGGGTCGTACTCGATCGGCATCGAGGAGGAGCTCATGATCGTCGCCGACGACGGCTTCGACCTCGTCAACGCCATCGAGACGCTGCTGGCCGCCGCTCCGCACCACGAGATCAAGCCCGAGCTCATGGAAAGCGTGCTGGAGATCGCCACGAAGCCCTGCCGTGGGGTCGCCGAGGCCGGCGTCGAGTTGCGGGCCCTGCGCCTCCAGGTCCGTGAGATCGCCGCGCGGGAGGGGCTGCGGATCGGCTCGGCCGGCACCCATCCGTTCGCGATGTGGGAGCACCAGCGCATCGTCCAGCGCCCGCGCTACCGCGACCTGATCAACGCGCTGCGCTTCGTCGCCCGCCAGGAGCTCATCTTCGGCCTGCACGTGCACGTGGGCATCGACGACCCGGAGAAGGCGATCCACGTCGCCAACGGGATGCGCGTCCACGTCCCGATCCTCCAAGCGCTCAGCGCGAACTCCCCGTTCTGGCGCGGGGACGCCTCGGGGCTGATGAGCACCCGGACGCCGATCTTCCGGGCGTTCCCGCGGGTCGGCATTCCGCCGGCCTACGACGACTGGGCGCACTACGAGGCCGAGATCAGGTTCATGGTCGATTCCGGCGTGATGGAGGACTACACCTACCTCTGGTACGACGTGCGCCCCCACCCACGCCTCGGCACCGTGGAGATCCGGGCCTGCGACGCACAGACCCGGGTGGAGCACACGCTCGGCCTCACCGCGCTCATCCAGGCGATGGTCAAGGAGCTCGCCGAGCACTACGACGCGGGGCTGCCGCTCACGAAGTATCCGTGGCAGATGCTCGACGAGAACAAGTGGCTGGCGGCCCGCCACGGCATGGACGGCGAGCTCGTCGACCTGCCCACGAACCAGCGCATCACCGCGAAGGCGCTCGCGGCCCGGCTCCTCGAGCGCCTGCGGCCGCACGCGGAGGACCTCGGGTCCGCCGAAGCGCTCGACGGCGTCCAAGACCTCCTCGACCGCGGGACGGGCGCCCACCGCCAGATCGTCGTCTACGAGGTCAACCGCGACCTGCGCGAGGTCATGCGCGAGATCGTGGCGGCCACCGCGCCGTAGCCCGGCGTCCCGGAGCCCGGGCCGGACGCGCCGCGCCTCAGACCGAACCCGAACGGCGCTTCGAGGCGCCGCTCCGGTGCAGCTTGCCGCCACCCGGACGCCCGGAGGAGGCGCCGCGGAAGCCCGGACCGGAGCTCGGGCGCGGCGGCTTGACGGCCTGGTGGCCCGGCTGGCCCCGGTGCGCCTTGGAGCGCACGCCGAACGGGTGCTCGAGGCCCAGGCCCTCGGCGATCGCCGCGACGTCGCGGATCTCGTCGGGGCGGGCGAAGGTCGTCCCCATGCCGGTGCGGCCGGCGCGACCCGTGCGGCCGATGCGGTGCACGTAGGCGTCGCGGTCCTCGGGCGGGTCGAAGTTGATGACGTGGCCGATGCCGTCGACGTCGATGCCGCGCGCGGCGACGTCCGTGGCGACCAGCACGCGGACCTGGCCTGCCTCGAAGCGGGCCAGGGCCTTCTCGCGCTGGCGCTGGCTCTTGTCGCCGTGCATCGCGACGGCGTCCACGTGCTCCTTGGCCAGGCGCTGGACGAGGCGGTCGGCGCCGCGCTTGGTGCGCACGAAGACCAGGCAGAGGTCGTCGGCGGCCAGCAGCTCCTGCTTGAGCGTCTTGACCTTGTGCTCGTGGGCGACGGTGAGGAAGCGGTGCTCGACCTTCGCGATGTGCGAGACCGTCGCGATCTGCTCGTGGCGGCGCGGCCTGCTGGTGTAGGCCTCGGCCACGCGGCCGGCCTCGCCGTCGAGCGTCGCGGAGAAGAACAGCGTCTGGCGGTCGTGCGGGCAGAGCTGCACGATGCGGTCGACGGCGGGCTTGAAGCCCATGTCGAGCATGCGGTCGGCCTCGTCGAGGACGAGCATCTTCACGTGGGAGAGGTTGAACGCGCGGCGCTGGAGGAGGTCCTCCAGGCGCCCGGGGGTCGCCACGATGATGTGCGACTTGGCGGCGGCACGGGCCTGCTTCTCGAGGCCGACGCCGCCGTAGACGGCGGTGATCCCGAGCGCGCGGGCGTGGGCCAGCGGACGCAGGTCGTCGACGATCTGCGAGGCGAGCTCGCGGGTCGGGGCCAGGACGAGTGCGCAGGGCCGCTTGGCGATGGCGACGTTCGCCTCGACGCGATCGACGAGCGGCACGCCGAAGGCGAGCGTCTTGCCGGAGCCGGTGGGGCTCTTGACGAGCGTGTCGTGGCCGGCGAGCACGTCGCCGATCACCAGGCGCTGGACGGCAAAGGGTGTTTCGATGCCGTCGGCGGCGAGCGCCTTGGCCACGACCTCGGACACACCGAGGTCGGAGAACGACTTGGGGGTCATGCATGTCCCTTCAACTTAGTTCGGGAGGACTTCGACTGACCCGAACTCGCAGCTGGGAAAGAACAAGACCTCACGGGCGACGAACGTCGCCCATCGCCATGACGGTAGCAGCAGCTTCCGCCACGCCGGCGCTGGGCGGCGCCTATGATCGTTGGCGGATGGCCGGCGCCCCCGATCTGTTCGTGGTCTGCAAGAACTGCGGTTCGGAGGTGAGCCCGTACGTCACGGAGTGCCCCTACTGCGGCAGCCGGCTGCGCAAGCGGGCGCCGGACATCCCGCGCGAGTCGGCCGGGGAGGCGCGTCCCAAGGAGCGCCGCCGGCCGCAGAAGCCGTCGCTCGGCAGGCTCGCGCCCGGCGAGATCCCGGGCGTCCGCGCCGACGAGGACCAGCGCCCGTACGTGACGATCGCCCTCGTCGTGCTCGGGGCGCTCGGCTTCCTGGTGCTGGCCTACGTCGGCCGGGGGGACATCGCGCTCGTCGGCCCACCCGGGGAGCAGGTGTGGCGCATCTTCACCACCCCGTTCGTGCACGTCGGCGCCTTCGGGCAGTTCGCGTGCCTGCTCTGTGTGGCGATCTTCGGTGCGCTGCTCGAGCGGCGCCACGGGTCGCTGCTGCTGCTCGCCCTGTGGCTGTTGTCGGCCTCGGGTGGCGCCGCGCTCGTCGCGGGGCTGGACCCCACTCCTCTCGTCCTCGGCGCCAACGCCGGAGCCCTGGCGTTCCTGTCGGCCTGGGTCGTCCCTGTGCTCTTGGCCCGCCGGCAGCGCCCGCAGGAAGACGACGACGCCGACCTGCTGGCGGTGTTCGTCATCGGACTCGTCGTCGTCGCGCTGCCGATCTCCGGCTTCGGCTACTCGGCACTCGCGGGGATCTGGGGTGTCGTCGTGGGGGTCCTCGCGGGCCTCCTGCTCGCACGCGTCAAGCCCCGCTGAGCGGCCTGGACGCGCGCGACGCCTGGCACGGGCGATGCGGCTCTGAAACGACCACACGGCGATCCGTCAACCGCCTCCTAGACTCGACCGCGTGTCAGATTCGCGGTTCACCGCCGAGCAAGTCGACGCCGCCGTCGAGGTCCTGTCAGATCCCGACCGCTTGAAGCACGCGCAGGAGGTCGTCACCCACGCGGCTCCGGCACTCCAGCGCATCCTCAACGAGGCGCTCGACGCGGGCGGGTACCTGACCGCCTCGGGTGCCTCGGTGGCCCAGGCCGCCCAGGCCGAACCGCTCGAGCAGCGGCTCCTCGCGTTCCGCACCCTCCTGGCCGAGGAGACCCGGCTCGGGATGCTCGTGGGTGCCACGGTCGGCTTTGAGCTCGCCCGGGTGCTCGCGAACGGCCCGATCGACACCACCCCGACCCCTCCCGAGGAGACCTAGACCCCATGGACATCCGCTGGCTCGGCCACGCCGCCTTCGAGTTCAAGCACGACGGCGTCACCGTCCTGATCGACCCGTTCATCACCGGCAATCCCGCTGCCACCGTCGAGGCCGACGCGCTCGAGGCCGACGCGATCCTGCTGACCCACGGCCACGCGGACCACTTCGGCGACGTGGTGGCGATCGCCAAGCGCACGGGGGCCACCGTCCAGGCGATCACCGAGATCGCGGCCGAGGTCGGCCAGGAGGGCGTCGAGGTCATCGACACGAACATCGGGGGCACCGCGACCTACGACTGGGGCTCCGTGCGGCTGACGCCCGCCTTCCACACCTCCACGACGCCGAAGGGAACGGTCACGCCGCCCGCCGGCCTGGTGATCGACATGGGCGGGAAGGTCATCTACGACACCGGCGACACGGCGCTCTTCTCCGATCTGGCGCTCCCGGGCCGGCGGCGGAAGATCGACATCGCGATCATCTGCATCGGCGGCCACTACACGATGGACCGCGAGGACGCCGTGGTCGCCGCGGGGCTCATCGGCGCCGACGTGGTCATCCCGCAGCACTACAACACCTTCCCGCCCATCGCGACCGACGCCCAGGCGTTCAAGTCGGAGGTGGAGGCCGCGGGCCACGCGCGCGTCGAGGTGCTCGAGGTTGACGGGACGTACTCGGCGTGAGCGTCACCCACGCCATCGTCCTCGTGGAAGTCGAGCGGTCCGCGATGCCGACGTTCGGGGGCATCCTCGCCGACCTCGAGGGAGTGCAGGAGGCCTGGTCGGTGACCGGCGACTGGGACTTCGTGGCGATCGTCCGCGTCCCGCGCCACGAGCTGCTCGCCGACGTGATCACCGCGCAGCTGCTGCAGCTGCCCGGAGTCTTGCGCACCCAGACGATGGTGGCCTTCGAGGCGTTCAGCCGGCACGACCTCGACGCGATGTTCTCCGTCGGCGGGTAGCCCGGGCACCGGCGAGGCCTTCGGGCCCGGTGGGGCTCAGCCGGGCAGACGCACGGTTCGGCTGACGGCCAGCTTGGTCTCCCCGTCGGGCTGGGTGAGCACGACGCGCACGGCTGCCCTCGAGCCGCGCGGCAGGCCGATCGCGGCCGTGCGCCCGCCGGCCAGGCGCGCGCGGCGGATCGTCCACCAACCGAAGCGCTCCTTGAGGTTGCGCTGCAGGTGCACCGTGCCGCCCGGCAGCGGCGGGCTGACTGCGACCCGCACGAGCTGGCGACGGCGTCCGCGCTCGGCCGACACCGTCAGCCTCCGCGCCGGCGCGACCTCCACCCGCACCGGCGCGCTCACGTCGGCGCCCGCGACGGCGCGGTAGGTCGCCGACGCATCCGCGACGAGACGGGCGCTGAAGGATCCGCCCGCGGCTCGGGGCACCGTGGCCACGGCTGCGAAGCCGCCGCCGGAGTCGCGTTCGATCGTGACGGCTTCGTCGCCGGGGTGGGTGCGTCCGTCGAGCGCGATCTCGTCGCCGCGGACGAGCCGGTCCGCGTGCGCGTGCAGCAGCACGTCGGCGACGTCCACGGTGCCCTGGATGTTTGGATGGATGCGGCAGAAGTACGCGAACGACCCGGCGCCGGTGAACGTGTGCGCGAAGCGCCGGCCGGGCTTGAGGCGGGAGGAGTCGAACAGTCCGTCCCTCGACGTGACCGTATGCTCGCGGATCGACGCGTTCACCCAGGCGACGCGCTCTCCGGCGAGCACCCCCACGCGAGAGGGATCCATCGCGGTGGCGGAGATCGCGACGAGCGGCGGCTCGCCCGGGTCCTGTCCGTTGCCGCCTCGGTGCACGCCGTCGCTTCCCGGCTGCGCGAGCGCGACCGCCGGCACGGCCGCGGCGAGGGCCACCAAAACGCTCGCGAGCCGGAGCCGCGGCGCGCTCATCGCCTCACCTGGTAGACGCCGATCATGCCGCGCTCCATGTGGTCCTCGACGTGGCAGTGGTAGTACCAGGTGCCCGGCGCGTCCTCGCGGTAGCGGAAGCGGAAGCTCTCCGCCGGACCGACGGTGTGCGTGTCGCGCGGGATGCCGTTCTCGAGCCAGCGGTGGCCGTGCACGTGGAACGTGTGATGCTCGGAGCCGATCGCCATGACGTTCCATTGCACGGTCTGGCCGACCCGGGCGCTGTAGACCGGCGTGTTGCCCACGAAGGCGTGCCCGTTGATCGTCTGGAAGTCGCCCGTCGGCGCGAACACCACCACGAATTCGCGGTCCGGCGCGCGCTCACGGCGGCCGAGGATCGAGAGGCCCCCGTACATGCCGCCCGCGAGCGACTCGTGCATCGAGGTCGAATGGTCGTGGTAGGGCCAGAAGCCCGCCGACTGCGGACCGGCACGGAGGACGTAGGTCCACGTCTGACCGGGCTTGACCTCGCCGTCACGGCCGGAGAAGCCGGGCAGGTAGGCGCCGTCGGACGACGGCTTGTAGCTCACCCCGTGGAAGTGCATGGAATGGGAGCGCTTGAAGACGGTGTCGAAGTTCTTGAAGTGCACGAGGATGCGGTCCCCGACGCGGGCGCGCAGCAGCGGCCCCGGGATGCGGTCGGAGTCGACGTTCTCGGCGGGGGAGTTGCGCAGCAGCGTCTTCCATCCGCGCGTGTAGCGGCGGTAGGTGACGGTCGGCAGGATCGTCTCGTTGCCGTAGCGCGTGTTCGTGATCGCGTCGCGGCCGTTGGGCACGACGTTCCATGTCGTCGGCGTGGCCCCGATCCAGTACTCCCGCGTCGCGCCGGCTGCGCTCGAGGCGTCGAAGGCCCACAGGGCGACGAGCGCCAGCGCGGTGAGAAGGAGCAGGCGGCGGGGGGCTCCGCGATGCGCAGAACCCCCCCGGATCCGTCCGGACACGGTCCCTACTTGACCGTGATCTTGGCCTGCATCCACGGGTGGATGATGCACAACAGATAGAGCGTGCTGCCCTTCTTCGCCGACAGGATGACGCTGCCCTTGCCCCCCGGAGCGAGCGCAATCGAGTCGCCCCTCGTGTCGAGGCCGGTCGCACCCTTGTTGACGAGCGGCTTCTTCGGCGGGCCCTGCCCGTCCTTGGGGGCGCCGTGCGCCTTCTCCAGGTCGGCGCAGACCCCGCCCCCGAAGCACTTGCCGAAGTCCCGGATGGATTTCGGGAGGTCGGACTTGTTGACCACCGACACGGTGTGCGGCTCCTCCTCGGTCTTGCTCGCGAGCTGGATCTTCGTGCCGGACTTCAGCTGGTACACGTCCTTGTTGAAGCGCTGCTTGTCCTGGATGTACCGGTTCTTCACGAACGACGCCCCTCCGAGCGCCTCGATCCTCGGCTTCGTCGTCGTGGTGACCGCGGCGACGGCCGGCGCCGCCGCCACGGCGGCCACGGTGACCAGCGCGACACCGATCGTTCCTTTTCTCATAGGCCTCCCTTGTCCGATGTTGACGGTGTCGCCGGCGTGCAAGCCGTCCAGTCCGCCCCCCCGGGCATCGGCTAACCCTGCGACAGCGCGCAAATTATCAATGTTTGACCTCTGCGTCCAGCGGGAAATGCGGCGCGTCTCCGCACCGTTGTGAGGTTGCCAGGCGCTTCCCGGCGCCGGCGTCCGCCGTCCTACACTGCTGCCACCCATGGCGACCCTGCGCCCCGAGTTCGGCCCCGGCCTGCCCGACGTGCTGGCCCCCCGGCTGCGCTGGCCGGTTCGCCGGACGCAACGCGTCCTCCTTGCCCTCTTTGCCGTGTTCGTGGTCGTGCAGTGCGCGCGAATCGCGCTCTCGACGGGCTCCGAACTGACCAACGACGTGGTCGTCCGCGAACCGGTCGCCTTCACGCTGGGCCACCGCGACGGCCTGGAGCGCGTGCCGCCGCGCGCGGGGGAGACGCTGCGGCTGCAGACGGTCGCCGGCGCCAAGACCGACGAGCGCTTCACCGTCGCTCCGCTGCGGCTCGCGCCCTACACGGGTGACCAGGCTGGGCTGCTGCCGGTTCTGGCCGCGCGTGAGGTGGTGCGGCTGCGCGCGAGGTTCCCGACGGAGTTCCGCTACCGCGGGGACGGCCGGGCGCGCATCAACGAGCTTCCCGGCCACCAGCTCCTGTTCCAGACGCGCATCGACGGCCGCCTCTACTACGGCAAGCGCTTCTTCCTGCTTCCCGAGCTCGAGCCGCCCGCCCAGCCGCGCGAGGGCGTCGTGCTCACCCTCCTGTCGCGGTACTCCAAGGCCACGCCGTCGGTCGACGCCGTCGGGACCTCCGGGCAGATGAAGGGGCCGCTGCGCTCGTTCCGCTTCGGAGGTGAGCGGCCCTGAGCGACGCGGAGCCCCTGGCGTTCGAGGAGTTCGCCCGCGTCGACATGCGCGTGGGGCGGATCCTCGAAGTCAGCGACTTCCCCGAGGCGCGGCGTCCCGCTTGGCGTCTGCGGCTCGACTTCGGACCCGAGATCGGCGAGCGCCGCTCGTCGGCGCAGATCACGAACTATCCGCGGGAGGAGCTCGAGGGCCGGCTCGTGGTCGCGGTGGTGAACTTCCCGCCGAAGCAGATCGGCAGGTTCATGAGCGAATGCCTGGTGCTCGGGACCTACTCAGACGGAGTCGTGCTCCTGCTCGATCCGGCGCCGGACGCGAGGCTCGGCGACCGGGTCGGCTGAGCCGCGGCCCACGACGGACGGCGGGCGCGGTCGGTGGGTCGCCGAGGGCAGGGGGTCCGGGCGCTCAAGGGTGGGTCGGGCTGGCCGGCCCCGGCTCGATGCCGGGCTGCGCGGCCGTCGGGGGCTCG
>CADCVR010000095.1:13774-14174 GCA_902806205.1 uncultured Solirubrobacteraceae bacterium | reverse complement strand
CGGCCGCTGTTGCGGATGCACAACTCTTCATCTGCGAACGGGGAAATTCTCGGCGGCAACGGCAAAGGCACAACACCATCTGCGTACTGTGTAACTATCGATGTCGATTCTTGCCCGAGAATACGAACACGCAGCGGCTGAGGTGAAGCTCCTGCCAAGCCGACCGTTACTCGAGCGACTGACGGCATGCGTCTCGCCATGCCGGCGGTTTGGCACACCTCGCGTTTGGCCGGGAGCGCTCCGACGAATGCCAGAGGTCGCACGCCGTTCGTCCCGACGATGCCGCTATCGTCAGTTAGCAGTAACCAACCGGTCCATGTCAGGACCGCAATTCCGAAGATGGTAACCAGTAACCCATTTGTGACCCCTTTAAACCAACCCGTCTTCACCTAGTTCACCC
>CADCVR010000095.1:0-13764 GCA_902806205.1 uncultured Solirubrobacteraceae bacterium | reverse complement strand
ACGACTTCGGAGAACAAGGGCGGTACCTCTTCACCGCCTTGGTACCTCTCGCGGTGACGTTCTCAGCCGCAAGCTTGAGCTTCCGAGGAGTCCTTCATCACGCCAGCGTAGGCGCGATGACGTCAGCAGCGAGTTGCCTCGCGGTCATAGCCTGGGCGAGTGCGCTTCGTGGCTGGTTCACCTAGTTCACCACACCCGCCATGGTGCCCGCCCAGACTGCCACAACTCTTGCAACACCCCGTGGTCGCGCACGGTGTCCATCGCCTGCCAGAACCCCTCGTGCTTGAAGTACGCCAACTGGCCCGCCGCGGCGAGATTGCGTACCGGCGCCTGCTCCCAAACGGTGTCGTCGCCGTCGAGGTACTCCGTCACGGACGGGGAGAGCACGAAGAACCCGCCGTTCGTCCAAGCGCCGTCGCCCCTCGGCTTCTCCTCGAAGCCGGTGACGCGGTCGCCCTCCAGCTCCAGGGCGCCGAAGCGGCCGGCGGGCTGCACCGCGGTGATCGTCGCCTGCACGCCCTCCGCGTGATGAAAGGCCACCAGTGCGCTGATGTCGATGTCCGCGACGCCGTCACCGTAGGTGAAGCAGAAGTCTCCGTCGCCGAGGTAGCGCGTGACGCGCTTGAGGCGCCCGCCGGTCATGGTCGCAGCACCGGTCTCCACCAGCGTGACGCGCCAGGGCTCGGTCGTGGAGTGGTGGACCTCCATCTCGCCCGTGCCGAGGTCGAAGGTGACGTCGGAGGTGTGCAGCGCGTAGTTCGCGAACCACTCCTTGATGACATAACCCCTGTAGCCGAGGCACACGATGAAGTCGGTGATCGCGTGCGCCGCGTAGATCTTCATGATGTGCCAGAGAATCGGCATGCCCCCGACCTCGACCATCGGCTTGGGACGCACGGCGGTCTCCTCGCTGAGGCGCGTGCCGAGTCCCCCGGCCAGGATGACCGCCTTCATGACGCGGAGAACTCCTCGATCTGCTCGAGGGTGAGGGCGCGCATGTCCGCGCCGTCGCGGTGAGCCAGGTGCCAGGCGACGATCGACTCGATCGTCCGCTCCAGGTCCCAGCGCGGACGCCAGCCCAGCCGCTCGCGGGCACGCGTGGAATCCAGAGACAGGAACTGTGCTTCGTACGGGTGGGGGCCGGCGGCGACTGCCCACCGCAGCGGCTCCGGCCAGCGCTCGGCGAGACGGTCGGTGACCCAGCCCACGGGCCGCACGTCTGCCTGCGACGGGCCGAAGTTCCACCCCGCCGCGGCGGCCACCCGATCGGCGCCCATGAGCTGCTGCGCGATCAGGAGATAGCCACTCAGAGGGTTGAGCACGTGCTGCCAGGGCCGCACGGCCTCCGGGTTGCGAATCGCGATCGGCGTTCCCGCCGCCGCCGCGCGCATGATGTCGGGAACCAGGCGATCCTCCCCCCAGTCGCCACCGCCGATGACGTTGCCGGCGCGGGCGCTGGCCAGTCGGGGACCGTCGTCGGCGCCGCCGAAGAAGGACCGACGGTAGGCGTCCGCGACGAGCTCGGCACAGCCCTTGCTGTTGGAGTAGGGATCGTGGCCGCCCATGGGATCGTCCTCGACGAACGGCCGACCCTGCTCGCGATTGTCGTAGCACTTGTCCGAGGTCACGTTGACGACCGCGCGCACGCTCTCGGCCCCCGCCGTGCGCACGGCGTCCAAGACGTTGACGGTGCCCATGACGTTCGTCTCGTACGTCTCCCGGGGGGCGGAGAACGAGCGTCGGACCATCGGCTGAGCCGCCATGTGGACGACCACCTCCGGCCGGCTGGCAGCCACCGCTGAAGCGACCGCCGCGGCGTCACGGACGTCGACCACGACGTGCGACAAGCCGTCCTGCACGCGGGCCGACTCGAAGAGCGACGGCGTGGTCGGTACCCCGTCGGAGAGGCCGGTGACCTCCGCGCCGAGCTGCTGAAGCCAGAGGGACAGCCATGCCCCCTTGAACCCCGTGTGGCCCGTCACGAGCACCCGGCGTCCGTGCCAGAACGGGGGGTCGACACCGCCGGGCAGCGTCGGCTGGCGCATGTCGGACACGGCGACCGAGGGTAACGACAAGCGCCCGAGCACAGCCCGAGGAGCACTCCCCGGGGCGGTCGCGCCTCATCAGCCCTCGGAGGATCGCCGCCCGCAACCGCGCACGTTCCGCGTGCGTCTGACGCGCACGTCAGCTCACGAAGGATGGACCCGAGCAGGAGGACCACCGGCCGCCGCGTCTGCCAACCTCCCGTCGCTCATGGCACCCAAGTCCGCGCTCATCACCGGGGTCACCGGCCAGGACGGCTCCTACCTCGCCGAGCTGTTGCTGGGCAAGGGTTACGACGTCCACGGGATGGTCCGGCGCGCCTCCACGGAGAAGTTCGACCGCATCGAGCACATCCGCGACGACATCACCTTCCACCAGGGCGATCTGCTCGACCAGCGTTCCCTCGTCGACGCGATCCGTGCCTCCAGACCCGACGAGATCTACAACCTCGCGGCGATGAGCTTCGTGGCGACATCGTGGATCCAGCCGACCCTGACGGCGGACTTCACCGGTGTCGGAGTCACCCGGATGCTCGAGGCGATGCGTGAGGCCGCACCCGAGGCGCGCTTCTATCAGGCCTCCTCCAGCGAGATGTTCGGGAGGGTCCTGCAGACCCCGCAGACCGAGGACACGCCGTTCTACCCGCGTTCCCCCTACGGCGTGGCGAAGGCCTACGGGCACTTCATCACCGTCAACTACCGTGAGTCCTACGGGCTGCACGCCGCCAGCGGGATCCTGTTCAACCACGAGTCGCCCCGCCGCGGGCTCGAATTCGTCACCCGCAAGATCACCTGGCACGCGGCGGCCATCAAGCACGGAAAGCGCGACCGGCTCGTGCTCGGCAATCTCGACGCCGCGCGCGACTGGGGCTACGCCAAGGACTACGTCGCGGCCATGTGGCTCATGCTCCAGCAGGACAAGGCCGAGGACTACGTCATCGCCACCAACCAGACGAACACCGTGCGCGACTGCGTGCGGGTCGCCTTCGACGAGGCCGGCCTCGACGACTGGGAGCGGTACGTCGACCTCGACGCGCAGTTCCTGCGCCCGGCCGAGGTCGACCAGCTGAGGGGCTCCTACGTCAAGGCCGAGCGTGACCTGGGGTGGGCCCCGACGACGACCTTCGAGGAGCTCATCCGGCTGATGACGCGCGCGGATCTCACGCTGCTGAAACCGTAGAGCGACTGGTGCGCCACAGTGACTGAGCCGTCGTTACAGTGACCGTGGTGCCAGCACCAGCTCGCCTCAGCATCTGCGGGACGACCAAGGACTCAGCTGACCGGCTCGACCACTGGCTCCTCCGGACGCTCGAGTTCGCCGACGAGGTCGTGCTCCTCGTCGACGACACGTCGACCGACGAGACCCTCGAGATCGCCCGGAGCTACGCCGACGTGGTGCACGTCTACGAGCACGCGCCGTTCATCGAGCGGGCGATGGACTGGTGCCTGCGTCGGGCGTCGGGCGACTGGCTGCTGTGGCTCGACGACGATGAGTTGCTGCACACCGACTTTCGCGCCGCGATCGAGGACGTGCTCGCCGACAAGCGCCTCACCCACGCCTACCTCCCGAGCCGCGCCGTCGTCCGAACGACCGGGGGGTACGGATGGCTGCGTCAGTTCCCGTGGTACCCGGACTGGCGCCTGCGGCTCGTGCGCAACGTCGGAAGCATCTTCCGGCACACCGGGCGGCTGCACAGTCCGATCGAGGTCCACGGCGACGGCGTAACCCTCGACGCCGGCGAGACCTCGATCTACCACTTCGACCTGGCGCTGCGCGATCGTGGCGCGCGCGAGGCGAAGGTCGAGCGCTACCGGGGCAACGGCGCACCGTCGTGCGAGGAGTACTACCTCTACGAGGACTACACCGACAGCGACGCGGTCGTCACGCTCGACGCGAGCGCGGTCGTCCGCCCTCCGACCCCCGCGGCCTGCGAGGAAGGACGACGGCGCAAGGCACGCCCGGCGCTCGAGGTCGGGCAGTCGCTGACGCTCGACGCGATGCAGGTCCATCTCGCCGCTCTCACCCCCCGCGCGGCGCTGTTCGGCGCCGACTACCTGCACCACGGCTTCCCGGCCGCGCTGCAGACCAACCGGGGACAGACGGGAACGGTGACGCTCCGCAACGCGAGCCCGGTCCCGTGGCGCAACTCCGGCGCAGAGCCGGGTTGGGTGAGCCTTCGCTACCACTGGCGCCATCCCGAGCACGGAATGGTGCTGCGCGAAGGCGACCACTCCCTCCTCCCCGACGCAGTCGCGCCCGGCGCGACGGTCACGCTGCCCGTCGGGATCTGGACCCCGTTCGACCCGGGCTCCTACACGCTCGAGCTCGACCTCCGCGCGGAGGGAATCGGGTGGTTCTCCGAGCACGGGGTCGCGCCGCTGGCGGTGCCGATCGAGATTCGCGCCGCCGCGACGACCAACCCTCAGGCACGGACCGCCGCTCGACTGCCCCGTGCGGGAACCGGCACCATCGCCGGGGGGGCGCGACCCAGCCTCACACGGCGACTGAGGGCGATCCGCCATCCGCTGCGGGGTGAGCTGCACGCACGTAACGTCGTGCCGATACCTCCGGTTCGCGTGCTCGACACCCGTGACGGCTCGGGAGCGCCGGGAGCCGCGCTGGGGCCCCTGGACGCCGGATCGTCGTTGACCGTCGAGCTCAACGAGCCCCTCGGCATCCCCGGGCACGCCGTCGGGGTGATCGGCAACCTCTCCGTCCCCACGGCCACCTACAACGGGTACGTCTCCACGTCACCGGCGGAGGATCAGGGAGGCGCCGACGGCTTCGTCAGCCTCTACTTCAACGATCGTGGAGAGCCCACGGTCAACCAGGTGACGATGATGCTCGGGCCGGCCGGCGCCGTGGGCGGACGCGTCGCGCTTCGATTGAGCGACAACCACCCGGGTTCGGCGCACCTCCTGCTGGATGTCGTCGCGTACGTGAGCTGACGTCCGGTGCGGACCCCGGTCCGGTCTCGGCCGTCGCGACGGTGCGCACTGCCGTGGCGGACAGCGAGAAAGACGTTGAGCGCGTTGGCGCTACCTCCCGGACGAACGTGGCACCCTGCCCAAGGCTTACGCTGTGGGAATGAGTGTGTCGCCCGCCACCGCAAACTTCGAACAGCTCATCGCCACGCGCGAGGCGCGCGTCGGGATCGTGGGCCTTGGCTACGCCGGTCTTCCCCTTGCCATCGCGTTCGCTGACGCCGGCTTCGACGTCACCGGGGTCGACATCAGCCCCGACCGCGTGGCGGCCGTCAACGAACGACGGTCATACCTCGTCGACGTGCCGGAGGAGCGCTACGACGTGCTCGGCTCCCTCCGCGCGACGGCGGACTTCAGCGCCGTGGGGGAGCTCGATGCGCTGACCATCTGCGTCCCCACACCCCTCTCGAAGTCCCGTGCCCCCGACCTGCGCTACATCGTCGCCGCGATCGAGTCGCTCGCGGAGCACGTCCGGCCGGGACAGCTGATCGTCCTGCAGTCCACGACCTACCCGGGGACCACCGAGGACGTCGTGCTGCCCGTCCTGGAGTCCCGCGGCCTGCAGGTCGGGGAGGACGTCTTCCTGGGGTACGCGCCGGAGCGCGTCGATCCAGGCAACAAGACGTGGCACCTCCGCAACACACCCAAGATCGTGGCGGGCGTGACACCGCGCTGCCTCGCCCACACGGAGATGCTCTACAGCACCGTCGTCGACGTCATCGTGCCCGTGTCGAGCACGACGGTCGCGGAGACCGTCAAGCTCCACGAGAACACCTTCCGGGCGGTCAACATCGCGCTTGCCAACGAGCTGGCGCTCATGTGCGACCGCCTCGGCATCTCGGCGTGGGACGTGATCAACGCGGCGGCGACCAAACCGTTCGCGTTCCTTCCCCACTACCCCGGCCCCGGCCTGGGGGGGGACTGCATCCCCGTGGTGCCGCACTTCTTGTCGTGGCGGCTACGTGAGTACGGGTACTCCTCGCGACTCATAGAAGCGGCGCACGAGGTCAACGCCGCCATGCCCGTGCACGTCATCCAGAAGGTCGCCGACGCGCTCAACGACCACGGGCGGGCGATCAAGCACTCGAAGATCCTCCTGCTCGGGGTGGCCTACAAGGCGGACGTGCACGACACCCGCGAATCCCCCAGCCTCGAGGTGATGCGGCAGTTGCTCCAGCGCAGCGGGGACGTGACCTTCTGCGACCCCTGGGTCCCCGAGATCAGCATCGGCGACGAGATCCACCACTCCGTCGAGTGGTCCGCCGAGGCAGCCAGGGAGGCGGACTGCATCGTCATGCTGACGCCGCATTGCCAGTTCTTCGAAGCACCTCACTGGAAGCAGGCCCGCTTGAGCGTCGACACGCGCAACGTCTTCCCGGTCGGCCCGGACGTCTGGCCGATCTGACCCGTCGACGGGTTCCGGCGAGCACACGCGAGCGCGCCTCTCGCCGTCAGTCGGCCAGCGCGGCGAGATCCGCGGCGACCATCTCGGCGATCATCGTCTCGAAGCTGATCGTCGCCGTCCAGCCCAGGTGGTCTCGCGCGCGGGAGGGATCCCCGATGAGCCGGGTCGGCTCGGTCGGCCGCACGAACGCGGGATCGACCTCCACGCGGCCCCCGCCGGCGACTCCCGCCGCGGCGAAGGCGGCGTCTACGAGCTCACCGACCGTCCGGGGCCGGCCGGAGGCCACGACGTAGTCGCCCGGCTGGTCCTGCTGAAGCATCAACCACGATGCGCGCGCGACATCCTTGGCATGGCACCAGTCGCGCACGGCGCCGAGATCGCCGAGCCGCAGCGTCTCCTGGCGCCCGCGGGCGATCGACGCCGCGGCGTGGGTGACCTTGCGCGGCAGGAAGTGCTGCGGTCGCCGCGGCGACTCGTGGTTGTAGAGGATTCCGCAGCTCGCGTGGAGCCTGTGGCGCTCGCGCATGACGCCCACCAGACCCAGCGCGGCGAGCTTCGCGACGCCGTAGGGCGACGTCGGCCGCATCGGGGAGCTCTCGCGCTGCGGCGTCTCGCCTGCGTCGCCGAAGACCTCCGAGGACGCCGCGACGTAGAGGCGGAAGCCGCGTTCAAGGGCAAGGGTCAGCAGCGTGCCCGTCGCCCCGGCGATCGCCGCGATCGTCTCCGCGGGATCCTCCCAAGACGCAGAGACGAAGGTCGGGGCAGCGAGGTGGTACAGCTCGTCCGGCGCGGCCTGAGCCACAGCGGCGCGCAGCGACGCCGGCTCGAGCAGCTCGCCTTGCACCAGCGTGATGCTGCTGCGCACGCTCTCCAGGTTCGGTTGCGGCGCATCGAGCGGCTGGCGCACCATCCCGACCACCGCATAGCCCTTCTCCGTCAGCAGCTCCGCGAGGTAGGAGCCGTCCTGACCGCCGATCCCCGTGATGAGCGCGCGGCGGGCGGGCACGCAACGAACCCTAACCACCGCGAATGGTTGAAGGGTTCCGTGGCGGGAAGGCGTATTGCAGAAAGGCGCGACTTCTCTAGGTAGGCCTCGTTTGGACAGAAGCACCTGCGCCGCGTCGTGTCGTCCGGAACCTCTGATGAGCAGCCCACAGCCCCTCGCCCTCCAGGACTTCGGTCCCGATCTCCACGTTGACGTCGCCGATGCGGTGCCGCCGCCCAGCGTCGAGATCCTCGGCATCCGGCTGGCGATAACGGACTATGCGAGAACGATGGACTGGATGGACGCGACGATCGTCGACGGTGGCCGTGGCTACGTCTGCGTCGCGGCCACCCACACCGTCATGGCCTGCCAAGAGGACCCCGCGCTCCGGGATGCGGTCGTCAACGCCGACCTCATCGTCCCCGACGGGCAGCCGCTGGTCTGGGCGATGAACGCTCTGGGCCACAACCTGACGAGCAGGGTCTACGGACCCGACCTCATGGCCCGCTACTGCGAGCGCTCCGTCACGACCGGCCCCAAGATGTTCCTCTACGGCGGGCGCAACCAGGGTGCGCTGGTGCAGCTGGCGCTCAACCTGCGGCGACGCTACCCGGGAGTGCAGATCGTCGGCGGCTACTCCCCGCCCTACCGTGCGCCCACCCGTGAGGAGAAGAACGCCATCCTCGCGGAGATCAACCGCTCCGGCGCCGACGTCGTGTGGGTCGGTATCGGAGTGCCCAAGCAGGAGAAGTGGATGGCGGAGATGCGCCCGCTCCTCGAAGCGCCGGTGCTCATCGGCGTCGGGGCGGCGTTCGACTTCCACGCCGGTCTGGTACCGCAGGCGCCTGCGTTCCTGCAGTCGGCCGGCATGGAGTGGGGGTACCGCCTGGCGCGTGAGCCACGGCGACTGTGGAAGCGGTACCTGCGTTACAACCCCCGCTTCGTCACCGGCTTCGCGCGGCAGTACGCCAAGCAGCAGCGTTCGCGGTAGCGCCGTACCCGGCGTTAGCCTGATCGCGTGCCCGAAGCCTTCACCCACGATGTCGCCGTCATCGGTTGCGGGCGCGTCGGCCTGCCGCTCGCGCTGGCCTTTGCCGATCGCGGCCTGAGCGTCGTAGGTGTCGACAAGCAGCCCGAGCTCCTGGCGGCCGTCAGCGGCGGCCGCATGCCGTTCGACGAGCCGCACGCGCAGGCTGTCCTGGATCGGGTCACCGTCCACTGGACCGACATCGTCAGCGACGCCGCCCGGGCCCGGCACGTCGTCATCACGCTCGGCACTCCGTCCTTCTCGCATATCGAGATCGACCTGCGCGACATCCGCGGCGTTCTGGACGATCTCCTTCCCCACCTGCGCGAAGGTCACGCGCTGACGCTCCGCTCGACGATCGCGCCGAGGACCACCGAGTTCGTCGCGGGCTACCTGGCCAAGCACCGCGGCTTCGACGTCGGCGCCGAGGTCTTCGTCGCCCACTGCCCGGAGCGCATCGCCGCGGGCAGGTTCTTCGAGGAGATCGTCTCGCTGCCGTGCATCGTGGGCGGGGTCGGAAGGCGCTCGGGCGAGGTGGTCGGCGAGCTGTTCGAGGTCTTCGGCGTGCGCATCGACCAGACGACGCCGGTCCAGGCCGAGCTGGCGAAGATCTGGACCAACATCATGCGGTACGCGACGTTCGCGCTGCCGAACCTGCTGATGATGGACTGCGAGCAGTACGGCGCCAACGTCTTCGACGTCATCGAGCTCATCAACCGCGACTATCCGCGCGGGGGCATGGCCCTGCCCGGCTTCACGGCAGGCACCTGCCTGCGGAAGGACTTCGCGTTCTCCGAGGAGCGCTCGCACGCTCCCGGCATGCTTCTCGCCGTCTCGCGCGTCAACGAGTCGGTGCCGCTGTTCCTCGTCGAGGGCATGGTCCGCCGCCTCGGCACGCTCGCCAACCGGAAGGTCGCCGTCCTCGGCCTGGCGTTCAAGGCCGGGACCGACGACGAGCGCGATTCCCTGGCCCACAAGCTCGTACGCCTGCTCGAGCGGGAGCTCGCGGACGTCGCGATCCACGATCCGCACGTCACGACGCCGACGCAGTCCTTCGACGACGCGGTGCTGGACGCCGACGCGGTGGTCCTCGCCACCAACCACCCGGAGTTCTGCGGAACCGGCCCACTGCGACGCATCGCCACAGGCGCCAAGGAGACTGCGCTCGTCGTCGACCCGTGGGACTGCTTCGGCGCCGCACAGGTCTTCGCCTACGCCAACGAGATCGCCGCGCTGTCGGCGGCCGGCGCTCCCGCCGCGTGAACCGTGTCCTCGTCACGGGCGGTGCCGGAACGATCGGCGCCGCCGTCGTCCGCCGCCTCGTCGGCGATCCCGCCTGGGAGGTCCGCGTCTCCGACCAGCGCGAGGCACCGCGATGGATGCGGGAGGGCTGCGCGGTCCATACGGGCGATCTGCGCGACGTCGAGGAAGCGCGCAAGGCCACGAGGGGCTGCTCACACGTCATCCACCTCGCGGCGATCGTCGGCGGCATCGCGAACTTCCACAAGCTGCCGCACACGCTGACCGAGGTGAACAACGGGCTCTACAACGGCGTTCTCCGGGCGGCACTCGACTGCGGCGTGGAGCGCTTCACCTACGTCTCCTCGTCGATGGTCTTCGAGCGGGCGACGGTCTACCCGACTCCGGAGAGCCACATCGACGACACGCCGATCCCGCGCTCGGCCTACGGGTTCTCCAAGCTGACGGGCGAGGTCTACGTCCGCGCCGCGCACGACGAGCACGGGCTCGAGTACACGATCTGCCGGCCGTTCAACGCCTACGGGCCGGGGGAGATGCCCGGGGACGAGCCGGGGATCGCGCACATGGTCCCCGACGTCATCAAGAAGTGCCTGGCGCTGCCCGGCGGTGCGCCGCTGCCGATCTTCGGTGACGGGACCCAGACGCGCACGCTGACCCACATCGACGACATCGCCGACGGGATCGCCACCGCGACACGATCACCGGCCGCGCGCAACGAGGACTTCAACATCTCCGCGGCCCACGAGCGGACCGTCGCGGAGCTCGCGCGGATCATCTGGGAGGCGTGCGGGCGCGATCCGGCTGACTTCGCGCTCGAGCATTTGCCCTCCTACGAGGTCGATGTGGTGCGGCGCTGGCCCGACGTGTCCAAGGCCAAGGAGCTCCTCGGGTGGGAGGCGCAGATCTCCGACCGCGACGGGATCGAGCAGACCGCGGACTGGCTGCGCGAGCGGCTGCGCTGAGCTCGTCGAAGCCCTACCGGGTCTCAGCTGCGAGCTCCGCACGGGCCGCTGACAGCGTGTGCCCCATGCCGTCGGCCAGGGTCGTCGCGGCCCTGAACCCGAGCTCCTCGCGAGCGCGGCTCGCATCGAGGCAAGAGCGGTGGATCTCACCGACGCGCGAGGGCGCGTACTCGGGCTCGAAGCGGTCCGCCTCCTCCGGTTCGAGGTGCAGCCGCAGCGCAGCGACGAGCTCGTTGACGGTGCTCTCCACCTCCGTGCCCACGTTGTACTCGCCGGCGGCCCCGGGGTGCGCGGCGACCAGGAGGTTCGCTTCCACGATGTCACCGACGTAGATGTAGTCGCGCGTCTGCTCACCGTCGCCGTAGATCGTCGGGCGCTCGCCGCCGATCGCGCGGCCGCAGAAGATCGCCGCGACGCCGGCGTCGCCCGCAGGGTTCTGCCGCGGGCCGTAGACGTTGCCGTAACGCAGGGTCACGGTCTCGAACCCGTAGAGGCGGTGCTCCCAGCCGCAGTAGCGCTCGGCACAGAACTTCGACTGGCCGTAGGGCGACACGGGCCGCGCCGGGAACCCCTCGGGCGTAGGGATGTTCCCCGGGCCGACCTCACCGTAGATCGCGCCGCCCGTCGAGGTGTTGACCAGCCGGCGGGCGCCGGCCAGACGGGCGGCCTCCAGGACGTTGATCGTCCCGCAGACGTTCGTCAGCGCGTCGAAGGCCGGATCCTCGATCGAGCGCCGGACGTCCATCTGGGCGGCGAGGTGGAAGACGACCTCGGGCTCGGCGTCCGCGAACAGCTCCCTCATCCGCGCGCCGTCGCGGATGTCAGCCCGCTCGAGGCGGGCCCCGTTGGCCAGCGCGTCGGCGATGTTGGCCTCGCGACCGGAGGACATGTCGTCGACCATGGTCACCTCGTCGCCACGGGCCACGAGGGCGTCGACGAGGTTGGAACCGATGAAGCCGGCGCCGCCGGTGACGAGTGCTCGCATGGGCGGAGCCTGACAGCGCAGGGACCTTCTTGGTGTCGCGCGGGGGCCGAAGCGGTGGCTCTACCCCCGACATCCGCCCCCTCGGCGCACGCGACACGGTGACTTCGGCGGTGATCTGCTGCGAACCTGGCGTAGACCCGGGCGGACGCCGCCCGACGACCGCGACCGAATCAGCCGGCGTCAGCATTCGTCCACAGACTGGCGTAGACCGCAGCGAGCTTCGGCGCGACGGCGGACGGTGCCGCGAGGCGGAGCGCTGCGGCGTGGGCGCGGCGGCCGGCCTCGGCGTCGCCGCGGGCGCCCTCGATGGCGTGCGCGAGCAGTTCCGGGTCGTTCGGGGGGACCAGTTGCGCCCCGTCGGCGAGCTCGGTCAGGGCGCCGCGGGCGGTCGCGACGGTCGGCAGTCCGGCGGCCATGGCCTCGAGGGCGGCAAGGCCGAAGGTCTCGTGGGCGCGCGTGGTGACGACCGCGACGCCGGCCCCGGCGCGGAGCCGCGCCAGCTCTTCGGGGTCGAGACGGCCCGCGAAACGGACATCGCGACCGCTCGAGCGAGCGGCGAGGCGAGCACGCTCGGGCCCGTCGCCGGCGATCACGAGCGGGACGCGTGCGCGGGCGCAGGCGTCGATCGCGACCTCGACGGCCTTCTCGGGGGCGAGGCGGGCGACGACGAGGGCGAATCCCGCGTTCGACGGCGCGGGCGGTGAGGATCCTTCGAGTCCGGGGACGACGTGACCCACGACGTGCACGGGTGTCGCACCGAGCGGGGCGCGGAGCTCGCGGAGCCGGTCGAGGGCGGCCTGACTCGGGACGACGATCGCGTCCGCGTGGGCCACGAGCGCTGCGTTGTGCCGGGCGAGCGCCGCGGCGTAGACCGCCGTCTCGGTACGCGAGCCGCGGCAGTTCAGGCGCACGCCCGGCCGCGTGTCGCGCCCCCGGCAGCGCGTGCAGTCCTCGCTGCGGGAGTTGACGCAGGTGCCGACCGCGCAGACGAGGCGGTAGTTGTGCAGGTGCAGGAGCACCTTCGCCCCGGCGGCCCGCGCCGCCCCGAGCGCGCGGGGGCCGAAGGACGGGTTGAGGTTGTGGGCGTGGACGATGCGCGCGCCGCTGCGGTGCACGGCGGCGGCAACCTCCTGCGGTTCGCTTCCGCCCCGGAGAAGACCTCGGGCGGCGCGGATCGGAGCCAGTTGGCGCGAGTCGCGCTCGAGCAGCTCCACCGACTCGCCGAGGTGCTCACGCACGAGCCAGGCGAAGGCGGCGACGGCACGCTCCTCGCCACCCTGGGTGCGGTAGCGATTGTGCAGGAAGAGGATCACGGTGACGCCGAGACGGGCGCGCAGGACGCGCGCGGTGCCCCAAATCTAGGAGCCTGTTGAAATATTCGCGCGCCCGCCGGCTCTGAGCGACCACACGGCGATACATCGACAGGCTCCTAGACTCCGGGCCTTGGTCGCCGCGATCATCGTTCCCACCCGTGGCCGGGCGGGCTACCTCCGCGTGACGCTGGCAAGCGTCGTGCCGCAGGCGCTGGCCGCGCGGGTCGACGTGGTGGTCGTCGACGATGCGGTCCAGCCTGACGCGGCGGTGCGCGCCATCGCCGCGGACGCCGGCGCCCGAACGGTGGCCGGTCCGGCGCGCGGGATCAACGGCGCGCGCAACGCGGGCGTCGCGGCGGCGGGCGACGCGGAGTGGCTGCTCTACCTGGACGACGATGTCGAGGTTCGTCCCGGGTGGCTGGAGGCGCTGCTCACCGCCGCCGCGGCAGCGCCGGATGACGTGGGCTTCCTCACCGGGCCGATCCATGCGCGCTTCGAGGACCACTCCCTACGCTCCTGCGGACGCGAGCGACCGCCGATCACGACGTTCGACCTCGGCACGGAGGACACGGATTCGCCGGTGGCCTGGGGCGTGAACATGGGCGTGCGCCGCGCCGTGCTCGACCTCGTCGGGCCGTGGGACGAGCGACTGGTCAACGGCGGTGACGAGGAGGAGCTGCAGCAGCGCTGGAAGGCCGCTCGGCCGGACGGGCGCACCCGCTACGTCGCCGCGGCGGCGGTCGACCACCGACGCGCCGGCGACGACGCGCGGCTGCGCGCACTGGCGCGCGCCGCCCGCG
>CADCVR010000094.1 GCA_902806205.1 uncultured Solirubrobacteraceae bacterium | reverse complement strand
GGCCGTAGATCGGGATGAAAGTCGGCGCCCCAGGTTCCGGCCAGAAACATCCGCCGCTCGAACATCAAGCGGTTGATTCCGGTCCGGCGCTGCAGCTCATGGTGCGCGTAGTCCTCCTCGGTGTAGGCCATCGGCGCGAAGAGCACCGCCACGCCGCGCTCGTGCGCACCGTCGATGACGCGCCGCAAGCTGCCGACGACATCGTTCTTCTTGACCGTCGACTCGGTCAGATCCCACGCCGCGCCGCCCTCAGAGAGAAAGTCGTTGACGGGATCGATCACCAACAGCGCCGTGCGATCCGGCGGAAAGCCGGTGATCGCAGCCCCCTTGGCGCGATACGTCTGCGTACGGTCCTGGCGCATGAACTCCTAGCCTCCTTTCGCCTCCAGCAGGCCGTCTACCCGACACCAGCGATACCGCATCTGTCCTGGCGTCTAACCGCCGGTCAGCTCATCCTGCACGAGCAAGTTCGCCGTGCGCGCGTTCTCCGACGCGCTGCGCTACGAGCCGGCCGAACTGCCCGACGTGCACGTCACCACGATGCTCCGCGCGGAGGAGGCGCTGGGGTGTCCCGCGATGAGCACGATTCCGACTACGGGGCGAGTCAGATCTGAACCTGCGACCGTCCGGCCCCTGTCGGCGGGTGGCCCCGGAACGGCGAAAGCCCAGGCGGAACCTGGGCTTTCGCGCATCGGGGAGACAGGATTTGAACCTGCGACCGCTCGGCCCCCAGCCGATAGACCCTGGGGTTGCTCAGGTACGAAACCCAGTGTTCATGCGGGTTCAGGCGGCTCCGTGCTCCTCGGTTTCGCTCAATTTGTTCCCCGGATTGTTCCCCAGCTCGGGTGCCGGCGATGCGCCGCGCGAGGCGAGCACTTCGCTCGGGTGAATGCTAGGGCTCGCTGGTGGACTGCAGGCCTCGTCACCACGACGCGTACTTTCCGAGTGCCCATTCCCGCCGCGCCACTGCGAGCTCCAGTCCTTTTGCGCTGTGGTCCCAGGTCCATGCCGGTGCTAGCTTGCGCACCTATCCGGCGGCGGCTGGTTGATCCTCCCGCATCGACTGCCGCGGGAGCTATCGATCGTGCGGTCGCGCGCGCGACGTCTACGGGGCCGATGTGAAGCACAACCTGCAGGACGCGCCGGAGGCGCCCGGCGTGGACGCATTGACGCGCGAGCTGCCGCCGTTGAGCGGTGATCGCGAGGTGCTCGCCATGAGCGTCCCGCTGCGCGACGGTCTCCTCGAAGACGTGCGAAGCGGTGCGCTGGCGAGCGAGCCCGCGTGAGCGCGCTTCCGACCGACCCGTCCGGCGAGCAGTCCGCGTCGTCGAGCCCGACGACCTCAACCGACCTCGTGCCGTTCAGGGAAGCCGTGAGGACTTGGGGAGCTATCGCTCTGCAGACCTTCGGCGGGCCCGCGGGTCAGATCGCAGTCATGCAGCGGGTTCTCGTCGACGAGAAGCGCTGGATCGGGCAGCAGCGCTTCCTGCATGCGCTCAACTACTGCATGCTGCTGCCAGGCCCCGAGGCCCAGCAGCTGGCGATCTACACCGGCTGGCTGCTCAACGGGACTCGCGGCGGGCTCGCCGCCGGGATCCTGTTCGTGATCCCAGGCGTAGTCGCGCTGCTCGCGTTGTCGGCGATTTACGTTGCCTTCGGCGACACTGCGGCGGTCACGGGGCTGTTCGCCGGCCTGGCTCCGGCGGTGCTGGCGATCGTCGTGCAGGCCATCATCCGCGTCGGCAGGCGGGCGCTCGCGCACCGCGCCCTCATCGCCATAGCCGTCGGTGCGTTCGTGGCGCTGGCCGGCTTCGGGATCGCGTTCCCGATCGTCGTCGTCGTGGCCGCGGTGGTCGGCCTGCTGCTCGGACGCCTTGCGCCGCATGTCCTCCGCGGCGTGGGCGGCGGTCACGACGACGGCGAGGACGGCCCAGCGCCGGTGATCAGCGACGACGCGCTGCACGTCGAGCGCCCAACTGCCGCGCGGGCGCTGAAGGTGCTCGTGGTGGGCATCGCGCTCTGGACGCTGCCACTGGCGGCCGTCGCCGCGCTGGCCGGCACCGGCAGCGTGCTCTGGGACCAGGGCCTGTTCTTCTCCGGCACCGCGCTCGTCACCTTCGGTGGGGCGTACGCCGTGCTGGGGTTCGTGGCACAACGCGCCGTGGAGGTGTACGGGTGGTTGGGGCCCGGGGAGATGGTCCGCGGTCTCGCGCTGGCAGAGACCACGCCTGGGCCGCTCATCATGGTCGTGCAGTTCGTGGCCTTCCTCGGCGCGTACCGCGACCCCGGCGGCCTGGACCCGTGGGTGTCGGCCACGGTCGGCGCGCTGCTGACCACCTGGGTGACCTTCGTGCCGTGCTTCCTGTTCATCTTCCTCGGCGCTCCCCACGTCGAGCGCCTGCGCAGCAACAACGGCCTATCCGCGGCGTTGACCGGCATCACCGCCGCCGTCGTCGGTGTCATCGCCAACCTCGCGCTGTACTTCGCGCTGCACACACTGTTCGCGCGCACCTCCGAAGCCACCACGGGCCCGTTGAGTCTCGAGCTGCCGGTCCTCGCGTCTCTGAGAGAGACGTCGCTGCTCATTGCGCTCGCTGCCGCCGCCATGATCTTCGGCTTGCGCTGGTCGGTGCTGCGGACACTCGGCGTGTGCGCGGTGCTCGGCCTGGCGGCTGAGCTCCTACCGAAGCTGATCGGTTGAGCCGCCTCGACTTGCTGAGCTCCGCCTCGATCGTTGCCTCGCCCGGGTCCGCGCTTCACTGACGAGACAGCCGAGTTCGCCGTCCGCACGAGGGTCAAGCGCCGCCATGCCGCTCGGACTTGTCGAGTGAAGTTCCGAACTCTCGGCCCGGTGTGTCGGCATCGGGCTCGGCACCAGCCGTCGAGCTCCGCGGCGATCCGGGTCGCCATCGGGACCGAGCGTGTCGTCGAGAGGTCGGACTTGCCCTCGCCGGAGTGCTCGCCTCGCACGTAGGCGTTGCGGACCGGAGGCGCTGGGCGGTCCAGTCGACGTCGCGCCAGCGCAGGCCGAGCAGCTCGCTCTGCCGCAGACCGGTCATGGCGGCCGTCCGGATGAGCGGACGCAGCACGGGGCCGAGGACGTCGGCCGGCGGCGGCGGAGCGGGGCCGCGTCGGCCTGACGGGTCGGCGCGGGCGTGCGGTGGACGACCTCGTCCGGGATCGCGCGGATGACCGCGTTGAGCTCGGCGACGGAGAGGAACTGCAGGTCCGGGTCGGCGTCGGTGGCCCGGCGGCGCTTCGGGCGTGCGGCGTGCCGGACGGGGTTGGCGACCGTCCAGCCGCGGGCGATGGCGTGCTCGAACGTGCTGTGCAGGTAGGAGATGACGTTGCGGACCGTCTTAGGCGAAAGGCCGGCGGTGAGCATGGCCTCGGCGAGCGCCTCGACGTCCGTGGTGCGGAGTCTGCTGAGCTCCTTGGTCCCGAGGCGCGGAGCGATGTGGACGCGCTCCATTGACTCGACGTTCTCGAGGTAGGAACGTCGGGATCCCTGGAGGCGCAGCTGGCGGCGCAGCGATTCGGACGTCTCGAGGACGGTGTGCCGATCGGCGCGCGCGGGGAGGGCCGGCGGGCTTCGGCGTCCTGGAGCCGGCCGAAGGCTCGCTCGGCCTGCGCGCGGGTCAGACCATCGCGGGTGGCCGACCTTGCGCACCGGGCCGATCTTGCGGTTCAGGAGGCGGTCGTCGGGAGTGCGCCAGCGTCCGTAGTAGGAGTCCGCCTTGATGTAGAGGTGACCTGTGCCGTAGCTCCTCTTGGCCATCTTGGAAGTGTCGCTCACGTCCCGGCGGGAGCAGCGCTCGCGGCGTCAGGTTCCGCCGCCTCGTGCGCCTTGGCGCTCGCTTTCTGCGAGCCAGTCGAGGACGGCGCCGCGGCGGTATCGGACGTAGCGGCCGAGCCGCACGTGGGGGACGGTGCCCTGGCGTGTCGCCGCGTAGACCCATGCGGGGGTCACACGGAGCATCCTGGCCACCTCCACCGCGGTGAGGAGCTCCTCGCGCTGCTGTGTGTCAGTCATATCTCCTTAGTCGCGTGAGCCGCCAAAACCCCCCTTCGACTAGGCTGGCCCGACGGTGCTGCCGCTGTTCACCGGAGAGGCCGTTTAGGCGTGATCACGAGCGGCTCGCGCTTGGGCCACTCGGCGTCCGCCGCTGTGTCAGGGCGATCATGTACCAGACTTGCGAGGACGGCCTTGGTGCCCGTCAGGCTCGGGGCAAGGAGGCTGTCGGCGAGGTAGCGCAGCATTCCCGTGAGCGTCAGCGCTCCAACGGCACTGGTCGAGCCGCCCACCACCGCCGCGGCGCCGGTGATGCCTGCTGCCCCGGTGGTGAGAGTGAGCGCGTTCGGCCGCAGGTTGCGCCTCAAGGCGGCGCTTCGGGAGGTCGCATCGCGCACCTCGGACGCCGCTTCCGACAAGCCGTCCTTGAGGATGTCGTGCGCCTCCGAAGTGAACGCCTCCCCCTCGGACGGCAAGCTGCTGATCTCCTGCTGACCGTGCGCAGGCTCGAGCGCCAAGCCTCGAAGTGCTCGTCATCGCGGCGAGCACTCAGGACGTCAGCGACCGGAAGGTTCTTGAGGTACGGCAGCTCGCTCCGCTGAAGCGCTGGTGCGACAGTCAGGTCGAGGCGGTCCGAGCGGTGAAGCGCTTGTCCAAGGCGCCGGAGTCGCTGCTCGTATATGGCCCACTCCGTGGCCGAGGGCGGAAGGCAGGACGCATATGCAGCATCCGCCATGGCGATCGAACGCGAAAGGTAGTAGGCGCCGTCCCCGTACCGCTGCACCCGCTCGTCCGCAGCCGTCCGCGGATCCGTGAGGAAGAGGATCGACCGCCCACCGCGACACGGGCTGCTTGAACCAAGATCCTGACGTCAGCTGCAGGTGTGCCGGCGCCTGAGGTTGTTCAAGCAGGCGGCGCGACGGCCATCGACGTCGCGACAGCCGCGAGGGCGTCGACCACCGGGGCGCTCGTCGGCGCGTAGCCAGGGGAGGCGTGACCCGTGACGAGGTAGCCGTCGGAGCCCGCTTCGAAGAGCACGCCGACGTGATCGCCGTGGATCCCGCCCGCGGGGTAAGGCGCCGCGCGCACGAGGAGCGCCGGACGCTTGCCGATTCGGATGCGCCGCAGCGCGCGCAGGGATTCCAGGCCCTGCTCGCGCGGCCCGATGAGCCGGAGGACGTCGGCGGAAGGCAACGTCCGAGGCCAGCGCCTACCGGCGCCCGTTCGCAGGTCCCAGGGCCCGCAGCGCCCGCCGATGAGCACGTGGAAAATTGCGCGCGACCGGCGCCCCTCCAGGCTCTTCGGCTCGAGATTCCCGAGCCACTGACACCGCCCGCTTCCGTAGTTCCGCGGGACATCGAACCCGCCGTTGGGCAGCACGGTCGGACACCGCACCGCAACGCGATCGGCTCGGCGGGCAGCGCGGGCGCAGAATCGCGGGACCGATGCTGTCGCAGCAACCACCGCCGCCTGCGATGGCGGTGAGGGAGCCGGGAGTCCCGGCTCCTCGGCCTGCGAGCCACATCCGGACACCATGCAGGCGGTTAGTCCCGTGGCGGTGAGCGCCCTCAACACACCCGCATGCTTCCGACGATGCCGAACGGCGTCAAGACCGCTTCCGGCAGTCGTGGAACGACGTCGGGTTACGTAACCGCATCGGCAGGCGTAGGACGCCTCGGCGTCGCCTGTCGCCCTTTCCGGGTCACCCGTCGGCGATACGCAGCTTTGCGACTGTCGTCATGAGCCTCGGTCCGTTGGTGTCGAACGCCACGAAGCCGAACCGGCGGTAGAACTCGGCCGCCCGCGCGTCGATCGCATCTACGACGACTGCGCGGATGCCGACCTCCTCGGCGGCGCGAACGGCCCGCCGCATCGCGTCGGCCAGCAGCGCAGCGCCGAGTCCCTCGCCGTGGCGCCGGTCGTCGACCGCGAGCCGTGCGAGGACGACCACGGGGATCGGGAAGTGCTTCGACATGCCGCGGCGAACGTCTGAGGTCGCCTCCTCGTAGCCGACCTGGCCGGCGACGAGGGTGTAGAAGCCGAGGACCAGGCCGTCGGCGTCCGCGATGACGTAGGTGCGGCTGGCGTCGCGCCGTTGGGCTTGACCGGCGAATGCTCGGAGCCACGTGTCGAGTCTGGGCCGGCCGCAGCGGAAGTCGTCGGTTCGGTGGCGCGAACGGTCGAGCGCCGCGGGCGGCTGGAGCTTCACGCCTCCCAGGGCGTGTCGCGCTGAAAGAGCTCCCGCATCCCGGGCGGGGGAGGACTGTCGTCGTCGAGTGCCGCAAGGAAGCGCTCGGCAGCGCCGTCGTCCAAGACAAGGTCAGTCTGCTCGCGTAGGACTTCGCGAGCTCGGCCGTGCGCGGCCTGCCGGACGAACTCGCTGAGCGAGAGGCCGAGCGCTGCAGCTGCGGCCTCCTCGAGGCGTCGCTCGTCATCGCTGACGCGAACTTCGATGCGGCGGGATCGCGCGGAGACGGCCATGTCCGGACATAGTACGGACAATCGGCTGACCCGCAAGGGCGGCGTTGTCCCGGACGGAGGACCGTCACACCGTATGCCTGGCGTTATAGCCCTCACCGGATGCGAAACTTGAATAGGGCGCAGGTACCGCCGAGAATCGCCGCGTGCCCGACAGTCTCCACCCGCCAGCCGCGAGCAGAACTTCGTCCGGTTGCTGTTCGTGCTCGACCGCGCGGGGGCCGTCCCGGCCGCCACCGCGCCTGAGGGCGCCTACCGCCAGATGCGCCGCCAGACGCGCCTGCAGGCGCTGGACTTCTGGATGCGCAACCCCGACTACCTCGCCGACGAGCTGATAAGCGATTACGAGGCCGACACCAGCCGTGGCTGGGCCCTGGACGCGGCCTGCGAGATCCTCGACTCGCGCGAGCCGGCGATCCGCCGCCTGCCGATGCTCAAATGGCGTTTCGGAGCCTGGGAGCCCCTGGACGACACGTTGGCCATCATGACCTCTCGCCGGATGGTCACCCACCGCCCCGACGCCGACCACCAGCGCGTCCCGCGAGCACCTCTACTGGCTCATGGACGCTGGCCACGACATCGCCGAACAGCTGCTGGCCGATGACGCCGGCGTCTTCGGCTGGTACGCCGACCGCGCCGAGCTCGTCGCGCGGGTCGCCGGCGTCACCGGCGGCGAAGCGCTCAAGCACCGCCAATATGAGCATCCCGAGTACAAGGCCTAGTGCGTACCCGTTTAGCTCCATATGGCCGTCAGGCGGCTCGGTCGATGATTTCGCGGTAGGTGATCGGGTCGTGCGCCTTCCCCAGCGCGTTCTTGAAAGCGCCTGAAGAACGACGAAAGCCCCGCATCTGAGGGGCTTTCGTGCATCGGGGAGACAGGATTTGAACCTGCGACCGCCCGGCCCCCAGCCGGGTGCGCTACCAGACTGCGCCACTCCCCGTGACTCGCCGCATCTTACCGCCGGGGGCTGCGGTGCCGTGTTCCCTCAAGCGGGCGACGGGAATCGAACCCGCCCTAAGAGCTTGGAAGGCTCCTGTGCAACCACAACACCTCGCCCGCGGCGCTCTCAGGCTACCGGCTCACGGCCGGGGCGGCGACAACCCGTGCGTCTACCGGAGCGGGGCCGGGGGGCGTATGGCGTCCCCAGTGGGCAGGCCTGGAACGGCCTCCTGCGCCTTGGACGATCTGCTTTCCGTGACCCGTTCGACGGCCTCGGCGCGTCCCTCGGCCGCGCTCCGCGTTCCGGCCGGGTTCCCCTCGTCGTCCTCGGCGCGTTCCCCGGCCCCGGCCGCGGCCCGTCGCTTCGCGGCGGCGCGTCTCTGGGCGGCGGCGCGCCTCTTGGTCTCGGCGCGTCTGACCGCGGCGCGTCTGTTGGCTTGTGATCGCTGCTCGGCCGCGGCCCGGCCTCTGCCTCGGTTCTCGTTCTTGCCGAAGGCCTTGTCCTCGCGCGCGGCCTTGCCGTGGCCGGCCGCCTTGCCGTGACCCCCGGCCTTGTCCTGGCTCCCGGCTTCGTCCTGTTCGCGGGCGTCGCCCTGAGCGCTCGCGTTCGCCTGGCCGCTGTTCGGGCCAGGCGGCGTTCCGGGGAGGAAGCTCGACGGGACTGAACTTCCCCGCACGGCCGTCGGGGATGCCGGAGTTCGGATGCCGGACCTCGTGTTCGATGCGGTGGTGGGCGTCGCGGCGTCCGCCACCATCCGGGGGGAGGTCACCGGCGCCGAGAGCAGCGCCCCGAGGGCGGTGCCGCCCACTGCCGCGGTCGCGGCGACCGTCACCATGGTGTTTGTCACCGCGGACCCGCTGGCGGGACCCAGACCGCCGCCGAGCAGCCATGCGAGCCTCGGACGACCGTAGGCCAGGAGCATCCACCACGCGAGCGGCCTCCTGCCGGAGTAGCAGCTCATGAAGGCGCGCACCGCGCCGGGATCGAGTTGGGTGCCGGCACTGGCCTCGAGGATGTCCAGCGCCTTCTTGTGCGCGTGCGCAGGGCGGTAGGGCCGCGTCGAGGTGATCGCGTCGAAGGTGTCCGCGACCGCGAGGATGCGCGCGCCGATCGGAATCGCGTCGCCGGCGAGCCCATCCGGGTAGCCCATGCCGTCGAGCCGCTCGTGATGGTGGCGGACCATCGCGGTCAACTCGTCGTCCCGCAGGGTCGAGACCATCTCCGCGCCGTCCACCGGGTGGCGTTTGATGATCGCGTACTCCTCGTCGGTCAGCTTGCCGTCCTTCTGGAGCACCGCGATCGGCGTATTGGCCTTTCCCACGTCGTGCATCGCGCCGGCCGCCCGGATCTTGGCGACCTCTGCACGCGTCAGGCCCATGCGCTTCGCGATGCTCGTCGCGAGGCGGGCGACCCGCCGCGAGTGGCCGTGGGTGTACGCGTCCCTGGCCTCGAGGCCGGAGGTGAGCTGGGTCAGCAGGCCGGCCTTCTGCTCATCGGTGAGCCGACCACCCGAGACGGTCTGGGGTCGTCCGACCGTCAGCCCGAGGACGTCTGCCGCGGCGACGAGCCGGCGCTCGCTGCGCCAGCGCTGGATCCATCCCCAGAGCATGAGCTCGCAGAAGAGGATGTCCCGGGACTCGGTTCTCGTCTTCCAGAACTTCGCGCCCGCGTAGGAGGCGAGCAGGGACATCCCGACGCCGATGGCTGCCCCGATCCAGGCGGAACTCACCGCGCCCGAGCCCCGCAGCCAGAGCACCAGGAGCAGGGGAGCCACCGCCACGAGAAAGGTGGCGAGGAACACGAGCGGCAGATCGGCCACGGGCTCGCGGTCGCACTGCTTTCCCACGGCACACCCCCGAATCGACGACAAGGGTGTATCGGCCGATCGGCGCAGAGCTTGAGTGGTCGGGGCGGAGCCCGCGGTCAGGGAGGATGGTCCGCCCTGCGCCGCGCGCGACCGTCGGCTGGTCTGGTGCGATAGACCGGGAGCCATGGCCCATCGCCCGCCGCCGCTGCTGACCCAGCTTCCGCAGCAGTTCTTCACGGAGGTGCTCGCCGCGGCGGCGCAGGCGCGCGCGCTTCCCGGCCCGCCGGTGATCGATCTCGGCCGGGGCAATCCCGACCTGCCGCCGCCGGCGCACGCGATCGCGGCGCTGCATGAGGCGGCGAGCGGCGCGGCGGCGCACGGCTACCCACCGTTCCAGGGAACCCCGGCGCTCCGGGAGGCGCTCGCGGCGCGCTACCGCGAGGATCACGGCGTCACGCTGGATCCCGAGACGGAGGTCGCCGTGGTTCCCGGCACGAAGACCGGGATCATGCTCGCGGTCCTGGCCACCGTCGCGGCCGGGGAGACGGTGCTGCTGCCCGATCCGGGCTACCCCGACTACCGCTCGGCGGTCGCGCTGGCCGGCGCCCGGGAAGCCGCGCTCCCGCTGCTGGCCGACGCGGGCTGGCAGCCCGACTTCGACGCCGCGCCCGACGCCGCGCTGACCGTCCTGAACTACCCGTCGAACCCGTGTGCGGTCTGCGCGGCGGACGGGACACTCGAGGCGGCCGTCGAGCGGGTCGCCGCCCGGGGCGGCTGGCTGCTCAACGATTTCGCCTACGGCTTCCTCGCGTTCGACGGCCGGCGCGCGCGCAGCCTGCTCGCGGTGCCCGGTGCGCGGGAGGTGGGCGTGGAGCTGTGGTCGGCGTCGAAGGTCTACGGGATGGCGGGCTGGCGGATCGGCTTCCTGGTCGGCAACCCGGAGCTCGTCGGGCGCGTCCGGACGCTCGTCGATCACACCACGGCCGGAGTCTTCGGGGCGGTGCAGGAAGGGCTGCGGGCGGCGCTGAGCTCCGACCAGCGCGACGTGGCCGAGCGCGTCGCGACCTACGCGAGCCGCCGGGAACGCGTCGTCACCGCGCTGCGGGCGGCGGGAACCCAGATCGCGGCACCCGAGGGGTCCTTCTTCGCCTGGTGGCGCCCGCCGATCGGGCTCACGGCGGAGCGCCTGCTGGCCGAGCAGCGCCTTTCGGTCGCTCCCGGGGAGGGCTTCGGCGCGCGCGGCGCGGGCTGGCTGCGGCTCTCGCTCTCGCTTCCGGACGCCGAGCTCGACGCGGGCGTCGAGCGGCTGATCGCCGCGCTCTGAGCTACTCCAGCGCGCGCTCGAACGCCGCGAAGGCGCGATCGTCGAAGAGCACGAAGCGCGCGTCGAGCACCGTGGGGTGGCGCTCCAGCGCCGCGCGTGCGGCGCGGACCGCGACGACCGCCGCGCGGTCGACGGGGTAGCCGTAGACCCCGGTGGAGATCGCCGGGAACGCGATGGACGCGCACCCGTGCTCGGCCGCGAGCTCGATGCTGCGCCTGTGACAGCTCGCCAGCAGTTCCGCCTCCCCGTCGCTTCCCCCGCGCCACACCGGACCGACGGTATGGATGACGAAGCGGGCCGGGAGCGCGTGTCCGCCCGTGAGCTTCGCTTCACCGGTCGCGCAGCCTCCGAGACCACGGCACTCGGCGAGCAGACCGGGCCCGGCGGCGCGGTGGATCGCGCCGTCCACGCCGCCGCCGCCGAGCAGCGAGCCGTTCGCGGCGTTGACGATGGCGTCGGCGTCGCTGCGCGTGATGTCGCCGCGCTCGAGGGTGATGGGCATGGGCGGATGGTGCCCGAACTCCGGTCGTACAGCGTGCCGAAGACACGAAGGGCCTCGACGAGCGAGGCCCTTCGGTGACATGCGGATGAGAGGACTCGAACCTCCACGGGGTTGCCCCCACGGCGACCTGAACGCCGCGCGTCTGCCTAGTTCCGCCACATCCGCGAGGCGTGGGACAGTAGCGCGTCGGCTGGGCACTCGACGCGTCGGACGGAACCGTCCGTCCCGACGCGCCTTGCTACCCTGCCGAAGCCCGCTCGCCGCTATCGTCCAGGGGACTAGGACGCCGCCCTCTCACGGCGGAAACCCGGGTTCGAATCCCGGTAGCGGTACTCAGAAAGCGCCCATCAACAGGGCGCTTTCGGCGTTCTACGGCACTTCCTGGGGAGCGCTGCAGGGAAGTCGCGCCGGGAGCTCGGCGATCACATGGGTTGTCTACAGCGCAACGATCCGGAGCGCCGGGTCGAGGGCCGCGAGATCCGCGGGGTCGCTGCTGAGCACGGCGTGATCGCGGTCGCGCGCGCAGACCACGACGGATGCATCGACGACATCGATCGTGCCCGCGTGCCCGCAGAGGGCACCCGCGGCGCGGGCTTCCGGCTCGTCGAGAGGTACGACAGTCACCGAGGCGAGCCTCAGGAATCGAGCGAGGCGGTCCTGGCGACTGCCACCGCGCCACGCCTGTGCGACCACGCCCGCCGGCACTGCGAGATCGGCACCGGCGGCAGGTGCTTCGTCGAGCAGGGCTTGAAGGCGTGGATCACCGCGCTCGATCGCGATCAAAGCGCCCGTGTCGAGCGTGACGCCCGCCACTCAGGACAGCCCGAGCGTCCGGCGGGCCCACATGCGGTCTTCCTCGGTAGGCGGCCCAGCTTCCGCGGCCATCTCGGACAACAGCACGGTGAGTTGCTCGTAGCGGCCATGTTCCCGCGATCGCGTTGGCCACGAAGGCCGAGACGGATGACGCGCGGCCGTCGGCAACGGCTTGGCGCGCGGCGGCGGCTTCATCTCGGCGTGAGCAGCAGATCAGTCGGAACACGGTCGAACGGCGGGTGAAGCTTCCGCAGCCGGACGATGGTCTCTGACACCCAGGACGAACGCCTGTGGCTCTCGACCCTGTAGACCTCGTAATCGAGGCTTGCAAGCCAGTTCAGCAGCCCGAGGGGATTCTGCTGTCTCAGCGTCAACCAGTCGTGCTTGAACTCCCCGAAAATCACCGGACGGTCGCGCTCGACGAGCCGGCGCCCGCCGCCGAGAACGGCGACCTCGTAGCCCTCGCAATCCATCTTCATGAATCGAACCGGTCCCGGAAGATCCAGGTCGTCCAAGCGAACCACGGGGACGATCGGGCCGGTCTCCGCGCCAGGGATGATGGCCGCGTTGCCTCCACCGGCTTCTGCGTAGGGCATGCGCGCTTCGGTGGTTTGCGAACCCAACGCGACCGGCTGCACCGTCACGATGTCGTGAAGGCCGTTACGGTCGACATTGGCGCGCAGAAACGGGAGGTTCGACGGGTATGGCTCGAACGCCCACACGCGCGAGCCGATGGCCCGGGCACACCGGCCAAGCGGAACAGTCCACAGCCCCAGCGATGCGCCGACGTCGAGGAGGAGCCCCCCGGGGCGGACAAGCCCGAGGATGTGCTCACGTACCTGATCGTCCCACTCTCCGGTCCATGCCAGTGTCCACGTCATGCTGGCGCCCGCGGGCAGGATGTACCGGCGACCATCGGGCAGCGTGACGGGCCAGTTCCACAACAGCGGGCCTCGATGACGGCGCTCGAGTGCTTTCTTCCAGCCCCAGGCGATGCGTGTCTTACCCCGGAAGTTCGGCACCCGCCGAGCGAGTCGACCAACGATCTGCTCAGGGCGTCTCGCAGGGTTGTCCACGCAGACCGAGAGTACTTCGTCCCGTAAGCGCAACGACCGCACTGCCGCACTACGCCGGCCGGCTCTGGCAGGCTTGCGGCGATGCGATCGCCGTTCGGGTTCTTCAAGCACAGGCGAGGGCGCCTCGCGCGGGCTGTGGTCATCGCGCGTGCCCTGGTCGCACGCGTCCTGGTCTTCGCGCGTGCCCTCGTCTCGCGCGTCGCGGTGCTTGCGCGTGTCCTCGTGGCCCGCGCCCCGGTCGGCGTACGCACCGTCGTGCGCGCCCCGGTCGCCGCGCGTGCCCTGGTCGCGCGCGTGCCGGTCTTCGCGCGGGCCGTGCTTTCGCGCGTCCCGTTCTTCGCGCGCGTCGTCGCCGTCGCGGTCGTCCTCTTCGGGGTGGGCGCCGGGACCGCCGGGCTGGCGCTGCTCGCCTTCGATCCCCGCAGCAGCGCCGCCGAGCGAGGCGGCGCAGCGTCGAGCCGGTCTGATCTCGCGTCGGCCACGGCGGCCCCGACCAGCTTTGTCGTCACCCAACGCCGGGCGCCACGTCGTGCCGGACCGGCCTACTACCGCAGCATCACTTCGCGGCGCGTGCCGCAGTCCGCCGAGCGGGGATTCATGCCGCTGTACCGGGAGGCCGCGCGCACCTTCGGCGTGTCCTGGCGGCTCATCGCCTCGATCCACCGCCAGGAGACCGCGTTCTCCACCGCGCCCGGCACCTACCGCGGCCTCAACGCCTTCGGCTGCTGCGCAGGACCGATGCAGTTCAACGTCACGAACGGCCCGGTGAGCACCTGGGAGCTCTACCGCCAGTCCTTCCGCCAGGGCGACCGCCCGCGCCGCTACCCGCACCGGACGCGCTCCCACCCGTCGATCTACGACGACTTCGACGCGATGATGGCGGCAGGCGCCCTGCTTCGTGACTCCGGTGCCACCGAGGCGCTCGACGGCGGGTCCTGGTCGGCGGCCTACGCCTACTACGGGCACGACCTCTTCGGCGTCGGCTACGCCAGTGAGGTCCTTGGACGGGCGAGGGGTTGGGAGCGCGACGGCTTCTGCCTCAACTGCCCCGTGGACGACACGCTCGTCGCCAGGTTCGACGACGCCTACGGCGTCGACGCCCGCCGGCAGCTGCTTGCCGCCGAACGCCACCAGAAGCAGAAGAAGGACAAGAAGCGCAAGAAGCGCGCCGGGAAGGCGAGCGAGAAGGGGAGCGAGAAGCCGGAGAGGCGCAGGGTGCCGCGTCGTTCACGCAGAGACGCCGGCACGACGAAGCCGCCGGCCGCTCGCGCCCCGGCGTCGCCGAATACCCGGACCACCACGAGCCCTCGACCCTCGACGACGACCACGCCACCACCCGCGCCGACGACCGAGGCGCCGCCCCAGCCCACGCCGCCGCCCCCGGAGGAGGCCCCCTGCACCGGCCTCAGCCGCCTGTTCGGCTGCCGCGGCTGACGCGCTTCGCAACGCCCTCAGCGGGCCGGGAGGATCGGCGTCACCGTCCCGTCGGCCGCGTTGGCCACCCAGGTCGCGCCGGCGCCGACCGCTACGGCCGTCGGACGCTTCCCGGTCTCCAACGGCGCTCCCACGACCGCCAGGGCCCCCGGCGCGATGCGCGTCACGGCGCCGGGGCGCGCGGGCCGCGGCGGCCGCAGCCCGCCGACGTCCGTGGCCCACACGCTCCCGTCGCCCGCCGCGAGATCGAGCGGTACGGCGCCGCCGACGGGGACGGGGCGACCCGAGAGGCGCCGCGTCGCCGGATCGAGCCGAACGACCTCCACCCGCTCGCCGAACTCGCCCGAGGCGCGCCCGACCCACACTGCGCCCTCGCCGGCGGCGAGCGCGAGCGGCGCGCCGCCGGCCCGGATCGGCGGGTCTGCGCGCCCCGCGCCCGGCACGAACCGGGACACCGTGCCGTCCGCGGCGTTGGCCACCCAGACCGCACCCTCGGCGACGACCACGTCGGCCGGTCCGGCCCCGACGCGGATGGGCCGATCGGGGCGCCCTGACCGCGGGTCGATCCGGGTGAGCGTGCCCGCCACCCGGCTGGTCACCCAGACGCCGCCGAGGCCGACGGCCAGCCCGTTTGCGCCCCGGACCCGGATGGCCGGTCCGGCGGGGGCGGAAGTTCGCGGGTCGATCGCCTGCACGTCGCCGGCCTGCCCGGCGACCCACACGGCGCCCTCGCCGACGGCGACGGCGAACGGGGCGGGCCCGACGGGAATCGCCGCGCCGCGGCGGCGACGACGCTGGGGGTCGATTCGCAGCAGCGTGGCGCGCGCGGCATCCGCGACCCACACCGAGCCGGCACCGACCGCCACCGCCACCGGCATGCGGCCCGCGGCGATCGGCGCCCCCGCCTCGACCTCGACGAGCGGCGCCGACGGTCGCTGCGGGGTCGAGGAGGATGCGGGCTTGCCGCCGCAGGCGCCGAGCGCTGACGCCAGCAGGCAGCACCCGAGGGCCACGGAGGAGGTCGATCGTCGGCGCACCGTCTGCTGGTTCTTCCGGACCGGGCTCGCGGATCAGTCTGCGCCAAGCTGGCACCGCCGCAGTGATCCGGGCAGCCGGTCGCCGAGAACCCACCTTGGTCATGCCCGCACCGTTCCGTCGAACCGAGGTCCTTAAATGAAGAAGTTCTCCGCTCTGGCCGTGATGCTCGCCGCGCTCGTCGCCGTCGCGCTCAGCAGCGGTTCCAGCCACCGTGAAGCGCCGAACATCATGCTGGATCCCGCGGCTGACAACACCGACACCTACGCCTTCACGGCGAACGACGCCCCCGGCAAGCTCACCGTCGTGGCCAACTGGGTGCCCGGCGGCAACCCGGCCAACGGGCCGAACTTCTTCCGTTTCGACGACCGCGCGCGGTACTACATCTCGATCGACAACACGGGCGAGGGCAAGCCCGACGTCCGTTACCGCTTCGTCTTCAAGACCGTGGTGAGCGACACGTCCTACCGCCAGGCTCAGCCCGGCGTCTCGTCGTTCGACGATCCGAAGCTTCAGCAGAAGCAGCGCTACTCCATCGTCCGCGAGACGTTCTCGGACGGCAAGGTCACCGGCGAGAAGACCATCGCCACCGACCTGCCCGTGGCGCCGCCCAACGCGGGCCGCAAGACGTTCCCCGACTACGACAGGGTCGCCGCCGCGGCCAACCGCACCGTCGGCGATTCGAAGTACTTCGCCGGCCAGCGCGACGACGCGTTCTTCATCGACCTCGGTGCTGCCTTCGACAACATCAACCTGCGGCTCGGCACCGGCAACACCGGCGGCGGCACCGACACCCAGTCCGGCACGTCGATCGAGACGATCACGATGCAGGTCCCCGAAGCGGAGGTCACCCGCGACGGCAAGTCCGTCTCCGGGCCCGACGCGGCCAACGCCGTCGTCGGCGTGTGGGCGACGACGGAGCGGCGCAAGATCGAGGTCACGAACTCGGACTTCGACTCCAACGCGAAGTCCCGCGGCGCCTGGGTGCAGGTCTCGCGGCTGGGCGCCCCGCTGACGAACGAGCTGTTCGTCCCCGCCGGCCTGAAGGACTCCTTCAACCGCCGCAGGCCCGACACGGATGATCGCCTGATCAGGAAGTTCTTCCTCGAGCCGGAGTTCGCCAAGCAGATCAACTCGCTGTCGCCCGTCGGCCTGAACGCGCCGGAGAAGGACCGCACCGACCTCGTGGACGCGCTGCTGAGGGGCATGCCGGGCCTCAACCAGATCGACAAGGCCAACCCGGTCCCGACGGACACGCTGAAGATCAACCTGGGCACGATGCCGTCGCAGACGCCGAACCGCTTCGGCGTGATCGGCGGAGACAACGCCGGCTTCCCGAACGGAAGGCGCCTGGAGGACGACGTGGTCGACATCTACGTCCAGCTCTTCGGCGGCTTCCTGAAGGGCAACAAGCTGCCCGCCGGTGACGGGGTCGACCAGAACGACAAGGCGTTCCTCGACACGTTCCCCTACCAGGCGGCCCCCACCGGGGGCTTCGAGCAGGCGGTGTCCGAGCGCGACGAGCCGCTACACGCACCGACGCTCCCGGGCAACAACCCGGCGTTGCCGATCGGCCCCCGGTAGCCGCAGTCCAGGGGCGGGAGTTCGTCCGAGTTCCCGCCCCACGACCGCCCCATGCGCACGCCCGTGAAGCTCCTCATCCCGCTGGCGGTCTTCGTGGCCGCTCTGGCGCTCTTCGCGTCGCTCAACCGCGCGGCGGGGCCACGTGAGCAGGCGGTGGCGCGCGCACCGGTCGCGGTGCTCGGGGCGGGCGCGAGCACCGACGAGCGCATCGCGGCGCTCGAGGCGAGCCTGCGGGCCGATCCGACCACGCGCGGACGCGGCGACGAACGGCTCAGCGCCCTCGGGGACGCCTACCTGCAGAGGGTCCGCGAGGGCGGTGATGCCACCGGGTACGTGAAGGCGCAGCGGGCCTTCGACCGCGCCCTGCAGCGCGACCCCCGCGACCTTGCCGCAACGATCGGGCTCGGGACGCTCGCTCTCGCGCGGCACCAGTTCAAGGCGAGCCTGATCCTCGGCGAGCGGGCGGTGGCGCTCGCGCCCGAAGCAGCGGCTCCCCTGCCCGTGGTGGTCGACGCGCTCGTCGAGCTCGGGCGCTACGACGACGCCGAGCGGACGCTGCAGCGGCTGGTCGACCGGCGGCCGGGACTGGCTGCCTACGCACGGATCTCCTACCTGCGTGAGCTCCGCGGAGACGTGCGCGGCGCCGTCGCCGCCATGCGCCTGGCCGTGGACGCCGGCAGCTCGACGCCCGAGGGAGCCGCCTACGTCCAGACGCTGCTCGGGACGCTCGAGCGCAACCGGGGGCGGCTCGGTCCGGCGGTCGCGGCCTACCGCGCGGCGCTGCGCGCCCAGCCCGGCTTTCCCGCCGCGGGCGTCGGCATGGCCGGCGTGGAGGCCTCGCAGGGACGGGCCGACCTCGCCCGGGCACGGCTCCGGCGCATCGTGGGGCGCACCCCGTCCCCCGAGTCGGCCCTGGCCCTCGCCGAGCTCGAACTCGCGGACGGGCGGTCGCCGGAGTCCCGCGCGGCCCTCGCCCTCGTGTCCGATCAGCGCTCAGAGCTCCGCGCCGGCGGCGAGAACACCGACACCGAGGAAGCGGCCTTCCAGGCCGACCATGGCGACCCCGCCGAGGGCGTCCGGCTCGGGCGGCGCGCGTGGGCCGCAGCGCCGAGCCTGCGATCGGCCGACGCGCTGGGCTGGGCGCTGACCCGCGCGGGCCGGCCGGCCGAGGGCTACGCATGGAGCCGCCGGGCGCTGCGACGGGGGTGGCGTGAGCCCCGCGTCGTCTACCACGCCGGAATGGCCGCGCTGGAGGCGGGCCGGTCCCGCGTCGGCCGGCGGCTGCTCAGGAGCCTGCTCGCGCAGAATCCCGCGTTCTCGCCGCTGTACGCGCCGCGCGCGCGGCGGGCGCTCGCCGGGACGCGTTAGCCGTCACGCGCGAGCTTCCCCCGCGACTGGCGCGGCCAGGAGGCGGTGGGGCGGTGCCGGGCTACCCCGGGCCCGGACGGCTGCTGGCGTAGGGCGCCGATCCGAGCAGCTCGAGCATCCGGGAGGCGTTGGCCGGCGCGAAGGCCTCCCAGTCGTTGTTGAAGTAGGCGTAGACGTCGACGGAGCGGCCGAGCTGCGCGACCCGCGTGGCCCAGGCGCGCAGCTCGGCCTCGGCGTAATCGCCGCGCTCGCCCGTCTGCCCGTAGTGGAAGCGCAGGAACGTCCAGCCCGCCGTGATCACGACGTCGTCGATCCACGGCCGCCGCGGATCGTCGCCGATCGCCAGTGCGGCGTCGTGCGCCCGCAGGAGGTCGTAGACCGGCTCGGCGAACCAGCTCGGGTGGCGCAGCTCGAACGCATGACGGCCGGGCGGCAGCGCGGCGAGCGCGGCGGCGAGGCGGTCGTCGTCGCGCTTGAAGGACTCCGGCAGCTGCCAGAGGACCGGGCCGAGCTTCGGGGAGTGCACGATCGGCTCGATCCGCTCGTAGAAACGCTCGACGCCCTGCGCCATGTCGGTCAGCCGCTTCATGTGCGTGAGAAAGCGGCTCGCCTTCAGCGTGAAGACGAACCCGTCGGGCGTCTGCTGCACCCAGCGGGCGACGGCGTCACGCGAGGCGAGCCGGTAGAAGGTGGAGTTCACCTCCACCGTGTCGAAGCGCTCGGCGTAGACGGAGAGCCATCGTGGCTGCGGGCACCCCTCGGGATAGACCGGCCCGCGCCATGCGCGGTACTGCCAGCCCGAGCAGCCGATGCGGACGTCGCGGCTCAGGGCCCGCCGGCCGCCGCGAGTCGGGGAAGCTCGATCGCGGGACAGCGGTTCATGACGACCTGCAGCCCGGCCGCGCGCGCCCGCTCGCCCGCGTCGTGGTCGATGACCCCGAGCTGCAGCCACACCGCCCGGGCGCCGATCGCGATCGCCTCGTCGACGTGCGCGCCTGCCCGTTCCGACCGGCGGAAGATGTCGGCCACCTCGACGCCCGCGGAGGCCGGGATCTCGTCCAGTGACGCGTAGCAGCGCTCACCGAGGATCTCCTCGACCGTGGGGTTGACGGGGATCACGCGGTAGCCGCGCCGCTGCAGCAGCGCGGCGATGCGGTGGGAGTCGCGGGACGGCTCGGGTGAGCAGCCGACGACCGCCCAGGTCCTGTACCGCGTCAGGACGTCTTCGACGACGGAGTCGGTCACGAGGGACGACTACCCAACCTGCAGCACGCAAACCGACGCCCGAGGAAGCACCTCCGGGCCTGGCTCGCCGTCCGTGGTGTCGGATCGCCGTCTACATCCATCAGGCGCCACGGAGGCGCCGCGCCGCTCAGCCTGCCGCGGCGCGGAGCGGCGCCCGGGCGAACTCGGCCATGCCTTCCGCGAAGCCCTCCCCGGCGGAGAAGCCGAGAACCTCGCGCGCCCGCTCGGCGGACGCGAAGACGTGACGCACGTCGCCGAGCCGGTACTCGCCGGTGACCACGGGCGCAGGCGCGCCGTCGGGCGAGCTCGCGTGGAGCGCGCGGGCCATCTCGCCGACGGTCCGCGGCTCACCCGAGCAGACGTTGAACGCGCCGGGCACCGCCTCGTCCGCGGTGAGCGCCAGAACGTTCACGCGGGCCACGTCGCGCACGTGGACGAAGTCGCGCGTCTGAGCGCCGTCCTCGAAGACGCGCGGCGCCCGGCCGCCCGCCAGCGCGCTCGCGAAGATCGACGCGACGCCCGCGTAGGGCGTGTCGCGCGGCATCCGCGGGCCGTAGACGTTGTGGTACCGCAGCGCGGTCACCGGGATCGCGGTCTCGCGCGAGAAGGCGAAGGCGAGGTGCTCCTGGTGAAGCTTGGTCGCGGCGTACACGTTGCGGGGGTCGACCGGGGCGTCCTCGGTGATCGCTTCGGGTGCGAGCGGCAGGCCGCAGACCGGGCACGGCGGCTCGAAGGCGCCCGCGTCGAGGTCGCTGACCCGCCGGGGCCCGGGCCGCACCACCCCGTGGTCGGCACACGCGTAACGGCCCTCCCCGTAGACGACCATGCTGGACGCGAGCACCAGGCGGCCACCGAAGCGGCGCGCCCCGAGCCGGCGCAGGAGCACCGCGGTGCCCAGATCGTTGTGGCTCGTGTAGTCGGCGATGTCCCCGATGTCGGTCCCGAGGCCGACCATCGCCGCCTGATGGCAGACCGCGTCGATCCCGTCGAGCGCCGCGTCGACGTCCCCGGCCGCGCGCACGTCACCCTCCACCCATTCGGCGCCGGGGGGCAGGAACTCCGGCGGCCCGGCGTGCGCGGCGGGGTGGAGGTTGTCGAGGATCCGGACTTCGTGGCCCTCGGCGAGCAGCTGGTCGGCGACGTGGGAGCCGATGAAGCCGGCACCGCCGGTGACGAGGACGCGCATGGGGCGGGAGGCTAGATGAGTCGTTCCACGGATCCGCTGCCGGCGCGACCGCCTCGTGGAACAACTCATCTAGGGTCTCGCGGGTGCGCGAGGTCATCATTCCCGTCCTCGACGAGGCCCAGGCGCTGCCGGGTGTCCTCGGGCGGATTCCGGCGGACTTCGGGCCCATCGTCGTCGACAACGGCTCCTCCGACGGGTCGGGCGACGTCGCGCGCAGGCTCGGAGCCCGCGTGGTCGTCGAGCCGCAGAAGGGGTTCGGCGCCGCCTGCTTCGCGGGCCTGAGCGCCGCCACCGCAGACGTCGTCTGCTTCATGGACGGCGACGGCTCGCTCGATCCGGAGGAGCTCGCCGCGCTCTCCGACCGTGTCGCCGGCGGCCACGCCGATCTCGTTCTGGGCTCCCGCCGCCCGACCCAGCCCGGCGCGTTCCCCCCGCACGCGCGGCTGGCCAACCGCGTCCTGAGCCTCGAGCTGCGCCGGCGCTCGGGCGTCCGCACGACCGACCTCGGGCCGATGCGCGCCGCCCGTCGCGAGGAGCTCCTCGCGCTCGGGATCGCCGATCGCCGCTTCGGCTGGCCGCTGGAGATGGTCCTCCGTGCCGCCGCCGCGGGCTGGCGCATCGAGGAGCGCCCCGTGTCCTACGCGCTGCGCGACGGCGGGAAGTCGAAGGTGACGGGCACCGTCGGCGGCACCGCGAAGGCGGTGCGCGACATGCTGCGCGTGCTCGCGGAGGTCGACGCGCGCGTGGCGCGCGAGCGGCCCGCCGCGGCGGAGGGAGGGGCGTGAGCGCCGGGGTGCTCATCGTGATCGCCAAGGCACCCGTCGCCGGGCGCTCCAAGACGCGGCTGTGCCCGCCGTGCACCCCCGAGCAGGCCGCCGAGCTCGCTCGGGCCGCGCTGGAGGACACGCTCGCCGCGGTGCTCGCCACCCCGGCGCGTCGCCGGGTGCTCGTCCTCGACGGCGAGCGGGAAAGCTGGCTGCCCGAGGGCCTCGAGATCCTCGCGCAACGCGGGGACGGGCTGGGAGAGCGCCTCGCCGCCGCGTTCGAGGACGTGGGGGAGGCCGCGTTCCTCGTCGGCATGGACACGCCGCAGCTCACGGAGGCCCACCTGACCTCGGGGCTCGAGGGGCTCGCCAGAGCCGCGAGCGTCTTCGCCCCCGCCGACGACGGCGGCTACTGGGGCATCGGGCTGCGGACGCCGGACGAGCAGGTGTTCGCGGGCGTGCCGATGAGCGCGGACGACACGGGCAGCCGGCAGCGCGAGCGCCTCGTCGCACTCGGGCTCGGGGTGGTGGATCTGCCGGGGTTGCTCGACGTCGACACGATCACCGACGCCCGCGCCGTCGCGCGGTCGGCGCCGCACACGCGCTTCGCCCGGGGTCTCGCGGCGATGGATCTCGCTTGAGTGCCACGCGCCCGCGGTCAGAACGCTTGGGCAGATGGGCTCCATATGCGAGCCGATCCCCCCAATCGTTGCTCGCCGGCCCCGGGTCCTCTCACCGAGGCCTTCCCAAGAAAGACGGCGTACGCCTCCGGCGAGGCCGTCCTCCCGCGTTGAGCGCCCGTTCAGGCGCACGGGTACGCTCGCTGTACTGCATGCACATGCTGCGCACGCCCCGCATCCCGCTCCTTGCCGCCCTGACGTGCTTCGTCGGCCTTGCGGTGACCGGCGTGCTGGCCTACTTCGTTCCGCTCGCCCGGGTCCGCGACGCGGCGGCGCTCCAGGGCTTCACGGCGCTCAACCGCCCGCGGCTGACGCCGCTCATCGACCGGATCGCGCACCTCGCCGACCCGTTGCCCTACGCGATCATCGGCTTCACCCTCGCGGGCGTCGCCCTCATGCGTCGCCGGCCGCGTGTCGCGGCGGCGATCGTGGCGCTGCTGGTCCTGACGGGTCTGACGACCCGGACGCTCAAGCCGCTGCTCGCCTCTCCCCGCTACGACGACTGGCTCGGCTCGGGACAGATCGGCGCCGCGTCGTGGCCGAGCGGGCACGCCACCGCCGCGATGACCCTTGCGCTCTGCGCGATTCTCGCCGTGCCGCGCCGTGCGCGCCCGACCGCCGCCGCCGTCGGCGCGGCCTTCGCCATCAGCGTCTCGTATTCGATCCTCGCGCTGGGCTGGCACTTCCCCTCCGACGTCCTCGGCGGGTTCTTCGTGGCCACCACCTGGACGCTGTTGGTCGTGGCGGGCCTCGTCCGCCTCGAGCAGCATCGGCCCTCCGGCCTGCGGCTCGAGGCGAAGCTGCGACCGGCCGACGCGCTTCCCTCGCTCGCGCTCGGCCTGGGCGCCGCGGCGGTCGGGCTGGCCGTCTGGCTGGCCCGGCCCGGCGACGTCATGCGCTTCGCGGCCGACCACTCGACGTTCGTGGCGGGTGCCGGCGGCATCGCCGCCCTGGCGGTGACGCTGGTGGTCGTGCTCGCCCGCGGCGTCCGCTCCGCCTAGCGCGGCTCGGCGTCGCGCGCCGCTACTGGAACTTGCCGGGCTGCCAGAGCGGCTCCGAGGGGCCGTTCGCGCCGCGGGAGAGGATGAACAGCAGGTCGGAGAGCCGGTTGAGGTAGCGCAGCACCTCGGGATTCCCGTCCTCGACGAGCAGCGCGCGGCGCTCGGCGCGCCGGCAGACCGTCCGGCAGATGTGCAGGTGCGCGGCGGCCGGCGTCCCTCCGGGCAGGACGAAGCTCTTGAGCGGAGCCAGGGTGGCGTTGACCTCATCGCAGCGGTCCTCGAGCCACGTGGTCTGCTCGGGCTTCACGCGTAGGCGGGCACGGTCACCCTCGTGCGGCACGGAGAGATCGGCGCCGACGTCGAACAGGTCGTTCTGCACCTGTCCCAGCCAGCCCGCGTAGGCCGCGGGCAGCCCGTCGAGCGTGAGCGTCACTCCCACCTGGGCGTTGAGCTCGTCCACGTCGCCGTAGGCCTCCACGCGAGGGTGCGTCTTGGGCACCCGGGACATGTCGCCGAGGTGCGTGTCGCCCGCGTCGCCGAGCTTCGTGTAGATCCGGGTCAGGTTCACGGTCATGGGGGACGGACTGTATTGGCGTGCCGGAGCGATCGGGGGGCGTACACTCCACCCTCGAACGGTCGGTGGCGCGAGGGAAGTCCTGGGCCGATCCGGCCCGGACCCGCCACGGTGACCGGGCGCAGTTCGAGCCCCATCGCATGCGCAAGCAGCCACTGGACCCCACGGCTAGGCGGCCGCGCCTCGTCATCCCCGCGTTGCCACGGCGGCGCCCGCCGAGGACCGCCTTCCTGATCGTCCTCGCGGCGCTGGTCCTCGGCGCCTGCGGCGTCGGGACCGGCGCCCGCCAGACGTCATTGCGGCTGCTCATCACCGAGGACTTCGGGACGGTCCGCCTCCAGGAGCTCGACGGTCCCGAGAGCACCGCGTCGGACACCGTCATGCGGCTGCTGCAACGCAACGCGGACGTCGAGACCCGCTCCGGCGGTGGCTTCGTGCAGTCGATCGACGGCCGCGCCGGCGGGCGCCAGGACGGCCGCCCCTACGACTGGTTCTTCTACGTCAACGGCGTCGAGACCGAGCAGGGCGCGTCGGCGGTGAAGGTCCGTCCGAGCGACCGGATCTGGTGGGACCGCCACGACGGGGGCGTGACGCAGCGCATCCCCGCGGTGATCGGCTCGTTCCCCGAGCCGTTCGTGCACGGCTACGACGGCGACCGCCTGCCCACGCGCCTGGAGTGCACCGAGCCGCGCTCGCGGCACTGCGTCGCCACGGGCGAGCGACTGGCCGAGGTGGGGGTCCTCGCGGGCAAGGGCGGGCTGCAGACCTCGCTGAGCAAGGAGACCAACCGGATCATCGCCGGGGTCTACCGCGCGATCCGCAACGACGAGACCGTCCGCAACCTCGAGAACGGGCCGCAGGCCAGCGGCGTCTACGCACGGCCCGCGCCCGACGGAAGGACGATCGCGATCCTCGACGGGCAGGGTCGCGTCGCCCGGACGCTCGGACCCGGCGCGGGACTCATCGCCGCGACGCGCTTCGAGGGCGGTCGACCCGTGTGGATCGTCACGGGCACCGACGAAGCGGGCGTGCTGGCGGCCGCCGACGCGCTGCAGGAGGGCAATCTCGGTGGGAAGTTCGCGCTCGGGATCGACGACGGGCAGGCCGTCAACGTGCCGCTGGTCCCCCGGCGGGAGACGGGCACGACCGGACCGTCCGGGGGCTGACTGCCTGCCTGAGCGCCGGGCTCGGGGCAGGCGCTGCGACCGTGGTGCCTGACGGTCCCCATCGATCGACCACCCGCGGGCGGTCCCGGACCGGCCCGTCGCGGGTCCGCACGCGCCAAGGTACACGGGCCGGCCTTGTCTGTCATCTCCGGACCGAGAGCATGAACAGGCTGGACGCTGGGGCTTTTTGCGACGGTGCGTCGAGGCATCCGCCCGACGGATGCAATAGCTTGCGGCTCCTTCATGCGCCTCGGAGTCCCGAAGGAGACCGCCTTGGAGGAGCGCCGCGTCGCGCTCGTCCCGGAAGTCGTCAAGAAACTCAAGGCCAAGGGGGTCGACGTCGTCGTCGAGCCCGGCTCCGGGGAGCGGGCCCTGATCCCTGACGGCCTCTACGAGGCCGCGGGAGCGGAGCTCGCGGACCCGTGGAGCGCCGATGTCGTCGTCAAGGTCGCCGCACCGAGCACCGAAGAGGTCGCGCGACTGGGGCAGGGATCGGTTCTCGTCGGCTTCCTCGCGCCGCTGACCAAGGGCGAGACGATCCCCGCGCTGCGCGACAAGGGCACCACCGCCTTCGCGATGGAGGCGATCCCGCGCATCTCGCGCGCGCAGGCGATGGACGCGCTCTCCTCCCAGTCGAACGTCATGGGCTACAAGGCGGTTCTCGCGGGGGCCGAGCACTCCACGCGCTTCTTCCCGATGCTGATGACCGCCGCGGGGACCATCCCGCCGGCCAAGGTCCTCGTGCTCGGGATCGGCGTCGCCGGCCTGCAGGCCCTGGCGACGGCGCGCCGCCTCGGGGCGCAGACCACGGGCTACGACGTCCGCCCCGAGACCGCCGAGCAGGTCGAGTCGCTCGGAGCGAAGTGGCTCGACCTCGGCATCGACGCCTCCGGAGAGGGCGGCTACGCCCGCGAGCTGACCGCGGAGGAGCGCGAGCAGCAACAACAAGCGCTCACCGAGGCGACCAAGGGCTTCGACGTCGTCATCACCACCGCCCTGGTACCTGGCCGCCCGGCGCCGCGCCTGGTGACCGCCGCGGCGGTGGAGGGCATGAAGCCCGGCTCGGTGATCGTCGACCTCGCGGGGGAGACCGGCGGCAACTGCGAGCTGACGACCCCGGGGGAGACGACGGTCGTCCACGACGTGACTATCGTCTCCCCGCTGAACCTGCCCGCCGCCATGCCCGAGCACTCCAGCCAGCTCTACGCCCGCAACGTCTCGGCCCTCATCGAGCTCATGCTCTCCGAGGAGGGCGAGCTCGAGCTGGACTTCGAGGACGAGATCATCGCCGGGGCCTGCGTGACCCGCGACGGCGAGATCGTCCACGAGCGTGCCAAGCAGACCCAGGAGGGCTGAGACGTGCTCATCACCAACCTCTCGATCCTCGTCCTCGCCGGCTTCGTCGGGTACGCGGTGATCTCCAAGGTGCCCAACACGCTGCACACGCCGCTGATGTCGGGCACGAACGCGATCCACGGCATCGTGATCCTCGGGGGGATCATCCTGCTCGTCGAGGGCGAAGCCCAGGGCTTCCTGAACGACGCGCTGCTGCTGATCGCGGTCGTCTTCGGGACGATCAACGTGGTCGGCGGCTTCCTCGTGACCGACCGGATGCTCGACATGTTCAAGGAGAAGCCGGCACCCGCTGCACTCCCCGAGGGGGAGGAGTCCTGATGGTCCTCGCGTCGGTCGTCACCGAGCCGGAGTTCCGCAACGTCCTCTACATCCTCTCCTTCGGGCTGTTCATCTACGGTCTGAGCGGCCTGACCGGACCCAAGACTGCGGTTCGCGGCAACCGCATCGCCGCCGTCGGCATGGCGCTCGCGGTCGTCGCGACCCTCCTGGTCGACGACCTGAACAACGCGCTGATCGTCCTGCTGGGCGTGATCATCGGCACGGTGGTCGGCGTGCCCGCGGCACGCCAGGTGAAGATGACCCAGATGCCGCAGATGGTGGCGCTGTTCAACGGCGTCGGCGGCGGGGCGGTCGCCCTGATCGCCTGGGTCGAGTTCCGCAGCTCCGACGGCTTCGCGGACGTCCCGACGTACGTCGCGATCTTCTCGGTCTTCGCGGCGATCGTCGGCTCGGTCTCCTTCTGGGGTTCGAACATCGCGTTCGCCAAGCTGCAGGGGCTCATCGACGGCAAGCCCGTCACGATCGGGGCGCTGCAGACGCCGCTCAACGCGCTGCTGGCACTCGTCGCGATCGGGTGCGGCGTGGCGGTCATCGCCGGCCAGAACGACGAGTACCTGATCATCACGCTGCTGCTGGCCGCCGCGGCGCTCGGCAATCTGCTCGTGCTGCCGATCGGCGGGGCGGACATGCCCGTGGTCATCTCGCTGCTCAACGCGTTCACCGGCCTCAGCGCGGCGGCGACGGGCGTCGCGCTGGACAACACCGCCCTGATCGTCGCGGGCATGATCGTGGGGGCCTCGGGCACGCTGCTGACCCAGCAGATGGCCACCGCGATGAACCGCACCATCACGTCGGTCATCGCGGGCGGTTTCGGCGGGACCGTCGAGGCCGCGGCGGGCGCGGTCGGCGCGGGCGGGGGCACGGTCCGCTCGACCTCGGCCTCCGACGTGGCGATCCAGATGGCCTACGCGCGCCAGGTCGTCGTCGTGCCGGGCTACGGCATGGCGGTCTCCCAGGCGCAGCACGCCGTGCGCGAGATGGCCAAGCTGCTCGAGGAGAAGGGTGTCGCGGTCAAGTACGCGATCCACCCGGTCGCGGGCCGCATGCCGGGGCACATGAACGTCCTCCTGGCCGAGGCCGACGTGCCCTACGAGCAGCTCAAGGAGATGGACGACATCAACGGGGAGTTCCCCCGCACGGACGTCTCCATCGTGATCGGGGCCAACGACGTGACGAACCCCGACGCGCGGACGAAGCCCGACTCGCCGATCTACGGCATGCCGATCCTGAACGTCGACGAGTCGCAGTCGGTCATCGTGCTCAAGCGCTCGATGAGCTCGGGCTACGCCGGCATCGACAACCCGCTGTTCGTCAACCCGAAGACGTCGATGCTCTTCGGCGACGCGAAGAAGTCGATCGCCGAGGTCACCGAGGAGCTCAAGGCCCTGTAGGCGGTCGGCGGTCAGGGAGCTCGGCGACGAGCACCTCGGCCGGTCCCGTCAAGCGCAGCTCGTCGCCCGCGTCGGCGGGCACGAGGAAGAAGCAACCGGGGCTGAAGCGCTGCTCGCCGCAGGTCGCCTCGCCGGTCAGGACGCAGACGATCGCGCACTCACCCTCCGCGGTCACGCGCTCGGCCTGGCCTGCGACCGTCCGGCGGGTCACCGTGAAGAAGGCGTTCGCGGCGATGATGCCGTCGCCGGGCGGGCGCGCGGCGGGCTCGACGTCGGAGAAGTCGATCGAGGCCACCGACTGCGGGATGTGGAGCTCGCGCAGCCGTCCGTCGAGCCCGGGCCGGTTGAAGTCGAAGACGCGGTAGGTCGTGTCGGAGTTCTGCTGGATCTCCACGATGCGGCAGCCCGCGCCGATCGCGTGCACGCGGCCGGCGGGGATGAAGAGCGCGTCACCGACCGCGACGTCGATGCGGTGCAGCATCGCCGTGACGTCCTCGCCGGCCCTCAGCGCGGCCGTGAAGGCCTCCCGGGTGACGCCGCCGCGCAGACCCGCGAGCAGGTGTGCCCCCGGGTCGGTGTCCGCCAGGTACCAGAGCTCGCTCTTCGGCTCGCCGCCGAACTCCACGGCTCGCTGCGCCGACGGGTGAACCTGGACGGAGACCGCGTCGTCCGCGTCGAGGAGCTTCGCGAGGATCGGGAAACGGGGGCCCGCGTGGGCCGCACGCTCCCCGAAGATGCGCTCGCGTTCTTCGGTCCACAGTACGTGCAGCTCCGCGCCCGCCAGCGGTCCGGACGCCACGACGCTCTGCTCCTCGGACCGGTCGACGACTTCCCACGACTCGCCGATCAGCGCGTCGGGCGGCAAGGACTTGCCGAACGTCTTCTGCAGCCCGCGTCCGCCCCACACGCGCTCGACGAAGAGCGGCGCGAACGTGATGGGGGTGGGCTTCACCGCGAGCAGGGTACCCGCGCGCCGGGTCTACGCCTTCGCGGCGAAGGCGGGATCGTCCCGGTGCGCCGAGAAGAACTCCACGAGCCGGGGGGCGTAGTCCGCGAAGCGCGGGCAGCGCAGTCCCGCGCGGCCGAGCACCAGGTCGGCCCGCGTCGTGTCGAACTCGACGGGGTGGTTGAGGTAGACGATCGACTCACTCGGGGTCCCGCCGAAGAGGTTGCGCACCGCCGCGAGGCGCAGGGCGCGGATCAGGATGCCCGGGGGGACGCTGTAGCTCGGCAGGCGCCCCGCGTACTCGCGCGAGAACGTGCGCATGAGCTCCGCCGAGGAGACGGGCGCCGGGTCGCAGAGGTGGACGGTCTCCCCGGCGGCCTGGCCGTCGGCGGCGCCCGCGGCGATCGCGTCGACCACGAAGTCGATCGGCACGACGTTGAAGCTCGCGTCGCCGCGGCCGATCTGCGGGATCGGCTGGTGGGCACCAAGGCGCTGGAGCGTGCGCAGGAGGTAGTAGGGGCCGTCGAACTTCGCGGTCACGCCGGTCTGCGAATCCCCGACGACGATGGCCGGGCGGTAGACCGTCGTGGCGACCTCGCCCATGGAGGCGCGCACGAGGACCTCGGCGCCGAACTTCGTCGACTCGTAGTGATTCTTGAACGTCTGGCCGGCCACCAGCTCGTGTTCCATGATGCGCCCGGACCGCCGACCGGCGACGTAGCAGGACGAGACGTAGTGGTGGCGCTCGAGGTTCGGTGCCGCGCGGCAGAACGCGATGACGTGCTGGGTGCCGAGGACGTTGACGCGCTCGGCGATCGCGAGCGGTACCGCGAGGTCATAGACCGCAGCGAGGTGATGGACCTGCGTGGTGCTCGCGGCGAGCTCCGCGTAGCGGGCGGCGGAGAGCCCGAGCTGCGGGTGGGTGATGTCCCCGGGTTCGACGACGATCCTCACCGGGTCGATGGCCGCGACCGCCACGCGGGCGCGCTCGACCATCCGGGGCTCCACGAGCGCCACGACGGTCGCGTCCGGCGCCCCCGCCAGCAACCTCGGGATGAGCCGGGCGCCGATGAAGCCCGGGAAGCCGGTGAAAAGGATCGTCGCGCTCGCCATGTCGCCGCAAGCTAGCTGAGGCCTGGTTCCGACGCCGTCTCGGACGCCGGGAGCGGCCCTGGATGATTGATTGCACGAGGTGGTCCCGTCGATCGGCGGTTCGGGTGGATGGCTGACGCCGCACGATTTCCGCAGCCGATCCTGTTCGGATCGGCAAGGGATCGGGTGGTGTCAGGTGCCAGCCGAGACGTCGAGCGGGCGGCACCGGATCCGTGAAATCACTCATCTAGAATCAGGGGAGCCGTGATCACCCGCTCGGACGCCATCACCGCCCTGGCGGCGGAGACCTTCGACGTCGTCGTCGTCGGCGGGGGCATCACCGGCGCCGGGGTCGCGCTGGACGCGGCGACGCGGGGCTACTCCGTCGCGCTGGTCGAGCGCAGCGACTATGCCTCGGGCACCTCGAGCCGCTCCTCCAAGCTCGTCCACGGCGGCCTGCGCTACCTGCAGAACTTCGACCTCGGCCTGGTCCGCGAGGCGTTGCTGGAGCGCCAGATCAACGTCAAGCTCGCGCCGCACCTCGTCAAGCCGCTGCCGCTCGTCTTCGCCGCGTTCGAGGGTCAGCGCCCCGATCGCCTGACCGGGGTCGGGCTGAACCTCTACGACGTCATGTCGGTCGACAGGCTCCGTTCGCGCCGGCCCGGCCGGGGCGGCGGCACGGCGGTCAAGGAGGAGCACGGAGCGCTCGCGGTCGCCGACACGGACGGCGACGGGCTGGCCGACTGGGCCCCGGACCGCCACCGCGTCATCACGGGCGAGGAGGTCGTCGAGCGCCTTCCGGCGCTCGCGAGCCGCAATCCGACCTCGGGCTATCTCTTCTACGACTGCCAGACCGACGATGCGCGCCTCGTGCTCACCGTCCTGCAAGAGGCCGAGCGCTTCGGCGCGGTCTGCTGCAACGGCCTGGAGGTGACCGACCTGCTCGACACCGCCGGGCGCTCGCGCGGCGTCCAGGTCACCGACACCATGTCGGGTGACACGTTCGCGATCCGCGCGCACAACGTGGTCAACGCGACGGGCGTGTGGGCCGATCGCCTGCGGCCCGACGAGCTGCGCGACGAGGCCGAGGTGCCGATCATCAGGCCCTCGCGCGGCACGCACCTCACGCTGCGCCACGATCAGCTGCCGCTGGTCTCGGGGGCGATCGTGCCGGCGCGCGGCGGCCGGACGATCTTCGCGCTGCCCTGGCTCGGCGGCACGCTCATCGGCACGACCGACAACGAGGTGGAGCCGAGCGAGGACCCGCACGCGCTCGACCACGTCGCGCCGCAGCCCGAGGACATCACCTACCTGCTCGAGGCGACGAACGCGTACTTCCGGACCTCGTTGCGGGCGAGCGACCTCGCGGGCGCCTTCGCGGGCGTGCGGCCGCTGATCTCGACGGGCGACCCGAAGAAGTCCGTGGACATCTCGCGCAAGGCCGAGCTCTACGAGACCTCGAGCGGGATGATCACCATCACGGGCGGCAAGCTGACGACGTGGCGGCGGATGGCCAAGATGACCGTGGACCGCCTCGTCGAGCGAGAAGCGCGCGACGCGCCGTGCCGCACGCACGAGATCCCGCTGGGCCAGTCCGTCGGCGTCGAGCAGCTGCCACGCATCGAAGGCATCCCGGACGCGGCCTACGCGCAGCTCGCGGGCCGCTACGGCCATCTCGCGCACGAGGTGCTGCGTATCGCCGCGGAGCGCGGGGAGCTCGCGCAGCCCGTCGTCGCTTCCGACCGGGCCCACGCGCGTCCGCCGGACCTGCTGGCCGAGGTCGTCTACGCCGCCCGCCACGAACAGGCACGGACGGTCGGCGACGCGCTGCTGCGCCGCACCCGCCTGGGGTTGACGGCGGCGCGGGACGTCGCCGCCCCCGACGGAGTGGCCGCGCGGCGGGTGGCGGCCGCGATGGCCGGCGAGCTCGGCTGGGACGTCGCCCGGACGGGGGCCGAGGCCGCGGCGTTCCTCGTCGAGGCCGCTCACGAGGGCGTCGTGCCGGACTGATCGGCGACGCCGGCGAGTCCTGAGGACGAGCACCGTCTGGCGCAGGCCGTAACTTCTCCTCCCCTGACCGGTTGCGATCCCTCGGAATGACACGCCCCATGCTTCCCCTTCGCCGCTGCGCCCTGCTCGCCTCGACCGCCGCGCTGGCGTTCCTGGCCCAGCCGGGCTCCGCCCGGGCCGCCGTCTTTCCCGGCGAGGTCGTCGACGGGCCGACCCCGGAGCTGATCTCCGCGGGGGATCTGGACGTCGCGCGCGACGGCACGGGCGCGGTGGCCTACGTCAAGCGCGTCGGGGACGTGCCGCACGTCTTCGTCGCGCGCCTGGTCAACGGGGCCTTCCTGTCGCCGGAGCGCATCGACCCGGGGCTCGGGGGCGCGGCGAGCGATCCGGTCGTGGCGGCCACCGACGGCGGGCGCGTCGCGGTCGCCTTCACCTCGAACGGCCAGCTCAACGTCGCGCTGCGGCCGAACGGCGGCTCGGGCTTCCAGCCGCCGCAGCCCATCGCCGACGGCGCCTCCCGCCCGTCGATCGACATGTCGATCAACGGGGTGAGCTACGTCTCGTTCACCGCGCCGGGCCAGAGCCCCGCCGATGTCCGCGTCGCCCGCCTGGCGCGCGACGCCACGGGCTTCGCGCTCCTGCCCGACGTGCTCGACATCGTGCCCCCGCGGGACGCCGGTGACGCCGCACGCCGCTCGCAGGTCGCGGTCTCGGCCGACGGCACCGCGGTCGTCGTCTGGGGCGAGGCCGACCGCGTCTACGCGCGCCGCGTCTTCGGCACGCGGCTCTCCGCGGCGCCGCAGGAGCTCAACGTGCCCGCGCTCGACGGGCACGCCGGCGGCGGGGCCGATCTCCCCGACATCGACATCGAGGACGACTCGAGCTACGCGTGGGCGGTCTTCCGCCAGGGCTTCGACGACGGCCGCGCGCACGTCGTCGCGCGACGCCTGGTCGGCTCGGCCTTCGAGGCGCCCGTCTTCGTCGACGGCCTGGGCTACCCCGCACCGGCCGACGCCACCGAACCGGTGATCGAGCTCAACGGGCGTGGTGAGGGCATCGCGGCCACGAGCGGGGCCGGTGGCGTCAACGCCGCGATCCTGCACGAGGACATCTTCAACCCCGGCAAGCCGCTCGGCGCGGGCACCCCGCTCAGCAGGCCGGCGGTCGGCATCGCGGAGAACAACGACGCGTTCGCCGCCTGGCTGCCCGGCGACGGCAGCGTCCAGATCCGGCCCTACGACATCGACCCGGCCAGGCGCCTGGTGCCGCCGCCCGGCCCCGCCGCGGCGCTCTCGCGCCCCGAGTTCGGCCCCGTCGTCCCGGCGGCCGGCATGGACATGGCCGTCAACCGGGTGGGCGACGCCTCGGCGGTCTTCCTGCAGGAGGGGGCCGACGGGCGCCGCCTGGTCGCCGGCGTCTTCGACCGCGTTCCCGGCGCCTTTCGCACGTTCACCACCGCCAAGTTCCGCAAGTTCGCGCGGCCGCCGCTGTCGTGGCAGGCGTCCTTCGACCTCTTGGGCGCCGTGAAGTACCGCGTCGAGGTCGACGGGCAGCCCGTGGGCGAGACGACCGACACGAAGCTCATCCCGCTCAACCCGATCGGAGACGGTGAGCACACCTGGAGGGTCGTGGCGATCGACCGCCGGGGCCAGAGTGCGGCGACGCCGCCCCGCCCCCTGCGCGTCGACGCGACTGCCCCCGAGCTCAGCTTCCGGGTGACGGGCTCGCGCAAGCGCGGGAAGCCGATCAAGGTCGCCGTGACCGCGGCGGACGGGAGCCTCGCCACCCCGGGCGGGTCGGGAATCAGGACGATCCGCATCTCCTGGGGCGACAAGACGCGCGTCGTGTCGGGCCGCCGGGCGACCCACCGCTACGCGCGGGGCGGGAAGTACACGATCCGCGTCTCCGCGACGGACGTCGCGGGCAACGCCGTCGCGCTGACCAAGCGCATCACCGTCAAGAAGAAGTAGTGGTCCCTCCTGCCGATCCGCCCACGCTCGGCTTGGCCGCTGATCAGCGCCTGGCGGCGTGCTCGATCAGTCAGGTGGCAACGCCACGCTCCTTCACCGCGTCCTGGCCGGTCGGCGCCGGCGACCGTCCGAGCGCACGATGACCTGCAGGAGGAACCACTAGCGGTGCGAGAGCTCCTTCCGCGCGCCGGGGGGGAGCTGACCGCCGAGGCGCTCGTCGCGCGGCTCGGCCTCGAGGCGGGCGGGCGGCCGGGCCTGCCGCGGGTCGTCGCGATCATGATCGCCTCCGTCGACGGGCGAGCGACGATCGATCAGACCTCCACGAAGCTCGGCCACCCCGAGGACCGTGCGCTGCTGCGTGGCCTGCGCGCGGCAGCGGATTGCGTCCTGGTCGGCAGGCGAACCATCGCGGCCGAGGGATACGGACGGCTGCTCGACGGCGAGCACCGTGCCACGCGGGTGGGCGCCGGCCGCCCCGAACACCCGCTGGTGGCCACCGTGAGCCGCTCGGGTGAGGTGCCGTGGGGCGCTCCGGTGTTCTCCGCGCCCGGAGTCGAGAAGCAGGTCTACGTCGGCTGCCCCGTGTCGGTGCCCGAGGGCGTGACCGCCACGTCGGTCGAGCAGACGTCGGGCGGTCCGCGTGCTGCGCTCGAGCACCTCCGCGCCATTCGCGGCGTCCGTTCGGTCACCTGCGAGGGCGGGCCGGAGCTGCTGCGCGCGCTGCTGGCCGACGACCTGGTCGACGACCTCCTGCTGACCGTCGCACCGCTGCTGGTCGCCGGCCCCGGCCCCACCGCGCTGACGGGGGCCGCGCTCGATCCGCCGGCGCGGATGGAGTTGCGCGCGGTGGGGCAGGCCGACGACCACCTGTTCCTCCACTACGCGCGCTGAGCGCGCCGCAGCGGCCACGTGCCGATCGGGGCGGCGCCGCCCGATCATCTAGGCTCGGTGCACATCGCTCGCCGGCCGCTGATCCCACGCGGCGGGGCGCCCACCGAACGACGCATCGAAAGGCACCACCCCCATGTCCGTCCTCACCCGCTCCTCCCTCGAGGGCTCCCCGTTGGCCGACCTCCACGTCCTTGCCGCCGAGCTCGGCGTCGACGGCTACCGCCGCCTGCGCAAGGCCGACCTCGTCCAAGCGGTCCTCGAGGCACAGCCCGGCGGAGCGCCGCCGGAGGAGGAGGTCCTCGAGGAGGGCATCACCGACGAAGACGCACCCAAGCCGCGCACCCGCCGTCGCGGCGGGCGCTCACGGACGCGCAACGCAGACCCGGACGAGGCCGAGGGAGGGGCGGGCGCACCCATCGCGGACGACACCCCCGACGACGACCCCGACGCCGTCGACGGCGAGCGGCCCGCCCGCCCCCGCCGCTCCCGCGGCGGCCGGAGCCGCGGGGGCGCGGTCGCGGAAGAGCGCGGCGGCCGCGAGGAGCGCAGCGGTCGTGAGGAGCGCGGGGGCCGCGAAGAGCGCGGCGGCCGCGACGACGCAGAGGAGGACGGCGCCGTCGTCACCGGCGTCGTCGATCTGCTCGGCAACGGCTCCGGCTTCCTGCGCGTGTCCCCGCCGGAGCCCTCCGACGACGACGCCTACATCTCGGCGGCCCAGGTGCGGCGCTGCGACTTGGTCTCGGGCGACCGCATCGCCGGCCCGGTACGCGCGCCGCGCCGCTCGGAGCGCTACCCGTCGCTCATCCGCATCGACACGATCAACGACCGTCCGGCCGACGAGGTCGCCGAGGGCACCCCGTGGGACGAGCTGGCCTGCGCCTTCCCGACGGAGCGCTTCGCGCTCGGCTCCGAGGATCCGACCCTGAAGGCGATCGAGTGGCTGACCCCGATCGGCCGCGGTTCCCGGGTGACGATCACGGGCGGCGCGCGCTCCGGCAAGACCGAGGCACTCAAGCGCCTCGCGGGCGCCCTGGCCACCCTGGACGGCCTCGAGGTGTCGCTCGCCTACGTCGGTGTGCGCCCCGAGGAGCTGCTCGAGGCGCCGGAGGGCATCGCGCCCGTCGCCGCGCTGGGGCTCGCCGCCAGCCCCGAAGCGCAGGGCCAGGCCGTCGAGCGGGCGATCGACACCGCCAAGCGCGTCGCCGCGCGCGGCGGCCACGCGGTCGTCCTGATCGACTCGCTGGCCGCGGTCGCCGCCCCGGTCGCCCGCCGCGCCCTGGCGGCCGCGCGGGCGATCGTCGACGGCGGGTCGCTGACGGTCATCGCGACCGCCCCCGACGCGCTCGGCGGCGAGACGACCGTCATCTCCCTGGACGCGACGCTCACCTCGACGGGGCGCCTGCCGGCGCTCGACCTGGTCGGCTCGGGGACGCTGCGCCCCGAGCTGCTGGTCGGCGCGGCCGGCGCCGAGGCGATCGCCTCAGCGCGCGCCGACGCGCTGGTCTGATCAGCGCGGCGCGTAGGCCACGCGGCCCCAGGAGGGCTCGGGCGCGAGCTCGACGGGCTCGCCGCCGCGCTCCGTCTGCACGTAGGTGAAGCTCTGCCCGACGGCGTCGAAGGCGATGTCGAGCTCGCCCTCCTTGACGCGCTGGTCGAGCCAAGCCGAGCGGAAGACCAGGCGACGCAGCCAGTGCACGAGGCTGCGGTCGCTCGGCCCGACCAGCTCGGGCCAGCAGTCGTTGACGTGCTCACCGAGCGCGGAGGCCGGGTCCTGGATCTCGCCGTTGACCGCCAGGTTGACGAGGTCCTCGACCTCCCACTCGTCCAAGCGCTCGACGACGAAGCCGAGCTTCAGCGCGGCCTGCTCGCAGCGCTCGGCGAAGTCACGTTCGTTGAACGTGAACCGGAGCTCGCCGTACTCGAGGACGAAGTCCTCGCCGGAGTCGTAGTTGCCGCGTTTCTCGGTGTGCATGAAAGAAGGAAGGCCCCGCCCGGGAGTTTCCCGGAAGCCAGGGGCCTTGCACGGGGCATCCTACGGGCGGACCCTCCTCCCGACGCCAGGATGCACGGGTTGTTGCAGCGGGAGGGTTCGCAGCCCGACCGTCGTGTGGGTTCGCCCCAGACCTCGCGGTCACCGGTGTCGTGCGATGGCGTGACGACGCCCGGCGCGTCCGCGGGCACGCGGCGGCTTGAGCGTCAACGCGCCAGGTCGCCGATCCGGGGTGCGGGCCGGGGGGCGAAGAACGACGCTGGGCGACCTAGTGTCGCCATGAACGACGACGACACTGCAGCCACCATCCTCGTCGTCGAGGACGACCCGGCGACCCGGACGTTCCTCGCCGACAACCTGATCGCCGACGGCTTCCTCGTCGTCGTCGCACCCGGCGTCCGCAAGGGGCTCGAGCTGCTCGGGACCGCCTACCCCGACCTGGGCCTCGTCGACGTCAGCCTCCCGGACGGGTCGGGCCTCGAGCTGGTCCGGACGGTGCGCGCCGCCGACGGCCTCGGCTCGGGCGTCGACCCGCGGACGCCCGTGCTCGTCCTCTCCGGCCGCGCCGGCGAGCTCGACCGCCTGCGCGCCTTCGAGCAGGGCTGCGACGACTTCCTGTCCAAGCCGTACTCCTACCCCGAGCTGCGCGCCCGCGTCGGCGCACTCCTGCGCCGGGCGGACGATCGGCCGGTACGCGCACGGCTGCGGGTCGGGCCGCTGCAGCTCGACCCGGCTTCTCGCGAAGTTCGCGTCCACGACCGCCGTGTGGAGCTCGCTTCGAAGGAGTTCGCGCTGCTGCGGACGCTTGCCTCGGACCCGACCCGCGTCTATACCAAGGAGGAGTTGCTGAGGACGATCTGGGGCTTTCGCTCTCCGGGATCGACCCGCACGCTGGACTCGCATGCCTGCCGGCTGCGACAGAAGCTGGCCGAGGGCGGAGAGCGCTTCGTCGTCAACGTCTGGGGCGTCGGCTACCGGCTCGTCGACGGCCCGGGAGGGATGGCGTGATCTCCGTCCTCGCCTTGCTGTTGCCGACGGTCTGCCTGCTTGGCCTGGGCCTCGTGCTGCTGCGCGAGCGTCGCACTGCGGGGGCCCGCGCGGAGCTCGTCGTCCGCGCCTGCCACGAGGTTCGCGGCCCGTTGGCGGCCGCCCACCTGGCGCTGCACGCACTTGCCCGCCGCGGCGTGCCGGTCGTGGCGGTGGAGGACGAGCTGTGGCGCGCGGCGCGAGCCCTGGCCGACCTGGCCGCCGCGCTGGCGGGCGAGCGGGCGCTCGACGCGCCTGAGCCCGTCGACGTGGGCGCGCTGCTGCGACGCCAGACGACGAGCTGGCGTCCGAGCGCCGAGGCGCGGGGCTGCCGGCTGCGTCTGCGCGACCCCGTACCGGCGCTGCTCGTGCACGCCGACCGGCTGCGCCTCGCGCAGGCCACCGCGAACCTCGTCGGCAACGCGCTGGAGCACGGGGGAGGGCTCGTGGAGGTCAGCGTCCGCGCGGTCGGCGAACGGGTCACCGTCGAGGTGACCGACGACGGTCCCGGCCTGCCCGCCTCTCTGGCGGCGCTCACGGCGCGGGCTCGGAGCGGACGCGGGAGCCGCGGGCGTGGCTTGGCGATCGCCGCGGAGATCGCAGCGCGGCACGGCGGCTGCGTCGCGACGGCACCGGCGTCGAGCGGCGCTCGAGTCGTCCTGGAGCTCCCGCTCTGGCGCCCAGCCGGTGCCGACGCCGAGCTTCCGGCACGATGAGCCGGCGACGCCGCGCCGTCGTCCTGGCGGTCCTCGCGCTCCTGCTCGGGAGCCTTGCCGCCTCCGACGTCGCGGGCCGTGAGGCGGCGCTGCGCAGGTCGCTCGGCGTGTCGGTCGGCGTGCTCGTCGCCCGAGAGGCCGTCGCGGCCGGCGCTCCACTCGCCCGCGCGCGTCTCGCCCTGCGCCGGGTTCCCGCCCGCTACGCGCCGGCCGACGCGTTCAGCGGTACGGCGGACGTCGCCGGGCTGAAGGCCGCCGTCGCGATCCCCGCCGGAACCGACCTGACCCCGTCGCTCGTCGCCGACCCCGCGCAGATCGCGAGCGCCGCGGTCCCGGTGGGCCCCGGGGAGCGGGTGGCCGAGATCGTCGCCCAGGGCTCACCGGAGCACATCGTCCGCGGCAGCCGCGTCGACGTCGTCGTGACCCGCGAGACCGCGGACTCCGAAGGGGAGACGACCCTTGCGCTCGAGGACGCCGAGGTGCTGAGCGCCGCGCCTGCGCCCGCGGCGGGGGGAGAGGACTCAGGACCGCAGGTGGCCCTGTCGCTGCGTGTGCGGCTGCGGGAGGCCGTCTACCTCGCCGCGGCGCAGTCCTTCGCGCGGGAGCTCCGCGTGCTGCCGCGGGCGGAGGGCGACCGGCGTCGCGGCGCCGCGGGCCTGCGGGTCGGCTCGGGGCTGTGAGTGCTCTTGAGCGCGGAACTCGACCGAACGTCTAGGAGCGGGCGCACCGGGGCTCAAGGGCCTCGGGTCCCGGGCCGATGGGAGGCTTGGTGACGCTCCCTGTCGCGTCGCCCACCCTCACATGACCCGACTCCCACGCGTGCTCCTCCTCCTCGTCGTCTTCCCGGTCCTGGCCCTGCCGGCCGGGGCCGCGGCAGCCAGGCCGAGCTATCCGTCGATCACCAAGGTCTCGCCGATGAGGCTCGGCGTGGGTGACACGCTCACCCTTCGCGGCAAGAGCTTCCGCTCGGGCACGGGCCGCAACACCGTGGTCTTCAAGCGCGACGGCGGCCGCGCGGTCTTCGTCAAGGCCGGCAAGGCCACCCGGACCACCATCCGCGTGAGGATCCCGGCCAAGATGCTCGCCTCGCTGAGCCAGAAGGCCGGCAGGCCCGTCGCCACCCGCTTCCGCGTCCGCGTGCTCGCGGGCCGCTTCGGTCGCCGCTTCACCGCCGTGAAGGCCTCGCCCGTCATCGGCCCGGCAGCCCTGATCGCCCCGGTCAAGCCCGCCGACTGCGACGGCGACCTGGTGCCCAACGTCAAGGATGCCGACGACGACAACGACCTGCTCGCCGACACGCTCGAGGCGACGCTGAAGACCGACGGGTGCAAGCGCGACAGCGACGGCGACGGCATGAGCGACGGGTGGGAGCACGAGTCGGCGCTGGACTACAACGGCCGCGCGCTGCCGACGCCGCTTCGCCGTCCCTACCCGAACGCGCTCGATCCCAAGGACGCCGCGGTCGACGCCGACGGCGACGGCCTGACCAACGTGCTCGAGTACGCCGCCTGGGCGAGCTTCGGGGACGGCAGGCTGCCGCTGAGCTACTCCGGCGGCGACCCGGCCACGGGCGGCAAGGCCCCGCCGCCCCCCGGGCGCGGGTACGCCGACCGCGACGCCAACGGCTTTCTCTCCGACAACGAGCGCGACGCCGACGGCGACGGGATTCCCAACCAGGACGAGGGCGGCGTCGGCCCGCTGCCCGTGATCACGGACGTCACCGGCTTCTTCGCCGAGGAGTACATCTCCCTCGAGGCGGTGCGCAAGATCGTCGACGTCGTGCCGCTCTACGGCCCGCTCGAGTACGTCAGGAAGGTGCAGGGCACGAGCTGGCTGGACGCGGACTCCGACGGCGACACGGTGCGCGACGGCGACGACGACCAGGACGGCGACGGCATCGCGAACCTCACCGAGATGCTCACGGAGCTCGGCGCCGGGCCGCAGGACAAGCTGCAGCGGCCCCTGAACCCGTGCGTGCCGTCGACCGACGCTCGCCTGTGCCTCGTCGGTGACGACGACATCGACAACGACGGCCGCTCGAACCGCGACGACGACGACGACGACGGCGACCGGCTCGGTGACGCCGTCGAGTTGCGATACGGGCTCAACCCCTTCCGGGAGGACACCGACGCCGACACGGTCGGCGACGGCTTCGAGTTCTTCTCGGCCCGAGACCTCAACGGCTCGGGCGTGCCCTTCCCGGGGAAGCGGCCCTACCCGAACGGGCTGGACAAGGCGGACGCCGGCATCGACCACGACGGCGACGGACTCTCGCTGGCCAACGAGTTCCGGGCGTGGAAGTTCACGGGCTCCCCGTTGCCGCTGAGCTACTCCGACGGCAACCAGCAGACGGGCGGCGGCGCCACCCTCGACTCCGACAAGGACGTCGACGCCGACGGTGCCACGAACTACTCGGAAGTCAGCGGTCCGCTGAGCGGTCCGGCGTACTGGACCGCCTGGGTCAAGGACAACCGCTGCTCGGAGCAGTACGTCGAGTCGACCTACCCCGGTCCGCGGTACACAGGCCTGGACTTCGTCGACGCGGACTCCGACGGCGACGGCATCCTCGACGGCGCGGACGACATCGACCACGACGGCCTGACGAACGCCGCCGAGGGCAGGGTGCGTCGCACGGACTGGTGCGACGTGTACGTCTCCGTGGGTCCCGGCAGCTCCGGGCATCCCGGGGGTCCGACGCCGGACCGCTTCGCCCGCCATGACCCGTTCAACCCGTGCAAGCCGGTGTACAGCGCGGCGTGTCACAAGTTCGTCCCGCTCAACTACTACGTCAAGACCGACGCCTACACCGAGGACTGGATGGGCGCGCAGCCCTAGATCCGCGCACAGCGGGCCGCAGGAACGCAGCGCGGCCTGCGGTACGTCCGGTGATCTGCCCGCCGCTACGGTGGCGCGGCGTGCGCCGGCTCGTCCTCCTCACCAGCGCGATCGTCTTCGTCGACACCTCGTTCTACGCGGTGGTCGCGCCGCTGCTGCCGTCCTACGCCGAGCAGTTCGACCTCTCGAAGACCGGCGCGGGCGTTCTCGCGGCCGCCTACCCGCTCGGAACGCTGATCGGCGCCATCCCGTGCGGTGTGCTGGCGGCGCGCTGGGGACCCCGGCGCCTCGTGCTGGTCGGCCTGCCGCTCATGGGGCTCTCGAGCGTCGTCTTCGGTTTCGCCCAGAACGTCTTCCTGCTTGACGCGGCGCGCTTCGTGCAGGGCGTCGGCGGGGCGGCCTCGTGGGCGGGAGCGCTGGTGTGGGTGCTGACCGAGGCGCCCGCCGAGCGCCGCGGGGAGCTGCTCGGGACGGTGCTCGGCGCGGGTCTCGCAGGGGCGCTGGTCGGACCGGCGGTCGGCGGGCTGGCCGAAGCGACATCGTCCGAGATCGTCTTCAGCTCCATCCTCCTCGTGGCCGCCGGCCTCGCCGCGTGGGCGGCCGGAACGCCGCAGACGCACGTTGCGAAGGGCCTCGGCGGGGCGTCGGTCGGCCGGGCGCTGCGCCGGCCGGAGGTCCTGCGCGCCATGTGGCTCGTGACGCTTCCGGGCTTCGCGTTCGGCGTCCTGAACGTCGTGGGCTCGCTGCGCCTGGACAGCCTCGGTGCGGGCACGGCCGCCGTCGCGGCCACGTTCCTCGTCGCGGCGGGAGCGGAGGCGCTGATCTCGCCGGTGGTGGGGCGCATCTCGGATCGGCGGGGACGCCTGAGGCCGGTGCGCGCCGGGCTGGCCGCGTCCGCGCTCGTGCTCGTCGCGCTGACGCTGCCGGGTGAGGCGCTCCTGCTCGCGTTCGGAGTGGTCGTCCTGGGCGCGACGCTCGGCGCCTTCTGGGCTCCGGCGATGGCGATGCTCGCCGACGCGGCCGAGCACGCGGGCCTCGACCAGGGCTTCGCCTTCGCCCTGGTGAACGTCGCGTGGGCTCTCGGCCAGGTCACGGGCTCGGCGTCGGGCGGCGCGGTGGCTCAGGCGACCTCCGACGCGGTGCCGTTCCTCGGGGTGAGCGCGCTGTGCGTGGTGACGCTCGTCGCGCTCGGCCGCCGCGCCACTACGGCGGGGACCGGTGCTCAGCCCGTCGTCGCGGCACAGCGTTCCAGGTGAAGCCCGCTGGGGCGGACCGTAGCCCGAGCGCGGTCGTCGAGGAAGACGCGGCAGCGGATCGCTGCCCTCGAGGGGGGCGAACTTCGCGCGCACGGCCCTAGTAGGGGTGTGCGCGAGCCCGAGCCCGACCACCTCGACCACCTCGCCGGCGTCCTGCGCGAGCAGCTTGTCGCCGAGGCGGGGGAGGCCTCGGCGGGAACGCGGCTGGAACCCGGGCCGCGCATCGCGGCACTCGTCGACCGCGAGGCCGGCGTCCTCGACCCCGCGACCCGGACCGAGCTGGTGCGGCGCATCGCGGAGCGCTCGTTCGGGATGGGGCCACTCGAGCCGCTGCTGGCCGACCCGGCCGTCGACGAGATCATGGTCAACGGGACCGGCGCGGTCTGGATCGAGCGCGCCGGGCGCATCGAGGCGACCACCGTGGCCTTCACCGACGAGGCCGAACTGCGTCACGCGATCGAGCGGATCCTCGCGCCGCTCGGGCGCCGCGTCGACGAGGCCGAACCGCTCTGCGACGCGCGGCTGCCAGACGGCTCGCGCGTCAACGTCGTACTGCCGCCGCTCGCCGTCGACGGGCCCATCCTGACGATCCGTCGCTTCCGCCCGCGCGGCTTCACCGGAGCTGACCTCGTCGCACGGCTCACGTGGACCCAGCCGTTGCACGACGTGCTCGAAGCAGCAGTCGCGGCGCGCTGCAACGTGCTGGTCAGCGGGGGCACGGGCTCGGGCAAGACGACGACGCTCAACGCCCTGAGCGCGTTCGTCGGCGCCGAGGAACGGATCGTGACGATCGAGGACACCGCCGAGCTGCGCCTGCAGCAGCCGCACGTGGTGCGCCTCGAGGCCCGGCCGGCGTCCGTCGAGGGGCGCGGCGAGGTCACGATCCGCCGGCTCGTCCGTAACGCGCTGCGGATGCGCCCGGACCGCATCGTCGTCGGTGAGGTCCGCGGGCCCGAGGCGCTCGACATGCTCGGCGCGATGAGCTCCGGCCACGACGGCTCGCTCTGCACCGTGCACGCGGGTTCGCCGGAGGAGGCGCTGCGACGCATCGAGACGCTCGCGCTCATGGCGGGTGTCGGATTGCCGCACGTCGCGATCCGCGAGCAGGTGGCGGGCGCCATCGACCTGGTCGTCCACCAAGCGCGGCTGCCCGACGGCGATCGCCGCGTGGTCGCGCTCGCCGAGGTGGTGCGCGTGGCCGGCGGCCCGGCCACGCGGGAGCTCTACGCGGTGCGCAAGGGTCGCGCGCGGTGGCGCGCACCGCTCGGCTCGGCGCTGGCGGCCCGCCTGGCCCGGGAGGAGCCGGGGATCAGTCGCGGCGCCGTCGCAAGCGCCCGCTCCCGTCGAGCGCCGGATGACGTCCACCCCTCGGGCACGCACCCGCACTCGGCCGGGCGCGAGGGCGTCGGGGACGACGCCGGGCCGGCGTGAGCTCCGCCGTCGTCTTCGCGTTCGCCTCAGGCGCGAGCGCCGTCGGCGCCGCGTGGGAGCTTGTCGCGCTGGCCCAGCGGGGGCAGCTGCTCGCACGCGCCCGCGAGCTGGCGGCGCCGCTGCGTGCCGCGGGCACCGTTGGCCGCTCGCCGACCGTGGACGAGCGCCTGCGGCTCGTCGTCGTCTTCGCGCTGACGTTGCTGGCGGCGGGGTGGCTCGTCGGCGGGCCGTGGGCCGGGGTGGGCCTGGCGATGGGCGGACCCTGGGCACTCGGCCGCGTGCTCGGTGCGCGGCGGCGGCGCTGGCAGCGCGCGCTGGCGGCCGGCGCACCGCACGTGGCCCGCAGCCTCGCCGATGCGCTCGCGGGCGGCCACGCCGTTCGGGGCGCGATCGCCGAAGCCGCCCGGGCGGGCGGCGCGGGGCCCGTCGTGGACGCGGAGCTGCAAGCGGCGGCAGCAGCACTCGCGGTGGGTGAGCGGACCCAGGACGTGCTCGAGCGGCTGCGCGACCGCGCTGCGGCGCCCGGGTGGGAGACGGTGGTCGCCGCCGTCCTGCTGCAGCGCGACGCGGGCGGGGACCTCGCCGGATTGTTGCGCGTCCTTGCCGTCGACCTCGAGGCGGCCCGCCGCGCCGAGGCCGACGCGCACGCCGTCACGGCGCAGGCACGCTTCACCGCCCGCCTCGTCTGCGTCCTTCCCCTCGCCGGCGCGGCGCTGGCAGAGCTCGCGCGGCCCGGGACGGTGCGCGAGACCGCCTCGGGCGTCATCGGGATCGGGCTCTGCGCCACCGCGGTGGCGCTGCAGTGCGTTGCGCTGCTCGCCGTGCACCGGCTGTCACGGACGGAGCGCACTTGAGGCGCGCGCGCCTGCCCCGTCGGAGCGTGCGGGCCTGGGCGATTGCCTTCTCGGCAGGCTGCCCGGAGGCGGCATGACCCGCGCGAGCGCCCTCGCGCTGGCCGCCGGCCTCCTCGCGGCCGCCGCGGTCGTCGACCTCGCCGCGATCGCGGCCGCGGCGGCGACCCGGCGTGCCGCGGCCGCGAACGATCCCGTCCAGCTCACGCGCGTCCGGCGCCTCGCGCGGCTCGCCGCCGTCCTCGGGCGGCGGGCCGGCCTCGTCCTGGTCCCCCCCGCGGATCTCGCCGGGCGCGTCGCCGCCGCCGGCCTGCCGGCCCGCATCGGCGTGTACGACGTCATGGCCGTCAAGGTCGGGGGCGCGCTGGCGACGGGCCTGATCGGGCTCCTGGCGGCCGCGGCCGCGCCCGGACGGCTCGGACCGGTGATCGCC
>CADCVR010000093.1 GCA_902806205.1 uncultured Solirubrobacteraceae bacterium | reverse complement strand
CGACCCGGAGACGCTGCCCCGTCGCCCCGTCAGGCTCCGCGAGCCGGCTGCGGGCTCCCGCCCACCCGCGCCGCGCGAGCCCCACGCCGCCCACCGCGCCGCTGACGGCGATCAGCGCGGCGCCCGGCAGGCTGTAGCGGGGCTCTCCGGACGTGCCGAGCCCCTGGGCCATGAGGGCCACCTCGGCGATCCAGGCCAGTCCGAGCAGCGCCGGGATCCGCGCACGCCCCGGGGCGGCGAGCGCGCCGAGGAGCAGCGGCAGGAGCGGGAGACCCAGGCCGGCGCGGAGCGCGGCGAGCGCCGGGACGGGCGCCGTCGCCGGCGCTCCGGCGTTCGGCACGCGCGCGCGCTCACCCGAACGCCAAAGATCACCCGAGCCGAGCCACTCCGGGACGAACCACAGCGCGAGCACCGCCATGGCACCGGCGGCCAGCCACGGCCGCAGTGCCCGGTCACGGCGCCCGGCCCAGGCGGCGTAGGCCCCGACCAGCAGCCAGCTCTCCGGGCGCAGGAGCGCCAGTGCCGCCCCTGCCGCCAGCGCCGGCCGCGGGCGGTCGTCGAGCGCCAAGCCGACGGCCAGGGCGCCGAAGGCCAGCGCGGCCCCTTCCGCGTTGCCCACCGCGCCGTGCCAGGCGTAGCCCGCGGTCAGCAGCACCCCGACGCCCGCCACCACCCCGGCCGGCCAGGATCGCCCGGCGAGGCGGAACGCCAGCCGCGCCGCGAGACCGGCGCCCGCGAGCGCTCCTGCGCGTGCGATCACCAGCCACAGACCGGGGGCGGCCCCATCGCCGGCGAGCCCCCACACGCCGGTGTTCACGAAGACGGGCAGCGGCTTGAACGCCGGGCCGTCGACCGTGTCGAGCCCGCCGTGCGCGAGCTCGCGCCCCCAGATCAGCCAGGCCCACGGGTCGTACCCCGGGGCGCTCGGCACCAGCAGGGTAAGCGCCGCGACGACGGTGGCCGCCGCGACGATCGCGGTGCTGCTCGTGGGCGGGCGCCGTCGCACGGACGGCGCGTGACCCTAGTTCCGGCCCGGCTCGTGATCAAGGACCCCGGCGCTACGGCGTCGTCGCGGCGCCGTCTGCCGGTGGTTGCATGCGCAGCTCGTCCACTTGACTGGCGAGCTCGTCGACGCGGGTGGCCAGCGCGCTCACGGACTGCTCGGTCGCCGCGTCGCCGCTCTCGCCGCCCCCGTCGCCGCGCTCTGCCACCTGGGTCTTCAGCGCCGCGAGGTCGTCCTGGAGTGCGTCGAGGTCGGCCTCGGACGCCTGGCCCTCCGTCGACGCCGGCGCCGGCCGGTCCGCGCGCGACTCGAGCCGCTCGACGCGGTCGGACAGCGCGACCACCCGGGCCCGGCTCGCGCCCTGACCGCTCGAGTCGTCGTCGTCTTCGTCGACCAGCGCCCAGATCCCCACCCCGAGCGCAACCAGCGCCAAGACCGACGCCAACGCGAGGAGCCCCTGCAGGCTCCGCAGCCGGTCCTCGGTGCGGTCCGCCCAGTCCGGGTCGACGCCCACGGGTCCCGCGGCCACGTAGCGTGGCGGAGCGTCGGGGTCGACGGGTTCGCGCAGGATCCGGGTCGGCTGGTCACGGGGATCGTCGTAGGCCATGGCGGAGGGATGCCCGCAGCCGCGGGTCGTGACTCCCGGCGGTGGCACGTCTGGACGGTCGCGTCCGGCCACAGATCGCGGCGAGTACGTGCGGCACCCCGCGCAGCGGCCGCTCAGCAGCCGCCGGACGCGCAGGCCTCGCCGCCCGCCACGACCGGCACGCGCGGCTTGGCCTCCCAGCCCCTCTCGAGCAGCTCGAGCAGCGAGTCCGCCGGGTGGGCACCCGACGCGGCGACCGCGCGATCCGCCACGAAGAACGGCACGGCGTGGGCGCCGAAGGAGGCCGCTGTGCGCTCGTCCTCGCGTACGGCCTCGGCGTACCGGTCGCCGGCGAGGACGTCGACCACCTCGGCCTCGGGAAGGCCGACCTCCGTCGCCAGGCGGCGCAGGGTCCCGTGGTCGCCCATGAGCTCGCCCTGGGTGAGGTAGGCGCGCATCAAGCGCTCCTTCAACGCGCCCTGGAGGTTGTGGGCGTGCGCGAGGTGGAGCACGCGGTGCGCGTCGAAGGTGCTGCCCGTCCGCAGCCGGTCGAAGCGGAACTCGAGGCCGTCGGCCGCGGCGGTCCGGGTCATGCGCTGCTGCATCTCGAGTGCCTCCGCGAGGGAGGTGCCGTACTTCTCTGCAAGGTGCTCCGCGCCGGTGCCGGCACGCTCCGGGGGCGCCGTGGGATCGAGCTCGAAGCTGCGCCACGTGACGGTCACCCGATCGCGGTGCTCGAAGCGCTTCAGCGCCGCCTCGAAACGGCGCTTGCCGACGTAGCACCAAGGACAGGCGATGTCCGACCATATCTCGACGTGCACCGCGGCTCCTTCGATCGTTGACCGAGCAACCAGATTGTAGCCCGCCCAAACGGTCGCCGATCGGCCGGACGGCGTCGATCGAGGCCGAGCGCCGCCCGTCAGGCCGCCGCGGTCTTCCCCGTGTCGAGCGACACCGCCAGCAGCTCGAACGTGCAGCCGCAGTCGCACGCGAGCGCGTCGAGCCCTGCCAGGGAGCTGACGATCTCCTCCGCGTGTTCGGCGCATTCGACGTCTGAGCAGATCAGGCGGGCGAGGAGGAGCACGTTGACGATGGTCGCCCGCGGGCCGGACGGACTGACCCGCACCGCTGCGACCGATTTCCGCATCAGAACTCCCGCAAGACCGAAACCATCGTCCGTGTGGGCCGTTAAGATCGACGATCCGGCATGGAGGCGGCGTCTTCCTCAGCACCCGTAGGACTTGTGGCCTGCCGTGGCGGCCGGCTCCTGCGGCTGCGCACCGACGACCAGCTCGTCGCCCTCTTCCGCCTGGGCAACGACGACGCCTTCCGCGTCATCCACGACCGCTATCGCGCGCGGCTGTTCGCGTACACGCGCCAGATGCTCGCCGGCTCGCGCTCCGACGCCGAGGACGCACTGCAGGACGTCTTCCTGCGCGCCTACGGGGCCCTGCGCGCCGACGACCGCCCCGTGACGCTGCGGGCGTGGCTCTACCGCGTCGCACACAACCGCTGCATCGACCACTTGCGCCGTCCGGCCAACCAGCCGACCACCGAGCTGTTCGAGAACGTCTCCTCGCTGCACGACCCGACGGCCGACATCCAGCGCCGCGACGACCTGCGCCGCCTCGTCGCGGACGTCCGCCGCCTGCCCGAGCAGCAGCGCTCTGCCCTGTTGATGCGTGAGCTGGAAGGGTTGACCTACCTCGAGCTGGCCGACGCGCTGGGGGTGACGGTCCCGGCGGTGAAGTCGCTGCTGGTCCGGGCGCGCATCGGCCTGACCGAGGCGCGCGAGGCGCGCGACACGGCATGCGTGGAGATCCGCTCAGACCTCGTCGCCGCGTACGACAAGGGCGTCCGGGGGAGCGGCCGCGCGCGCCGGCACGTGCGCGAGTGCGCGGGTTGCGCCGAGTACCGGACGCGACTGCGCAGCATCCGGGAGGGCTTCGCCGCTCTGGGCGGCTCGGCGACGGGGTGGGGCGTGCTGGCCAAGGCGCTGGGCCTGGGAGGAGCGGGCGGCGGTGGCGCGGCGGCGGGTGCAGGAGGCGGTGGCGCGGTGGCCACCGGAACGATCGCGACGGGCGGGACCGCGAAGATCGCCGCGCTCGTGTGCTCCGCCGCCGTCGTCGGCGGGGGAGCCGTCGAAGCCTCCCGCGAGCTCGTACAGCACGACCCGAGGACCCCCGAGACGCGCCGCGCCCCGCCACGCGCGGCGCCCGCACCGGCGCCGGCAGCCAAGGTTCCGGCCACCGTGACGGTGCGCGCGGAGCCGCCCGCACGCAGCGCCCCGCGGAGCGCGGGGAGCACGTCGCGAG
>CADCVR010000092.1 GCA_902806205.1 uncultured Solirubrobacteraceae bacterium | reverse complement strand
CCACGGGCTACGGCAAGGAGTTCGTCAACGCCGGGGACCGGGAGTGGGCCGGGAAGATGCACGACGACCTGATCGACGCGGTGGACTTCGTCGTGGCCCAGGGCTGGGCGGACCCGGAGCGCGTCGGAATCGTGGGCGGGTCCTAGGCGGCTACGCCGCGCTGGTGGGGGCCACGTTCACGCCCGGGGTGTTCCGCTGCGCGATCTCCCACGTCGGGCCCTCGAACCTGAAGACCCTGCTCGAGAACATCCCGCCCTACTGGGCGCCGATCGCCGCGCAGCTCCAGCGGCGGGTGGGAGATCCGGAGACCGAGGAGGAGTTCCTCTGGTTGCGCTCGCCGCTGTCCCGGGTCGACGCGATCCGGATCCCGATCCTCGTGGAGCAGGGCGCCGACGACCCACGCGTGAACCGGGCCGAGAGCGAGCAGATCGTGGCGGCCATGCGGGAGAAGGGCATCGACCACGAGTACCTGGTCTACGACGACGAGGGGCACGGGCTCGCCAAGCCCGAGAACCGGCTGCGCTCCGCCGCGGCGAACGAGCGCTTTCTCGCCAAGCACCTGGGTGGTCGTTGCGAGCCCTGAGGCCGCGACTGATTCCGCGCGATGCGGCAGGATGCGCCTATGGCCTCCCCCGCCGCGTCGACGCCGCCGCTGAGCTGCGTCAGCCCCGTCACGGGCCTGTCGCTCGCCAGCGTGGCGCCGACCGCGCCCGCGGCCGTGGGCGCCGCCGTCCACGAGGCGCGGGCCGTCCAGCAGCTGTGGTGGCGGTTGCGGGCGCGCGACCGCGCGCGGTACATGGCGCGCGCCGCCCAGGCCGTCATCGACGAGGCGGATGAGCTCGTCCTGCTCATCGGCGCCGAGCAGGGCCGCCCGCGCGCGGAGATCGAGCTCATGGAGCTCCTGCCCGCGATCGAGACGTTGCAGTGGCTTGCCGAGCACGGGCCGGGAATCCTCGCCGGCGAGAAGGTCGGCGTCTCGCGGGCGCTGCGGCCGTTCACCCGCGCGCGGTGGACGTACGAGCCGCTCGGGGTCGTCGCCGTGCTCGGCCCGGCCACGGAGCCGCTGTCCACGCCGCTCGGGGACGTCGCGGTCGCGCTGATGGCGGGGAACGGCGTCGTCTACAAGCCCTCCCCGCACGCGGCGCTCGCCGGGGAGCGGATCGCGCGCGTCTTCGCGCGGGCCGGGCTGCCCGAGGGACTGCTCCAGGTCGTCCACGGTGGCTCGGTGACGGGTGCGGCGCTCGTCGACGCGCGGGTCGATCAGGTGCGCTTCACGGGCTCGCTCGCGGCGGGCCGCGTCGTGCTCGAGGCGTGCGCGCGCGGCCTGAAGCGCTCCGTCCTCGAGCTCGGCGGCAAGGACGCCATGGTCGTCTGCGCCGACGCGAACCTCCCGCGGGCGATCGACGGTGCGGTGTGGGGCGCGTTCGCCAACGCCGGGCAGTGCGGCGGCTCGATCGAGCGCGCGTACGTGCTGCAAGAGGTCTTCCCGCGGTTCCTGGCCGGGGTCGTCGCGGCGGCGGGCAGGCTCCCGGTCGGCGACCCGCGCGACGCGTTCACCGCGGTCGGTCCGCTCGTCGACGAGGCCCGCGGCACGCAGGTCCAGGCGCTGATCGACGACGCGGTCGCCGCGGGTGCCACGCTCCACTGCGGCGGGCCCGTCGAGGTGCCGGGAGTCGCCGGCGCGTGCTTCGCCCCGGCGGTGGTCAGCGGGGTGAGCGGTTCGATGCGCCTCGCGCGCGAGGAGGTACCCGGCCCGGTTCTGGCCGTCTACGCGGTGGAGAGCGAGGAGGCGGCGATCGAGGGGGCCAACGACTGCGAGCTCGGGCTCGGCGCGTCCGTGTGGACCACCGACCGCTTCAAGGGCGCGCGCATCGCCCGGGAGCTGCACGTCGGGATGGTCTGGATGAACGACCACCTCGTCTCGCGCTCGGCGCCCCAGCTGCCGTGGGGTGGGGTCGCCGGCTCGGGCTTCGGCCGCGCGCGCGGCGCGATCGCGCTGCGCACGTCCGCCGAGCCGAAGGTCGTCACCTGGGATCCGCCCGCGGGCCGGCCGTTCTGGTGGTTCCCCTACGACGCGACGCAGGTCCGCGCCGCGCGGGCGGTCGGGGAGCTGCGCTCCGCGCGGGACGCCGACCGCCAGCGCGGGCTGCGCGCGGGCGGCGTCCCCATCGCGCGGGTGCTCGCCCGGACGCTCCGGACGCTGCGACGGCGGTGAGCGACGTCGACTTGTCGCTCGTGCCCGGCAGGCCGGCGGAAGCGACGTCTCGATGACCGCTCAGTGCTCCACTCAGGCGGCGCGGGTGCCGAGCGGCAGCCCCGTGCGCGCGCTCGCGACGAGACGCACGCGGTCGGGCAGCAGCGGCAGGAGGAGGCGGCGGACGTACTCCTGGTTGGCCTTGAGCGCGATGGTGCGAGCCGGGTCCCAGCGCAGCCCGTAGCCCCTGCGCACCCGTGCGGGGAGCAGCCCGATCGTCAGCTGGTTGACGGCCTCGCGCAGCGGCCGGGCCACGAGCGGGACGGGCACCTCGAGGACGACCCGGCGGCCGAGCTCGCGGGCGCGGTCGGTGACCCACAAGCGATCGGTCGTCGCGGCGATGTAGGCGTCGAAGGCCTCGATGTCCGCGGGCATGTCGCCGGGGCGCAGGCCGAAGCACTCCCCGACGACGCGATAGTCCTGCCACAGCGCGTCGCGCTCGCCGCGGCTCAACGGGCCGACGTAGCCGCGGTAGAGGCGGTCGGCGGCGTCCACCAGGCAGGCGAGGACCCACAACAGGAGCTGCGGGTCGTCGGCGGCGTAGGGCGTGCCCGCGGGAAACGGCCCGGCGTCGTGCGGGATCGTGCCGCGGACCGTCGCGTGGGCGGTCCGCACCCGGGCGGTGTAGGCGTCGGCCTTCGCCCTGGAGCCCCACACGATCTCGTCGACGACGATCGCCGTGCGGCGCAGGCGGGCGTAGGGATCGTCGAGCGCGCCCGTCGACATGAAGAAGCCCTCGAAGGCCACGGGGTGGGCGGCCATCATGAGCAGCGCCCGGGGGCCCGAGAGGGCCACGGCGTACTCACCGAGCACCCGGCGGATCATCGCATCGTCTGTGAAGTAGCAGTCCGGGTCCACACTCGTAGTACGCACCAGAGCGCCTCCGGGTGCAATCACCGAACCCCTACCTTCTACGCAGACCATGCCTGCCGCCGCCTACGCCGGGAAGGAGTGCGTGTGCCAGTTCAAGCGCGGGATCTGCGACCAGACCTGCGTGAAGGACATGCTGGCCACCCCCTTCTACATCGCCTGCCTGAAGCTGCGCGGGCGCAAGTGCCTCGTGGTCGGCGGCGGCGCCCTCGGACTGGAGAAGGCCGAAGGGCTGCTCGCCTGCGGCGGCGACGTCCACGTCATCTCGCCCGAGGTCAACGGTGAGGTCGCCCAGCTCGCCGCGGAGGGCTCGCTGACCTGGGAGCCACGCGACTACGCGGGCAAGGAGGACCTCGAAGGCGTCTTCATGGTCATCGCCTGCACGGACGACACCGACACGAACATCCGCATCTACGACGACGCGGAGGAGCGGGCGATGCTCGTGAACATCGTCGACGTGCCACCGCTGTGCAACTTCATCCTCCCCGCGATCGTGCGCACGGGCCCACTGGCCATCGCGATCTCGACCGCCGGCGCCTCGCCGGCGCTGGCCAAGCGGATGAAGCGCGAGATCGCCGAGCTGTTCGGCGAGGAGTACGCGCAGCTGGCGATCATGCTCAACGACGCGCGGGGCTGGGCGAAGGGCACGCTGCCGACCTACCAGGACCGCAGGGCGTTCTTCGAGGAGATCGTCAACGGCGAGCCGGACCCGATCGCCCTCCTGCGCGCGGGCAAGGCGCAAGATGTGCGCGCGCTCATCCAGGCCGCGCAGCGCACGCATCAGCCCGCGTAGGGGTCGGCCCCCGCCCCTGTGCCTCCGGACAACGGTCGGCCGGGTTCGATGCCGCTCCGCGGGGTAGCCTCGCCGGCGATGACCGAGCGCCTGACGCACCTCGACGCCGACGGCACCGCGCGGATGGTCGACGTGGGTCGCAAGGCGGTCACGCGCAGGCGCGCCGTCGCCCGCGCGACGATCCGCATGCGCCCGGAGACGGCTGCGGTGGTCGCCGCGGGCGACGCGCCGAAGGGCGACGTGCTCGCCGTCGCGCGCATCGCGGGCATCCAGGCGGCGAAACGCACGGGCGAGCTCATCCCGCTCTGTCACCCGCTCGGGCTCGACCACGTCGACGTGGACGCCGCCGTGGACCCGGTCGCCGGGACGGTCGTCGTCACCGCGGAGGCGGGCGTCGAGGCGCGTACGGGCGTCGAGATGGAGGCGATGACCGCCGCCGCGGTCGCGGCCCTGACCGTGTACGACATGGTCAAGGGCCTGGACAAGGGGGTGGCGATCGAGCAGGTCGTACTGCTGGAGAAGTCCGGGGGGCGCTCGGGCACCTGGCGTCGCGCGGCCGAGTGACTTAAGACCCCGGGCGACTGTTCGCCTGGATGGCCGCGTGCCGATGAGCGCCCACCCCGGGCACTGATCGGCACGCGGCCGACGCGACGGTCAAGGCCCGACCACTAGCGTTCCACGGGCGATGCGCACCGCCGTCCTGACCGTCTCGACCACCGTCGCCCGCCGGGAGAACGAGGATAGGTCGGGTCCCGAGCTGGCGCGACTGGCCGACGAGGCCGGCTGCGACGTCGTCGCGTTGGAGGTGGTCCGCGACGACGAGAAGCTCATCGCGGACCGCTTGCGCGCGTACGTCGACCACGGGATCGCGCTCGTCTTCACCACGGGCGGCACGGGCTTCACCCCGGACGACGTCACCCCCGAGGCGGCGCTCGGCGTCATCGAGCGGCGTGCGACGGGCCTGGAAGCCGCGCTGCACGCCGAGGCGCGCGCCCGTCATCCGATGGGCGCTCTGAGTCGCGCCGTCGCCGGCCTCTCCGGGCGCACGCTCATCGTCACGTTCCCGGGAAGCCCTCGCGCGGTGGGCGAGCTCTTCGGGGTGCTCGCGCCGCTGCTCGACCACGCGGTCGCGACGCTGCAGCGAACGGGTGACCATACCCCCGGCCACTGAGGCCCCGGCGGCCGAGGAGCCGGCCGTGGAGCTCATCGGCCTGGGGCGGCGCTACGGGACGCGCCTCGCGCTCGACGACGTGTCCCTGACGCTGGCGACAGGGCAGACGATCGCCATCTTCGGCCCGAACGGGGCGGGGAAGTCGACGCTGCTGCGCGTGCTGGCGACACTGCTGCGCCCGCACGCCGGCACGGCGCGGGTGCTCGGGCGCACACTTCCGGACGGGGGCTGGGCGGTCCGCGGGCGCGTCGGGCTGCTCTCCCACGAGCCCCTGCTCTACCGCGACCTGTCGCCGCGCGAGAACCTCCGCTTCCAGGCGCGGCTGCACGGCGTCGGCGCCGGGCGCGTCGAGGAGCTGCTCGACGCCGTGGAGCTCGGCCTGCGCGCGGACGACCCGCTGCACACGTTCTCCCGCGGCATGGTCCAGCGGACCGCCGTCGCCCGCGCCGTCCTGCACGACCCGGAGCTGCTGCTGCTCGACGAGCCCCTCGCCCACCTCGACCCCGCGGCCGCCGCGCTCGTCGAGCCGCTGATCGGGGCCGCGAGCGGCCGCACGCGCGTCGTCACGTCGCACGACCCGGCCGGCGGGCTGGCAGGGGCCGACGTGGCGCTGGGCCTCGTCGGCGGGCGCACCGCGCTGCTGGCGCCGGCGAGCGACATCGATGTCGCGTCGATCGGGGCGCTGTACCGGTGAGCACAGTCCTGACCCTGCTGCGCAAGGAGCTGCTGCTCGAGCGCAGGGTCCCGCAGCTCGTGCCGGCGATGTCCCTCTTCGGCGTCACGACCTTCGTCGTGTTCCACTTCGCCCTCGGGCAGCGTACGGTCGAAGGCGACCTCGCGGCGGGCATCCTCGTCGTGACGCTCCTGTTCGCGACGATCCTCGGTGTCAACCGCCTGTACGTCGCCGATCGCGAGGAGGGCGGCTTCGACGCGTTCCTCCTGGCGCCCGTCGACCGCACCGCGCTCGGCGTCGCGAAGGCCGTGACGCTCTTCGCCTTCCTGGTCCTCGTCGAGCTCGTGATGCTGCCCGCCTTCGCGATCCTCCTGCTCGGGCCGGGCATGGACCTCGAGGTCGTCGCCAAGCTCGGCGTGGTGCTCCTGCTCGTGAACCTCGGGCTGTCGGTCATCGGGACGCTGGTCGGCGCCCTGGCGATCCAGACCCGCGCACGCGACCTCATCGGCCCGCTGATCGCCCTGCCGCTCCTGGTGCCCGTCGTCATCGGCGCGGCCCGCGCGCTCTCCCCGGTGCTCTCCGAAGGCGGCGCGGGGGCGCTGGAGGGCCGGTGGCTGGGAGTGCTCGGCCTCTATGATCTGGTGTTCGGGCTTCTCGCCTACGCCCTCTTCGACTTCCTGCTGGAGGACTAGGCCATCCACCCCCTCACGCCCGTAACGATCACATGACGTACGGCAACCGCCTTCGCGTGACCTCCGCCGCCGCCGCCCTCGTGCTGCTGCTGGCGTTCGGGCTCGCCTTCTTCGCGGCCGGGATCGAGGCCGACCAGGGCTTCTCGCAGAAGATCTTCTACGTCCACGTCCCCCTGGCCATCGTCGCGCTCGGCGGCTTCGTGTTCGGCGGGGTCATGGCCGTGCAGCACCTGCGCACGGGCGACGCACGGTACGACCTGCGCAGCTACGTCGCGATCCACATCGCGATCGTGCTCGGCGTCGGCGCGCTGATCACGGGCGCGATCTGGGCGAAGGCGGCCTGGGGCGTGTGGTTCGAGTGGCGCGAGCCGACCCTGGTGTCGTTCCTGATCGTCTTCCTCCTGTACTGCACCTACCAGCCCATGCGCTTCTCGATCGAGGACCCGGACAAGCAGGGGCGCTACGCGAGCGTCTTCGCGATCACCGCGGGGGCCTTCGTGCCGCTGAACTTCCTCGCGGTGCGCCTGGCCGACCCGTACATCCACCCCCGGGTGCTCAACCAGGGCGGCGGTGACCTGCCCGCCTCGTTCCGCCCCCCCTTCTACCTCGCCCTCGTCGGCATGACGCTGCTGTTCGCGGCGCTCTACCAGTACGAGCTCTCCCACAAGCACTCGCGCGCGCAGCTGCGCCAGCTGCGCCGCAAGCTCGGCGGCGAGGTCGAGGCCACGGGCCGCTCGGCCGCCCCGCAGGTGACGGGCGCGTGAGCCTGGTCCTCGCGCAGGCGTCCGGCGCGCTCCCCGACGACAACACGGGCTACGTCGCCGCCGCCTACCTCGTCTTCTTCGCCCTGGTGCTGGCCTACTTCGCGATCATGGCGGCGAAGCTCCAGCGGCTCGAGCGTGAGCTCGTGGAGCTCAACGAGCTGGCCGACAAGCAGGCCGCACCCCGGGGCGAGCGCGTCGCCGAGCCCGTCGCGGAGCGCACGGCGTGAGCCACGGCCGCAACCCGGTCGAGCTGCTCGCGCTCGGCATCTCCCACAAGACCGCGCCCGTCGCCCTGCGCGAGCTCGTCGCGCTGACCGAGAGCCAGACCAAGAAGGTCGTGCAGGAGCTCGCCGCCACGGCCGAGGTGCACGAGGCGGTCGCCATCTCCACGTGCAACCGCACGGAGCTGTACATGGTCGTCGGCGATCCCGTCGAGGCGGAGACGAGGCTGCTCGGCATGCTCGCGCGCCGCGCCGGCATCCGCCCGACGGAGCTCGCGGGCATCATCTACTCGCCGCGCAACTGCGACGCCGCCCGCCAGCTCTACCGCGTCACGAGCGGCCTCGAGTCGATGATCGTCGGCGAGGCGGAGGTGCAGGGACAGGTTCGCCGCGCCTACGAGGCCGCGCTGGCCGCGGGAACGACCGGACCGTTGACCAACCGCCTGTTCTCCGCCGCGCTGCAGACGGGAAAGCGCGTGCGCACCGAGACGCAGATCGGCTCGCAGCGCACGTCGGTGTCCACCGTCGCGGTCGACCTCGCCGGGGAGGCCGTCGGCGATCTCACCGCGCGCGACGTCGTGATCATCGGCGCGGGGGAGACGAGCGAGCTGACCGCGCGCGCGCTCGCCGACCGCGGCGTCGGGACGATCTTCGTCGCCAACCGCCGCGCGGCGCGCGCCCGCGCCATGGCCGAGCGCGTCGGCGGCATCGTCGTCTCGCTCGACGAGCTGCCGGCGCGCATGACGGCGGCCGACATCGTCGTGAGCTCCACGTCAGCGTCGCACCACCTCGTCGAGGTCGACGACCTCGAGGTCGTCATGGAGGCACGCGGCGGCCGGCCGCTCGTGCTGATCGACATCGCCGTCCCCCGCGACATCGAGGCCGCCTGCGCCGACGTCCCGGGCGTGACGCTCTACGACATCGACGACCTGCAGGCCGTCGTCGCGCGCAACCTGGGGGTGCGCGAGGCGGAGCGCGCGCAGGCCGAGGAGATCGTCGAGGAGGAGATCCAGCGCTTCGCGCGGTGGATGGGCCAGCTCGACGTGCGCCCGACGATCGCCGACCTCCGCCACCACGGCGAGGAGATCGTCGACGACGTGCTCGCGGAGAACGAGGGTCGCTGGGAGACCGCCTCCCCGCGCGACCTGGACCGGGTCGACGCGATCACCCGGGCGGTGATGCAGCGCCTGCTGCACGAGCCGACGATCCGCCTCAAGGCCCTGCCCGAGGCAGGCTCGCCCGTCCACGGACGTCTGCAGATCGTTCGCGAGCTCTTCGGCCTCGACACCCAGGTCGCAGCCCCGACGAGGTCGGAGGCGGACGGAGCGCCGAGCGCCCACGACGACACGACGGACGCGCTGGATCCGGCGGACAACGTTCGCACACTCGGCGAGCGCCGCCGCCGCCGCGCCGCCCCGTGAGGCTGGGAACCCGCGGGAGCTCGCTCGCGCTCGCCCAGGCCCGCTGGGTGGCGGGGTTGCTCGACAGGCTGGGCGAGCCGTGCGAGATCGTGGAGATCACCACGACGGGCGACCGCGACCGCGCGGTGCCCGACAAGTTCAAGTGGGTCAAGGAGCTCGACGAGGCGCTGCTCGACGGGCGCATCGACCTGGCGGCCCACTCCGCGAAAGACGTGCCGAGCGTGCTGCCCGACGGCCTCGCGCTCGTCGCGGCGCCACGGCGCGAGGATCCGCGCGACGCGCTGGTCGGCCGGCTCGGGCCGCGGGTCGGGACGTCGTCGCCCCGGCGCGCGGCGCAGCTGCGCGCGTCGGTGCCCGGGGTGGAGGTGCTCGAGGTGCGCGGGAACGTCGACACGCGCCTGGCCAAGCTCACCGCCGGTGAGTACGACGGGATCGTGCTCGCGGTCGCGGGCCTGCGGCGGCTCGGGCGCGAGGCGGAGATCAGCGAGATCCTCGACCTCGTTCCCGCGGCCGGCCAGGGGACCGTCGTCGTGCAGGCGCGCGAGGGCCTCGGCCTGCCGGCGGAGCTCAACGACGCTCCCACGTGGACCGCCCTGCGCGCCGAGCGCGCGTGCGTCGCGGCGCTCGACGCGGACTGCCGCACGGCCGTCGGCGCGCACTGGGACGGCGAGCGGTTCCGTGGGTGGGTCGGGGCCGAGGACGGCGCGGCGTGGCTGCTCGACGAGATCGCCGTCGCGGGATCGTCCGAGCAGCCCGAGGTGCTGGGCGGGCTGCTGGCCGAGCGCCTGCTCAGCGCGGGGGCCGACGCGGTGCTCGGTCGATGAGCACGGAGCCTCCATCACCGTCGAACGCGCGCGGGCGGTCTGACCCCATCGGCCCGCGGGGCAAGGTCCACCTCGTCGGCGCGGGGCCCGGCGACCCCGGACTGATGACCGTGCGTGCGGTCGAGCTGATCGCCGCCGCCGACGTCGTCCTCTTCGACAAGCTCATCCCGGAGAGCGCGCTGGCCGGCGCACGGGCGGACGCGGAGCTCATCGACGTCGGCAAGATCGGCGGCGGGAAGCAGGTGCCGCAGGAGTCGACCACCGCGCTGCTGGTCGAGAAGGCGCAGGCCGGACTGCAGGTCGTGCGGCTCAAGGGCGGCGACCCGTTCGTGTTCGGGCGCGGCGGAGAGGAGGCGCTCGCCTGCGTGGCCGCCGGAGTTCGCTTCGAGGTCGTCCCCGGGGTGACGAGCGGCATCGCGGCTCCTGCGTACGCGGGGATCCCGGTGACCCAGCGCGGCATCGCGAGCGCGGTGGCGTTCGTCACCGGGCACGAGGACCCCGAGAAACCCGAGACCCTCGTCGACTGGCCCGCGCTGGCCGCGTTCCCCGGGACGCTGTGCTTCTACATGGGGATCCGCACGCTCGACCGTATCGCCGCACAGCTCGTGCAGGGCGGCCGGCCGGCGGACGAGCCCGTCGCGGTGGTCATGCGCGGCACCTACGGCGACCAGCGCTCCGTGCGCGGAACCCTCGCGAACATCGCCGCCGTGACCCGCGAGGCGGGGATCCGGGCCCCGGCGATCGCCGTGGTCGGCGGCGTGGCGGCCCTGCACGACGAACTCGGCTGGCTCGGGGCGGCGCGGCCGCTCGGCGGGCGGTCGGTCGCGGTCACGCGCGCCCGGGCGCAGGCCAGCGGCATCGCGGCGACCCTGCGCACGCTCGGCGCGACGGTCGTCGAGGCCCCGGCGATCCGCATCGAGCCGCTCGCGGCCGACCTCCCGGAGCTCGCGGGCTACGACCTCGTCGTCTTCACGTCGGTCAACGCCGTGCAGCAGCTCTTCGCCCGCCTGCGCGACGCGCGGGCACTGGCGGGCGCGACCGTTGCGGCGATCGGGCCCGGAACGGCCGCGGAGCTGCGCCGGCACGGCATCGCCGCCGACGTCGTCCCCGAGCGCTCGATCTCCGAGGCGGTACTCGAGGAGCTCACCGCCCGTGGACCCTGGCGCCGCGTGCTGGTGCCACGCGCGGAGGAGGGACGCGAGGTTCTCCCCGAGGGGCTGCGGGAGCAGGGCGCCGAGGTGGACGTGCTCCCGCTGTACCGCACGCTCGCCGAAAGCCTCTCTTCCGACCAGCGCGCCGCCGCACTCGGCGCGGACTATGCGCTGTTCACGAGCGCGTCGAGCGCGCGCTACCTGTACGAGGCGGCGGGAACGCTCGCCGGGCCGCGCGTCGTCTCGATCGGTCCGGCGACCAGCGACGCAGTCCGCGCGCTGGGCCGGGAAGTCGACGTGGAGGCCGCCGAGCACACGCCGGACGGCGTCGTCGCCGCGCTCGTCGCCGACGTCGCCGCCCGCTGAAGGAGCGGTTCCCCGATCCCCGCGGACGGGAACCCAGACGAATATGAGCCTCAGCCTCGCCGACGTCCGCGCCACCGTCGCGGTCACCGACATCACCCGCGCCAAGGCGTTCTATGAGGAGCAGCTCGGACTTGTGCCGCTCGACCCGAACGCCGGCCCGATCCAGATGTACGCCTGCGGCAGCTCCCGGCTGCAGGTGTACGAATCACCCGAGCACGCCGGCAAGGCCACCGCGACGGTCGCCTCCTGGAGCGTCGGCGACCACGACGCCGTCGTCGACGCGCTGATCTCCCGGGGCGTGCGGTTCGATCGCCACGACGACCTCACCTGCGACGCTCGCGGCGTGCACGCCTTCGGCACCCACCGGGTGGCGTGGTGCAGCGACCCCGACGGCAACGTGCTGGCCGTCGACAACGGCCAGAGCGGTGGGATGTGACGCGCGTGGCGCCTTAGCTTAGTGCTCCGATTCGTACGTTCCGTCGCAGGATCCGGGATCGGAGCACTTGGTCAGCTCGCGGCCGGCGGCTCGCCGTCGGTGACGATCCCGGGCATGGCCTCCTCGCCCGTCTGTGGAGCGTCGTCGGGGTCCGGCGTCCCGAGGGGCGGGGGCTCCGGCTCGTCCGCGGTCGGCAGTCCGCTCGGCACGTCGGTGGGGTTCGGGTCGGTCTCCATGCGCGGTCCCTACCCGTTCGGAGGCCGTGACAGGCGATGATCAGACCAGCGACACGCTCGTCCGGCTGCCGTGCCCGCGGGGCTCGGTGCTCGGAGCACTTAGACTCGCGCGGTGAGCGCGCCGCGGCCGATCTCCTTCCTTTCGGACTACGGGCTCGACGACGACTTCGTCGGCGTCTGCCACGGGGTCATCGCGCGGATCGCGCCCGCGGCGCGGGTGCTCGACATCACTCACGGCGTGCCGCCCCACGACGTCCGGACCGGCGCGTTGCTGCTGCGCCGGGCGTTGCCGTACCTGCCGCCGGGCGTGCACCTCGCGGTCGTCGACCCGAACGTCGGGACCAAGCGCCGGGCGATTGCGCTGCGCACGGGGGAGGAGGACCGTCTGCTCGTGGGCCCCGACAACGGCCTGCTCTCCCTCGCCGCCCAGCGCTTCGGCGGGGTCGTGGAGGCCGTCGATGTCACGCGCTCGGCACATCGCCTGCAGCCGGTTTCGGCGACCTTCCACGGCCGCGACCTGTTCGCGCCCGTCACCGCCGCGCTGGCTTCGGGCGCGTCGCTGGAAGAGGCCGGAGACCCGCTCGACGCCGACGAGATCCTCGCGGTGCACATGCCGCTGGCCGAGATCGACGCGGAGGGCCTGACCGCTCACGCCATCGCGTTCGACCGCTTCGGGAACGTGACGCTGGACGTCGAGCACGAGGAGCTGACGTTCGCCGGGCTGCGCCTCGGGCACTCCGTCGGTGTCAACGAGCACCGGGCCGTCTACGCGGTGACCTTCGCCGACGTGCCGCCGGGGGAGCTGCTGCTCTACGAGGACGCCTACCGGACGCTGGCACTCGCGGTCAACCGGGGGTCGGCGCGAGAGGCGCTCGACCTCACCCTGGACGACGCGCTGCGGATCACCCCGGCGTGACGCTCGGCACCCCGCGGCTTCACCTGCGCGAGACCACCTCCACGAACGACCGGGCCCGGGAGCTCGCGGCCGCCGGCGCGCCGCACGGGACGCTGGTCACCGCGGACGCCCAGTCGGCGGGCCGCGGGCGCCAGGGGCGCCGGTGGAGCGCTCCGCCGGGGCGCGCACTGCTGATGAGCGTCGTGCTCCGCGAGCCCCATGCGCTTCTGTCCTTGGCCGCGGCGGTCGCGGTCGCGCGCGCCTGCGGGCCCGAGGCGCGGGTGAAGTGGCCGAATGACGTGCAGCTCGAGGGGCGCAAGGTGTCGGGCATCCTCGCCGAGGGCCGCCCGCAGGAGGGCTGGGCCGTGCTCGGCATCGGGATCAACGTCGCGCTGACGCCGGCCCACTTGCCGGAAGAGCTGCGGGAGACGGCGACGGGGCTCGGGCTCACGCCGGCCGACGTGCCCGTGATCCTCGCCCGGGTTCTCGCCGAGCTCGACGTGGCGCTCGCGCTCGCGCCCCAGGCGCTGCTGGACGCCTGGCGCGCCCGTGACGGGCTTCTCGGCCGGCAGGTCAGGTGGGGCGCGGCCGAGGGAGTCGCCGCGGGTCTCGACGCGCACGGGCGCCTGCTCGTCGCGCGCGCCGACGGGAGCGTCGCGGCGCTCGACGCGGGTGAAGTTCACCTCGCCTCCTCTTGAGGAAGCCCCGCTAGCGTGGACCGCATGAACTTCAAGAAGCTGACCGACCACGCGAAGGCCGCGATCGACAAGCGCGGGGGCACCGAGTCGCTCAAGGGCGATCTCGCCGGACTCAAGGAGGTCGCCCGCGGCAAGGGCACCGTCAAGGACAAGGCGAGGGCCGCCGCGGACAGGCTCAAGCAGCCCGGCGGCCGACCCGGCGCGACCGGCACCGGGCCTGCCGCGGACGCGCCGCCGACCGCGCGGGACCTTCCGCCCCGCGGTTGACGCGAACGTCGATCATCCGTCCACGCCCCCTGGACACGCCGGGGGTGGTCGAGGCACCCTGAGGCGATGAGCCCCTGGCGCGACGGCTGCTCGATGCTCGAAGTGCCGCTCCCCGGAGATGGCCTCGCGCTGGAGATCCACGGCGAGGTCGACGTGGCCTCCTCGGGAGAACTCCGCCGGCACCTCCGCGACGCGGCGGCCACGCGGATCCTCGTCGACCTCGGCGGCGTGTCGTTCATCGACTCGATCTCGATCGCGGCGATCGTGAGCAAGCAGCGGCGTCTGCCGCCGGACGGGCGTCTCGCGCTCGTCGCCCACGATCCCTACGTCCTGCTCGTGCTCGAGGCCGTCGGCCTGCAGCACGTCATGCACGTCTTCCCCAACCGCGCCGAAGCCGAGGCGTACCTCGACGACTGAGCGGCGGCGCTCAGGCCGGATCGGGCTTCTTGCGCGGCGCGCGCTTCGGCTTCTCCGCCGGCACGGCGTCCTCCGAAGCAGGGTCGGCGGCCTTCTTCCGGGGCGTCCGCCTGGGCTTGGCCGCAGCCCCGCCGGCTTCCGCGATGTCGGGCGCCGCCTTGCGGCGCGGCGCGCGCCTGGGCTTCCCCGCCGGCACCTCGACCACCTCGACGGCCTCCGCCGCCGCCTTGCGGCGCGGCGCGCGCTTCGGCTTCCCCGCCGGCACCTCGACCACCTCGACGGCCTCCGCCGCCTCCGCCGCCGCCTTGCGGCGCGGCGCGCGCTTCGGCTTCTCCGCCGGCACCTCGACCACCTCGACGGCCTCCGCCACCTCCGCCGCCGCCTTGCGGCGCGGCGCGCGCTTCGGCTTCCCCGCCTGCACCTCGACCACCTTCGCGACGGCGGTCCTCTCGCCGTCGCTACCGGCCGGGAGCGGCTCCCCGGCGCCGGGGAGCGTGCCGTTGACCGCCGCCTCGCCGTCTCCGGGGGCCATGCCGTTCGTCCGGGTCGTGTCCGCGTCGGCGGGCGGTCCCCCGTTGGCCACCAGCGCCGCCGCCTGCGCCGCCGCGTTGCGACGCGAGCGCCGGGAGCGGGAGCGGCGCGAGCGACCCGTGGGCGCCTCGCCGAC
>CADCVR010000091.1 GCA_902806205.1 uncultured Solirubrobacteraceae bacterium | reverse complement strand
GGCTCCGCGAGGCGCTGACGGGCGAGGACGCGGCCGACATCACCGCCCGCACCGAGGCCCTGCAGACCGCGTTCCACAAGGTCTCCGAGGCGATGTACGAGCAGGCGCAGGCGAAGTCGGAGGCCGCCGCGGCGGCCAACGGCGGAGCGAGCGGCCAGGAGACCCAGTCGATCGCCGCCGTCGATCCGGGCGCCCCGTCGACACCCACCGCCCGCGGCGTTCCCGCTCCGCCGTCTTCCCCGTCGGTGCCGCCCGCCGTCCCCTCCGGGGCGGCCGCGCCGCCGATCGCGGCATCGCCCCCGTTCGTCGACCGCGCGGTGGCGGCGCGCCAGGGCAGCCCGCTTGCCGCTCGCCGCGATCCGGGCGTCGAGGTCTGGCCGCCCGTCGACGAGGAGAGCTCTGGACGCCCCAGCGGCCGCACGATCGCGACGGTCTTCGGCACGGTGACCGCGGTCCTGCTCGTCGCGCTGCTCGCGTCGCAGCTTCTCGGCGGGCCGGACGCCGACCCGGTCCGGACCACCAGTGTGCCCGCTGCCTCGACGCGCACCGACAACGAGTTCGTGCCACCGTCGGGCGAGTCCGCGGACGCGGCGACCCCTTCGGTCAGCCCGGGTGACTATGCGGTGTACGTCCTCAACGGCACCCAGCAGAACGGCCTCGCCGCCGAGGTCGCCAAGACGCTCGAGACCGACGGCTACCGCACCGCGGGCACGGGCACCGCCGTCGTCAATACCGCCACGACGACGGAGGTCTTCTACGTGGACGGCAAGAAGCCCGGCGCCGCTGCGGTCGCCAAGACGCTCGAGGTCGATGCGGCGAACGTCAAGAAGGTCACCCGCGCGATCGAGGTCCAAGGCCCGGGCGCCGACGTGATCGTGCAGATCGGCACCGACAAGGCGACGCCGTAGACGATGAGGGTTCCGACCGGGGCGCCATGTCGGCGGGCGATGAACCGCGCGGCCCAGGCGATGCGACGGCGCCGGGCGACGACGCCACGCCGGCGTGCCACCACCCGCGGGGCCTAGCTCCGTGATCCTCATGGCCCGCCACGGGCAGACGGCCTACAACGCCGAGGGCCGGTTTCAGGGAACGCTGGACGTTCCGCTCGACGAGGATGGTGTCGCTCAGGCGCACGCGCTCGCGGACGTCGCGTGTGGCCACGGCATCGTCGCGCTGTGGTCCTCCCCGCTGGCCCGCGCACAGCAGACCGCGGACATCGTGGGCGCCGCGCTCGGTCTGCAGCCCCGGCCCGACGCGCGCTTCGCCGAGCACGACACGGGGGCGTGGACCGACCGCCTGAAGGCCGATGTCGAGGCGGAGGACCCCGCCGTCTGGGCGGCCTACCTCCGCGGCGGGGGGCAGTGGACGTTCCCCGGAGGGGAGGGGTTCGCGGCGTTCTCGGAGCGCGTGCTCGATGGCCTCGCGGCGGTGACGCAGACCCGGCGGCTGCCCGCGCTCGTGGTCTGCCACCGCGGCGTCATCCGCGCGGCGCAGTCGCGCACGCACCTCCGCGGCCTGGCCACGTTCCACGAGTGGCCCGTGCCGAACGGCGCGCTCATCGCGCTGTGAGCACGCTCTCCAGGGCGGTGTTCGCGGCTTTGGTGGTCGCGACGTTCGGCGCCTTCTTCGTCGCTCAGCGGCTCAAGAACGAGCCGACGGTCATCCAGAACTTCTATCGCCTCAAGGTCTTCTCGCCGAACTCCGACGGGCGCCTGGACCGGACGAAGTTCACGTTCCTGCTCAAGCAGGCCGACGACGTCGACGTCGATCTCGTGAACGCGGGCGGGGACGTCGTGCGGGCGCTCGCCGACGACCGCACCATGCGGCCCTACCGGGCGCTCTCCCTCCCCTGGGACGGCACCGATGACGCCGGTCGCCCCGTGCCCGACGGCGTCTACCGGGCGCGCGTGACCCTGCGACGCGAGGGTCGCTCGATCGTCGTGCCCAAGAGCGTGCGCAAGGACACGGCGCCCCCGCGGCCGCGCGTGCTGAGCGTGGGCCCCGAGAGCTCAGAAGCGGCGGAGATCCTGCCGGCGCGCGGCGGCGCTCCCGCCCGCATCCGCTTCGACGCGCCGGGCCGCCGCAGGAAGGTCACGATCTGGCGGACCGACGGCGCCGCCGTCCCCGAGCGGGTGACGAGCTCGGGCGTCACGCCCCTGCCCGACGACGCGACGAGCTGGGAGTGGGCCGGGACCGTCAACGGCCGCCGGGTGCGGCCGGGCACCTACCTCGCGGTGGTCGAGAGCCGCGACGAGGCGGGGAACATCGGCTTCTCGGTTCCGGTGCGCGACGGGGTGCCGCGGCTCGAGTTCGGCCGCAAGCTGCCCGGGCGCGCCGGGATCACGGTGCGCTACCTCGGCGTCCAGCCCCCGTCGAACCCGGTGATCGCGGGGGAGCCGGCCGACGTCTTCGTCGATTCGCGCGGGGAGCCGTGGCGCTACACCCTTCGTCGTGTCGGGGAGGCGCAGGTCATCCGGCGCTCGGCGCGGTCGGGCACGCGCCCGCGCCTGCGCCTGCGTGCCCCGCGGGCCACCGGGGTCTACCTGCTGGAGGTCCGCACGCGGCTCCGGAAGGTGCGCGTACCCATCGTCGTACAGGCCAACGTGCCGGTCGGCCGCGTGCTCGTCGTGCTGCCGTGGATCACCTGGCAGGGCCGCAACCGGGTCGACGACGACGGTGACGGGCGGCCGAACACGCTGGCCGCCGGGGTCGGGGTGCGCGCGGACCGCCTGTTCGCCGGTGACGGCCTGCCCGTGGACTTCGCGATCCGCGAGGCGCCCGTGCTGAGCTTCCTCGACCGCACCCGCCGCGACTACGACCTCACGACCGACATCGCACTCGCGCGCGGCGTCGGGCCCAAGCTCGACGAGTTCACGGGCCTGCTGATCGCGGGCGACGCGCGCTGGCTGCCCGCGAGGCTCGGAGCGCGGCTACGCCGCTTCGCGCGTGGCGGGGGCACCGTCGTCTCGCTCGGCACGGAGAGCCTGCGCCGCCAGGTCGATCTCGTCGGCGAAGGCAGGCAGCGGCTCGTCCGCCCGACGAACGCCACCAGGGCCGACCTCTTCGGGGCGGTGCTCCGGCCGGTCGAGCGCACGCCGACCGAGCTCACCGTCGCCGACGATCGCATCGAGCTGTTCGCCGGCGACGAGGGCGTCTTCCCCGGCGTGACGGCCTACGAGGCCACGGAGCGGCTCGACGGCGGGGCCAGGCTCGCCGCCGATGCGGTGACGACCCAGGGACGGCTCGTGATCGTCGGGGCGAGGATCGGTCGCGGCCTGGTCGTACGGACCGGCATCCCGGACTTCGCCCAGCGCCTGACGCCCCGGCCGGAGAGCGCGGCGCTCATGAACCGCCTGTGGGTGCTGATGTCGCGGGGAGTGGGCGAACGGTGATCGTCGCGCTCCTGCTCCTCGCGGTGCTGCTGGGCGGGGCGCTCGCCCTGCCGCAGCGCCCGTGGCGCGACCGCTGCCTGGTCGCCGCCGCGGTACTCACGCCGGTGCTGCTCGTCGTCCACGTCGGAGGGTCGAGTGCGTTCAACTCCCTGACCGATCGCCCGCTCGTGCTCGCGGCTCTCGCGGTGGCAGGACTCGCGGCGGTCGCCGCGCTGGCGGCGCTGTTCGTCCGGGTGCCGGCCGCGCTGCCGATCGCCGTGGTCGCCGCGCTGCCGTTCCGGGTGCCCCTGGCCGTCGGCGGCAGCACCGCGAGCCTTCTCGTGCCGCTGTACCTCGTCGTGGGCGCGGGGGTGCTCGCGTACGCGTGGCGGCGGATGCGCCGCGACTGGCCGGACCTCTCGCAGGCCGAGCCGGGCTGGCTGGAGCGCGTCCTGGCCGTCGTGCTCGTCCTCTACGCCGCGCAGGCGACCTACTCCGAGGACCTCGATCGGTCCCTCGAGAACGTCCTCTTCTTCTACGCGCCGTTCACGCTGCTGTTCCTCCTGCTCGCGCACGGCGTCGACTGGACGCGGCGCCTGGCCCTTCAGTGCCTCGGTGTGCTCGTGGGGCTGGCGCTGGTCTTCGTGGGCGTCGGCTTCGTCGAGTACGCGACGCGCACGCTGCTGCTCAACCCCAAGGTCATCTCCTCCAACCAGTTCGAGGAGTACTTCCGGGTCAACTCGCTCTTCTTCGACCCGAACATCTACGGCCGCTTCCTCGCGCTGGTGATGCTGGCGGTGTCCGCCGTGCTCGTGTGGACGGCGCGCCCGCGCGTCGTCGGTGGCGCGGCGGTGGTGCTCGCCGTGCTCTGGGCGGGGCTCGTGCTGACGTTCTCGCAGTCGTCGTTCACCGCGCTGATCGTCGGCCTCGCGGTGCTCGCCGGCCTGCGGTGGAACCCGCGCCTGGCCCTCGGCGCCGGGGCCGTGCTCGCGGTCGCCGGTGTGGCCCTGGTCGGGCTCGCGCCCGGGGCGATCAACCTGAACGCCGACTCGGGCGAAGGGCTCGACAAGGCGACGAGCGGCCGCTACGACCTCGTGGCGGGCGGCGGGCGCATGGCCGCCGCGCGGCCCGCGGGCGGCTGGGGCTCCGGCTCGTTCCCGCGGGTCTTCCGGCGCGAGGAGGCGGCCTCCGACCAGCAGGCGGTCGCGGCGTCGCACACGATTCCGGTGACGGTCGCCGCGGAGCAGGGGGTTCCCGGCCTGCTCGCCTATCTCGCGCTGCTCGGCGTGACCTTCACGCGTCTCGGGCGGGGCGCGCGGCGGGACCCCGGGCGCGCGTTCGCGCTCGCGGCGTTCTCCGCGCTGGTCGTTCACACGCTGCTGTACGCGGCCTTCCTCGAGGACCCGCTGACCTGGGCGCTGCTCGGAGCGGGCAGCGCCTTCGCGGCACGCACGCCGTGACTGCGGCGCGCCGGCGGCTCGCGCTCGCCGCAATGGCCGCGGTCGCGCTGGCCTTCGCTCTGATCGTCCCGACCTACCCGAACTACGACTCCTACTTTCACCTCAACTGGGGCCGCGAGCTCCTCGACGGGCAACTGCCGAACCTCGAGGCCTACGCCGCGCCGACCCAGCACCCGCTGTTCGTCGTGCTCTGCGCGGGGCTGGACGCGCTCTTCGGCGGCTTCGCCGACCGGGCGCTCGTGGTGCTCTGCGTCCTGTCACTGGTGGTGCTCGTCGCGGCCGTCCACCGGGTGGGGGCGGCGTGCTTCGGGGAGGGACCTGCGCTCGGCGCGGCACTGTTCACGGGCTCGAGCTTCGCGTTCCTGCTCTACGCGGCGCGGGGCTATGTCGACGTGCCGTTCCTCGCGCTCGTGCTCCTCGCCGCGGCGCTGGAGGCGGAGCGGCCGGGGCGCGGCCGCGCGGTGAGTGGCGTGCTCGCGGTCGCCGGACTGCTGCGGCCCGAGGCGTGGGTGCTCGCCGGGCTCTACTGGCTGTGGGTCGGGTGGCGCCGGTGGGATCTGCTGGCCCTCGCGGCCGTCGCGCCCGTGCTCTGGACGCTCAGCGACCTGGTGATCACGGGCGATCCGCTCTACTCGCTTCACGCGACCTCCGCTCTGGCCGAGGAGCTCGGGCGCGAGCGGGGCATCGCCAACGTTCCCCGGAGCTTCGTCTCCTTCCTCGCCGATACCGCCCGCCCGCCCGTGTTCGCTGCGGCCCTGCTCGGCGCGGTGCTCGCCTATCGCCACCGCGCGCGCCTCCGCGCGCTCCACGTCCCGCTTGCCCTGTTTGCCGCAGGGACCGTGACGTTCGTCGGCACGGGCGTCGGCGGGCTGTCGATCCTGCCGCGCTACCTGACGGTCCCGGCGGTGGCGCTGTGCCTGCTGGCGGGCTACGCCGTGCTGGGCTTCACGACGCTCCCGCCCGGTCGCGCGCGCACGCGGTGGGGGCGAGGAGCGGCCGCCGCGGCGATGTTCGGCGTCGCCTTCCTGGCGGTGAAGGCCGGGTCGTTCGCGGCGCTGGCGCGCGAGCTGCGCTTTATCGAGCGCACGCACCAGGCGGTCGTCGCCACGGCGCTCGACCCGCGCGTGCGCCAGTGCCGGCCGGTGACGCTTCCGACCTACCGGCTGATCCCGGATCTCCGCTTCGAGCTCGACGCCCCCGAGGCCGACGTCCGCGCACGCTCGCAGATCGGCGCCGCGGCGCCGGGCGCCGCGCTCTTCGTGGTCGGGGACCGGAAGGCCGTCAAGCGCTTCGGGCAGGCGGCGGGGGTCTCCCGCCGCTTCAACGTCCCGCCGGCCGACCCTGCCTTCCCGGCGCTCAACGACTTCCTGCTGGTCGAGGACCGCTGCCGCGGCGGCGGCCGCTGAGCTGTTCGCGGGAGCACTCAGCGATGCGACCGGAGGATCTCCGAGCCGGCCGGCGCCACCTCGATCTGGAGAACCCGCGTGTCCGCGGTCACCTCCGACGATCCGCCGGCCGCGGTCACGGAGAGGATCTCGGTGCCCGGCGGCGGCACGCCCACGTCCCGGCTCGTCGTCGGGCTGGAGCCGCGGCGAGCGTCCTCGACGAGCGACCACCGGACGTCGAACCCGAGCCGGCGCAGCGCGCGACCGGTCGCGACGGGATCCGCGGGGTCGATGACCGCGGCGGCCCGCGGCAGGGCCTCCTCGATGGTGCTGTGCGAGTTGAAGATGCCGGTGATCGACGTGCCGGTGATGGCGGCGACCGCCGGCGTGCCCACGAGCGCCGTCGCGGCGATCGCCGTGATCAGCACGACGCGCCGGGTCCTCGAGGTGGTCTCGTGGCGCGCCGTGGCGATCTCGAAGCGTCGGCCGAGCTCGTTCAGGGCGCGGATCTCGGGGTGGTCGTGCGGTGCGGTCATGCGATCGTCTCCTGGGTCGTCCGGGGGGATGGGAGGGCGCCGGCCAAGGCACGCAGCCCGCGCGAGACCCGAGCGCGGGCGGTCGGCTCGGAGACCTCGAGCCGGGAGGCGACCTCGGCGTAGGAGAGCTCCTCCACGACACGGAGCCGGAGCGCCTCACGCTGCTCGGCGCGAAGCGCCGAGAAGTGCTGCACGACGGCGCTGCGAACCTCGGTCAGGGCGGCCAGCTCCACGATGCGCACGATGTCGTCGGGCTCGAGAGCGGGCACGTCGACGCCGAGCCGCGTCAGCGCCCGGCGCTCGGCGACTCCTCGACGCACGAAGCGCGCCAGCACGTGGCGAGCGATCGCGAACAGCCAGGCCGCGAGCTCCGGGTCGGTCGACCCCCGGAAGCGCCGGCGCCCGGCGAACGCCTGGGCGAACGTCTCCGCGGTCAGGTCCAGCGCCGTCTCGGGGTCGTAGGTCCGCCGCGTCAGGAAGACGAGGATCGACCGGGAGTGCGTGCGGTACGCCTCGGCGAAGCGGACCGGATCGTCGAGCGAGCGCGGCGCCCTGGCTCTTGGGTTGGTCACGCTCGGTAGTGCCACCACACGACCGGACTGTGACCAAGCCACCGTGGCGCTCGACCGCGGAGGCGGTTACTCCCGCGCGGCCAGGCGGAAACGCGTGCCGCCCTGCCCGCCGCCTGTGCACGTCCAGCCCTTCGGGGGGCTGTCGCCGCTCGTCGGGCGGCACGTCCGGCGGATCGGACCCACCCGGATGCGCCTGGTCTGCTCGAACGCGGCGACCTCCCAGCGCCAGTACGTGCGCAGCACGCGCTTGGCCGTCCGGCAGCGAAGGTTGCCCTTGACGACCGTGACCAGCACGCGGGCGTCCGTGGACGGCCGCGTCGTCGGCCCGCAGCCCCGGGCCGCCTGCGCGGGGACTGACGCCGTCACGACGAGGCAGCAGCCGAGGAGCGCGGCAAGGCAGATCCGTGGCACTCAGCCGATCCTAGCTGGGCGCGCATCACCCGACGGCCCTCGGATGATCTCACGGTCGCCGCGCGACGCCGAGCTCCTCCAGCCGCGCCCACAGAGGCTCGTCCTGCGCCGCGGCGGTCTGGGCGAGTGCCCAGGCACGCAGGTCGAGATCAGGCGCCGTGCGGCGGCCGGCCTGGGCACGCAGCGCGGCCGCGAAGGCGGCCGGACCGTCGGCCTCGTCGACGGCCCGGGCCCAGGTCCGCACCCCGGCCAGCGGTGGCGAGACCGTGCGGCGGCCGAGTCGCGCGTACTTGAGGATCCGGTAGGGCAGCCCCGCGTCGTTGAACGGCTCGACCCGGAAGGGGACGATGCCGACGTCGGCGCAGGCGATCAGCCGCGCGGCCTCCGCGTCCGAGCGCTCCCCGAGCCAGACGAACTGCGGTCGGGCGACGCAGGCGGCGAAGTCCACGTCCCCTTGGAGCTCCTCGGGGTGCGCGGCGCCGACGAGCAAGAGCACGAGGTCGTCGCCCATCGCCTCGGCGACGCCGCGCAGAAGCGCCCAGTCGACGCGGTGGCCGAGGTGACCGAGCGAGACCGCCACGACGGTGCCGGTGGGATCGGGGGCGGGGAAGCGGTCCGCGGCGAGCGGGACGAGCGCGGCCTCGCGGCCAGCGAGCCGCTCCAGGCGCTGGAGCTCGGTCGAGACCGCGAAGGTCAGCGCGGAGCGCTCGGCCGCGCGGACGTGGAGCGCCTCGAGGCGCGCGCGCCGCGCCGGGGTCGCGTCGTGCGCGCGCTCATAGCGGTCCCAGCGGCCGTACCAGAGCTCCGCGCCGGTGCGCTCCATGACCGCCTCGGCGACCGGGAGCTGCAGCGGATGGAAGATGACCACGACGCGCGGCCTGCCGTCCAGCGCGGCAACCAGGCGCCGCGCCTGCTCCCGCGCCACCCGCCGGGCGACCGCGTCCGGGAGCCGCGCGTACGCGCCGTAGGGCACGCGCCCCGGCTCGACGGCCTGGACGCCGTCGGCGCCGAGAAGATCCTCGGCCTGGTCGCGCAGGATGAAGCGCTCGAGTGCGCGGGGGAGGAGCAGCAGGCAGAGCGGGGCGGGCATCGGCGCCGACGACCCTATTCTGCGGGCTCGTCGCGACGGGGGCTTTACGCAAGACAAGGGCCATAGGCCTGCGAATCGCTCAAGCGCGGTGCGGTGCCCTCGCCGCGGGCCCCGCCGGTAGCGTCAGCAGCCACGTGGGAAGCCTGCTCAAGCGCCTGCTGGCGTCTTCCGTCGCCTACCAGGCGCCGTCGATCCTCTCGGCGGCGCTGGCGCTCTTCACGCTCCCGCTCTACACCCGTGCGCTGACCCTCGCGGAGTACGGCTACGCCGAGACGCTCCTGACGTTCATCATCCTGAGCTCGATCCTCCTGCGGGTGGGGATCGGCGAGGCGTTCGTGCGCTTCTGGTTCGACGACGAGGACCCGGTGCGCCGGGAGCGCCTGGCCCGGACCACGGTCACCGTCGTCCTGGCCACCACGACGGCAGCCGCGCTCGCCGGCCTCGCGGCGGCGGGGCCCCTGAGCGAGCTGCTGCTCGGCACGCGCGACCCGACGCTCATGGCCGGCGGCCTGCTCGGCCTCTGGGCGTTCACCAACCTCGAAGTTGCCTATGCCCTGCTGCGGGTGGAGGAGCGCCGGCGCGCGTTCGTCCGCGCGAGCCTTTCCAACGTCGTGCTCACGGTGACCCTGACCGTCCTGCTCGTCGTCGTCCTCGACCAGGGGGCGACGGGCTACGTCCTCGGCAACTACGCCGCCTCGAGCGTGGTCCTGGTCGCCCTGTGGATCGACCTCAGGGCTCGGATCCGCCCGCTCGTCCCGCGGGGCCTGGGGCCGCTCGTGCGCTTCGGCGCCCCGACGATCCCCGCCGAAGCCGCGGTCTTCGCCCTGAACGTCGTGGACCGCGCCTACCTCCTGAGAGCGGAGTCGCCGCAGGCGGCGGGCGTCTACGCGGTCGCCGTCAAGCTCGCCGCCGCGGTGATCCTCGTCGTGCGCGGCTTCCAGGCCGCGTGGCCGCCGCTCGTGTACTCGGTCACCGACGACGGGGAGGCGCGCCGGCTCTACGCGACGGTGACGACGCTCTACGTGCTCGTGGTGGGCGCCGCGGTGGCGACGCTCACGCTGCTGAGCCGCTGGATCGTGGACCTGCTCGCCGCGCCCAAGGCCTCCGCGGCGCACGAGGCGCTGCCCTGGGTCGCGCTGGGCTGGGCCCTGTACGGGCTCTACCTGGTCTTCGTCACCATCGCCGGTCGCGCCAAGGTCACCACGCGCAACGCCCCCGCGGCGCTCGCGGGCCTCGCGGTGAACGTCGGGGTGCTCGTCGTCGCGGTGGACCGCTTCGGCATCGCGGGCGCCGGCATCGCGCTGTGCGCCGCCTACGCGGTGATGCTCACGGTGATCCACGGGCTCACTCGCCGGCTCTTCGCGGTCCCGTTCGCCTGGGGGCGGATGGGGGCGATCGCCGGCGTGCTCGCCGCGCTTGCGGTGGGCGGAGAGCTTCTGCTGCCCACCGAGGGCGTCGCCGGATTGGCGTCGCGCTGCGCCACGGTCGCGTCGATTCCGTTCGTACTCTTACCGTTGAGCTCAAGTTCTGAGCGGGACGTCCTGCGACGCGCGTTGCGCCGTGCTTAGCTTCGAGCGCTCGGCTCAGGGAGGAGCTGGTACCCCACCGTCGTCCTCGAGGAGTCTCACCATGAACCGTGTTGCGCGGCTTGCCGCCGTCGCCGTCGCCGCCGTCCTCGCTCCGGCCACTCCCGCTGCCGCCGCCGGCGGGGTCATCGTCCAGTTCGAGCCGCGCGCCGGCGCCTCCGCCGTGACCGACCTGCTGGACGCCGCGCCGATCGTCGGCCGCATCTACGGCACCACGACGCGGGTCGTCCGTGCACCGGACCCGGCGGCGCTCGCGGCCCGTCTCAACCGCTCCGGTCTCGTGCGCTTCGCCGAGGTCGACAGGGTGCTCCGTGCCGGCGCGACGCCCAACGACCCATCGTTCGCAGGCATGTACGGCCTGGACCGCATCAACGCGCCCGAGGCGTGGGACGCGCTCGGGCTCGGGGGCTTTCCCAGCGCCGGGGGCGTGAAGGTCGGCATCGTCGACACGGGCATCCGCCGCACCCACGAGGACATCGGCACGGGGCGCGTCGTCGACTGCGCCAACGTCCCGGTGGTCGGCCTGCTCAGCGCCCTCCTCGGTGGTGGCGGCGGCTCGATCTCCGAGGGCACCTGCGCGGACGGCAACGGTCACGGCACGCACGTCGCCGGCACGATCGGCGCGGCGGCGAACAACGCCAGGGGAGTGACGGGCGTGGCGTTCAACACGACGTTCTCGATCTGCAAGGCGCTCACGGACGCAGGCTCGGGTTCGACGTCGGCCGTCGCCTCCTGCATCCGCTACCTGAAGGACAAGGGGGCGAGGATGATCTCCATGAGCCTCGGCGGCGGCAGCTCCACGGCGCTGCGCCAGGCCGTGCAGTTCGCCTGGGCCAACGGCAACGGCGCGCTCCTCGTCGCGGCCGCGGGGAACGACGGCAACGCCAGGCTCAACTACCCGGCCGCCTACCCGGAGGTCGTCTCCGTCGCCGCGACGGACGCCAACGATGCGCGCGCCTCGTTCTCCAACGCCAACGCCGATGTCGAGGTGGCGGCTCCCGGCGTCGACATCGTCTCCACCTGGTTCCGCACGAACAGCGACTACAACACGATCTCGGGCACGTCGATGGCCACGCCGCACGTCGCCGGGGTCGCCGCGCTGATCGCGCAGCGCTTCCCGGCCGCGACCGCCGCGACGCTCCGCACGAAGCTCGGCGCCGCGACGGACGACCTGGGTGCCGCGGGCCGTGACCCGCAGTACGGCTTCGGCCGCGTCAACGCCCAGAAGGGCGCCACGCAGTAGCAGTCGGCGCTCGCGTGGCCCATGGGCTTCGGAGGGGTTGAACGCCCATGGGCGCTCGGCGGCCGAGCCCTGGGCGTCTGTTGATGTATCGATGTATCGCCGTGTGCGAGCGCGCGAATATCTCAGCAGGCTCCTACAGCCGCGGGCCGCCGCGGTTGTGCTCGAAGGCGGCCTCCCGTAATCCCTCGCCTCGGTCCGGGCGCAGCGTCGCGGTCACGTGGCGCCAGTAGCGCCGCGGCTCGTGGCCCGGCAGGCCGACGGCCGCGACCGCGCGCGCCGCGTAGGTCCAGGCCGTCAGCCAGCGCACCGCCCGTGCCGCGCCGGGCGTGTGGTGCTTGCGCATGTAGCGGTCGCGGTTGCGGGAGAGCTCGACGATGCGCTTCTCCGGCACCGCGCCCGTGGAGAGCTGTTCGTGGTGAACGGCCTCGGCCGCGGGAACGTAGAGCGTGCTCCAGCCCGCGTCGCGCAGGCGCTTGCAGAAGTCCACTTCGTCGGAGTAGACGAAGAACACCGGATCGAAGAAGTCGATCTGCTCCGCGGCCTCACGGCGGACGAGCAGCGCCGCCGACTGCGCCCAGTCGACCTGGCGGGTCGTGCTTCCCCGGGACTGCACGGTGAGCCACTTGTGCAGCGCCACGGCGGCGGCGAGCGCGGTGCCCGGCGTGGGGAAGCGCCAGGCGCTCGGGTGGCGGGACCCGTCGGGACGCAGGAGCGCGGCGCCCGCCGCGGCCGCCTCGGGGTTCTCGTGCAGCGCGGCCAGCAGCGCCGCGCTCGCGCCGGGGCGCAACTCGGAGTCCTCGTTGAGCAGCAGGCAGAAGTGGCCCCGCGCGCGCTGCAGGAGCAGCGTGTCGTTCGCTGCCTTTCCGCGCCGCTCGCCCGTCGCGATCACCTCGTCCGTGGCCGCGTGGCCGCGCGCGGCGCCGGCCGAGCCGTCCGCCGAGCAGTTGTCCAGGACGAGCACCTCGGTGGCCACGCCGGCCGCCGAGAGCGTCGCGCGCTCGGCGGCGACGGCGTCGAGGCAGCCCACGAGCAGCTCGCGCTGGGCGGTGTTCACGATGCAGTAGGAGAGCTCGACCGGCACGGGTGCCACCTATTCTCCCGCCCCGTGCGGATCTCCGTCGTCGACCCCGCCGCGTACACCCCGCCCTACGACCGCGCGCTCTGCGCCGCGCTGGCGGCCGAGGGCCTCGAGGTCGAGCTGCTCACGCGGCCGTTTCGCCACGGCGAGACGCCGCCGGCGGATCCGGGCTACGCGCTGCGCGAAGACGCCTTCGGCTCCTCGCGCACCCATCCGCTCCGTATGGTCGCGCTCGGGCGGCACGCCCGCGGGGATGTCCTGCACTTCCAGTGGCTGCCGCTGCAGGAGCTCGACCAGCTGCTCCTGCCGCGCGGCCGTCCGACCGTGCTGACCGCTCATGACGTGCTGCCGCGCGAGCCGCGCCGCTTCCAGGCCGCAGCGCAGCGGCGCCTGTACGACCGGGTCGACGCGGTGGTCGCGCACACCGAGCACTCGCGGGCGCGTCTCGAGGCCCTGGGAGTCCCACCCGCCAAGCTGCACCGCATTCCCCATGGCGCGTTCACCCAGCCGGCCTCCGTCGCGCCGCAGCGCCCCACCGAGTTGCCCGAGCCCGGGCAGCGGCCCGTCGCGCTCTTCTTCGGCCTGCTGCGTCCCTACAAGGGGCTCGACGTGCTGCTCGAGGCGTGGCGCGGCCTCCAAGCGGACTTCGAGCTGTGGATCGTCGGCGCGCCCCGGATGGCCCTGCCGCCCCTGCCGCCCGGGGTCCGTCTCGTTCCCCGGTTCGTCACGGAGGCCGAGGCCGCGTGGTGCTTCATCCGGGCCGACGTCGTCGTGCTGCCCTACCGCGAGATCGAGGGCTCAGGGGTGCTGTTCACCGCGCTCGGCTTCGCCAAGGCGACCCTGGTGAGCGACGTGGGCGGCTTCTCCGAGCTCGGGGACGCGGTGGCCCGCGTCCCTCCCGGCGACCCGTCGATGCTGCAGGCGAGCCTTGCCGGGCTGCTCGGCGCGCCGGGTGCGCGCCGGGCGCTCGAGCGCGGGGCCGCCGAGGCGGCGGCCACGACGTTCGCGTGGGGTCCGATCGCCCGGACCCACCGCGCGCTCTACGAGCGGATCGCCGGCGCTACGGGATGAGCTCGGGGCCCTTGTCGGTGAAGTCCGTGCGGAACGCCCGGATAGCGTCGTAGACCCCGTCGTTCATCGTCGGGCAGGTCAGCGACTGGGTCCACGCCGTCGCGGCGACGGCGGCGTCCATGTTCGTGTTGTTCTCGAAGACGAGGACGTGGTAGCCCTCGGTGCCGAAGTTGAGCGGCTCCGAGCCGAGCGTCTCGAGCTTGTCGACGGTCTCCCGCGGCGTGCCGGGCTTGTACTGGATGTCGATCCGACCGTGCTCGAGCGAGTGGACGTGCTTGCCGACGCTCGGGGCGTTACCGGGCTCGTAGATGCCGTCGTCCGCCGCCGGAGGCGGCGCGTGCGCGCCGGACGTCGGCGGGTTGGTCTTGTACTTCCACTGCGTCTCGTCCGTTGTGTGAGTGTCGCCCTCCGACGGATAGGTCTTCAGCGTGCACTTCGCGGCTGCCGCCGCGGACTTCAGGTTCGTCTCCTTCTGGGCCGGAATGGCGGCGCCCGCCTCGGGTGGCCCCACCTTGCTGCCGTCGTCGTCGCCGGCCGCGCGGAAGACGAAGACCGCGATCACGATCGCGACGATCGCCGCGACCCCGCCCAGCGCGAGCTGGAGTCGGCTCTTGCGCGCCGCGCTGCGGGCGGCAGCGGCTTCCGCCGCCTCCCGCTCGGCCTTGCGGCGCTGCTTCTCTTCCTGACGGCTGCTCATGTTCTCAAGCAGGGTAGAACCTGATGCTTTCGTCGGCGTAAGGCCACCCCCCGGCCGAGCCTTGGCATGCCACGTCCGATCCGGGATCATGGCCCGAGCATGTCCGTGGCACCCGCCTTCTGTCGCCTCGTCCTCGGGAGCCCCGAAGCCGTGGCGACGGCGGCCGCCGCCGCCACGCCCGGGGTCGATCGCGTCGGCGAGATCGCCGGTGCGTGGCCGGCGTGCCGGGCGGAGCTCGAGCGCCGCCGGGATTCGCTGGCCTGGGGCGATGTCGCATCCGGGCAGTCGCGCGGTGTCGTGGCGGGGCTAGCGGCGCTTCCCGACCTTGAGCGCGGCGCCGTCGCCGCGCAGGCGCTCGGGCTCGAGCCCGACGAGATCGAGCGGGCGCTCGGCACCGAGCCCGGCGCCGCGCGCGGGCTGCTCGCCCGCGCGCACGCGGGCCTTGCGGGCCTTCCGGTCGCCGCAGGCGCGGTATGCGTGCAGGAGCGCGAGCGGCTCGCCGCCG
>CADCVR010000090.1 GCA_902806205.1 uncultured Solirubrobacteraceae bacterium | reverse complement strand
GGCGCGCCGTGGCGGGCGCGGTCGAGGCCGCCCGCCGCGACGGAAGCGGTCATCAGGACGTAGTAGCGGCAGAGCAGCAGCGGGCGGAAGCCGACGCGTCCCGCCGCACCGGCCCCCACCAGCAGCGCCAGCTGCGCCCCGAGCAGCGCGCGGTCGAGGCGACCCGCGCGCCCGCGCGCGACCCCGCCGAGCCCGGCGCCGAGTGCGACCGCGTGCAGCCCCGGACTCGCGTAGCGCAGCCAGCGGTGGCTCGCCAGGGCGAAGAGGTACCGCGGTGGCAGGCCGCGCGGGTCGAGCAGCCCGCCGGCGCGCGGGTCGCGGGCGACGATCCCCCACATCCGCGCCATCATGCGCCGCTTGCGCCGCCACTCCCCCTCGAGCGACGGGACCATGAGCTCACGGGCCCTCGCCCCCGGCACGTCGACGGCCAGCAGACCGCGACGGACGACCTGGTGGGGCAGCGCGAGGTCGTGCCCGAGGTCGGTCCGCAGCTGCGGCCAGAGCGCGGCGCGGAGCGCGTAGATCGCGCCGTTGCCCGCGGTGACCGAGTACCAGTCGCTCTCCAGCCCGCGCGTGGCGAGCTCGAGCGCCCAGTAGGCGCCCTCCTGGTTCGGGGTGGCCGCGCCGCCCCCGCGGACGAAGGAGACGTGCCCGCAGGCGTAGCCGACCGCGGGGTCGTCGAAGGCCGCGACCAGTGCGGAGAGCGCGCCGGGCTCCCAGGTCGCGTTCGCGTCGCAGAAGGCCAGCAGCGTGCCGCGTGCTTCGGCGACCGCCGCCGCCTGCGCCGCGTGCTTGCCGCCCCGGGCCAGCTCGAGCACCGTGTGGGCGCCGGCGTCACGGGCGCGGGCGGCGGTCGCGTCCGGGGACCCGTCACAGGCGACGATCACCTCGGCGGGGTGGTCCTGCTCGAGCAGCGCGCGGACCGTCCGGTCGATGACGGTCTCCTCGGCGTGGGCGGCCACGATCACGCTGACGGTGGGCCGCTCGGCCGGCGACGGAGCCGTGGTGCGCGGGCGGCCCCACCCCGCCGGGACGGCGACGCGCAGGAAGAGGCTCCAGCCCGCGTGGGTCCAGGCGACGAGGATCAGAGCGAGCGACGACACAGGCGCGGAGGATCGCACCCAGCGATACTGCGGCGCTTGAGCGACCTCATCCCGCTTCCCGCCCGGAGCGCCAAGCCGCGTACCGCGGGCCTGACCCACGTCCTCGACGGCGGCCTCGGCCTCGCCGAGGTCGAGGGCCTGCTGGCCGTCGCCGGCCCGCATGTCGATCTCGTCCGCCTCGGGTGGGGCTCGGCGCTCGTGACGGACGGCCTGGCGGAGAAGCTCGCGATCTACGCGCGCCACGACGTGCCCGTGATGCTCGGCGGCACCCTGACCGAGCTCGCCTGGGCGCACGGGCGGATCCCCGCGCTGTGCGGCTGGCTCGAGGAGCTCGGCGTCGACCTGATCGAGGTCTCCTCGGGGACGATCGCGATCCCGCAGGACGAGAAGGCGCGGCTCGTCGAGCAGCTCACGCGGCGCTTCACGGTCTACGCCGAGGTCGGAGAGAAGAACTCCAGCTCGATCATGGCGCCGTACGTCTGGGTCGAGGAGATCCGCCGGATGCTCGACGCCGGCGCCGCGCTCGTCGTCTGCGAGGGCCGCGCGGGCGGCACGGCCGGGCTGCACCGCGCCACCACGGAGACGCGCACCGGCCTCGTGGAGGAGATCGCCCACGTCTTCGACCCCGCCCGGCTCGTCTTCGAGGCGCCGCGCGACGAGCAGCAGACGTTCTTCATCCGGCGCTTCGGCTCCGACGTCAACCTCGGCAACGTGCCACCCGCCTCGGTCATCTCGCTCGAGAGCCTGCGCCTCGGACTGCGGTCGGACACGGTCGAGACCTTTCTTCCGCACGGGCATGGCTAGGAAGCCCCTGGCACAGCAGCGGCGCCCGGACTTCCCGACGGCCGTCCTGCTGACGGGCGTCGGCAAGCGCCACGACATCGTCTCGGCCTTCGCCCGCCACGCGTTCACGGTCGCGGTGGACCCGAACCCGCTGGCCCCGGCGCAGTACGCCGCGCACGTGCGGGTGGCGCCGCCGCGCATCGACGATCCCCGCTATGTCGGCTTCCTCGCCGATCTGGTCGCCGAGCACCGCGTCGGCGCGGTGGTCCCGCTCACCGACCTGGACATCCACGTGCTCGCCGCCGCCCCGGAGCTTCCCGCGTTCGTCCCTCCCGCGGAGATCTGCGCGGCGATGTTCGACAAGTTCCGCACCCACGAGACGCTCCTGGCGCTCGGTCTGCCGAGCCCGCCGACCGTCCTGCCGGGCGCCGAGCCGGAGAGCTACCCCGTCATCGTCAAGCCGCGGCAGGGCTCGGGCGCGCGCTCCATCCACTTCGCCAAGGACGCCGCGCAGGCCGCGTTCTTCGTCGACTACGTCGACGAACCCGTGATGATCCAGCGGGCGATGGGCGGACGCGAGTTCTCCATCGACGTGCTCTCAGACCTCGGCGGCCGCTGCCTCAACGCGATCCCGCGCTCCATGCTCGAGTCGCGCGGCGGCGAGTCGATCAAGGGCCAGGTGCTCGACGACCCCGAGCTCGCCGGCCTCGCCCGGCGCGTCGCCGAGGCGCTCGGCTTCCGCGGGCCGAGCACGATCCAGGTCTTCCGCGACCCGGAGTCCGGCATCGCGATCACCGACGTCAACCCGCGCTTCGGTGGCGCCTTTCCTGCGCCGATGTACGCCGCGCTCCCCGGGCGCACCTACCCGGAGCTGATCGTGCGGATGGCCGCGGGCGAAAGCGTCGAGCCGCACGTGGGAGAGCACCGCCACGGCCACTACTTCACGCGCTGGTACGAGCAGCTCGAGCTCGACGCAGAGCTGCGGCCCACCGGTCGCCCGATGCTCTGATGGACGAACGTCCGGCGTGAAAGCGGGCGTGGAGGGTAAAGCCGACGCACACCAATCCAGGAGGCAGCATGTACATCGGCATCGGAACCCTCATCGTGATCATCCTCTTGCTGGTCATCTTCGTGCTCTGACCAGCGGAACGGCGGCAACGACTCAGGTCGCTCCCAGGACCGCCGCCAGCCGCTTCGGGGCGACACCGAGACGCTCGGCGTCGGCCGTGCCGCGGCGGGAAGTCATCGGAACCTCGAGCAGCTCGGCCTCGTCCCACGTGACCGGCGCGGCGGACTTCATCAGCGCCTCGGTGAGGCGCAGGCCGCGCGCGGCGATCCCGAGCGGCACCGGGAGCAGCGGCCGCGGGCGGCCTGCGGCCTGAAGGACGATGCGGACGATCTCCTCGTAGCTGTGGACGTCGGGGCCGGCGAGCTCGACGCGAAGGTCGCGGTGCTCGGGGTCGACGGGGCGGTCGAGTGCTGCCATCAGGCAGTCGGCGACGTCGTCGGCCCAGATGGGCTGGAAGTGCGCGCGGCCACGACCGCTGAGCGGTACGACGGGAAGGAGCGCCAGGTGACCCAGGAGCGTGGTGAGCTTGTCGCCGGGCGCGTAGACGATCGACGGCGCGACGATCGTGTGGCGCAGCCCCGATTCGACGACGGCCTGCTCGGCCAGCGCCTTCGCGCGCAGGAAGCGCGTGCGGTTGTGGGCGCTCGCGCCGAGCGCGCTCGTGAAGACGAAGTGCTCGACGCCCGCCCGCTCGGCGGCCTCCACCAGGCGCCAGGTCGCGATGCCGTTGAGCTCCTCGATGGAGCCCCGCGGCTGGTCGCGCAGCGAGGCGGCAAGGTGCACGACGGTCGTCACCCCGCGCAGCGCGTTGCGGAAGGACGGCGGATCGGCGAGGTCGCCCAGGGCGATCTGCACGCGCACACGCTCGGCCCCGAGCCGCCGGGGGTCGCGGACGAGGCAGCGGACCGGGACGCGGGCGGTGGTCAGGCGGCGCAGCAGCGCGGAGCCCACGCGGCCGGTGGCCCCGGTGAGGAGCAGCACTACGAGCCTCCGCGAGCCCGGTGGCGCTGCTCGGTCAACGGACCGCCCCTGGCCCTCGGCCTGCGCTCGTGGTCGAGCATCGGAGGCCTCGCGGTGGGGTATTGACTCGATTCGAGCCGGGCGGGCTCCATGCCGGGCTCCTCACCCGGGCGGAGGCCCCGCTCGCCGGTACCTTGGAGGAGGTGGGCTTCATCTCCTCGCGTAGTATGACCAGCCCCTCCACCGCCCCAACGACTCAAGAGGTATCTCAAGAATGGCCTACGTGATCGCCGAGCCGTGTGTCGGCACGAAGGACAACTCCTGCGTAGAGGTGTGCCCTGTCGACTGCATCCACCCCACGCCCGACGAGCCCGACTACGACAAGGTCACGATGCTGTACATCGACCCGGAGGAGTGCATCGACTGCGACGCGTGCGTCGAGGCGTGCCCCGTGGACGCGTGCTTCGCCGAGGACCAGCTTCCCGAGGAGTGGACGGGCTTCATCCAGGTCAACGCGGACTACTTCGCGCAGGACAAGTAGGTTCGCGCGGATGGAAGGTGCGGCGCCGCTGAGCGCCCGTCGCACCTCCGTCGTGCTCTTCGCCTGCGTCGCCCTCGCCGGTTGCGGCGGCGGCGAGGCGCCGCGGGCCGAGGAGGCGCCGGCGACCCCGGCGCCCACCCGGCCCGCGGTGCCGGCGCCGCCCACCACGCCGTCGGTCACCCGGGCCGCCTACCTCCGGGCGCTCGACGACTACTGCGCGACCACGGTGCGCACGATCGAGCGCCTCGCGCGAACCCCGGTCGACGAGCGGGACCCCGTCCGCGCGATCGAGCTGCTCGCGCGCCGTTATCGCGCCGGCCTGGAGCAGCTCGGACAGGTGACGCCGCCCGCGACGCTGCGCCGGATCCACCTGCTCACCCTCGCCCAGGGCCGCGAGTCCGCCGACCGCATCGACGACGGCGTGCGCCTCGGCCGCGCGGGCGAGACCGACGCGGCCACCACCGCGCTCGGCGAGCTGTCAGGCCTGCTTCCGGACGTGTCGCGGCTGCCGTCCTCCGTGCGACGCGGGGCCCCGGCCTGCGCCGGTCCGGGCGCCTGACCCCTCAGCCGGCCATCGTGGTCCCGGTGACGCCCGTCGCCGCCGCGAGGTCGGCGAAGTAGCCCGGGTAGGTCTTCGCCACGCAGCCCGGATCCTCGATCTCGATGCCGTCGGTGCGCAGCGCGAGCAGCGCGAAGCTCATCGCCATGCGGTGGTCGTCGTAGGTCCTGATCCGGGCGGCCCGCGGCACGCCGGGGTGGATGAGCAGGCCGTCGGCCTCCTCGGCCACCTCGATCCCGGCGCGGCGCAGTTCCGTCGCGACGGCCCGGACGCGGTCGCTCTCCTTGTTGCGGATGAAGCCGATGCCGGTGATGCGCGTGGGCGTCGTCGCCCACGGCGCCACGACCGCGAGGGTCTGCGCGGTGTCGGACAGGTCGCGCAGGTCCACCGCGACGCCGGCGAGCCTGCGGGGACCGCGCACCTCCGTCGCGCCGGAGCCGAGGACGACCTCGCAGCCCATCCGCTCGAGCACCCGCACGAAGGCGAGGTCGCCCTGGAGGCTGCCGGCGCCGAGCCCCGGTACGACGACGCGCCCGCCGGTGATCGCGGCGGCGGCGAAGAAGTAGGAGGCCGCCGAGGCGTCCGGCTCGACCGCGTACGCCGTCGGGCGGTAGCCGCCGGGCGCGACGCGGTAGTCCGAGCCGTCGCGGGCGACCCCCGCCCCGAAGGCCTCCATGACCGCGGCGGTCATCTCGACGTAGGGTCGCGAGACGACGTCCCCGTCCACCGTGAGCAGAAGCCCGTCGGCGAAGCACGGCGCGCTGAGCAGCAGGCCGCTCGTGTACTGCGAGCTGGCGTCGGCGCGGACGGCGACCGCCGCGCGCACCCGCCCGCCGGCGCCCGTCACCCTGACCGGCAGGTGACCCGCGCCCTGCTCGTAGGCGACGTCCACGCCGAGCGCGCGAAGGGCATCCACGCCCGCGCCGAGGGGCCGGGCGCGCATCTGCGCCGAGCCGTCGAGGACGTAGTCGCCGGCGCCGAGCGCGAGGAGCGGCAGGACGAAGCGCGCGACGGTCCCGGCCGAACGCCCGTCGAGGCGGTCGCCCGCGGGGGGCAACCTTCCGGCGCACCCGTCCACGCTCAGGGTCCGCCCCCCGTCGCCGGCGACCAGGCGTGCCCCGAGCCGGCCGAGGACGTCACGCATCGCCAGCGTGTCGTCGGCGACGAGCGCGCCGGTCAGCATGCTGCGGCCGTCCGCCAGTGCCGCGGCGACCAGCGCGCGGTTGGTGATGCTCTTCGAGCCCGGCACCCGGACGCGCGCGTCGACCGGCGCCGCCGACGGGTGGAGCTTCAGCGCGCCGGCCACGCCGCTCAGCCTGCCAGACGAGCTCCAGCGGGCGGCCTCCGCCATACGAACAAATCCCGACAGGGATTGCTACCTTCCCGTTTCATCCCCGTCTGGAGGCTTTGGAATGTCCGCGACCGATGACCTGCTCAAGAACGCCGAGGCCTACAAGGAGGCGTTCGACCCCGCGACCACGGGCGATCTGCCGATGCCTCCGGGCAAGCAGATCGCGGTCCTGGCCTGCATGGACGCCCGCCTGCAGCCGTCGAAGCTGCTCGGGCTGCAGGAGGGCGACGCGCACGTCATCCGCAACGCCGGCGGCGTGGTGACCGACGGCGATCTCCGCTCCCTGGCCATCTCCCAGCGGCTGCTCGGGACCAAGGAGATCGTCCTCCTCCACCACACGGACTGCGGCATGCTGACGTTCACCGACGACGCGTTCAAGCGGGACATCCAGGACGAGACCGGCGTCAAGCCGGAGTGGGCCGCGGAGGCCTTCGACGATATCGACGTCGACGTCAAGCAGTCGATCGCCCGCATCAAGGCCTCGCCGTTCATCCCGCACAAGGACGCGATCCGCGGCTTCGTCTACGACGTCAAGGACGGCAGCCTGCGCGAGGTGACCGCGTAGATGAGTTGTTCCACGAGGCGCTCCCGTCGATCGGCGGTCCGGGTGGATGGCTGACGCCGCACGATTCCGCAGCCGATCCTGTCGGGATCGGCAAGGGATCGGGTGGTGTCAGGTGCCAGCCGGGACGTCGCTCGGCGGCAGCGAATCCGTGGAACGACTCATCTAGGCAGGCTACGCGGCCGCGCCGCCGTCCGCGCGCGACGCGTCGCTCATCGGCAGCGACATGCCCGACGGCTTGATGACCTGCAGCGCCGGCGGCTCGGGCACGACGGACTGCAGCATCGGCAGCGCGCTCGGCGTGAGCGCCACGAGCCCGCGGGCGGCGTGGCGGATCGCCTGGGCGGCGGGGTCGTCGGGGTCCTCGAAGACGAGGGGCTCGCCCCCGTCGGACTGGGCGCGCAGCGGCATCGTGATCGGCACCTTGCCGAGCAGCGGCACGTCGAGCTCCTCGGCCAGCGCGGCACCGCCGCCCTCGCCGAAGATCGCGAAGCGCTCCCCGGACGGCGTCGTGAAGCCGGCCATGTTCTCGATGATCCCGATGACCTCGAGGTTGACCTTGTGGGCCATCTCGGCGGCGCGGCGCGCGACCCTCTGCGCCGTGTCCTGCGGCGTGGTGACGATGACGAACTTCGCGTGGGGCAGCATCTGGGAGAGCGTCATGGAGACGTCGCCCGTGCCCGGCGGCAGGTCGACGAGCAGGTAGTCGAGCTCGCCCCACGCCACGTCCTGCAGGAACTGGGTGAGTGCCTTGTGGAGCATGGGACCCCGCCACACGACGGCGGCGTCCTCCTCGACGAAGAAGCCGATCGACATGACCTTCACCCCGAAGGCCTCCAGGGGAAGGATCTTGCGCTCCGACGAGACGGGGGGGCGCGTCGCTCCCAGCCCGTACATGCGCGGGATGGAGTAGCCCCAGACGTCGGCGTCGAGGATGCCGACGCGCTTGCCCTCGCCGGCCAGTGCGGCCGCGAGGTTCGCGGTGAGCGTCGACTTGCCCACGCCGCCCTTGCCCGAGCCGACGCAGATGACGTTCGTGACGGCCGCGAGCGTGCCGTCGGGCAGCGCCGTGCCCCCGAGCCGCTGCTGGAGCTTCTGCTTCTCCTGCGGGGTGAGCACGTCGAAGCTGACGTTGACCCGGGTCACGCCGGCGAGCTTGGAGACCGCCTCGGTGACCGCGCTGACGAAGTGGTCCCGGATCGGGCAACCCGAAGTCGTCAGCGAGATCATCACGTCCACGGTGGCGCCGTCGCGCACCTCGATCGAGCGGACCATGCCGAGCTCCACGACGTTCCGGCGGATCTCGGGGTCGACGACGGCCTCGAGGGCGGAGAGGATCTGCTCGTTCGACGGCATGGATCTATTGTGGCAAGCCTGGCGCGGTCGGCTCACGCGCTCTTGACACATTCCGACGAGAGGCCGTCATGCCGCGCCGTTTCCCGCTGCTCACCGTGCCGCTGTCCTTGACGGTGCTGGCGACCCTCGCCGGATGCGGCGGGGAGGAACCGCTCAGCCGCGCCGAGTACGTCAAGCAGGCCGACGCCATCTGCGCCCGGACCGCCGCCCGTGGGCGCGAGCTCGGCGACGTCGGCGACGCCGGATCGGTGGCCGAGCTCGAGCGGATCACCGCGACGCGGCGCCGGCTGGCCGAGCAGCAGCTCGAGGAGCTGCGGGCGCTGAAGGCGCCGGGGGAGATCGCCGAGACCGCAGACGACGCCTACGAGCTGCAGGAGGGCCTGCTCGAGCGGTTCGACGAGGTGATCCGGGCGGCCAAGGACAAGGACAGCGTCAAGCTGCAGCAGATCGGGACGGAGCTCGTGAAGGTGACCGAGCAGTCCCGCGCGAAGATCCGGGCCATCGGCCTGAAGGTCTGCGGCGCGGGCTGAAGCCCCCCGGACGACACCCGTGGCCGCCTTCTGCGCCGAGGAGGTGACGCGGGTGTCGCGCACCTCGATCGAGCGGACCATCCCGACTTCACCCAGGCGCGAGCGTTCTCATTCCGGCCCGCCCAGCCGAGGCAGGTAGTCCCTCGGGCGAGCACGCTCGCGCAGGTGCGACCGATCGAGCCGGGATGCGCTCGCGGCACCGCTCGCCCACACGGCCACCCGCAACTGGCAGATCAGGACCGCCGCCGTCTCCGAGGCGTCGTCGGCCTGCGCGGCGAGCAGGAAGGTCCGCGCCAGCCCGGAGGCGCAGGCTCCGAGCGCAAGCGTCTTGGCCACGTCGACCCCGTCGCGGAGACCGCCGCTGGCGATGATCGGCAGGCCGGGGGCGGCGGCGATGGCGCCTTGCAGCGCCTCGGCGGTCGGCACGCCCCAAGCGGCGAAGGCCGCCGCGAGCGGCTGCACGCGGTGATCCCGGCGCCCCTCGACCAGCGCCCAGTTCGTCCCTCCTGCGCCGGCCACGTCGACGGCCGCGACGCCCGCCTGAGCCAGCAAGGTCACATCCTCGGGGTCCATCCCGAAGCCGACCTCCTTCACCACCACGGGCAGCGGAGCCAGCCGGGCCACGATCGCGGCGATCGCGTCGACGACGCCGGCGAACTCCGGCTCACCCTCGGGCTGGACCGCCTCCTGGATCGCGTTGAGATGGATCGTGAGGCCATCGGCGTCCAGGAGCTCGACAAGCCGTTCGGCGCGGTCGGCGTGCGGGCCGCGGATCTGGGCGGCTCCGAGGTTCGCCAGCAACAGGGGCGGCCGGTCGTCGCTGCGGTACGTGCGCAGCTGCTCGCGGTCCTCGAGCAACGCGCGCCCGGAGCCGAGCACGAGCCCGAGCCGGTGCTCGGTCGCCGCGCGTGCGAGGCGGGCGTTGAGCACCTCGGCCGCCGGCGTGCCCCCCGTCATGGCCGAGACGAGCAGCGGCGCGCCGAGCCGCGCGCCGAGCAGGTCGGTCTCCAGCGTGACGTCGGCCAGGTCGCGCTCGGGAAGTGCCCGGTGGCTCAGCCGAAGGCCCTCGAGGCCGTTGCCGCCGTCATGGCCGACATCCGCGCCGGCGGCGGCGCGCAGATGATCGGCCTTGCGCGTGACCACGGTCATCGTGACATCGCGCGGGGGGCCGGGAGTCCGAGGTGGCTGAGGATGACGTCATGGACGTCGGTCGCCGCGACGTCGCCGTCGCCGAGGAGCTCGGCCTGACGGGTCATGAGCAACGGTCCCTTGGCCGGGTCGGCCGGGATGCGCCCGTGAGAGCCCTTCACCAGCGAGGCGTCAAGGGGGATGACGTCCATGAGCGTGCGGAAGCCGAGCTTCTTGCGGACCAGACGCGAGCCGAGCGCCAGCGGCGGGATCCGGATGGCGGGGTCGAGGAACAGCTCGACGGGGTCATAGCCGGGCTTGCGGTGGATGTCCACCGTCCGTGCGTAGTCGGGCGCGCGATCGTCGTCCTCCCAGTAGTAGTAGGTGAACCAGGAGTCGGGCTCTGCGATGAGCACCAGCTCTCCCGCGCGGTCGTGGTCGAGCCCATGGTCGCGCTTGCCCTCCTCGTCGAGGACGTCGCGGACTCCCGGCGACCCTGCGAGCAGCGCCTTGACCTCGTCGACGCGGCGGCTGTCGCGGACATAGACGTGCGCCAGCTGGTGATCGGCCATCGCGAAGGCCTCGCTGCCGCCGATGTCGAGCACCTCGCGGCCCAGCTCCATCCGGTAGCTGATGAGCCCTGCTGCGCGAAGCACGCGGTTGGGATGGACCGGGCGCGAGACCGGAACGATGCCGTACTCCGAGAGGACGATCACGCGCGCCCCGCGTTCCTCGTAGAAGTCGATCAGGTCGCCGGCGACGGCGTCCAGCTCCCCGAGCTCCGTGCGCACGTCGCGCTCGGCCGGGCCCTTCTTCTGCAGGCCGTAGTCGAGGTGGGGGAGGTACACCAGCGTGAGGTCGGGCCCGAAGCGACCCTCGACGCTCTTGGCGGCCCCGGCGATCCAGCGCGTCGAGTCGATCGACGCTGCCGGCCCCCAGAACTTGAACAGCGGGAACTGACCGAGTTCACCCTGCAGGCTGTCGCGCAGGTCGCCGGGCTTGGTGTAGCAGTCGGGGATCTTGCGTCCGTCGGCGGGGTACATCGGGCGGGGCGTGACGGTCACGTCGGCCCCTGCGTACATGGCGAACCACCAGCACAGGTTCGCCACGGTGAGGCCGGGGACCGTATCCCAGATCTTCGGCGCTTGGACGAGTCGGTTGGACTGCTGCCACAGCCGCACCTCCATGGTGTCGCGGAACAGCCAGCCGTTGCCCACCGCGCCGTGTTCGCGCGGGAGCTTGCCGGTGAGGTAGGTGCTCTGCACCGTGGCGGTCACGGCCGGCGTGACCCCGCCCAGCGGCACCATCGCTCCCGTACCGGCGAAGGCCTTCAGCCGTGGGGTGCTGTCCCCCACGAGGTCGGGGGTCAACCCGACGGCGCACAGGACGACGGTCTTGCGCATCTCAGGTTCCGGCGATCCTGGTCTGGAGGGCAAGTGTGGCCGCGAACGCCGCCAGGCAGGTCACGATGGCCGCCGTGCTGCCGCCCACGGCGGCGATCGCCAGGGCGTCCAGCAGCGCGACGGTGGCGATGAGGTGCCCGACCGCCGGCCCGGTGGCGCGCCGGGCGAGCGCCAGCCACAGGGCGTGGACGGTCGCCGCGACGAAAGCGAGGCTGAGCAGCGCGACGGCGGCCGAGCGGACCTCCCGGGCCCAGACCGCCGCGGGCGCCAGGACCGCCACGACGGGCCAGAGCGAACCGAGGCTCCGCTCCCTGGCCTTCGCGACCTCCGTCAGCCCGACGACGAAGAGCAGCACGAGGCCGGCGGCGCCCCAGACGACGCCGCGAACCTCGTCGGCGACGGCCAGGGCGGCGACGACGTAGACGAGCGCCCGGCAGGCGCCCATCAGCACCGGCGACAGCACGTTGCCCTTGTGCCAGGCGTCGTAGAGGACTATTGCGGCGATGAGGACCAGGCCCGCCAGCGCGGCGCCGGCGCTGATCGCCAGCAGCAGCGCCTCGCCGATCGCGAACAGGCCCACGGTCGCGGCGACGGCCGCTCGGATCGAGATCTGTCCGGACGGCAGCGGGCGCTCCGGGCGCTCGCGCCGGTCGACGTCGACGTCCAACACGTCGTTGCAGACCATTCCGGCGGTGTAGAAGAGCACCATCGCCACGGCCACCGGCGCGATGGTCCCGATCGCGCCGCTCCCGCCGGCGAGCGCCGCGCCCGCGATCGCGTTGGAGACGACGGTGGGGGCGTTGGAGATGCGCGCGAGCGCGAGCCAGGCCCGCCAGGCGGCCCGACCCGTCCGGCGCGGCGAGGCGACCTCAGCCGAGAGCATCCAGCACCCACGCGTACTCACGCGCGATGGAGTCCACCGGCGAGGCCTTGAGCTCGTCGGGAAGCACGTCCCACGTGTACGTCTCGATCTCCAGGTGCGACGACACCGAGCCGTCGCGCACGAGCGCGATCGTCTCCCGCAGGTCACCCTGGGTGCAGCCCAGCTCCCCGTAGCCCTCGAGGAAGATCGGGACGTGGAAGTGGACGCGGACCTCCTCCGCCGTGGGCTCGCTGACGGCGTGCAGGCCCTCGGGGAGGTCAGGGAAGCCCACGAGCGTCCCGTCGCGATCACGGCAGGTCACCTGGTGCAGGTAGACGGGGTCGGCGAATTCGCCCAGGCGCTCACCGACCCGTCGGCGGTGCTCCGCATCACCGAGCGCGACACGGATGGCCGCGCTCAACTGGACCTTCCCGACGGCGATGCCGGCGTCGGCCAGCGCGCGCAGGGTCTCGGCGGGGTTCTCGTAGGCGACGGACGCGTGGCATACGTCGAAGCACGCCGTGACGTGTTCGCGGTCCAGATCCTCGGGCCACCACCGGATGAGCTCCTGGCAGTCGGCGAGGAGCCCATCGGCCTCCGGCTCGATGGCCAGGGCGATGTGGACGCCCCGCTCGGCGCACAGCTCGCTCAGCGCGGCGGCCACCCGGCGGACGTTCGCCGTGGCGGTCGCCAGGCCGTCGGCGTCGTCACCGATCCAGGGGCGATAGGAGAGCGGGCTGGTGGAGATCGTCCCGGACTGCCCGTCGGGCAGCAGGACCGCGAGGATCTCCGCGAGCCGCGACGTGTAGCGGACGCGCTCCTCGGAGCGCCAGTCAGGGGCGTGGACGTCGACCTTGACCGGTTGCCCGTGGAACGTGCCGTGCGGGAAGCCGTTGAGGGTGAAGACGTACAGACCCTGGTCGTCGAGCCACGCCCGGAACCGCGCGAGACGGTCGCCCTCGAGCAGCTCTGAGCTCTCGGCGCCCGACAGGCGCAGCCCCAGGCCGAACGGGGCGTCGGGAGACAGGCGCGCCTTCAGCGCCGGCGCGTGAGCCCGCAGGCTCTCCTCCACCGCCGGCCAACCGCTGGCGGGGTGGATGCTCGTGCAGTACGTCAGGTGCAGGCCGTCGCCGCCGACCCTCATCCCCAGGCCACGCTTGCCTCGCGGTCGGGCAGCCCGAACTTCGGCGACTGGGAGAGGAGCTCGATCGGGTTGTCGTAGACGACCTTGCGAATGAGTGAATCGGGATGGCCGCGGCGGCGCATCTCGAGCACGAACTCCGGGATGGCGGTCGGGCGGCTCTCGCCCCAGTCGCACGCCGAGGCCACGCAGATGCGCTCGGGCCCGTGGATCTCGATGATGTCGATCGCGCGCGACGGGCCGACCTTCGTGACGGGGTAGAGGGTCAGCCCCGCCCAGAAGCCGTCGGCGAGGATCATCTCGACGGTGTGCTCCTCGGCGTGATCGACCATCACCCGGCGCGGGGTGATGCGCTGGTCCGCGGCGAGGGTGTCGACGATGACCTTCGTGCCCTTCCACTTGTCCTCGAGGTGGGGCGTGTGGACGTGGATGAGCTGGTCATGCTCCATGGCCAGGTCGACGTGGTCCTTGAAGCCCGCCAGCTCGTTGCGCGTCACCCGGTTGAGGCCGATCTCCCCGATGCCGAGCACGTTGGGGCGCTCGAGGTAGGACGGGATGACGTCGAGGACCCGCCGCGTCAGCTCGCGGTCCTCGGCCTCCTTGGGGTTGAGGCACATCCACGTGAAGTGCGCGATGCCGTACTGGGCCGCACGCTGGGGCTCGAAGTCCACGAGCCGGTTGAAGTAGTCGACGAACGCCTCGACCCCGGGACGGTCGTAGCCGGCCCAGAACGCCGGCTCGGTGACCGCGACGCAGCCCGTCAGGGCCATGGCACGGTAGTCGTCGGTCGTGCGCGACACCATGTGCGCATGCAGGTCCAGGTACTCCATGGTCATCGCTCCGGGTCGTAGGCGCCCCGTGCGCTCTGGCGGTCCAGCGAGGGCAGCGGGGTCGTGTCACGGTCGCTGAAGGTCATCTGCACGCGCTGGACGCGCGTGCCGCCGCCGTCGACCAGGATCGCCAGCGCCTCACGGAGTGAGCGCAGGCGGAAGTCGTCCTCGGCGTCGAGCTCCCGGGCCCGGTCAAGCCGGTCCAGGAACGCGGCCAGCTCCAGCACCTGCACCCGGTGCTCCATGAAGTACCGATCGACGAACTCGCTTTGGCTCAGCGGGCTCGCGCTTGCGTGCGGCTCCATGCGGGTCCCCTTCCCTGTTCGGTGTGCCGGCGCAGGCGGGCCGAGGCCTCGAGCATCAGGTCCTCGTCGATCTCGTGGACCTCCACGCCCGATCCGACCCCGTCGATGAGCGTGATGGTCAGCTCTCCGCCCAGGTGCTCGCGGAACTCCTCCAGCCCGTCGAGTATCGCCGGGCGGCCGCTGTTCCCCGCCGCGTCGAGCGCGGGATGCCAGACCGGCAGGCCGACAGCCTCGAGCGCAGCGATGGCCCGGCGGAGGCCGAGCTCGTCCAGGCGCCCGGTCAGCCCGGCGTAGGTGCAGTCCAGCGCGACGCCGATGGCCACGGCCTCGCCGTGGCGCAGATCGTGACGGGTGAGCCGCTCGAGCTTGTGCGCGGCCCAATGGCCGAAGTCCAGCGGCCGTGCCGAGCCCAACTCGAACGGGTCGCCGCTCGCCGCGATATGGATCAGGTGCAGTTCGGCGCTGCGGTGCACGAGCCGAGCCATGGCGTCCGCCGAGCGCTCCCGCAGCTGCGTCGCGTTGGCCTCGATCCACGCGAAGAACGCGGCGTCCTTGAGCAGCGCGACCTTGACGGCTTCAGAGATCCCCGACCGCCAGTCGCGGTCCGAGAGCGTCGTCAGCAGATCGAGGTCGTTCAGCACGGCGTGGGGCGGCGCGAAGGTGCCGATGAAGTTCTTCTTGCCGAACCCGTTGATCGCGTTCTTGACTCCGACGGCAGAGTCGTCCTGCGCCAGGACGGTGCTGGGCACGCGGATGAGGCGCACGCCCCGGTGCGCGGTCGCCGCCGCGTAGCCCACGGCGTCGAGCACGGCCCCGCCCCCGACGGCGACCACGTAGGAGTGGCGATCGATGGCGTGGGTATCGATGGCGGCCCGCACCTCGTCGATGGCACCGTGATCGTTCTTGATGGCCTCGCCACCGCCGACGACGAGCGGCTCGGCGGCGAGCTCCAGCGCGTCGGCGTGCGCCGCGCAGTACGCGAAGACGTCGTCGACCATCGTCGGATGTGCGTCGGTCACGCCCTGGTCGATGACGACCAGCACCCTGGCGGGCACCGCCGGACCGACCGCGTCGCGCAGGGTGTGGTTGGCCGGATCCAGGATCCGGCGCGTGAAGCGCACCGGGTAGCGGAAGCGGACGACGACCTCCTGGTCGATGTCGGGCGGCACCACCGCCGCGACGTCCTCCGCGGAAGCGTCGGGTACCGGACGTACCTCGAACAGCTCGCGCGCGGTGGGCGGGGTGTCCAGATGGCGGGCACCGGCACTCTGGCTCGTCGCGCCGGCCGCGTGGGCGGCCCCGGGACGACGAGGATCGTTCTTCATAGCGTCGATTTCATGGGGCTCGCCACCCAGAGCCTGGCCGGGCGGGCGGGTGCGGCGAAGGATCGTAGCCTCATGATCGACATCTCGGCTCCGTACCCGGCGCGAATACGGTTCATCGGGCAGACGAGTCATCCGTCGGCGTGGCGGACGCGGCCGACAGCGTGGCGCCGCGGCCTGTTGGTGGCAGGACCGACCCCGGCCCGCTCGAGCAGCGGGCCGGGTCCTGTTGCTGCTCTGTGCCGCGGGCTAGGCCAGCGCGGCGACGCGCTCGACGACACCCGTGGCCGCCTTCTGCGCCGAGGAGGTGACGCGGGTGGTCTGCGAGGCGACGCCCCCGACCTGGCGCTCGACCCCGCGGCGGCGCGTGCGCAGTTCGCGCTCGGCCTTCGTGCGAGCCCGCTTGACCTCGCGCTCGACGCTCCTGCGAGCGGTCGTGCCGCGCTTCTCGAAGCGCTTGAGCTCCTTCTCGACCGACGTCTTGCGCACGTAGTCGCGAACGTCCGTGGCCGTTGCGGTGAGGTTGTCGCGGACGAGAAGGGCGGCCCCGACGGGGATCAGGACGGCCTTTCCGGCGTAGACGGTGACGACGTCGACGGTCGAGTCCGCGGCCTTCTCGGCGTGCGTGGCGGCCGACCGGGCCTCACGCACGGCGGCGCTCGTCTGCCGGTTGGCCGACCGGCGCGCGGTCGCCGTCTTGGCGTCCGCGGGCTTGCGGCTCGCGGGGGTCTTGCGGGCCGTGGTCCGCGTCGTGGTGCGCTTCGCCGTGGCCGACTTGGCGGCGGTCTTGCGAGCGGCGGGCTTGCGGGCCGGCTTGCGGGTGCTCTTGGCCGCCGTGCTCTTGGCGGCGGGCTTGGTGGTCCTGGTCGTGTCGTTCGTGGCCATCGCAGTAGCTCCTCAAAGGGGTGTGGTTAGATCTAAGCTTGTTCGGTAGAAACCTTACGAACATCTGTTTGTAAACCGCTCGCGCCCGGGGGTTACGAGGCTTCGCCCATTGATGACCGACGGGGCGTCGGACGCAGATCGCGAACGCGCCGCAGAGCGCCTGCGGCGGGCCGGCGGGGACGGTCGTCTCACGGTCGTCGAGTTCGACGATCGCGTGCGGCTGGCCTACGAGGCGCGAACCCGCGGCAAGCTCGACGTGCTCCCGGGCGATGTCGAGGACCGCGGCGCCGGCCGAGCGCGCGAGCTCGGGCGTCGTCGTCCGCTCCGGCGAGGGCGGCGTCCAGTGGGAAGTGGCGATGATGAGCGTTCAGCCCGCGGGGCGCCCGCGGTACACGGTGCTCAACGTGATGGGCGGCGCGGACATCGACCTCGAACGACGCCGAGTTGGCCGCCGACGACGTGCAGATTACGGTGCTGTCACTCATGGGCGGCTCGGACATCTACGTGCCGGAGGATCTCCGGTGGAGATTTCCGACATCGGGATCATGGGCGGACGCTGTCGCTGGCTGCGACGCCGCATCGGCCTGCTGCGCCGCGAGTCAAGCTGATCCTGCGCTACGCCGACAAGGCCGCGCGCTACAGCTGCAGCCTGCGACACCGCCGCCTGCACGTCTACCTCATCGACCTGCCCACCGCCCACGCCCGCGGCGACCCAGCGCCCCTACTGACCTAATCAACCAGCAGGCCACTGAACGCTTACAGAAACGTCCTGATTGCCATGTGTTCCCTGGGGGCCGGGCGGTCGCAGGTTCAAATCCTGTCTCCCCCACTGAGCGATAACTCCGGAACGTGGCGCCTCTCGCCCGCTCGCAAGGACGTCGTCCGCATTCCGGACAGCTGCGCCGGACGCACGGAGCTATCGTGCCGACGACGCGGCCATCGGCGACTCGACGCGCGACTCTCAAGCCGTCCTGCTTCGGCTGCGGGTCGGCGGCGTCGACTGCTTCGGCGGACCACTGACCTGCGAGCTAAGGAGAGCATCATGAGGACGAAGATCCCGGTCGGTGTGCTCGTGCTGAGCGTCGCCGCTGTCGCGGTTCCCGCGAGCGGCGTCGCAGCGAGCAAGCCGGCCAAGAAGACGCTGACCACGAAGCTCACCGGTGCGGCCGAGGTGCCGAATCCCGGCGACCCCGACGGCAAGGGCAGCAGCGTCGTGCGCTTCGACGAGCGGCGCGGGACCGTCTGCTTCAAGATCCGCACCAAGGACATCGCCGGATCGTCGGCTGCTCACATCCACGAGGCGCCGGTCGGTGTCGCCGGTCCCATTCGTGTGGGGCTGTTCGGCACGGCGTCGGCCGACAGGAAGCGGAACGGCTGCGTCAAGGACGTCGACCCGGCGCTCATCCGGCGGATCCTGGCCAACCCGAGCGCGTTCTACGTCAACGTCCACAACGCCGAGTTCCCCACCGGCGCCCTGCGCGGACAGCTGGGGGGCAACCCGAAGACGCGGTAGCCCCCGCCTGGACATCGGCACGGGAGGGGCGGTCGAGAGGCCGACGAGCTGAGATGGTCATGAACGGCTTCATCAACCTCCCTCAGAGCAAGGAGCTACGGCGTCGTCCGGGCCAGCCAGGCCGCGGGATCCTCGAGCTCCGCCAGCGACGGTGAGAGCTCGGGGGAGGCGAAGGCGACGTTGAGCGCCTCGACTCCGCCGCGCTCTGCCACCTCGTCGCAGAACGCCTTGCCCAGGGTGTACTGACGGACCTTCAGCTCGAGTCCGAGGAGCCGCTCGAGCCAGGCGAAGATGCCGTCCCGCGCGGCCCGATCCTCCCGGCGGCGGTCGAGCGCCGCGCGCAGGGCCGGCAGGTCGGCGAGCGCGTCGGCGCCCACGACGTCCATGACGTGCTCCGCGTGGCCCTCGACGAGCGCCATCGTCGCCTGCACGCGGTCGAGCGTCGCGCGCTTGCCCTCCCCGCCCACGAGCCGGAAGAGCTCCCCGGAGCGGACCGCGCCGACGAACGCCTTGACGTCCTCGGCGCTCGGCAGCTTGAGCAGCTCGCGCAGGTCGAGGTTCGGATCGAGATCGGAGAGGAGCTCCTGCAGCAGGCCCGCGAGGTGCGGGCGCAGCCACGGGACGCCGCCGAACTGCACGGCGTGGGTGATCTCGTGGAAGCAGACCCAGGCCACCAGCGCCGCGGGGTCGACGGCCAGCTCGTCGGCGGCCTCGCGCAGGTTCGGCTCGACGAAGAGCAGCCTCGGCACGACGTCGCCGTCCAGCAGCGCGAGGTCGTACTGGCCGAGCACGCGGCGCCCGAGCAGCCCGCCGAGGCCGCCGACCTGCGCGCCGAGCGCGGCGCTCGCGATCGAGCGGACTGGCCCGGGGAGCCCGTCGAACCTTCCGCCGATGTTCTCCGTCACCGGGTCGAGCATCCGCTGCATCGACACGAGGTTCGCGTCGAGCCACGCCCTGCGTCCGACGGCCTCGGGAGGCGGCAGCGGCTTCGCCGGCCGAAGGCCCGTGTAGGCGACCACGCGGCGCTCGGCGTCCTCGGCGAGGGCGATGAGGTCCCCGGGCAGCAGCTGCGGCTCCGGCTCCTCGCCGAGAGCGAGGCCGCCGACACGCCGGGCGACGGTCCAGTCGATCATCCGGCGGGGATCTCCGCCAGGCGCGCGAGCGACGCCTGGGTGCGGGCGGCGACGAGGTCCAGCCGCGCCCCCTGGTCTGCGAGAAGCGCTCCGAGCGGTTCGGCGTCCGGGTCGAGGGCGAAGGAGACGAGGCCGCCGCTCTCGCGCACGACGAGCTGGGCGGCGGCCGCGTCGAGGGCACGGGTGCCCCACAGGGTGAGCATCCCGTCGACACGCGTGTTGGCCACCTGGCACAGCGAGACCGAGATCGAGCCGAGCACGCGCAGGCGGTCCACGTGCGCCGAGAGGGCCGGTCCGGCTGCCGCGAGGTACCGCGGCCGCGCGGACTCCATCGCCACGAGCTCGAGGCGGCCGTCGCGGGTGTGGCGCTCGTCCGGCGGCGCGTCCAGCGCCACGTCGTCGAGGAACGCCCCGCCGCCGCGGAACGCGTGCCACTCCTCGCTCGGGCCGTAGTCGTAGACGTAGGCGAAGACGACGTCGCCCATGGTCGGGCCGTCGGCCACGGCGATCGAGAGCGCGTGATGCGGCAGCCCGCGCTTGGCGTTCGTCGAGCCGTCGATCGGGTCGACGATCACCAGGGGCGGCGCGCCCGCGGTGCCGTAGTCGACCTCGCCGCGCTCCTCCGAGATCGCCGTGAAGCGCGCGCCCCGTGCGTGGAGCGCGTCGAGCTCGGCGAAGACGGCCGCCTCGGCGTCGGCGTCGATGACGAGCGTCTGATCGCCGCCACCCCCGCGCGTGCCGGTCTCGGCGACGCGCCGGGCGCGCGTGTCGGCGGCATGGAGGATGCTGCGCAGCGCGGCCGCGGCAGCCCTGCTGGCCCCGAGCCAGTCGTGCTCGAGGACGGGCTGGGTGGCGCTCACGCTCATATCCTAGGTGAGTGCCCGTCGCTCCCGATGGCCTCACCTCCCCGCAGGCGCGGGCCGTCACCCACGCCCCTGGACCCGTGGCGATCGTGGCCGGTGCGGGAACGGGCAAGACCCGCGTGCTCGTCGAGCGCTTCGCGTGGCTCGTGCGGCAGGGCGCGGCGCCCGAGGCGATCGTCGTCCTGGCGCGCACGACGCCGGCCGCCGACGAGCTGCGCGCCCGGATCGAGGACGCGCTCGGCTCCCGGCCGTTCGAGGAACTCGCCGTCACGACGGTTCCCGGCTTCGCCCTGCGGCTCCTCCGGGAGGAGACGCTCGAGGCCGGGCTCGACCCCTTCTTCCTGCCCGCCACGCCGGCCGATCGCCTCGCGCTGCTGCTCGAGCGCGTCGACGAGCTGCCCCTGACGCATCACGACCTCGCCGGCAATCCCGCCGCGGCGCTCGCGCGGATCCTCGCGCGGATCGACCGCAGCAAGGCCCACGGCGTGACCGCGGGCGCCCACGCCGCCTGGGCCGCGGCGCTTGCCGACGACGCGGAGGGGGCCGAGCGTGAGCGCGAGTTCGCCACGCTGTACGCGGCCCACGACCGGATGCTCGCCGAGCGCGGCGCGCTCGACACGGGCGACCTCGTGCTGCGCGCCCACGCGCTGCTGACCGACCGGCCGTACGTGCGCGCGCGCACCGCCGAGCGCTTCGCCCACGTGCTCGCCGACGACTACCAGGACTTCACGCCTGCCGAGGCGAGGCTCGTCGGCGGCCTGGTCGCCGAGCACGGCAACCTCGTCGTGGCCGTCGACCCCGACCAGCGCCTGGACCCGACCGCCACCTCGACGCTGCGCAACCTCGAGGCCCTGCGGGCACTGTGGCCGGAGCTCACCGAGCTGGCGCTCGGGCCGTCGCTGCGGGTCCCGGAGCAGCTCGGCCGCGCTGCGCAGGCGGTCGTGGCGCCGCTCGACCCGGACGTCCCCGCGAACGACGCGGTCTCCTTCCCGCCCGGGCCGCAGGCGCCGGGGAACGCGCGCGCCGGGACGGCGGCGGGCGTGGTCCGCTTCTGGCGCTGCGTCAACGAGCGTGCGCAGGCGCAGGCCACCGCCGCGGAGATCGCGCGCCTGATCGGTGACGGCGTGCCGCCCGAGCGCATCGGCGTGCTGGTGCGTTCGGTGCGCGACGAGGGCCAGGCGGTCGCCGTTGCCCTGGAGGAGCGCGCGATCGGGCACCGCCTCGTCGGTGGCGCTGCGTTCTACGCCCAGGCCGAGGTGCGCGACGTGCTCGCCTGGCTGCGGCTGCTCGTCGATCCGGGTGACGCGCCGGCGGTCGTGCGCGCGCTCGTGCGACCGCCTGTCGCGCTGCGCTCCGTCGACCTCGCCCGCTGCGTGCAGATCGCACGGCGGCGCAAGCTCGACATGGTCGGCGCGCTCGGCGCCGCGCTGGAGTCGCCGCAGCTGCCGCCCGAGGCGCGTGACCGGATCATGGGCTTCCTCAAGCTCCATCGGCAGGCTGCGGCGGCGCTCGACACGACGCGCCCCGACCTCTTCGTCCACCGGCTGATCGAGCGGCTCGGGCTGCGGCGCCAGCAGCTCTTCGCCGCGCAGGCCGATGTCGTCGAGCGGCTCGTCCACCTGGCCCGCCTCGGAGAGCTCGCGACCGAGCACGTGCGGCGCGCACCGCAGTCCAGCGCGCGCGACTGGGCCCTCCACGTCACCGCCGTGGCCGACGCGGGACTGCGTGAGGACGAGGCGACCGGCACCGCGGCGGAGGCAGCCGGCCCGCGGCAGGGGGTGGTCGCAGTGCTCGCGATGAACGCGGCACGCGGCCTCGAGTTCGATCACGTCCTCCTCCTGGGGCTGCAGAGCTCGCGGATGCCGGGGGCGCGGAGTGCGCTCGCCGAACCCGTGCCGCGGGCGCTGCTCGCCGACCAGGCCGGTCGCGTGCCCATGAGCTTGGGAGGGGCCGAGGTCCATGGGCACTCGACGGCTCCGGCGCTCGCGCCGGCGGAGGCGCACGCCGCGCACATGCGGCGGCTGCTGTACACCGCGATGACCCGCGCGCGGCACGGCCTCGTGCTCGCCTACGCTGCCGGCTCCGACCAGGGCGCGCAGCAGAACCCGTCGCCGTTCGTCGAAGAGGCCAGAGCCGCACTCGGCGCGGTGTGGGAGGAGCGCGGGGAGGAGCTCTTCGGTCCCGACGAGGCGCTGCACGCGACGTTCACCCAGCTGCGCGACGAGCTGCTCGGCTCGGTGAGCAGGGTCGGCGGGCGCATCGGCGAGCTGCGCCTGGACACCGACCTCGACGTGAGCCACGGGGTGACGCGCTACCTCGAGCTCGTCAAGCTCTCCGCGCTGCTCGAGCGGCCCGCCGGGCAGTCGGTGGCCGACGCGCTGGCGGACATCAACGTCCGGCTCCTCCAGGCGGCGAGCGCCCAGCAGCGGGAGGTTTTCACGACCAGCGGCCTGGACGACTGGCTGCTGGACGCCGAGCGGCAGGCCCGCGCCCGGGTGGCCGCGACCGCCGCGCGCGAGGAGCCCTCGCTCGAGGCGTTCCTGCCCCGGCGCGGCGACGGCCTCCTCCTCTCGGCCTCCGACATCGAGACGTACCGCTCGTGTCCGTTGAAGTACAAGTTCGCGCGCGTGTTCCGCATCCCGCAGGAGCCGACGATGAACCAGCGCTTCGGAATCCTCGTCCACCAGGTGCTCGAGCGCTGGCACGCCGCGCGGAGCTCGTCGCGCGAGGAGCTGCTGGCGCTGCTCGACGCAGGGTGGCGGCGCGGCGGCTTCGGCGACTCCGAGGAGGAGCGCCAGTTCCGCGCCAAGGCGGTCGCGTCGCTGCACCGGTACTTCGAGCGCGACGCGGGCGAGAGCGCGGAGCCCGCCTGGCTCGAGAAGGCCTTCCAGTTCAAGCTCGGGCCCCACGTCCTGCGCGGGCGGGTGGACCGCGTCGACCGCCTGGCCGACGGAGGCTACGAGCTCATCGACTACAAGACGAGCCGGCCGCGGACCCCGGCCGAGCTGCGCGAGGACGTGCAGCTCTCGCTCTACGCCGTGGCGGCGCGCGCGGCGTGGAAGGTCGAGAGCTCGTCGGAGGCCTACCACTACGTGCTCGACGACGAGAAGGTCCGCGTTCCGGCCGAGGAGCTCGACCGCGACTGGATCGCGGAGACCGTCATGCGCGTCGGCGACGGCATCCAGGCGCAGGGCTTCGAGCCCACGCCGAGCTTCGCGGCCTGTTCCTGGTGCGACTACCGGATCGTCTGCCCCGCCGCCGAGCGGTGACTACAGCAGGAAGCCGATGACGGCGCCCAGGAGGAGAAGCGCCGCGAGGGCGAGGGCGGCGAGCGCGATGGTGCGCGCGGACGGGCCGACCGGCGGACCTGGGTCGGCGTCGGGCGGCGGGGGCAGCGCGGAGGCGCGCGGCCGGTCACGGCCGACGACGCGCACCGTCTCGCTCTGAGCGCCGCCGTCGGGACCCGTGAGGGCGCGGCGGACCGGGGCACGGCGCAGCGGGATCGGTCCGGTGTCGTCGGGCCATGCGACGGAGCCGGTCGTGTCCGCATCGGCCGGGCGCTCGACGGTGGCGACCTCTTCGGCCGGGTGCCCTGTGGGGTCCTCGTCGGCCAGGTGCTCTCCCGCGGGGTCCGCGTCGGCCGGGTGCTCTGCGGTGATGACCTCTTCGGCCGGGGGCCCCGCGGCGGGGACCGTTTCCGCCGGGTGCTCCGCGGTCGGGACCTCCTCCGCCGGGTGCTCCTCGGTCTCTGCCGGTCGCTCTGCGGTGGGGGCCTGGTCGACCGGGCGTCCGTCGGTGGGAAGGTCGTCGGCGATCGCGTCGTCCGCCGCGACGGGATCCCCGGCCACGCGCTCGCGGGTCGTGTCCTCATGGGCCCCGCGCCCGGCCGTCGAGTCGTCGGCGAGCCTGCGGCGAAGCTCCTCGAGCGCGGTCCGGGCGGCCTCCTCGGCCCGCCTGAGCTCGGCAACCCGTGCCGTTGCGGCGGCGGCTTCGTCGCGGGCCGCGTCGCGCTCGTCCTCCAGGCGCGCGCGATCCGCGGCCGCCTCTGCGTCGCGCCGCTCGGTCACCGCTCGAACGTCGGCCAGCACCCGGCCGAGCTCGGTGGCGTCGCGCTCGAGGTCGGCCTGGCGCTTGGCGGCGGCCCGCGCGAACTCCGCCTGGCGCTCGCTCGCCGCCTGCTCGGCCTCCGCGATGCGCTTGATGGCCACCTGGTCGGCGGCGGCCTCCCGCTGGGCCGCCCGCCGCTCGGCTTCGGCCGCCCGCCCGGCGAGGGCCAGCTCCTGGCGCTCGAGCGCTTCGGCGCGCCTGGCCGCCGCATCACGGCCCGCAGCGACCTCTTCGCCCAGCGCGGTGAGCTCGTGCCGCAGGAGGTTGGCCTCGCGCGCGAGGGCAACCGTCCGATCGGCTGCGGTGACCCGGTCCGGCGCGGGCAGGTCGAGCAGAAGACCGCCGACGGCCAGCGCGAGCGCGGACGTCTCGAGCTCCTCGATCGGGACGGCGAAGCTGGCCCGCACCCGCCCCTCCCGCGTGGTCGCCTCGACCGGCGTGTGCTCACGGCGAGCGCCGCTCGCGGGCTCCACGAGCATCCGCGGCTCCGGGAAGCGCTTGGGGGCCCCCGCCAGCCGGCCTTCGACCTCCAGCAGCGTCACGTGATGAGTGATGGGCGAGCTCGAGAAGCGCTCGAGCTCGAACGTGGCGCCGCGCGGGCTCACCGCGCGGGATCGTCCCGATCGGCCTCGAAGGGCTGCGTCGGCCCGGCGTCGGCGGGTCGTGAGCCGCCGTGGGGCGGAGGCTCGGGGGCGAAGCGATCGCCCACCCGCGTGCGGTCCTCGGGGGCGCCGGGCGGAGAGGTCCCGGGTTCTCCGGTGGTCGGCGCCGGGGTCCTCGCCACCCCGCGCTTGTCGACGGAGGCCACGCGACGCCGGCGCTCGCGGCCGCGCACGTCGACGGTCACGGCGATCTGGGCGGCGATGAGCGCGGCGCCAGCCAAGAGCCCGGCGGCGGCGGCGAGGCCCAGCCACGCCCCGACCTCGCGCTCGAGCTCCTGGCCGGCCGGCGGCGGATCGATGAGCTGGGAGACCACCACGACGACGGCGGTGAGCGCGGCCGCGAGCAGCACGCGCGAGTCCACGCGCCCGAACGCCGCGGCGACAGCCGCCACGGCGGCGCCGACCAGGACGAGGTCGAGCACCTCGAAGATCGTCCAGGCGCTGACGGCGGTGCCTCCCCGAAGCCCGAACCAATCCAGGAAGAGGGAGATGACGAGCAGCAGCGCAGCTGCTGCCACGAGTAGGGAGCCTGCGTCGATTCGGCGGTCCATGGCCTACACCTTCCCACCAGCGCAGGCGGAGAAGCGTGCGGGTGTGCCCTGGACGGCCACCGGCTCGGCCCAGGACGCGGCACCGGGCCGGACAGGCCGGGCCCGGCGGCTCCGTCTCAGGTCTCGCCGGGCCCCTGCTGGCGCAGGAAGCGCTGGAAGTCGCGCGCGATGACGTCGCCGCTCGGCACGTCGGGCGTCGCGCCGGCCTCCTGCACGAGCGCGGCCGCCTCCAGCCGCTCGACGAAGGCCTGCACCTCGGGATCCTGCGCGACGGCGGCGGAGACCTGCGCCTCGTAGCGGCCCGCGTCGGACTCGAGCTCCTGGGCGTCGACCGACACGCCCACCAGCCCCTCGAGCTTGCGCACGAGCGCCAGCGCGGCCTTCGGGTTCGGCGCCGCAGCGACGTAGTGCGGCACGCTCGCCCACAGTGACGCACAGGGCAGCGCGGCGTCCTGGCAGGCGGCCATGATGGCGCCGGTGATCCCCGTCGGGCCTTCGTAGTTCGAGCTCTGCAGCCCGAGGCGCCCCACGAGCCCCTCGTCGGAGGCGAAGCCCGTGATGTGCACGGGCCGCGTGTGCGGGACGTCGGCGAGCAGTGCGCCGAGCGTGACGACCATCTGCACCCCGAGCGCCTCGGAGAGATCGACGATCTGCTGCATGAACTTCCGCCACCGCAGGGACGGCTCGGGGCCGTGGAGCAGGACCAGATCGCGCGGTGCGCGCGGCACCCGGGCGGCGTAGACCTCCACCTCGGGCCAGTCGATCTCGCGGCTCTTGCCCTCCACCAGACGGATGTGCGGGCGGGTGGCCTGGAAGTCGTAGAACTCCTCGGGGTCGATGCGGGCGAAGCGCGTCGCGCCGAGTGAGGAGCCGATGAACTGCAGTGCGGCGGAGGCGGCATCGCCCGCGTCGTTCCAGCCCGTGAAGGCGCAGACCAGCGCAGGAGCCCGGAGGCCGTCGGGGCGGTTCTCCCAGATGAGGGGCTGCATCGGGCAACGGTACCCCAATGGTCTCGGCCCGCCCGCCGGGTGACCGGGCATCATGGGCCGCGTGCCCACACCCCAGCCCGACGAAGCGACGGGCGCCACCTCGACGGTCGCGACGCTCCGGGCCGGGGACGCGATCGACGCGATCTTCGCCTGCACCCGCAAGGACCGCCTGACGACGAAGTCGGGAGCGCCGTACCTCAGCTTGGAGCTGCGCGACCGCACGGGCGCGCTCCCCGGTCGCGTCTTCAAGGACGCCGACCGCCTCGCGGGACGGTTCGAGCGCGGGCAGCTCGTGCGCGTCCGCGGGCGGGTGGAGCGCTTCCGCCAGGAGCTCCAGCTCGAGGTCGAGAACATCGCCACCGCTCCCGCGGGCAGCGGCGACCCGACGCGCTTCCTGCCCGTCGCCTACCGCGACCTCGACGAGCTCGACGGCTTCCTGGAGCACCTCGCCGGCGAGGTCCACGATCCGGGCTACTCCAGGTTCCTGGGGCGTCTGCTCGGCGACGCGGAGCTCCGCGCGGCCTGGCGCCTGGCGCCCTGCGCGCCGCGCGCAGGCCACCACGCCTACCTGGGCGGACTGCTCGAGCACACCGTCGCGGTCGCCACGCTCGCCCAGGAGGCCTGTCAACTGCACCCCAAGCTCAACTCGGATCTCCTGCTCACCGCCGCGCTCGTGCATGACCTCGGCAAGACCCGCGAGTACGCCTACGGGGCGGAGATCGCGCTCTCCGAAGAAGGCCGCCTCCTGGGGCACGTCGCGCTCGGGCTGCGGCTGCTGGAAGAGCGCGGCTCGGACCTCGACGCCCCCCGCCGGCTGCAGCTCGGCCACTGCGTGCTGACCCACCACGGCGCCGACGCCGCGCCGCAGCGCCGCTTCGGCTCGGCCGAGGCGCTCGCGCTCTTTCGCGTCAACGCGCTCGACGCCTCCGTCAAGGGCGCGCTCGAGCACGGGCTCGGGACCTGACCACCGTCAGGCGGGCGTCGAGCCGCCGGAAGTCGTCGGGGTCGCTGGTGTCGACGACGGCACCGTGGCGGGCGAGTAGGGCGACGCGGGTCGGTGATGTCGGCTCGAAGCCGTTTCAGCCCAACCAAGACCATCGGATCAAGGAAGCGGCGAAGTGCGTGGCTGCCCGGCGTGGAGCCAGCTCAGCCTCCCAGACATCAGCGTCAACTCGGTGGGCGGGATGTCCGCCGGAGATCCGATGTCGAGCTGCTGGAGGCCCCCGTCGGCTCCGAGAGCGACGATGCGGACGTTGCCCGAGGCCCGTTCGGTCACCGATGCGCCAGCCCGACCTCCAGGGGTCACGATCACGTTGACCGCCTGAGTCCCGATCGGCTGAGGCCAGGCCATCGCCTCCTCGTGGAAGGCCGCGAGCGTACGGGGCTTTCCCGAGCGCAGATTGACCAGCGTCGTCCGCGCCGACGAGGCGTACTTGTCCTCGACGGACGTCGTCAACGCCAAGAAGGCACCCGCCACCTGCCGGATCTGAAAGCGCTCTTGGTAGTCCGAACCGATCAGCGCCGACGCAAGCAGGCGCATCCTGCCTCTCGGCAGAGAACAAGACACGAGCGCCGCCTGCGACGGGGGTCCTCGCCTCACCAGCTTCACCGACGTCGCTGGGGCGAGGTCCGTGCCGGGCAGCCGCTGACAATCGCTCTTGCCCCTCGCTGCGGCGGGCTGGGTGAGAGCCAGCGCCGTCGCCACCGCGCCTGTAGCTCCGAAGAAGTACCGCTTGGATATCACACAGACGTCAGACCGCACGCGAGGTGATCGGTGCGGTTGCCATAGGAACAGGTGCTCGCTGCGAGGCGGTTCGCGTCCGAGTCGGCGTTCGCCTCGGGTAGCGTCGTTTGCACCGGAAGCGGCAGCCCTGGAACGGGCAGCCGGGCGCGTGGCACGTGCATGATCACGGCGCATGATCCAGCGGCGATGGCGTCGCGCGGGCGGTCGGTGATCGATGAGCTGGGACCTTTTCGCCATGAAGCTGCCGCGCGAGGCGCGGTCGGTCGAAGAGGCCGGCGATGCCTACGAGCCGCCCTCCATCGGCCCCCGCAGCGAGCTGATCGAGGTGATCGCATCGGTTGTCCCTACGGTGGACTTCTCCGACCCGAGCTGGGGCTTCATCGAGACGCCGCAGGCCTCGATCGAGGTGAGCCTGGGAAGCGACGAGATCGTCGCTTCCTTCGCCCTCCACGTCCGCGGCGCCGGCGTCGAGGTGCTTCACCCCGATCGCGGACCTGCTTACCGCCGTGGACGTCCGAAGATGACCCCTCGAGCGCCGGCACGAGTGGCTAGATCGTCGCCCTTGCGTGGCAGCCACCTTGCGGCATGGCCCGTGGCGGTTCTGTCGCACGCGCCGGCTTTTTGCACCCGCGCTGGACGCTCGGCCACACGGGCGACGCTCGCCGGTTCGGCGCGCGGCCGGAATACCCAAGCGCTCAGCCCCGCACGAGCTGCGCCGCGACCCAGAGCAGCAAACCCGCGAAGGCGACCTCGATCGCCCGCTCGGGGACCGCGTTGACCACGACGACGCCGATCGCGGCACCCGGGACGGCGAGGGCTCCCACGAGCAGCCCGTCGCGCAGGCGGACGTTGCCGTAGCGGTGCTGGCGCGCGGCGCCCACGACGGCGACGGGGACGATCGCCAGCAGCGAGGTGGCCTCCGCGTCGACCTGCGGCAGATCGAGGATGAGCACGAGCGCGGGCACGAACAGCGCGCCCCCGCCGATCCCGAGCAGCCCGGCCGCGACGCCCGCGACCACCCCGATGAGCGCCGCCGTGATCACTCAGGTCAACAACTCGACGGCGGACACGACGAGCAGGGCCGCGAACAGCAGACGGACCTTGCGCGGCTCGATGCGCTGCTGCAGCCAGGTGCCCGCCAGCACCCCACCGATCGCCGGGACGCCGACGAGCAGGCCCTCCGTGAGGCGCACGTTGCCGTAGGCGCCGTGGGTGAGCGTCGCCGCCGTCGCGATGACGACGATCGCGGCGAGAGAGGTTCCCGTGGCCTCCCGGTCGCCGTACCCGAGCCACAAGACGAGCAGCGGAACCATGACGACGCCGCCGCCCACGCCGAACAGCCCGGAGAAGAGCCCGGCCGCCGTCCCGATCGCCGCCAGCGCGAGGATTCGGCGGCGCGGCATGGCGCCATACTAGAGCGCAGATGGCCGCCGCCCTCCCGCTCGCCGAAGCGCTCGCACCGCTGCTCGCCGACCCACGCAAGGCGGGGGTCCTGCTCGATGTCGACGGCACGCTCGCACCCATCGTCCGCCACGCCGACGACGCGCACGTCCCCGAGCCGACGCGCACGCCGCTCATCCAGATCGCCAAGCGCTACGGCATCGTCGCGTGCGTGAGCGGGCGCCGCGCCGCGGTGGCGCGGCGGATCGTCGCGCTCGGCTCCATCACCTACATCGGCAACCACGGCACGGAGGTGCTGCGCGGCGGCGCGACGGAGGCCGAGATCGACCCCGAGGTCGCCGACTGGGGCGTGCGCGTGCGCGCCTGGGCCCGCGGCGCGCAGACCGGGGAGCTCGATCGGCTGCGCGTCCGCGCGGAGGACAAGGCGGCGATCGCGGCGTTCCACTGGCGGGGCGCGCCGGACGAGGTAGCCGCCGAGGCCGCGGTCCGCCGGCTGGCCGAGCGCGCCGAGGCCGAGGGCCTGCACACCCACTGGGGGCGCAAGGTGCTCGAGGTGCGCCCGCCCGTCGCGATGGACAAGGGCCGCGGGATCGTCCGCCTGCTCGCCGACGCCCGGCTCGACGTCGCCCTCTACGCGGGCGACGACCGCACGGACCTCGACGCCTTCGCCGGCCTCCGCGGCCTGGTGGAGGACGGTCGCCTGGGCGCCGCGCTCTGCGTCGGCGTGCGCTCCGAGGAGACGCCGCCCGAGCTCGAGGCTGCCGCCGACCTCACGGTCGACGGAACGGCGGGCGTCCGGGACCTGCTCGTCGCGCTCGCGTAGTGCTCCGATGGGTCAGCTCCGTGGCAATCGGAGCACGTAGCTTCTGATGCGCTTCGCGGACCTGCTCCGGACCACCGTCCTGCTGAGCGCGGGAGCGGCGACCGCGCTGGCCGCCGCGTGCGTCGTCGGGACGGCGAACGACCCGGGCTCCAGCGTCGCGGTCCAGGCGGCGGCGTGGTGGTTCGTCGCGGCGGTCGTCGGAACGTACCTGGGGCGCGAGGCCTCGGCGACCCCGCCGATCGCCCGTGCGCTCGCGGAGGCGAGGGCGGCGACGACCCTGCCGGAGGAGCGCCCGTGGCCGACGGTCCTCAACCGGCTCTGGGCGCTCCTGGTCGCCACGGCGGCGGCCGGGGGGCTCGCCTTCGCCGCGCCCCAGGTGCCGGGGATCGCGGCGGGCTTCGCGATCATCTGGGCGCTCTCGTGGCGCGCTCAGGACCGGGCGGTCGTCGCGGTCGAGGAGCGCGACGGCGTCATGTTCTTCGTCGAGCGCACGTCGCCCGTCGCACCGATCAAGCTCGTGCGGATGCCCGCCCTCCGGCGTGAGGTGCCCGAGCTCTGAGCCACCCCGTGCGAGCCACCGGCTCTAGGAGTCTGTTGATGTATCGCCGTGTGGTCGCTCAGAGCCGCGTCGCCCGTGCCAGGCGTCGCGCGATGACGTGGCAGATCCTGGTTGGATCTGCGAGTCGTCGTGTGGCGGATGGTGCGCGCGAGGTGGTTTTGAGCGGGCGCGCGAATATTTCAACAGACTCCTAGCTTGGGGCGGGTGCGCACCCACTACGACCCCGCCGAGATCGAGCCCCACGCGTTCTACCGGTTGTTGAACTCGGTCATCGTCCCCCGGCCGATCGCCTGGGTCTCGACACGCTCGGCCGACGGCGTCGACAACCTCGCGCCGCACTCCTTCTTCACCGTCGCGTGCGTCTCGCCACCCGTCGTGCAGTTCACCTCCGTCGGGCGCAAGGACAGCCTGGCGAACGTCGAGGCGACGCGCGAGTTCGTCGTCTGCTTCACGCCCGAGGCGCTCTTCGAGGAGGTCAACGCCACGGCAACGGATTTCCCGCGCGGCGTCAGCGAGTTCGACGCGGTGGGCCTCGAGCGGGAGGCGAGCGAGAAGGTCGCGCCGCCGCGGGTCGCCGCCTCGCCGGCCGCCCTCGAATGCGAGCTGCACACGACGCTCTCCTTCGGGAACTCCGCGGTGGTCTTCGGGCGGGTGGTCCACGCGGTCGTCAGCACCGACGTGCTCGAGAACGGGCGCCCCGAGGTGCGCAGGCTCGAGCCGCTCTCTCGGCTCGGCGCGAACGAGTGGGGGACCCACGGGGAGATCCGCGAGATCGCGCGCATCCGCCACGCGGAGTGGCCGGGGCACTACCGGCGCGCGTCGCGGTGACCGACCTGCTCCTCGTCTGCCTCGGCGCCACCGCCGGGCTGCAGGCCGCCGACGACGAGTTCGCGGCGTCCTTGGAACGGGCGGGGGCGTCGGTGGCGCGGGTGACGGCGGCGCGCCCGCGCGAGGTCCGGACGTTCATGGCGACCGACCTCGGGTGGGCGCGCGCGGCGCGGCGCGCGGCGGCCGCCGGCATCGCCTCCGCGTCCCCGCGGGCGGTCATCTACTCCACGACCACCGCGGCGCTGATGTGGCCGCGGCCGGGCGCCATCCGCTTCGACGCGCTCGCCGTCGAGACCCGCCCGGGGCGCCACGGCCTGTGGCAGCGGCCCGTGGAGGCACGGCGGCTGCGCCAGGCGCCCCTGCTCGTTCCGTTGACGGCGACGGAGCTTCCCGGACCGTCGGTCGTGGTGCCGGTTCCCGTCGCCCCGTCGGGAACCGCCGCTTCTCACCGCGACGTGGCGGCGGTCACCTACGGGGCCAACTGGCACAAGAAGGGCCTCGACCGCGTCCTTGCCGCCTGGGCTGCGGCGTCGCTCCCGGGAGAGCTCGTCGTCGCGGGAGTCGACGCGGCGCACGTGGCGGAGGCCTGGGCAGCCGGAGGCGGCACCGGGCCGCTACCGCCCTCGGTCCGCACCGCGGGACTGCTCGCCCCGGAGGCCTTTCGCGCGCTCCTGCGCCGCGCGCGGGTGTTCGTCACCGCGCCGCGGCGCGAGGACTACGGCATCGCCCAGCTCGAGGCGCTCGCGGACGGCTGCATGCTCGTCACCACCGCGGCCCCGGGGCCCTACGCGGCACTGGAGCTCGCGCGCGGGCTCGATCCACGGCTCGTCGTGGCCGACGGCGACGACGTCACGGGGCTCGCCACGGCGCTGCGCGCGGCGCTCGAGGCGGGGGTTGCGTCCGCCTCCGGCGACGGCGCGTCCGGCTACGCGGCCCGCGCCGCGGCGGCGCTCGCGCCGTTCTCGCGCGCGGCCGTCGAGCGCGTCGTCGCCGAGGAGCTGCTCCCGCGGCTCCTGGACTGAGCATCCCCCGGTCAGCGCTTCGCGGTCGCGCGCTTGCGCAGCGGCGCGAACTGCGCCCAGGGCAAGGTGTTGGCGACGTCGGCCTTCGTCAGCCAGGCGCGGCGCGCGGTCGCGATGCCCCACACCGTGATCCCGAGCGTGTTCGTCCCGTGGGCGTCGGAATCCACGACGATGCGCGCTCCCGCGTCGCGGGCCGCCCGTGCGTGGATGTCGTTCAGGTCGCGGCGGTCGGGTGCGGAGTTGATCTCGAGCATCGTCTGAGTCCGGACGGCGGTGTCGATGACCTGCTCCATGTCGACGTCGTAGGGCGGGCGCGACTCGATCTTGCGGCCCGTCGGGTGGCCGATGCAGTCGATCCACGGGTGCTCGCACGCGGTGACCAGGCGGCGGGTCGGCTCGTGCCCGAACGCGGTGTGCAAGGAGCCCATCACCCAGTCGAGCTCGGCGAGCAGCTCGTCGGGATAGTCCGGGCTGCCGTCGGTGAGGATGTTCGTCTCGGTGCCGATCAGCACCTCGATGCCCTCGAGGGCGGCGTCGACCTCGCGCACGCGCTCGATCTGGCGGCGCAGGTCGTCCGGAGTGACGTGCTTGCCGAAGCCGTGCGTCGCGGAGTGGTCGGTGATCGCGATGTACTGCAGCCCGCGGGCGCGCGCCGCCTCGGCCATCTGCTCGACGGAGTTGCGTCCGTCGGAGGCCGTGGTGTGCATGTGCAGATCCCCCACCAGATCGGCGTGCTCGATCAGCACCGGCACCCCTCCGGCGTCGGTGAGCGCGAGCTCACCACGATTCTCGCGCAGCTCGGGCGGGATCCACGGCAGGCCGAGGCGCTCGTAGACCTCGTGCTCGGTGGAGCAGCGGTGGGTCTGCCCCGTCGCGTCGTCGAGCAGCCCGTACTCGCTGACGTGCAGCCCCTTGCGCACCGCGGCCTCGCGCAGGGAGACGTTGTGCAGCTTGGAGCCCGTGAAGTGCTGCAGGAGGTTGCCGAACTGGTCGGGCGCGACGACCTTCAGATCGACCGGCATGCCCGTGTGCGTGCGGGCCTTCGCGGCGTTCTGCCCGGGAACCCCGCTCACGGACTCGATGACGTCGAGCTCGCCGAACGCGGCGATCAGCGCCGCCGGATCCGAGGCCGTGGCGATGATGTCGAGGTCCTTGCAGGAGTCAGCGCGGCGGCGCGCGCTGCCGGCCAGCTCGACCTTGTCCGCGGCCGGGTGTGCGCGCAGCGCCTCGACGATGCCCTCGGCGATCGGCAGCGCCTTGTGCAGCAGCACCCGCGGTGCGAGCGCCCCACCGAGCCCCGCGTCGAGCGCGGCGAGGACGGACGCCTCGAACTTCGCCCCGAAGCCCTTGACGTCGCGCAGCTGCTCCTGCTCGGCCGCGAGCCGGAGCGCCTCCAGCCCATCCACCCCGAGCTCGTGGAAGAGCGTGCGCGCCTTCTTCGGGCCGAGGCCCGGCAGCCGCGTCATCTCCACCAGCCCCTGCGGGAAACGTGCGCGCAGCTTCTCCACCGCCGGGATCGAGCCCGTCTCGAGCAGCGCGGTGACCTTCTCCTCGAGCGTCTTGCCGATGCCCGGCAGCGACGTGACCCTCCCCTCGCGCGTGAGGGCGGCGATCGAGCGCGGCGCCTCGCGGACGGTCTTCGCGGCGTTGCGGTAGGCGAGCACGCGGTGAATCGAGGCGCCGTCGAGCTCGTAGAGGTCGGCGAGCTCGTCGAAGAGCGCGGCGATCGCGGCGTTCGGCGGGTCCGGGCGGGCGGCGGGGGCGGACATGCGGCCCCTAGGGTACGGCCGCCATGTCCGGCGCCGCCTGGCTCATCCTCCCCACGTTCAACGAGGCCGAGAACATCGAGGCGATCGTGCGGGCCGCCGATGTCCTGCTCGCGCGCGCGGCCGCGGAGGGTCACCGGATCCTCGTCGTCGACGACAGCTCGCCCGACGGAACGGGGAGGATCGCCGACCGTCTCGCCGAGGAGCTCCCGGCCCTGCGCGTGCTGCACCGCACCGAGCGTGCCGGCCTCGGCCCGGCCTACCTGGCCGGGTTCGCGCGCGCGCTGGAGGAGGCGGCCGCGTTCGTCCTCCAGATGGACGCGGACTTCTCGCACGACCCCGCCGACCTGCCCCGGCTGCTGGAGGCGGCGCGTGGCTCCGTGGACCTCGCGCTCGGCTCGCGGTACGTGCCCGGGGGCGGCGTGACCGACTGGGGCCGCGGCCGCCGGCTCGTCTCGCGCGGCGGGTCGTGGTACGCGCGCCGGGCGCTCGGACTCGGCGTGCGCGACCTCACCGGTGGCTTCAAGTGCTTCCGCGCGGAAGTGCTCCGCGCGGTGGACCTGCCGACCGTCCGCTCCCACGGGTACGCCTTCCAGGTGGAGCTCACCTACCGCGCGATCCGTCAGGGCTTCCGGGTGCGCGAGGTCCCGATCACGTTCCGCGACCGTCAGCGCGGCACGTCGAAGATGACCTGGCGGATCGCCGCGGAGGCCGTCGTGATGGTCCCCGGACTGCGGCGCCGTGGCGGCTGAACGGCGCCGGCGTGGGGCCGGACGAGCCGTGGAGTGCCAGCAGGCCCCACGCTGGGTGCGTCGGGCCAACGAACACGCGCGAAGCTCAACCGTGTGCGGCGGGACGCCGATATGTCAGGCGGATGGCCGCCTCCGACCTCGCGCTCGTCCAGGGCCTACAAAACACGCGCGCGACGCTCGCGCGCTGGAGCGCGGCGCCGTGGCCTGTCCTCAAGGGCTGGCTCGTCGGCGCCTGCTCGATCTCCGCGGGGCTGCTGCTCTCCGTCCTGGTGATCGGCAGCGCCGTGGAGCCGGGCGCGGCGCGGATCACGTTCGCCGGCTTGACCGAGCCCGCCGCCCTCGGCGCGGTCGGCGACGTGCTCGCGCGCAACGCGCTGGTCCTGGCGCTGCACGGCTTCGCCTGCGTCGCGGGCTTCATCGCGGGCTCCTCGCTGCCCGACCAGGCCGAGCGGTACTCGGGGCTCTACCGTCGCGTGCACGACGTGGCCGGGCCGCTCGCCATCGCCTTCGTCGTCGCGGCCACCGCGTTCTCGCTGGCCACCCAGGCCTTCGCGCTCGGAGCGGGAGCGGCGACCCTCGCCGCCCAGGGCGGCATCTCGCCCGCCCTGCTGCTGCTGGGCCTGCTGCCGCACGCCGTCCCGGAGCTCGTCGCCCTGTTCCTGCCGCTGGCCGCCTGGGTCGTGGCCAGCCGCCGGGGCGAATGGCACGAACTGCTCGCAGCGACGATCGCGACCGTCGCGCTGGCCGTGCCGGTGCTCGTCGCCGCCGCCTTCGTCGAGGTCTACGTCTCGCCGCAGCTCATCCTCGCCCTGCGCGGGTGAGGCCACCACCGAGGGCCCCGAGCACGCCGCTTCACTTTGTATAGTGAAGATCCCCTCTCTTCCAAGGAGCATCGACATGGGCATCGCCGTCACCGACGTCACAGACGCCAACTTCCAGGCCGAGGTCATCGAGTCCGACAAGCCGGTCCTCGTCGACTTCTGGGCGCCGTGGTGCGGCCCGTGCCGCGTGGTGGGCCCGGTCCTGGAGGAGATCGCCGCCGAGCGTGACGACCTGCGCATCGTCAAGCTCAACGTCGACGACAACCAGCGGACCGCCGCGCAGTTCGGCGTCATGTCGATCCCGACGATGATCGTCTTCAAGGCGGGTCAGCCCGCCAAGCAGATCGTGGGTGCCTTCCCCAAGAAGAAGCTCGTCAGCGAGATCGAGCCGGTGATCTGAGCGATGGCCGACGTCACCGACGTCACCGACGCGAGCTTTAAGGCCGAGGTGGTCGAGAGCCTCGAGCCCGTCCTCGTCGACTTCTGGGCGCCGTGGTGCGGCCCGTGCCGTGCCGTCTCCCCGGTGCTCGAGCAGATCTCCGAGGAGCGCGGCCTGCGCGTGGTCAAGCTCAACGTGGACGAGAACCAGCACACCGCCGCGCAGTTCCAGATCCTCTCCCTGCCGACGATGATCCTGTTCAAGGCCGGGCAGCCCGCCGCGAAGATCATCGGCGCCTACCCGAAGAAGAAGCTCGAAGCGCAGCTCGAACCCGCGTTGGCCTGACGCCACGCGGAGACGTCCTCATCGCGGCTCCCAGGAGCCCGTCGATGTATCGGCGGGTGGTCGCCGGGAGCCGCACCGCCTGAACGCCTGAGGCTTCTAGACCCGCCGGGCGACGAGCGTCGCGGTGGTCCGTGCCCCGCCGGCGGCGCGCACATCGATCGCGAAGCGGAAGTCCCCGCGCGACCGGCGCTCCGCGTCGAAGCGCAGGCGGACGAGGACGCCGGCGGGCACGTCGCGAGCGGGGAAGGCCTTGACCGTGCGCGTGCCACGCAGCACCCGGACGGTGACGCGGGAGGCCTGACCCAGGCGGTAGGAGAGGCCGACGAATCGGTCGGCGGTCCCACCGAAGCCCGGGCGCCCGAGCTTGAAGGAGCGCAGCAGGCCGCACCGGTCGCGGTGCGCGAACGGGGGGCGCACGGTGAATCTCCCCCGAGCGCGGCGCAACGCGACCCGGCGTACGTCGCGCCGTCCGCGGGGCAGGCGCATCGTGTAGCGCACGGAGTACAGGCCGTCGCCGACCCGCCGCCCGCGGCGGTTCGCCCGCCCGTTCCAGGCCACCGACGCCGAGCGCCCGGCGAAGCGCGCGACGAGCCGCTCGCCGAGCGCGCGGCGACCGGCGGTGTGCTGGAAGACGTCGACGGTGACCGGCCGCCCGGCCGGGCGTGAGAACGCGAGGCGGGCCCCGCGCCCGCGCGGGCGCACCCGGGTCGAGCGCAGGCCGCGCGTGGCGCCGCACGCGTTCCGGCCGCCGGACCGCGGCGAACCGGGGGGCGCCGCGCGCTCCCGCGGGTCGGGCAGCAGCAGCTCGACGTTGCGGTCCGCCGGGGCGCCGAGCCCGCCACCGCCGACCTCCCCGGTGTCCGGCGCCCGCGCCGACTGCGGATCGTTGTAGGCGAGCAGCCGGCCCGCCGACGCGAGGTCGCTCACGCTCATCGTCGCCCCCGGTGTGCCGGGCGGCGGCGCGGCGATCGGCCCCGCGTGGTCGAGGACCGTGCCGAAGAGCGACAGCGTGCCGTCACGGTTGTCCATGACCTCGATGAGCCGGTTCTGGTTGGGGAAGTCGAGCTCGGCCGCCGTCTCGATCTCCCAGAACCCGCCGTCACCGGGCCGCTTGACCGGCGTCACCCGATTCTCGTGCGTGTGGCCGGAGACCAGTGCGATGACGTTCGCGAACTCCTTGAACAGCGTTTCGAGGTCGGCCCCGTCGTGAAGCGGCCGGGAGTCGCGCGGATCGAGGTCGCACCCCGGGCGGGCGTCCCCGCCCGCAGGCTCGCTCCCCGAGCACGGCCCGGCCACCTCGTCGGGGACGCGGGAGGTCAGCGACCGCGGCGGGTGGTGGCCGAACGCGATCACCATCTGTCCGGCGGCACGAGCCACCTCGAGCTCCCGGCGGACCCAGCGGAACTGCGGATCGTCGAGGTTGCCGTCGGCCGACGGCCCGGCGATCCCGCCGTCGGAGACCGTGTCGAGGCCGATGAAGCGCAAGCCCGGCGCCGGGCTCCACGCGTAGTAGCCCGCTGCGCCGCGCGACGCTCGCAGCTCGGCCGGGTCGACGAACGCGAAGCCGTGGGCATCCCTACCGCGGGCGTGCAGCGCCTTGTAGCCGGGCTTGGAGACGAAGCCGCGCGCCGGATCGGGCGGCACGAGGCCCGCGCCGCCGGAGGCCAGCAGCGCCGCGGCGTCCCCGGGCGTGTCGGCCGGTCCCGCGCTCGGGGTCGGGGCGAACGGCTTGACGCAGCCGCGGGCGACGGCGTCGAGTCCGGGGTTGGCGGCCTGGTTGCCCTGCACGAGCCCGTCGTGGTTGCCGAAGGTGACGTAGGACGGGACGGCCAGGCCCGTGGCGGCGAACGACTCCTGCGCCCGGTCGAGGATCCCGGGCCAGCGCGGGAACCTCGAGAACTGGCCCACCGGCTCGTCAGGGTCGTAGAACGCGCCGCCGGCGAGGCCGTCGTCGTAGTCCTGCACGCCCGTGTACCGGGGCCTGGTCTCGACCCCGCCGGGCACCGCGGCGCACGCCGGTGACGCGTAGTCGGCCGGGTCGGCCGAACCCGAGTTCGGGTTCACGGTGCCGCCGTCGAGCAGGGTCACCACCGCCTCGGTCTCGTTGCGCTGCTGGTTGTCGGCCGAGTCGCCGGTCGTGATCGCGAAGCCGAGCGGCGCCCGGACGCCACGGGCCTGTGCAACCGGACTCCCGGGCGCGAAGCGGTTGACCTGCCGGATGGCCTGCTCGGTGATGTGGGCGACGAAGGCCTCCTGCGGGCGCCAGGCGGCGCCGAACGGGACGTTGAGCGGCGAGTCGGCGCTCGCGTCCAGGAACTCCACGCGCGCGGGCGACTCCTCGTCGGAGAGCTGGAAGTCCGTGAGCTGCGCGAAGTACGCCAGCGAGGCGCGGCGCTTCTCGCGCCCGGGGACCGGGCCTGCCAGCTCCCCGCGGACGATGTGCGCCTCCCCGGCCCCGGCGCGCAGGCCCGCGAAGCCGCCCGGGGTCCGCGTGTCCCCCCGGATGGTCTGCTCGGCGGTGCTGCGCCCCAGGGTGTCCGAGCGCGCGTCCTGGGCCCGGGCGACGGTGATCGCTCCTGCGCCCGCGGTGGCCAGGACGGCGGCGATGACGGCACCACCGCACCGCGCGGACGACCCCTTCATGGGACGAAGATGTAACGACGGCGCGTTCCGCGTGCGCCGGTTGCCGCGCGGGCTCGACGTCCTCTCCCTGCCGACGATGATCGCGTTCGAGGCCGGGCGGCCGCCGCCGAGCGCGAGGCCTGAGGACTGTTCACCGCATCGCAAGGTCCCGCGCGTCACCATGGGGACGTGCGATCCACCTTGACGTTCCTGCTCGGGGCCTCGCTTCTGCTGGGTTGCGGAGCTACGACCCCGGGGAGTGGAGGCGACGCGCCGACGATGGTGACCGCCGCCCCGAGCGCCACGGTCGACCCGGACGCCACGGCCGAACCGGACGTCACGACCGAGCCGGACGCAACGACCGAGCCGCGCGAGGCCGCCGAGCCGCGCGCCGCGCCCGAGCCGCGCTCCCGCGCCGCCGAGCGGTCACCTCTGCGGACGGCCTCCTCGCGCCCGCGCGTGGCGACCATCGCCCGCGGTCTCCGCGTACCGTGGGACATCGCGTTCCTCCCCGACGGCCGCGCCCTGGTGACCGAGCGCGGCGGCGCCGTTCGCATCGTCAGCCGAGGCCGGCGGCTCCAGGGCGCGCCCGTCGGCCGCATACCGGTCCGGGCCGCGGGCGAGGGCGGCCTGCTCGGCGTCGCCGTGGACCCCGACTTCGCGTCGGGCCGCCGCTTCGTCTACCTCTACGTCACCCGCGGCGACATCCGCGTCGAGCGCTATCGCTTCGCGGGCAACCGCTTGCGCCGCGACGGCACCGTGCTCTCCGGGATTCGCGGGGGCTCGATCCACGACTCCGGCCGCCTGCGCTTCGGGCCCGACCGCCGGCTGTACGTCACCACGGGCGACGCCGGCTCGGGCGCCCTCGCGCAGCAGGACGGGCTCAACGGCAAGGTGCTGCGCCTGACCCCCGGCCAGTATCGCGGCTCCACCCGCTCCCCCGAGCGCTACGCCAAGGGGCTGCGCAACCCGCAGGGCCTCGACTGGCAGCCCCGGTCGAACCGGCTCTGGGTGACCGACCACGGGCCAAGCGGGTTCGACGGCCCCTCGGGCAACGACGAGCTCAACGTCGTGCGCCGCGGCGCCAACCACGGCTGGCCCCTCCGGCGCGGCCGCGACCACGGGGAGTTCGCGGCGCCCGCACGCGTGTGGGGTCGCACGATCGCGCCGTCGGGGCTGACGTTCGTCTCGCGGGGCGGCTCGAGCTGGACCGGCGACGTCCTCGTCGCCGCGCTCAAGGGCCGCAGCCTGCGCCGCCTCACGGTGAGCGGCCCCCGGGTCACCGGCGAACGCACGCTGCTGCAAGGCCGCTACGGCCGGCTGCGCGCCGTCGTCGAGGCCCCCGACGGGACGATCTGGGTGACCACGAGCAACAACGGCGACCAGTACGGCTCCCCGGTCTCCCGCGACGACGACCGCATCCTGCGGATCGTCCCCCCGCGGGGCTGAGCGCGGGCGGGCTGCGGCACTCCGCCGCTGGTGCGGGGCTCTTGACAACCGACCCCACCTCGGGATGCGGAGCGCCGCGCCTCGCCCGACTGCTCTTCGCCACGGTCGGTCAGGGGACCTCCCGGACGACACGCCGCGAGCGCTCCTCCGTGCGCCGCACCTCCGCCGCCTCGCGCGCCGCGGCCTCCGCCGCCACGCCCTCCGCGGGCCGGATCCGCTGCTCGGGCCGGGCCTTGCCGCCCTCGAAGGCCACGCCCTCCGCGAGCAGCAGCTCGCGCACGCGCTCGGGAGCGCCGAGCGCGGTCGGCGCGATGGTGCCGTTGGCCTTGAGCACCCGCCAGGCCCCGTGGCACTTCAGGCGGCTCAGGCGCCCGTTGAGCGCGAGCGCCTGGCGCGCGCTGCCGCCTGCCGCCGCGCACACGTCGGCGTAGCTCATCCAGCAGCCCTCGGGGATGCCGCCCACCACGGCCAGCAGGGTCTCGTCGTCCATCGGTGCCTCCTTCGCGGATCGTTGTCACGACCCCAGGGCGCGCCGCCGGCCCTGCGCCCCCGCGTGCGCAGTTCCGTCACGCCCGCGTCACCGAGACGCGCAACTCCATGCCTTCGATGTGCAAGACGGTCCCGCTCGTGTTGTCCCACGCGACCGAGATCGCCAGCACCTCCGCGGCGATGTAGGCCTCGTGGCGGCGGGCCGCCGCGATGAGCACGGGGTCGCCCCCGAGCTCGAGCGCGATGCGGTCGGAGACGTCGAAGCCGGCGTCCTTGCGCGCGCCCTGCACCGCCCGGACGATCTCGCGCCCGAGCATCTCCGCGCGCAGCTCCGCGTCGATCGTCAGGTCCAGCGCCACCGCGTGCGCCCCTTCGCGCTCCACCTGGTAGCCGTCGAGCGGCTGCATCTGCAGCGACACGTCGTCGCCGGTGAGCTCGTGCTCGTGGCCCTCGACGTTGACGCCGACGCTTCCGCCGTCGCGCAGCACCACCGCGGCGTGCTGCGCGTCGAGCGCCTCGATGGCCGCCACCACCTGCGGCATGCGCTTGCCGAAGCGCGGCCCGAGCGCCCGGTAGTTGGCCTTCAGCGCGTAGGAGCCGAGCTCCTCCGCGCCCGCGACGAAGCGCAGCGCCTTGACGTTGAGCTCCTCGCGGACGACCTCCGAGAACCGCTCGATCGCCGCGCGCTCGCGCCCCGCGGCGACCACGACGACCTCGTGCAGCGGCTGGCGGAGCTTGATCTTCGACGCCCCGCGCGCGCCCAGGCCCATGCGGACCGTGTCGCGGGCGGTGGCCATGGCGAGCTCCAGCGCCTCGTCGCGCTCGCCCGGCTGCGGCCAGTCGGAGAGGTGCACGGACAGACCGCCGCCCTCCAGGCCCTCCCAGATCTCGTCGGCGACGAACGGGGTGAACGGCGCGAGGAGCTGGGCGACCGAGAGCAGGCAGGTGCGCAGCGTCTCGAAGGCGTGCGGGTCACCCGACCAGAAGCGCCGGCGGTTGCGACGCACGTACCAGTTGCTCAGGTCGTCGACGAATCCCGCGATCGCCCGGCCGGCGAAGGTCGCGTCGTAGTCGTCGAGGCGGGCGGTGACCTCGGCGGTGGTGCCGCTCAGCCGCGCGAGGATCCAGCGGTCGAGCTCGGTCTGCTCGCACGTCCCGACGTCCTCCGACGGCTCGTAGGTCTGCAGGAACGCGTAGGTGTTCCAGAGCTGCTTGAGAAACAGCCGCACCCCCTCGCCCACGGCCTCCTCGGAGAAGCGGTAGCCGTCCCAGGGCTGCTTGGAGGTCAGGAAGTACCAGCGGAACGCGTCGGCGCCGAAACGGTCGATGACCTCCCAGGGCACGACGATGTTGCCCTTGGACTTCGACATCTTCAGCCCGCGCTCGTCGAGGATCAGCCCGAGGCAGACGACGTGCTCCATGGGTGCGCGGCCGAACAGCAGCGTCCCGACGGCGATCAGCGAGTAGAACCAGCCGCGCGTCTGGTCGAGCGCCTCGCAGACGAAGTCCGCGGGAAACATGCGCTCGAAGCGCTCCCCGTGCTCGAACGGCGCGTGGACCTGGGCGAACGGCATGCAACCGGAGTCGAACCACACGTCGATGACCTCGGGGACGCGCTGCATCCGCCCGGCGCACCGCGGGCAGGGGAAGCCGACGTCGTCGACGTAGGGGCGGTGCGGGTCGGCGAGGCGGACGCCGGAGAGCTCCTCGAGCTCGTCGAGGCTGCCGACGCAGTGGGTGTGGCCCTCCTCGCAGCGCCAGACCGGGAGCGGCGTCCCCCAGTAGCGCTCGCGCGACAGCGCCCAGTCGACGTTGTTCTCCAGCCAGTCGCCCATGCGCCCGCGCTTGATGTGGGGCGGGTACCACTCGATCGCCTCGTTGGCGGCCAGCAGCTCCTTGCGCATCCGCGACGTCTGGATGTACCACGAGGGCTTGGCGTAGTAGATCAGCGGTGTGCCGCAGCGCCAGCAGTGCGGGAAGGAATGCTCGTACGGCGTCGCGCGGAGCAGCCGCCCTCGGCTCCCGAGATCCTCGAGCACCTTGGCGTCGGCCGCGCGGACGTCGATGCCCGCGTAGGGGCCCATGCGCGCGTCGAAGGTCCCGTCGGGGAGCACGGGGTTGATGACGGCGAGGCCCGCGTCGGTGCCCAGCTTGTAGTCGTCCTCCCCGAAGGCGATCGCCGTGCCGACCAGGCCCGTGCCGTCGTCGGCGGAGACGAACCCCGCGCCGATGACCGTGTGGCCGCGCGCGCCGTACTCCTGCGTGGTGATGTAGGGGAAGGCGGGCGTATACGCGGCTCCTTCGAGCGCGGAGCCCGGGAAGCGGTCGAGCACCTCCACGCCGTCGGATCCGAACACGTGCTCGAGGAGCGCCTCGGCCAGGACGACCGGCCGGGGCTCACCGGGGGCGGTGGCACGGACGTAGGCGATCTCCGGGTTGACGGCGACGGCGGCGTTCGGCAGCACCGTCCACGGCAGCGTCGTCCAGATGAGCAGCTCGTCGCCGGTGAGCAGCGGACCGCCGTCGGCCTTGACCGCCAGGCGGACGTAGACGCTCTGGTCGGTCACGTCCCGGTAGCCCTGCGCGACCTCGTGCGAGGCGAGCGCCGTGCCGCAGCGCGGGCAGTACGGGACGACCTTGTGGCCCTCGTAGATCAGGCCCTTGTCCCAGATCTGCCTGAGCGCCCACCAGACCGAGTCGATGTAGGTGGGGTCGAGCGTGCGGTAGGCGTCGTCGAGGTCGACCCAGAAGCCGATCCGTTGGGTCAGCGCCGTCCAGTCCTCCAGGTACTCGAAGACCGACGCGCGGCACCGCTGGTTGAACGCCTCGATCCCGTAGGCCTCGATGTCGGTCTTCGACGTGAGTCCCAGCGCCTTCTCGACCTGGATCTCGACGGGCAGCCCGTGGGTGTCCCAGCCTCCCTTGCGCGCGACGTGGAAGCCGCGCATCGTCTTGTAGCGCAGGAAGATGTCCTTGAACACGCGGCCCAGGACGTGGTGGGTGCCCGGCCTGCCGTTGGCCGTCGGCGGGCCCTCGTAGAACACGAACTCGTCGGCACCCTCACGCATGCGCACCGACTCCGGAAAGACGTCGCGCTCGAGCCAGCGCGCGAGCACCTGCTCCTCGAGCGCGGGAAAGGACTGGTTCGGGTCGACGGGGCGGCGGGCCATGAGAGCGAGGGCATTGTGACAACCGCCCTGCGCGCAACCTCTGGTGCCTGAACCGCGTTGCAGGCTGACCATGCCCCGTCACCGCCGATGTCCCAACCGCTTCAGGCTGGCCGCGGGCGCCGTCGCGCTCCTGGCCGCCGCGCCCTCCGCGTCCGCGGGCTGGAGCGCCGACCGCGCCCAGACCCGCGCCGGAACCGCCGCAGCGGTGAGGGCCGCCGCGGGTCCCGGCGACCGGATCGCGCTGGGCTGGCAGCGGCGCCTGGGTCGCACCCAGCGCGCGGAGCTCCGGCTCGGCCGTGCGCGCGACGGCCTGAGGCGCTCGGCGATCGTGCTCGACAGCTCGCGCAACTCCGTCGAAGCGCCGCTGCCCGCCTATCTCCGTGACGGGGCCTTCGCCGTCGCCTGGCGCCGCTACTCGCGCCCGAATCACCGCCTCAAGCTGGTGACCGTCGACCGCGACGGCCGCCGGGACGGGACGCTCAGCCTGACGACCACGGGCGAATCGGCCTACGACCCGCAGTGGGCCGCCGGTCGCGCGCCGGCCCTGCTCTGGTCGCGACGCACCCGCGCCGACGCGATCGAGCTCACCCGGTCGGGCCTGCACGGCGTGCGGCTGCCGGTGAGCCCGCTCTCCGAGCCCGGCGCGACCACGGATGCGACGGGCCTGTCGACCGTCTCCTGGGTGGACGACGGCCGGGTGCTCGTCAGCGATCGCAGCCCCGGCGGCTTCGGTGCGCCGGCGACCCTCGCCACCGGCGAGGTCGACCTGACCCGCGTGGTCCGCGGGGGCGGGGGCGCGACGCTCGCCTTCTGGCGCCAGGACACCGATCTCATGGTCGCCGCACGGCCCGCGGGCGGGAGCTTCGGCCCGGCCCGGCGGGTGCTCGCGAACACGACCGACGCCGCGCAGGTCGCGGTGACCCAGACGGGCGAGGTGCTCGTCGTGGCACCCGTCGGCGACAGCTCGTTCGTCGGCGAGCTGCAGCTCGTGCGCCTGGGCGGGGACGGCACGCCGCTCGACGCGGTGCGCCCTCTCGGCCGCGGGCGCCGAGCGGTGCTCGCCGCCGACGGCACCGGGAGCGCGTTCGTCGCCTGGACGGGCGAGTCGTCCGCGCGCGCGATCACCGCGCGGCGCATCGCCGCGGGCGGGATCCCCGGCCCGCCGCGTCGGCTCGCCGCCCGCTCGGACCGCTCGAGCAGCCCGGCCCTCGCGGCGACCCGGGAGGGCGGCGCGCTCCTCGCCTGGATCGCCGGCGGCGACGTGCACGCGCGGACCTACCGGCCCTAGATGAGTGATTCCACGGATCCGGTGCCGCCCGCTCGACGTTTCGGCTGGCACCAGACGCCACCCGATCCCTTGCCGATCCGTACAGGATCGGCTGCGGAAATCGTGCGGCGTCAGCCA